>JAXMCO010000006.1:0-298919 GCA_046349335.1 Reyranellaceae bacterium
AGGCGCAGGACGATGCTGGTCGGACGGAAAATCTCGATCACCTCCTCGAGCAGCAGCATGCGCTGGCCGCCGCTGCCCTTCAGGGTGAACCTGCAGAGATCAGCCCAATCGTGACGGCACACCGCGCCCGTTCCGTCGGTCGTGCGGTCGAGCGTGGCGTCGTGGATCACCACCAGCCGGCCGTCGCGCGAGGGATGGACGTCGAACTCGACCTGCTCGACCGGCAGACAGGCTGTCTGCTCGAAGGCCAGCCGGCTGTTCTCGGCCCACAGGAGGGCGCCGCCGCGGTGCGAGGCGATGTCGGTCATGGTCACACTCCGGGTTCATTTCGTCCGCTTCCCCAGATCGGCCGGGAAAGCGGACGAGACCAGCAGCTACAGAATCGGCGGGTGCTTGCTGTCGACACCGGAGGCTCGTTCCCATGCCCGCGCGACCTGGAGCACGGTCGCTTCGTCGAAGTAGCGTCCGGCGAACTGTACCGATAGCGGAAGGCCATTCACCGACAGGCCGGCCATCATGGCGATGGCGGGATGGCCGGTGACGTTGAACGGCGTGCGCGCCTGGCGCGGATAGGTGCGCTCGAGTTCGGCCGGCCGGTCGATGCGGCAGGCCGGGTCCATCGAGCTGGCGCACAGCAGGATATCGACCTCGTGCAGCACCGCCTCGACCTCGGCGGTCATCTCGAGGCGGCGACGGGCGGCGTGCGTGTAGTCGCCGGCGGTGAAGAAGGCGCCGGTCATGAGCTGGCGCCGGGCGAGCTGGCCGTAGTCGCCTGGCCGCTGCTGCAGCCATGCCTCGTGAATCGCCCAGGCCTCGCTCTGCAGGATCACACGATTGATGGCGCGGAACTCGTCGAGCGAGGGCAGCGTGACGTCGCGCACGTCCATGCCTTCGAGCTGCAAGGTGCGCGCGACGTGATCCAGTGCCGCCGTCACCTCGGGCTCGGCCGGCAGGTCGACTTCGTGGAAATGGCGCACGAAGCCGACGCGCAGGCCACGCACCGGCCGATCGAGCGCGCCCGCGTAATGGCCGTTCGGCACGGCGGCACTGCCGGGGTCGAGCGGATCGTGGCCGGCCAGCGTCTCAAGCATCAACGCATTGTCGGTGACGGTCCGCGTCATCGGCCCGACATGGTCGAGCGTGAACGACAGCGGGAAGACGCCGCGGCGTGACACCAGCCCGTAGGTCGGCTTCAGGCCGACGATGCCGCAGCAGCTCGCCGGGTTGCGCACGCTGCCGCCGGTGTCGGAGCCCAACGCCATGGGAAACAGACCGGCGGCGACACCCGAGCCCGAGCCCGACGACGAGCCGCCGGGATGATGGTCGGTGTTCCACGGGTTGCGCGCCGGCGGCCAGGGCAGATCGAAGCTCGGCCCGCCGATGGCGAATTCGTGGGTCGACAGCTTGCCCAGCACGATGGCGCCGGCACCGCGCAACTTCTGGACGCAGACCGCATCCGCGGCAGCGACCTTGCCGACGAGGATCTTGGAATGGCAGGTCGTGGCCAAGCCGGCGACGTCGATGATGTCCTTGATGCCGACCGGCACGCCGTGCAGCGGCCCGCGCAGCCGGCCAGCCATCGCCTCGGCCTCGGCCTGGCGCGCCGCCTGCAGCGCGGCGGCGCCGTCGTGACGAATGAAGGCGTTGAGCTTGGGATCGAGCTTGGCGATGCGCTCGATCAGCGCCTTGACCAGCTCGACCGGCGACAGGTCCTTCGCCGCGATGGCGCGCGCCGCCTCCGAGGCAGTGAGCCAATGCAGCTCCGCGAGCGCACCGCCGCTCATAGGCCGGTCCCCGCCCGCATCGGCGGCCAGGGTTCCGCTCGCGGATCGGCACATTTCTTCACCTTGGCGACGGCGCTTTCCGCCTGCTTGGCCGCAACCGCGACGTCCTCCGGGAACTCCGCCAATGCCTTGGCGAGGCCGGCGCGTCGCACCAGCGCTTCGATCGTTGCCTTGTCCATGAGAACCCTCCTCCGCCGGACCGGAAGGTCAGCACGACTCGTGCCACGCGTCCATCGTTGCGCAGCGCGTACGCGCCCGCCTATAGAGAAGCGGGGGGAACGGCTGTGACGGCAGACCAGACGATGGCGACCTTCGTCGCGCAACTGATCCTGCTGCTCCTGGTCGGCCGCCTGGTGGGCGAGGCCATGACCCGCATCGGTCAGCCTGCCATCTTCGGTCAATTGCTGGCAGGCATCCTGCTCGGACCGTCGGTTTTCGGCGCGATTCTTCCCGAGCTCAGGCACCTCGTCTTTCCCGACGTGCCCGCCCTCAAGTCGATGATGGGCGCGGTGTCGCAGATCGCCATCATGCTCCTGCTGCTGCTTACCGGCATGGAGACCGACCTGTCGCAAGTCGGTCGAAAGCGGGTGGCGGTGGTCTCGAGCTCCCTGCTCGGCATCGCCGTGCCGTTCGCCTGCGGCGTGGCGCTCGCCTATGCCTTGCCGCCAGCCGTGATCCCCTCGCAGGTCGAGCGGCTGGTGACGGCGCTGTTCCTCGGCACGGCGCTCTCCATCTCGTCCGTCAAGATCGTCGCCATGGTGTTGATGGAGATCGGCGCCATCCGGCGCGACGTCGGACAGATCATCCTCGCCACCGCGATCCTCGACGACACCCTGGCCTGGATCATCATCGCGGTCATCACCGGCATCGCTGCCGACGGCGTGGTCGACTTCCGCGACATCGGCACGAGTCTCGCCTTCACCGGCCTGTTCCTCGCCGCGAGCTTCATGATCGGCCGCCGTGCGGTCGCGCGCCTCATCCTGTGGTGCAACGACAACATGAAGATCGAGATGCCGGTGATCAGCGCCATCCTGGTGCTCATGTTCGCCATGGCCCTGGTCACCGACCTCATCGGCGTGCATGCCGCGCTGGGAGCCTTCGTGGCCGGCATCCTGATCGGCCAGTCACCCTTTCTCTCCGAGCATATCGAGGACCAGCTCCGCGGGTTCATCGTCGCCTTCTTCAGCCCCGTCTTCTTCGCGGTCGCCGGCCTCGGCATGGATCTGCGCACGCTGCTCGACCCTGCCCTGCTGGTGATGACGCTGGCGATCATCCTGGTCGCCAGCGGCGGCAAGTTCCTGGGTGCCCTCGCCGGCGGCCGGATCGGCGGGCTGACGGTGCCCGAGTCGCTGGCGCTGGCGACGGGCCTGAACGCGCGCGGCTCGACGGAGGTCATCATCGCCAGCATCGGCCTGTCGATCGGTGCCTTGAGCGGCCAGCTCTACACGATGATCGTCGCCATGGCGGTGGTCACGACCATGATCATGCCGCCGACGCTGCGCTGGATGATCGCCCGCGTGCCGCTGCGCGACGAGGAGACCAAGCGCCTGGATCGCGAGGAAGCCGAGCAGCGGCAAAGCCTTCCGCACATGGAGCGGGCGCTGGTCTATGTCGATGCCAGCCGAAACGGCGAGATGACCGCCTCGCTCGCTGGTCTGTTCGCCGTGCGCCAGAACGTGCTGATGACGTTGCTGGAGGCTGCGCCAGGCGGCGAGGCGAAGGCCGGTGGCCACACGGGCCGCGACCGCTTGCGGGCGGCGGCCGAGAAGGCGCGGGCTCCGCACGGGGACGGCGCGACGAGTGCGGGAGCGCCGGCGGTGGCCGTCAAGCGGATGATCGGTCAGCTTCTCCAGGCTCGCAGCGTCGCCAACGGCGACGGGCTGAAGAGCGAGATCGCCAAGGGCTACGACATCGCTTTCGTCGGCATCCGTCAGCCGATGACGGCGAGCACACCGCATTTCGAGGAACCGCTGCAAGGCTTGGTGGCAACCTTCGATGGGCCAATCGCCATCCTGATCAACGGCGGGCGCCTCGCCTTCGAGCCCGACAGGCGCCTCGATATCCTGGTGCCGACGGGCGGACGTCCCGAAGCGAGGCTGGCAACCGAGATCGCGCTCGCCCTGGCCGGCGCCAGCGGCGGCGCCCTCACCGTCTTCCATGTCTTCGATCCACGCGTCGAGACGATGCTGGTGGGCGGACGCAGCCGCCGTGCCGGCATGTCGCTGCTGGTCGATGCGCATCGCCTGGGCAAGCGCGGCGGCGTCCCCGTCAGGGGCCTCACCGCAACCAACCAACGCCTCGATGTCGAGATCAGACGTGCCGTCCGGCGCGAGCGTTACGATCTGGTCGTGCTCGGCGCCTCGCTGCGCCACGGCGATGCACGGTTCCTCGGGCCGGGCGTGCTCGGCCTGGTCCAGTCGCTCGATGCCCCCGTGCTGGTGGTGGCTCGCTGAACGGGCGCACGTTCAGGCCAAGTGTTCGTCTGCAGGGTCACACCGAACGGCGGTCATGGTTTCGCCGCAATATGCGTGTATTTGGTTGAATGGGATTTCTCAAAAGTGGCGGCGCCTTGTCGAGTTGAGACGGGCATTTGCGCCGAGCGCGGCCCCCAACCAGGCGGGCCGGACGAGCCGGCGTTGAACGGTACGCGCACCGCGTGTAATTTCGCGAAGTGGAATTCGCTAACGAGGGGGAAGGGACAATGGCCAACCAGTCCGCGTTCGATCAGCTCTACATGGTCGGCGACAGCTTGTCCGACAATGGGGGGATTTTCGCGCTCAGCAGCCAGTTGCTGTCGCTTGCCACGGCTGCCGGCATCAACACCCAGGGGCTACACCCCCTTCCCCTCAACCCTTATGCGGCCAGGTTTTCCGACGGGCCAGTGGTGCCCGAATACGCCGCGGAGCTTCTCGGCGCAAAGCTCTTCAATTTCGCCCTCGGCGGCGCCCAGGCACTCGGCACGCTGACGTTCGGCGCCGTCGCCGCACCCGCCATTCCGGCACAGACCCTGACGGCGATCGCAGCGCTCCCGGCGGCCCAACAAGCGCCGATCAATGCGGTGCTGAACAAGAACATCAATCTTACGAGCCAGATGACCGACTTCGTCGCGGCGACTTCGGCAAGTCATCCGTCGGCCAATTCGGCCCTGGTATGCTTGATGGGGCTCAACGACCTGCAAGCCCTCGCCGGAAGTGCCAACCCGAACAATCCGCAAGCCGCGATCGCTGCGGCGACGCAAGTGACTCAAGGCATCATTCAGGCCCATCTCGACGTTGCCAACACGGCCTTCAACCAGGGGATCGGCACGGTCGTTTTCGTGACGTTGCCGGCGGTCAGCTTTTTCCCGATGGGCAAAGGGCTTGCTCCCATACTCCAGCAAATCGGCGACGGTGCCGTCGCCAGCATCAATCAAGGGATCCAGGCCGACGCGGCGCTGCTGCGGTCGCAAGGCCACGATGTCCGCGTGGTCGATCTTGCGGCGTTCACGGCCCAGATCAGCGCAAATCCCGCCGCGTTCGGACTCCAGAACCTCGCCCAGCCGGCCCTGCTCGGCGTGACCTTCGACGTCAGCCCCAACCCCGCAGCCCCTCCGCCCGACCAGACGGCCTTCATCGACGCTATTCACGCAACCGCGAAGCTGCACGATCTCATGGGGCAGTTCATCGCCACGTCGCTGGGCCAGACCGCCGTCACTTCCCATGATGACGCCTATGTCGTGAGGCAAGGCCAGGCGCTCGCGCCGACGCTGGCCACGGGCCTGCTGGCCAACGACTTCAACGCCTCCACCGCCTCTCTGCTCGACGCTCCGGACCACGGCACGCTGCAACTCGTCGGCAACGGCACGTTCACCTACACGCCGGCGGCGGGCTTCCACGGCATCGACACGTTCACCTATCAGGCCGGCAATGCCGGCCCGACAATGGACCAGGCGACGGTGACGATCCATGTAGTGCCGGTGTCGGCCGGTCCGACGTCGACGACGCTAGACCTGGTCGGATTGACGGCGGACGAGCAGATCGCTGCGACCTACGTGGCGTTCTTCGGGCGCGCCGCCGACTTCGCTGGACACGCCTTCTGGGTGAACGAGTTCAATGTCGGCAAGGCGACGCAGAGCCCGTCGACCTTGTTCACCAACATCGCGAGCTCGTTCGGCATCAGCAACGAGGCCAAGTCGCTCTATCCATTCCTGGTCAATCCTTTCGGGGCGACCGACGGCCAGATCAGCACGTTCCTCGACAGCGTCTACAACAATATGTTCAACCGTGGGTCGGACGCTGCCGGCCTCGCTTACTGGACCGGCCAGACAAAGGCGACGCTGGCGGCCGGCCAGTTCGTCGGCTCGATCCTGGTCAACATCATGAGCGGCGCCCAGAACACGGCGGCCGGACAGGACATCACGACCCTGATGAGCAAGATCGCCGTGAGCCTAGACTACGTTCAGGAGCAGCATAAGCACGGAACGGCATGGGCGGGGGCAAGTGACATCGTCACGGCGACAGCCCTGCTGGATGGCGTGACCGACAGCGCGCAGACTGTCCTGACGGGCCTCAAGAATGCCGATGTGCTGATCACGGCGCACGCATGACAGTGGCGATGGCCCGTGTCCGAATCGACAGGCCGGGCAATCTCATCTCCAACACCCACCGGTAGCCCGGCGAATTGCGGCTGACCTCGCCAATGGCGGGATCCTACTATGTCCACTCGGAGCAAGCGCGATCGAGTTGGCGATCGAGGACGTCCGGGTGCGTGTCGGTTCCGGCGTCGACGAGGCAGCGCTGAGCCTGGTGCCGCGAGCTCGCTGACGCGGGCGCGCGCTCAGGTCAGACGTTCGAGCTTGGTGATCTCCTGCGGCGGCAGCTCGGCGAGATAGAGGTTGCCCTCGGCGTCCCCGGAAAGACCGTGTGCGCCGTTGATCGCGCCGCGGCAGCGGCCGACCAGCCGGCCGTCGCGATCGAGCAGGCTGATGCGCGGAATCTGGTCGGTGACGAACACCATGTCGCGATCATCCACCCAGATCTGCATCGGGTGATAGAAGTCACCCCATTCGGCCAGGAAGGCGCCGTCACGGTCGAACACCTGCACGCGATTGTTCTCGCGATCCCCGACCAGCACCCGGTCGAAGCGGTCGACCCAGATGGCGTGCGGCGTCGTGAAGGCACCCTGCTCGCTGCCAGGACCGCCCCAGGTCGCGATCAGCGTGCCGTCGGCGGCGAAGCGGTGGACACTCGAATTGCCATAACCATCGGCGACGTAAATCTCGCCATCCGCCGCCTGCGCCGCCGCCGTCGGATGGTTGAACGGCGCGTCGAGCGACGGCCAGTGCCGCTTGCCGAGCGCCTGGACGAGCCTACCGGCCCGATCGAAGCGCAGCACTTGATGGGCATCGCGGTCGGCGACGAGGATGCAATTGCCCGGCGCGGCATTGATGTAGTGCGGCTCGGCCACGACACCTTCGCCCCATGTGCCGGTCAGGCGTCCCGTGCGGTCGAACACCACGACCGGCTGATCGCTGCCGCGCTGGGCGACATGCACCTGCCCCTCGGCATCGACCATGAGATCGGAGATGAAGCCGAAGCTCTGACCATCGGGCAGCTTCGCCCACTTGCGATGCACGGCGTAGCGTCGGTCGCCCAGGATGACGGTGTAGCGTTCGTCGGACATGGGGCTCAGTTAGGCAGGGCAAGCGCCCGGCAGCAAGCTATCATTGTCCTCCCCAGCTTCGCTGGGGAGGTGTCGCGTCATACGCGACGGAGGGGTCATGCTCTTCCAGATCGCGGGCGTCTCGCCCACTTATGAATTCATGAGCGGACGAGACGCCCGCGGTCCACATGAGTCATGACCTCTCCGTCCTCGACTACGCGGACACCTCCCCACGAAGCAGGGAGGAGAATGAAGGGAGGCTCCATGCCCGACGACGACCGCCTCGTGCTGCACGGCAGCTTCACCTCGAGCTCGACCTACAAGCCGATGCTGTTCCTGGCGCTGGCCGGCCTGCCCTTCTCCTTCCGTACGGTCAATCTCAAGAACGGCGTGCAAAAGGAGCCGGCCCATCTCGCGCTCAACCGCTACGGCCAGGTGCCGGTGCTGCAGCACCGCGGGCTGACCCTGGTGATGTCGAACGTGATCCTCGACTACCTGGCGCGCACCACCGGCCATTTCGAGGCGGCGACCGAGCAGGATCGCTGGCGGGCGCGCGAATGGCTCGCCTGGGAGAACGACGCCATCGTGAACGTGGCGCGCGTCCGCCATTTCCATCGCTTCCGCACCGTCGATCCCGCGGTGATGGATTTCTTCCTGCCAGGCGCCGAAGCCGCGCTCAACATGATCGATCGCAGCCTGGCGGGCCGGCGGTGGCTGGTCGGCGACACCTGCACGATCGCCGATATCGGCTGCTGGGGTCGCATGGTGTTCATGGCCGAAGGCGGCCTGTCGCTCGACAGCCGCCCGCACGCCCGCGCCTGGCGCGACCGGCTGATGGCCCTGCCGGGCTTCGCGCTGCCCTACGATCTCATTCCCAAGAAGGACGCCGAGCTTCCCTTAACGGCCTGACCTATCCGACCCGCAACAAGCGGAGCCGCGGGTCGAGCAGGTCGCGCAGGCCGTCGCCCAGCATGTTGAGGCCGAGCACGGCGAGCGCGATCGCGATCCCGGGCCAGACGGCGAGCTCCGGCGCCTGGAACACATAGGTCTGGGCGTCGCGCAGCATGCGGCCCCACGACGGAATCGGCGGTTGCGCGCCGAGGCCGAGATAGGAGAGGCCCGCCTCGGCCAGGATGGCGACGGCAAACTGGATGGTCGCCTGCACGATCAGGACGCTGGCGATGTTGGGCAGCACGTGGCGCACGGTGATGCCGAGCGGCCCCTGCCCCATCGCCGTCGCCGCGCGGACAAAATCGCGTCCCCACATCGACAGCGCCGCGCCGCGCGTCACGCGTGCGAACACCGGCACATTGAAGATGGCGATGGCGAGGATGGCGTTCTGCGCGCTGGCGCCCAGCACCGACGTGATCAGGATGGCGATCAGCACGGCGGGAAAGGCGAAGATCAGGTCCGACAGACGCGACAACGCTTCGTCGACCCAGCCGCCGCGCGCCGCCGCCCAGGCGCCCAGCGCCACGCCGCCCGTCATGCCGATGGCGACGGCGATCAGCCCGACCGTAAGCGAGGTTTGCGCACCGACCATGATGCGCGACAGCACATCGCGGCCGAGATGATCGGTGCCGAGCGGCCAGGCGGCCGACGCGGGCTGCAGCTTGAGCCGCATCTGCAAGGCATCGACGGGGTGGGGCGTCCAGAACGTCGACACGAGGGCAGTGCCGACGAACAACAAGAGCAGCACGGCGCCGATCTGGAAGCCGACATGGCGAGCGGCACGCGAGAGGAAACCGCTCACGTGCGCACGCGCGGCCGCGGATCGAGCACGGCGTAGGCGAGATCGACCAGCAGATTGACCGACAGCACCAGGATGGTGAACAGGACGACCACGTTCTTGATCACGACGAGATCGCGATTGTTGATCGAATCGTAGACGAGCTGGCCGATTCCGGGCAGGCGGAAGACGCTTTCGATGATGACGGCGCCGGCGATCAGGAAGCCTGCGATCAGGCCGGCCACAGTGGTCACGGGGACGAGCGCGTTGCGCAACGCGTGACGGAAGAGGACGGTGCGTTCCGGAGCTCCCTTGGCGCGGGCCGTGCGCACGTAATCCTCGCGCAGCGTGTCGAGCATGGAGGACCGGGTGACACGCGTCAGGATGGCGATCTCGCCCAGCGACAACGACAAGGCCGGCAGGATCAGCGAATGCAGTGACTTCGCGGGATCCTGACCCCAGCCGGGAAAGCCGCCGGCGGGAAAGAGCTGCCAGGTCACCGCGAACAGCAGCACCAGCACGATGCCGAACCAGAAATTCGGCACCGAGATGCCGATCTGAGTGAAGCCCATGACACCCCAATCGCCCGGCCGACCGTGCTTCCAGGCCGCGAACACGCCGAGCGGGGTGGCGACCAGCACCGCCCAGGAGAGCGCCAGCGCGCCGAGCGGCAGGGTAACCACCAGGCGATCGCCGATCAGCTTGGAAACCGACGTGCCGTAGGCGTGGCTGTTGCCGAGATCGAACGTCAGCAAGCCGCCGATCCACTTGAAATAGCGAACGACCAACGGCTGATCGAAACCGTACTTGGCGCGCAGCGCCGCCAGCGTGTCCGGCCGCGCATCGGTGCCCAGCATGACCAACGCCGGATCCCCCGGCAGCACCTCGACCACGGCGAACACCACGACCGTCGCCAGCACCAACGTCACCATCGCGGCAGCGAGTCGCCGGGAGAGGAAGTCGAGCATCAGCTCTTCACTTGCCTCCCCCGTAGTCGGGGGAGGTGCCCCGTCACGCGGGGCGGAGGGGGAAAGCCGCAGTCGAGCTCCATGAGATTCCGACGTCGGAATAGGAGAAGTCTCGACTGAGGCCTTCCCCCTCCGCCCCCTCGCGGAGCCACCTCCCCCGTCTGACGGGGGAGGAAAGCTTTTCCTACTTCCAATGGACGCCCGTCAGGTCGACCTGCGGCGTCGGCGAGTTCTCCCACATGCCGATCAGGTCCTTGCGCCATACGCCGATCTTGGCGAGCTGCCAGAGGAAGCCGTTGACGGCATCCTTGGCGATGAGGCGCTGCGCGTCCTTGAGCAAGTCGTCGCGCTTGGCGAAGTCGGTGGCAGCCACGACCTCGCGCCACTTGGCCTTGAACTCGGGCGAGTCGTAGGCCCAGTAGTAGCCGTCGCGGGCGTAGCGATCGAGATCGTTGGCCTCGGTGTGGGCGACGATGGTGAGATCGTAGTTGCGCTCTTTGAACACCTCGGAGAGCCATTGCGGCCATTGTAGCTGCGTGATCGCGACCTTGATGCCGATCTTGCCGAGCTGGCTTGCGATCACCTCGCCGGCGCGCTGCGCGTAGCCGACCGGCGGCAGCTTCAGGCTGGCGTCGAAGCCGTTGGGATAGCCTGCCTCGGCAAGCAGCGCCTTGGCCCTGGCGATGTCGAACGGATAGGTCTTGGTGAGATTGACATAGGCCTTGTTGTGCGGCGCGAAGTGGCTGCCGATCGGCGTGCCGAAGCCCGATTCGGCCGAGATCAGCTCGTCCCGATCGATGGCATGGGCGATCGCCTGGCGCACCTTGGGATTGTCGAACGGCTTCTTGCCGTTGTTGGTCGCCAGGATGACCTCGCCTTCGGTGGTGCCGACGACCACGACGAAACGCGGGTCCTTGCGCAGCCGCTCGACCAGCTCCGGCGCCTGGAAACCCGGGAACGCGTCGACGTCGCCAGCCAGGAGCGCGCTCACCTGCGCGGACGGGTCCTTGACGATCTTGAAGATCACCGTGTTGAGCTTGATCGCGTTGGGGTCGCGCCAGGTCGGCGAACGCACCAGGGTGATCGAGTCGCCCTCCTTGCGCTCCTTGAACATGAACGGGCCGGTGCCGATCGGGTTCTTGTCGTTGGTCGCCGCGGACTTGGGATGCATGATTCCGGCATCGCCCAACGACAGGCTGTAGAGCATGAAGGAGTTGGGCGACTTCAGCGTCACCTTGACGGTTGACGGATCGACCACCTCGACCTTCTCGATGTCGGTGTAGAGCGACTTTGCCGGCACGGTCGAATCGGGCGCGAACAGGCGGTCGAGCGAGAACTTCACCACCGAGGCATCGAGCGGCTCGCCATCATGGAATTTCACCCCTTGGCGCAGCTTGAAGACGTATTCCTTGCCGTCCTCCGAGATGCTCCAGCTCTCGGCGAGGCCGGGGCCGATGGCGCCGGTGCGATCGATGCGGCCCAGGCTCTCGAAGATGCTGGGCGTCGTCACCTCGCGAATCGCGGCGGCGGCGTTCTTGGTCGGATCGAGCACCGGCGGCTCGAGCGACATGCCGATCACCAGCCGGTCCTTGGCCTGCGCCCAGGCGCTCTCGCCCAGCACCGTCAGGGAGGCGAGCGTTGCCGTGGTGCCAAGAAGCCGACGACGGGAAACTGTGTTCACGGAAACCTCCGTTGATGTGTGCAAGAGTCTATCAGCGGCCGAATACATCCCGCCAGGCACGCGCCGCACCGAGCGTGGCGGCGTTGTAGATGCCGCGCGCGACGGCGCGGGCGAGGCAATCGGCCGCGAGCGTTCCGAGCTCGGCCAGTGCCAGCGGATCGCCCGCCAGGTCGCGCTTGCCCGTGGCTATGGCGAACACCGTGTCGCCGTCCTGCGGCGTATGGACGGGGCGGATCGAGCGCGCGAGCCCGTCCTGCGCCATCACCGCCAGCCGCTCTGCCGAAGCCTTGTCGAGCCGCGCATTGGTCGCCACCACGGCAATGGTGGTGTTGGCGCGCGGGTCGCTGCGCGCCAGGTCGGCCGGATCGTGCGTCAGGTCGGCACGGCTGTGCGAGACCGGCAGGCCGAGACCGCGTGGCGGCGGAGGCAAGCCGCCGAACTCGCCGCCCTGCTCGAGCGGCCAGGCCCAGAACTGTGCCATGTCGCCCATGGTCGTGTATCCGCGCGCATTGACGGCCACCAGCGCGCCAACCTGCAGGCCGCTCGCCGGATCGACGGCTGACGCGCTGCCCAGGCCGCCTTTGAGGTTGCCCGCCTTGGCACCCAACCCAGCGCCCGCATTGCCGAGCCTGAAGTCACGACTGGCGCCGCTCGTCGCGGCGTAGGCGAGCTCGCGATAGGGCGGCCAATCCCACGCCTTGGCGCCGCCGTTCAACAGGTCGAACAGGATCGCCGTCGGCACGATCGGCACGATGACATCGGCGATGGCGACGCCGCGGCCACGCTCGCGCAGCCAGCGCATCACCCCGTCGGCTGCCGACAGGCCGAAAGCCGAGCCGCCGCTCAGGCAGATCGCATCGACGCGATCGACCCGGCACGACGGATCGAGCAGGTCGGTGTCGCGCGTGCCCGGCGCACCGCCACGCACGTCGACCGATGCCATCGACGGCTCCTCGCACAACACCACGCTGACGCCGGAGCGCAAGTGCTGATCCTCGGCATTGCCGACGAGGATGCCGTCGACATCGGTGATGAGGTTGCGCGGGCCGGGACGAAGCATGGCTCAATCGAGCTGCAGGGTGAGTGCCTTCAGATAGGCCGATTCGGGCAACGCCGGATGGATCGGATGATCGAGCGCCGCGCCCGAACTCAGCAGGATACGGCCGGTTCGCTCGGCATCGCGCAAACCCCGTCGCACCTGCTCGGCGAACAGCGGCGGATCGACCAGATGCGAGCACGAGGCGACGAACAGGAAGCCGCCCTTGGCCACCGTCGGCGCGGCGAGCCGGACCAGCTTGCGGTAGCCCTGCGCGCCGCTCTTGAGATCCTTGCGGCTCTTCACGAAGGCCGGTGGATCGCAGATCACCACCTCGAAGCTGCGCGCCTGCTGCGCCTCCAGGGCATCGAACGCATCGCCTTTCTGGAACGACATAGGCGCAGCCACACCGTTCAGGTTGGCCGCCGCCTTGGCAGCGTCGAGTGCGGACTGGGAACGATCGATGCAGATCACCGAGCGCGCACCCTGCTTGGCGGCCAGCACACCGAAGCCGCCGCTATAGCTGTAGACATCGAACACGCGCGCGTCCGCGGCCAGTCGCGCCACGAAGCGCCGGTTGTCGCGCTGGTCGTAGAACCAGCCGGTCTTCTGCCCGACCGACAGGTCGGCCACGAATCGGGTGTCGTTCTCGATCAGCTCGACAGAGCCGGAGGCGTCGCCCTTGGCGACTGACACGTCGCGCTTCAGGCCTTCGAGCTCGCGCACCGGCGAATCGTTCTTGAGCACGATCGTGCGCGGCGAAAGTTCGGCCTCCAGCGCCTCGAGCAACACCGGCGTCAGCGCTTCCATGCCGGCGGTGTTGACCTGGACGACCAGCGCGTCACCGAAGCGGTCGACGACGACGCCCGGCAGGCCGTCGGCCTCGGCGTGGATCAGACGGTAGAACGGCACGCCGATCAGGCGATCGCGCAGGGCGATTGCCTGGGCGAGCCGCCGGCCGAGGAACAGCGCATCGACCGCGGCTTCCGGATTGCTCGAAAGCACGCGCGCGGCGATCAACGAGTGCGGATTGAACGTGACCAGCCCGAGCGCCTCGCCGCCCGGTGCGCGCAGCACCGCGAGCGTGCCCGGCGGCAGGGCGCGCGTCTCGGCGTCCATCAGGATCTCGTTGGAGAACACCCAGGGATGGCCGGCGCGCACGCGGCGATCCTCGCCGGCGCGCAACAACACGGTGGGCCGCTTCTTCTGTGCCAATCGACTAATCTTTCCGTGCCAACGAACTACTCCCCTTTGGCCGTGCCGTCGCGCCGGGGATCGGCCGCGCCCTCCCAGCCATCGTCCATCCGACGCACGCCGGACAACCCGCCTTCGTGCGGGCGGACTTGTACCCGATGACCGAGCGCGCGCAAGGCGTCAGCGTGACCGGAAATGGGCGTTTCGGCCTCGATCTCGGTCACCCCGTTGAGGTTGATGACACGCGGCAGGGCGACTGCCTGCGGCATCGAGAGATCCCAGTCGAGCAAGCCGATCACCGATTGCAGCGTATCGCCGATGATGCGCGCCCCACCTGCCGAGCCGAGCGCGGCCAGGAGCTTGCGATCGCCGTCGAAGATCAGGGTCGGCGCCATCGACGAGCGCGGCCGCTTGCCGGGCTCGACCCGATTGGCGACGGGCCGGCCAGCGATCTCCGGCCGCGCGGAAAAGTCCGTGAGCTCGTTGTTCAGGACGAAGCCGCGCACCATCATCTGGGCGCCGAACGGGCCTTCGATCGTCGTCGTGAAGGTGACGGCATTACCCCAGCGATCGACGATGGCGACATGGCTGGTGCCGCGCTCGACATAGCCCGGCGGGATGCCGGGCTCGACATCGCCCATGGAGCGGTCGGGCGACATCGCCTTGCGGCGCTGGTCGAGATAGGCATCCGACAGCAGGCCGGCCACCGGAACGGCAACGAAAGCGGGATCGGCGACGTAGCGCGCGCGATCGGCGAAGGCGAGACGGCTCGCCTCGGCGACGAGATGCACGGCGCGCAGGCTGTGCGGCGAGTCGTTCCAGATCTCGAACGGCTCGATCAGCTTCAGAACCTGCAGGAGGGCGATGCCGCCCGAGGATGGCGGCGGCATGCCGCAGACGGTCCAGCGACGGTATGGCCCGCACAACACGTCGCGCTTGATCGGCCGGTAGCTCGAAAGATCGGCGAGCGCCAAGGTGCCCGGCCGGACATGGCTGCGCACGCGCTCGACCATCTCGCGGGCGATATCGCCTTCGTAGATCACGCGCGCGCCGTGCTCGGCGATCGAGCGCATGGTCTCGGCAAGCTCGGGGTTGGTCACGATCTCGCCGACCCGCTTCGGCGAGCCGTCGGCATTGAAGTAGACCGCGCGCAGGCCCGCCTCGTCGCGCAGGCGCGGCATGCGGCCGAGCCACAGCGCGAGCCGACGCGGGGTCGGAAAGCCGGTGCGCGCGATATCGACGGCGGGCTGGAAGAGGTCCCGCCACGGGAGCTTGCCCTGCTCCTTGTGGGCGAGCTCGAGCATCGCCAGCAGCCCCGGCACGCCGACCGAAATCCCCGACGCCACCGCGTCGGCGAAGTCGAGCGGCTTGCCGTCGGCATCGAGGAACATCGTCGGCGTGGCGCCGGCCGGCGCGGTCTCGCGGCCGTCATAGACGGTGACGGCGCCGCCGGCGGCATCGTAGTGCAGCAGGAAACCACCGCCACCGATGCCCGAGGCGTGCGGCTCGACCACGCCCAGCACCATCTGCACGGCGATGGCCGCGTCGATCGCCGTGCCGCCGCGGCGCAACATCTCGAGGCCCGCCTCGACGGCCAGGGGATGCGCGGCCGCCACCATCGCTTGCGGCGCCGCGAGGCCCGCCGGAATGCGCCAGGCGGCGACCAGCAGGGCGACAGCCGCGAGCAGGCGCCGGATCATGCGCGGCGCGCGACGATGAACAAGCGTCGGAACGGAAACAGCGTGATGCCGTCCGGCCGCGTCGGATAGGCCTCGGCAAGCAGCTTGCAATAGACGTCGTAGAAGCCGGCCTGCTCGCGCTCGTCGAGCACCGCCATGTAGGGTCGCAACCCGGTGCCCGCGGTGTACTGGGCCACCGGGTCCTTGCCGGTGAGCGGCTGCTGATAGATCGTCTCCCAAACCTCCAGGTCGGCGCACAGCGGCTTCAGCACGTCGTAGTAGCGCGCCGGCTCGTGGACCGCGCGAATGCCGCTCACCTGGGCGAGCTTGTCGCGCCACGGGCCGGCGGCGGCGGCCTGATGCATCAAGGCATGCGACGGCGCCTCGTGGTTGCGCGGCATCTGGATGGCGAGCTGGCCGCCCGACGGCAGCAGCTTCAGAAGGCCCGGAAAATAGTCGATATGACCCTCGACCCACTGGTAGGCCGCGTTGCTGTAGAGGATCGACGGCGGCAGGCTCGGCTCGAAACGCCGCAGATCCCCCTTGCTGAAGCCGATGCGCGGATCGGCGGTCTGGCTGCGCGCCTTGGCGAGCATGTCCTCCGACGAGTCGATGCCGATGACCGGCGCCTGCGGAAAGCGCTCGGCGAGGAGGCGGCTGATGTTGCCGGCACCGCAGCCGAGATCGTAGATCGCATGCCCGGCCCGCGCGGCATTCGTCGGATCGAGCCGCCCCATCAGATCGATCGCCGGGCGCACGCGATGATCGGCGAACTTGAGATAGAGATTGGCGTCCCAGGTGGGCGATTTGACATCGTTCACGTCACTTCTCCTCGAACGCCGGGTCGACGGGCACGCGATAAGCGGTGGCGATCTTGTTGCCCTTCTGCGCCGCCAGCACCACCGCCATGAATTCCTCGTGCATCTCCTCGGTCATACCCTTGCGGCGCGCCATCGTGCCGTGCGAGGCGATGCAATAGTCGCACTGGTTGGTGACGCTGACCGCGAGATAGATCAGCTCCTTGGTCAGCGGGTCGAGCTTGCCGGGTGCGAAGGCTGCCTTCATCTCGGCGGCGAATTGCTCCATCACGGCGGGATGGCGCGCCAACGCCTTCCACACATTGTTGATGGTTGCAGGATCGATGCTGCGCGCCGCCGCGATGCCGTCGACGACGGCCTTGGCGCGCGGATTCATGTCCTTGTACTCGGTCAACCTGGCCATCGCTCTCCCCTTTGTTTCCCTCCCCCGTCTTACGGGGGAGGTGCCCCCGGCACGGGAGCGGAGGGGGAAGGCCGCGGGCGAGACTTCTGAAATTCCGACGTCGGACTTTTCATCGATCTCCACTGAGGCTTTCCCCCTCCGCCCCTTCGGGGCACCTCCCCGATGACGGGGGAGGCGACTGATACTCAATACATATGCTGGCCGCCGTTGATCGACAGGGTCGAGCCGGTGATGAAGCCAGCGTCGTCGGCGATGAGGAACATCACGCCGCGCGCGATCTCGTCCGCTCTGCCGAGTCGCCCGACGGGAATCTTGGCGACGATCTTCTCGAGCACGTTGGCCGGCACGGCGGCCACCATGTCGGTCTCGGTGTAGCCCGGCGCGATGGCATTGACGGTGATGCCCTTGGCGGCGCCTTCCTGCGCCAGCGCCTTGGTGAATCCATGGATGCCCGACTTGGCGGCCGCATAGTTGACCTGCCCGTACTGACCGCCCTGGCCGTTGATCGAGCCGATATTGACGACGCGGCCGAAGCCGCGGGCATTCATGCCCTCCCACACCGCCTTCGACATGTTGAAGCAAGAGCCGAGATTGGTGTCTATCACGGCATCCCACATGTCGCGGGTGAGACGGCGCATCGTCGAGTCGCGGGTGATGCCGGCATTGTTGACCAGCACATCGACCGGACCGAGATCCTTCTCGATCTGTCCGATCGCCGCCTGGCAGGCGGCGAAATCGCCGACGTCGAACTTGTAGACGCTGATCCCCGTCTCGGCCTTGAATTTCTGGGCAGCCTCGTCGTTACCGGCATAGGTGGCGGCAACCTTGTAGCCCGCGTCCTTCAGCATGCGCGATACGGCAGCGCCAATGCCTCGGGTCCCACCCGTCACGACAGCAACACGTCCGGCCATGATGTCTCTCCCATCGGTTTGCAGTGCAGCCACCCCACTGTATCCGGTTCTGCGGGGCCGCGGGCAAGCGCGACGAATTCGCCGACGATGACGGATAGCAGCCGATCGAACGACGGTCATAGAACCGTCGCCATGAAGCCCTTTACCGCTCTGCTTGGCGCCGCCGCCGGGACCCACGCCGCCGACCAACTGGCCCTCGCCACTCTGCCGCTCACGGCAACCCTCGTGCTGGACGCCGGGCCAGACCTGCTCGGCCTGCTGGTCGCCTGCCAAAGTGCCGCCTGGCTGATGGTCTCGTTGCCGGCGGGCGCCTGGATCGACCGCGCGCCACGCCGCACCTTGCTGCTGGTCGGGCTGGGCCTGGGCCTCGCCGCCTCGGTCGTTGCCGTGATCGCGGCTGCTGCCAATCTCCCTATCCTGCTCGGCGTGGCGGCCTTTGTCGCGGCCGCGGGAACGGTCGTCTACGCCCTCACCTCCGTCTCGCTGTTGCCGAGCCTGGTGCCGCCAGCGGATCTGCCGCGATCGAACGCGCGATTGGAGCTCGCCCGCGCCATCGTGAGCCTCGGCGCACCCTTCGCGGCCGGCCTGCTGGCCCAGTTCCTGTCGCCCACCTGGGGATATGGCCTGGCAGCGCTCGGCGCTGCCTTGGCCCTCGCCTGCATCCTCGCCTTGCCCAAGGCGCCGGCCCCGCAATCCGCTGCCGCCCGGGCATCATTCGCCGCGGCCATCGAGGCGGGGGCCCGCTTCGTCGTGCGCCATCACCTGCTGCGCGGCATCAGCCTGTGCGCGATCTTCTGGAACTTCGCCTTCTTCGCCCTGCTCGCGATCTGGGCACCGTTGGCGCTCGGCCCGCTCGGGCTCGACCCGGCCGGCATGGGCCTGGCCCAGTCGGCCTATGGCGCGGGCCTGATCCTCGGCGCGGTGGCGGCGCCGATCGCCGCACGCCGTCTGCCGCCGCTGGCCATCCTGATCTTCGGCCCGGCAGTCTCGGTCCTCGCCGCCTGCTGCTTCCTTGCCGCGCCGACGGGCCAAGCCTTCGCCCTGGCGGCCGCGGGCCACTTCCTGGTCGGCTTCGGCCCGATGATGTGGCTGATCTGCCAGACCACGGTGCGTCAGCTCGTGACACCGGCGCCCCTGCTGGGGCGCGTCAACGCCACCGTGCAGACCGCCATCTACGGCGTCCGGCCACTCGGTGCGCTTGCCGGCGGGTTGGTGGCGGCCCAGGCTGGCTGGCAAGCTGCGCTGACGCTGATCGCCGTGTCGTTCGGCCTGTCGACCCTGGTCATCCTGCTGTCGCCGCTCGCACGCCTGCGCACCTTGCCGCAAGCGGCTTGCGCCTGAGACCGAATCGGCCGACTTTGCGCCCCGGAGGTCGGGGATGAAGAAGTTTCTGGTTGTCGCAGCGCTTGCCATGCTGACCGGTTGCGAATCGGGCCTGCAATCGCCCTGGTGGCAGGCCTACGGCACGAACTTTCCGCAAGCCAATCCGGGCGAGGCGGCGGTCTATCTGGTGCGCGGCACCGCTCCGGCCGACGCCCCGCCGATCAATCTCACCATGGGACGGCGCGCCCTCGGCGGCCTGCCGCCGCAGAGCTGGATGCGACTCAACCTGGCGCCCAAGCTGTACGACATGCGGGCCTATGGCACGCAGGCCAATTCCGAGCTGATCATCACGGTCGACCCCGGCCAGACGCGCTTCTTCGAGGTGCTCACCGTGGAGCCCGGCAGCGCCCGACTGATGGAGATCGGGCCAGGCGACGGCCGGCGCCTGGTCACCCAGGGGCAGCAGGCGCCGATCCTGCCATGACCGACGCGCCGCGCCCGCCCCTGCCTCCGTTCACGGCCGAAACGGCGGCGGCCAAGGCGCGCGCGGCGGAGGATGCCTGGAACAGCCGCGACCCCGAGCGCGTGGCGCTCGCCTACACGGCCGACAGCGCGTGGCGCAATCGCTCCGAGTTCTTCCAGGGTCGCGAGGCCATCAAGGCATTCCTCGCGCGCAAATGGGCGAGGGAGCTCGACTATCGCCTGATCAAGGAGCTGTGGGCCTGCAGCGAAAACCGCATCGCCGTGCGATTCGCCTACGAATGGCACAACGATTCGGGCAACTGGTTCCGCTCCTACGGCAACGAGAACTGGGAGTTCGACGAGCGCGGCCTGATGCGCCGCCGCCTCGCCTCGATCAACGACCTGCCGATCGGCGCGGATGCGCGAAAGCTCGATTGGCCGGCCCCAGGTCCGAGGCCGGCCAATCATCCTGGACTGAGTGAGCTCGGCCTGTAGCGGCCGAGCGACCAATCAGTCGCGCTGAACGCACATGGCGATGCCCATGCCGCCGCCGATGCACAGCGTCGCCAGGCCCTTCTTGGCGTCGCGCTTCTGCATCTCGTAGAGCAGCGTCGTCAGCACGCGCGCACCCGAGGCGCCGATCGGATGGCCGAGCGCGATGGCGCCGCCATTCACATTGAGCTTGGTCGGATCGAGGCCGAGCTCCTTGCCGACCGCCACGGCCTGCGCGGCGAACGCCTCGTTGGCCTCGACGAGGTCGAGATCCTTGACCGTCCAGCCCGCCTTCTTGAGCGCTTCCTGCGAGGCCGTCACCGGGCCGATGCCCATGACCTTCGGATCGACGCCCGTGGTCGCCCACGACACGATCTTGGCGAGCGGCGCGACGCCGCGCTTCTTGGCCTCGTCGGCACTCATCAGCACCAGCGCGGCGGCGCCGTCGTTGATGCCCGACGCATTGCCGGCGGTCACCGAGCCGCCTTCCTTGGTGAAGGCAGGCCGCAGCTTGGCCAGCGCCTCGAGGGTGGTGCCGTGGCGTGGGAACTCGTCGGTATCGACGACGACGTCACCCTTGCGGGTCTTCACCGTGACCGGGACGATCTCGTCCTTGAAGCGACCGCTCTTCTGCGCCGCCTCGGCCTTGTTCTGCGACGCGACGGCAAAGGCGTCCTGATCGGCGCGCGTGATCTGGTACTTCTGCGCCACGTTCTCGGCCGTGTTACCCATGTGGTAGCCATTGAAGGCGTCCCACAGGCCGTCCTTGATCATCGAGTCGACAAGCTTGAAGTCGCCCATCTTGGTGCCGTCGCGCATGTGGGCGACGTGCGGCGCCTGGCTCATGCTCTCCTGGCCGCCGACCACCATGATCGAGGCGTCGCCGTTGCGGATCGCCTGCCAGCCGAACGCGACGGCGCGCAGGCCCGAGCCGCAGAGCTGGTTGATGCCGAGCGCGGTCTTCTCGACCGGGATGCCCGAATTGATCGCCGCCTGGCGGGCCGGATTCTGCCCCTGACCGGCCGACAGGATCTGGCCCATGATGACTTCGTCGACTTCTTCCGGCTTCACCTTGGCGCGTTCAAGAGCGCCCTTGATCGCGACCTTGCCGAGGTCGTGTGCCGGGACAGCGCCAAATGCGCCATTGAACGAGCCGATCGGCGTGCGCGCTGCGCTCGCGATGACGATGTCGGTTGCCATAGTGCCCTCCTGGAGTGCCGCCCTGGCGCTATTTATAGGCGCACACGCGAGCGGGGCAAGGACCCCACGGTCGCGCTCTGGGTCAACCGGCCGCACGGGCCCGGGCGGTCGCGGCCTGGGCCCGCAGCCCGAACAGCGGGCGCACGAACCACCACGGGCGAACGACGGCAAGGTAGAGGATCGACGTGCCCAGGAACGTCGCAACGACGGCCAGGATGAATCCCGCGACCGGCGACACACCGAGCTCGAGCAGCCAATAGACCGCGATTACCGTCACCGTCTGGTGCAGCATGTAGTATGGGTAGACGGCCTCGGTGGCCTCAACGAGGAAGGCCGGCCGCCGCGTCAGATGGCGATTGGCAAAGCCGATGATGGCGAACAGCCAGGCCATGGTGTTGACAGCCGACACCAGCGCATAGGCCGGACGATCGGCCGGCGCGATTGTCGGACGCACCGCACCGTCGACAAACACGACGTACAGGCTCGCATAGGCGGCGATGCCAAGGCCCAGAGACAGGAAGCGCTGCCGGTTGAGCATCGCGAGAAGATCGCGCGAGCCGAACAGGAAGGCGCCGTAGAGCAGCAGGATCCCGTAATAGGCGAGGCCGTACCAATCGCCGATCAGACCGTTGGGGTTGCGCGAGATCGGTGCCACCCAGAGGATGCAGGCGGCAAGCGGCAATGGCATCAGCCAGTGCAGGCTGGCCCGTGCGGCCAGACGCGCCGCCCGGTCGAGCGCCGCCCGCCCCGACGGGCTGCGCGCCCACAGAAAGACGGGAAGCAGAGCGAAAGTAAGCACCAGCACGTAGGCCAAGAACCATAGATGGTGCCAGCTCAGATTGCCGGCGGGATAGATGCCGACGAAGGCCTGCGGCAGCCATTGCAGGTAGGAGCCCGCGAACCGACCGCTGTAGAGCCGCTCGAGGTAGACCTGCGGCGGCACCAGGACGATCATGCCGAAGACCAGCGGCACGAAAATCCGGCGCAGGCGGTCGAGGGCAAAGGCACCCGGCGAGCGCTGGCCGAGCGCCAGCACGACGGCCGCGCCCGACACCACGAAAATCAACGGCATGCGCCAGCGATTCACGAAGCGCATCGCCTCGCGCAACCAGTCGATGCTGTCGGCGCTGTTGAGGTGCCAGGTCCAGCCCGACCACGCCATGCCGGCGTGATAGACGATCAGCAGGGCGAAGGCGGAGACGCGCAGCCAATCGAGGTCGGCGCGACGGTCGGAAGCGGGAGCGGTAGACATTGCGATACCTTGGAAGACCTTGGATATGCTTTCGTCGATACGCGCCAACACCCTGATTCCAGCGCGTTTTGTGACGAGCGGAGCGGCCGGTGGGACGACCGGCTGGCGAACGGGGACGTCCGGTCAGCTCTTGACCGGCACCAAGCTCTCGAAACGCTGGCGGTAGCGCCGGCTGAGATTCACCTCGGCGCCGTCCCGCAAGCGGATGCGCCAGTCGCCGCCGACCCATGGCGTCACCTCGACGATGCGCGTGACATTGACGAGGTAGGATTTGTGCACGCGGACGAAGCGTTTGGGGTCGAGCTCGGCTTCGAGCTTGCTGAGCGAGGAGCGGATCTCCAGGGTTTCGCCGCCGACATGCAAGACGGCGTAGTTGCCCGAGGCTTCGACCCAGTCGATGTCGGCCATCTCGACCATGATCTCGCGGCCGCGCCGGCGCACCGCGAAGCGCTCCGACAGGGGCGGCTGCGGTGCCGATTGCCTGGGCACCTCCGGCATCGACATCTCCAGCGCGGGCCTCTCCGGCGCCGGCACCTCCGGCTGCGGCGCGGCGGCGGCGTGCTGCGGCATCCGCTCGAACAGATAGCGCAGCGCCAGGATGCCGGCGCTCAGCATGCCGTAGCTGACGATGTCCTTGGCGAGCTCGTAGGCCAGTCGATCGGCCGTGAGTGGGAACGTATACGACGTGCCCAGGATCGCCGAGAACCACAGCAGACGCAGGCCCGCCATGCCGACCGTATGGACGATACTGAACGGCACCACCGCGGCGACGTGGATCGTCAGGTTGCGCAGCGACCCACCGATCGGCCAGCGCCGGTGCAGCCAGTACAAAGCGGGCAGCAGGGCAGCGACGACAATGTGGCTCGTGAGCTCGATCGCCAACGCTTGGTCGAGCCCGATCGGGCGGCCGATCTTCGCCTGATTGGCGATCTCGACGTAGCTGAGCGCCGCTACGGACACGCCGAGCAGGATCGCCCAGGCGACGGGAACGCGCCAATCGACGGGCTTGCGCTGGTCCATCACGATCGGCGCTTGGCGGGAATAGCGCCGAGCCAGTCGAGCAAGGGCGTCCAGCACAGCGCGCGCGCCCGCCCGCTCACCACCATGCCGATGTGACCGAGCGGCAGGTCGTATCGCGTGACCATGCCGAAGCCTCGGCCCGGCTCTGCGAGGGCCGCCGCCGACATAGGCGGAACGATGCGATCGCCCGATGGGATCATGACCAGGGCCGGGACGTTGACCCGCCGGGGCACGATGCGCCGGCCGCCGACCGTCCATTGCCCCCGGCCCGGCAGATTGTCGCCATACCAGCCGATCAGGCACTCGCGCGCCGTCGGGCCGGCGAGCGGCGCCCCTTCGTTGAGCCAATCCTCGAGCAGCACGAACTCGCGCGCCGACTGGCTCTGCGGGTCCATGCCGAGAAAGCGGCCGAACTTCTTCACGGCGAGCCACGGATCGAGCGACCAGAACAGGGTCTGCAGCACATCGACCGGCAGCTCGCCGATACGATCGGCCATCTCGGCCAGCAGCGGGCCCGCCGACAGCATGAAGGCGTGGCCCGTGCGGTCGGCGTGGAAATCCCACGGCGCCGCCAACAGGGCCAACCCGGCGACGCGACGGGGCTGGCGCGCCGCCAGCGCCACGCCGAGCGTGCCGCCCATGCAGTAGCCCATCACCGCGGGCGCGCGCCGTGCCCGCCGGGCGAGGAAGGCGAGCGCACGCTCGAGGCGGGCCACGTAGGCCGTGAGATCGAAGCGTCGTTCATCGCCGTCGGGCGTCCCCCAATCGACGAGATAGGGCCGAAGCCCGTGCGCCGCCATGGCGCGCAGCAGGCTCTTCTCGAGCGTGAGATCGAGCACCTCCCAGCGATTGATCAGCGACGGCACGACGAGCACGGCGCGAGCACCACGCCTCCGCGCAGCGCGGTGCGTCGCGCCGTAGTCGAGCAGACGCGTGTTGCCTTCGCTCCAGACGGCGGGCGGATTTTCCAAAGTGCGATGGACCGGATGCTCGCGGTAGGCGATCACACCATCGGCAAGGCGGCGCAGGCGGCGGACGATCTCGCGATGAAGGGCAGCCTCGAAGCCTTCGCCCCTCGCCGCCTCGAGGGCGGCGATCTCGGGTAGCAGCGCCGCCAGCGATTCAGGCGGCGCCGAGTCGGGCTTCGAGCCGGGCGAGCCGTGCTTCCAGAGCTTCCACGCGCTTTCGCAGCTCGCCAGCGTCATCAGGGACGTGCCCAGGTGCAGCGGCAGCGGTCGCGGTCCCAGTCGGGGAGGATGCATGCTGAGCTCCTTGGGTTGCCTGCAGCGCCGAGGCGAACTGGGCGTTCGCGGCAGCAAAAAGGCGGGCAATCTGCTCGGTCAGCGCCGGGTCGCCGGCCAATCCGGCAAGCTGGCTCTGCCAGAGGTCGAGGTAACGCCGCGCCAGTCGGTCGAAATCGGCTGTATTGTCGCTGTCGGAAGCCATGCGCGCACTATAGCGGATCGCGCCGCGACCGCCGCTTTCGCAGGCGCAAACCTCGCCTTGTCGCACTGCGGCATCGGCGCTAAGGTTTACGGTCCAAAGTGAACGAGCGTTCACCGCGTCGGGAACGAGGGAGCAAAGCGTAATGGCCGACCAGGCAGTACCCGAAAGCGGACCCAAGCCCGCCCCGGTGGTGATCAAGAAGTACGCCAACCGACGCCTCTACAACACGGCAACCTCGGCCTACGTGACGCTCGACCATCTGTCGCAGATGGTGAAGGAGAAGACCGACTTCGTCGTCTACGACGCCAAGACCGGCGACGACATCACCCGCTCGGTGCTGACCCAGATCATCTTCGAGGAGGAAAGCAAGAGCGGGCAGAATTTGCTGCCGATTCCGTTCCTGCGCCAGCTCATCTCGTTCTACGGCGATTCACTGCAAGGCGTGGTGCCGCAATATCTCGAGATGTCGATGACCCAGTTCGCCCGCAACCAGGAGCAGATGCGGCGCTACATGCAGAATGCCTTCGGCTTCAACCCGTTCCAGCAATTCGAATCGATGGGCAAGCAGAACATGGCGATGTTCGAGCAGGCCATGCGCATGCTGAACCCTCTGAATCCATTTCGCCCCGGCTCGACCAGCGGCGCCAGCCCGCCGCCGGCCGCCAACGGACAGGAGCCGGCCAAGGCCGAAGCAGCCGCCGTCACGCCGGGCAAGGATGCCGCTATCGATGCGCTGAAGAGCAAGCTCGACGAGCTGCAGAACCAGCTCGCCGAACTCAGCAAGAAGTCCTGAACCGCCCATGGGAGACGGCCCGCCCCCGTTGCGCCGCGTCATGTCGCCGTGCATCGGCATTTGCACGCTCGACCGCAAGAGCGGCTTCTGCCTCGGCTGCAAGCGCAACATCGAGGAAATCGGCCGCTGGGCCATGCTCGACGACCTGCAACGCCAGGCGATCATAGACAAGCTGCCAAGTCGCAAGACCTGAAAGCAGTCTTTCTCCTCCCCAGTTCTGCTGCTACGGAGTGGACACATCTCGACTCCCTCCTCCGTCAGCAGGGGAGGTGCCCCCACAGGGGGCGGAGGGGGAAAGCCACAGCCGAGATTCCTCCTATTCCGACGTCAGACTCGGAAGGATCTCGATTGCGGCCTTCCCCCTCCGGCCCTCTGGGCCACCTCCCCCGTATGACGGGGGAGGCGAGGAAGATGTGTCCACTCCGTAGCAGCTCTGTTGGGGAGGTGTCGCCGTATAACGGAGCGCCTCCCCACTGCGTGGGGAGGAGAATGAACCCTACCGTCCCTTGAAAACGGGCTTGCGCTTCTCGCGGAAGGCCGAGGTGCCTTCGCGATAATCCTCGGTGAGGCCGGTCAGCACGTTCTGGTCGGAATCCATATGCGAGCCGAGATCGTCGAGCGCGTGTGCGAGGCGATTCACCGTCGTCTTGGTCATGCGCACCGGAATCGGCGGCTGGCGTGCGATCCGCTCGGCGAAGGTCATCGCGGCAGGCAAGGCCTGCCCATCCTCGACCACGTTCTCGACCAAGCCCCACTCCAGAGCCTCGGCAGCACCGATGCGATCCGATGCGAGGATGACCGCCTGCTTGGTGCGCGCCGGCCCCATCAGCGCCAGCATGCGCGGGATCGAGCCCCAGCTCATGTTCATGCCGAGCTCGATCTCGGGAATGCGAAAGTGCGCCGAGCGCCCGCAGGTCCGGAAGTCGAGCGCCACGACCAGCGCTGCGCCGCCGCCGACGCAGTGGCCCTCGATGGCGGCGATCGTGACCTGCTCCATGTCCTGCCACGCCTTGCACATTCTCGGCCCGAGGCGCTGGCGCTGGATGCGTTCGCCGATGGCGAGCGAATCGCGCTGCCGCCCTTCGGGGTCCTTGAGATCGAAGCCTGCCGAGAACGCCTTGGCCGAGCCGGTCAAGATCACCACCGAGGTCTCGAGATCGTCCTCGAAGTCGCGCGGCACGTCGCGCAGCTCGCGCATCGCCTGATGACTCATCGCATTGATATGGTCGCCGCGATCGAAGCGCACGACGGCGACCCGACCCTGCGGCCCCAATCCTTTCTCGACCTCGACGAACCGACGCTCCATCTCGCGTTCCTCCTATGCTCTGCACACGGTAGCGGCTCGGCTTTACAACGACGAGCCATTTGGCTTCAGTGCCTGCCATGTCCCCACCGCCAGCCTCGTCCCCTTCGATCGACTCTCTCGCCCTGGAGCATCGCGTCGACGCGCTGTTCGCCCCTTATACGAAGCAAGGCTCCCCCGGTGCCATCGTCGCCATCATGCGCGGCGGCAAGATCGAGCTGCGCAAGGGCTACGGCCTCGCCAGCATCGAGCTCGGCGTGCCGATCGGGCAGCACACCCGTTTTCGCATCGCCTCGGTCAGCAAGCAGTTCACCGTCAGCGCCGCCCTGATGCTGGCGGCCGAGGGCAAGCTCGACCTCACGGCGTCGCCGCACCAATACCTGCCCGAGCTCGAGCCGCTCTCCGTCACCATCGACCAGATGATGCGCAATTCGAGCGGCCTGCCCGATTTTCTCGAATTGCTGAGGCTGGGCGGCCACGGGCTCGACAAGCCGGCACGGCCGGAGGACCTTCTTGCCGCCTGCCGGCGCAACCGCCATCTCAACTTCACGCCGGGCAGCCGCTTCCTTTACAGCAACACCAACTTCCTGCTGCTCGGCCACATCATCGAGCGACTGACCGCCAAGAAGCTGGGCGAGCTGCTGGCCGAGCGGATCTTTCGGCCGCTCGGCATGACCAGCACCCAGTTGGTAGCCGAGATCGATGCCGTGATCCCCGATCTGGCGACCGGCTATCTCGGCGACGAAGCGAACGGCTATCGTCGTGCCCAGCACGGTTACCCGCAGGGCGGCGAAGGCGGCCTCACCTCGACGGTCGACGATCTGCTGATCTGGAGTCGCCATTTCGACCGGCCGACCCTGTCGCCCGGCGACCTGCCGGCCCAGCTCGTTGCCGCGCAGCCGCTCGCCAGCGGGCAAGCCAACAAATATCACCGCGGTGTGCAGATCGACGACCTCGGCGGCCTGCAAACGATCGGCCATGGCGGCCTGTGGCCGGGCTTCCGCACCGAGTTCCTGCGCATCCCCGAGGCCGATCTCACCGTCGTGGTCATCGCCAATCTCTCGACCATCGACCCGTGGCGCCAGGCACGCACCATCGCTCGGATGATCCTCGCAGACCTCGGGCGCCTGAAGTCGGGACCCGCCGCCGTCGCCGAGGCCGACGTTGCGCCGCTCGCCGGCACCTGGTTCAACGCCGAGGAACCATCGCTGTTCGACCTGGCGTGGCGCAGCGGCGAGGCGACGGTGACGCAGAACGGCATGCCCTTCGTGCTCGCCCGCCGCGCCGACGGGTGGCTCGCCGCCGAACGTGGCTCGTTCGAGTTCGCGATCAAGCAGGCAGGCGCCGACAAGCTCGCCGTCGATCTCGGCGCCGGCCGTGTGCTCGAATTCGGCAAGCTCGGCGCACGGAACCCCGTGCCGAACGAACTCGCCGGCCGCTACGTCTCCGCCGATTGCGGAGCCGCCTGGACGATCGCACGCGACGGCGAGACTTGGACCATGGCGGTGAGCGGCCCGCTGATCGCCGGCGGACCGCCGTGGACCGCGCGCGGCCTCGACGCCGACACGATCGAGATCGTATCGCCGGCAAGCTGGATCACGGCGACCCAGCTCGCCCATCTCGTGCGCGACAATGCCGGACGAATCACCGCGCTCGAGGTCTCGACCGGCCGCATCAAGAAGATGCGATTCGAGCGCACGGAATGAAGAACGGCGCCCGGATCACGGGTCGGTCGAGCAACCGAACCGGAACCTCGTGCTGAGGAGCGAACCTCTCGAAGCAGGAGCCACGCGCACCGTGCCCGAGGCCCATCCTTCGAGACGCCGCGCCACGAGCGGTTTCTCAGGACGAGATGGCTCCTGTTCACGCGCGGTTCGCGAACCCCTCAGCGGAACGGGATCGCGTACATCAAGCCGCCGTTGATCCACAACGCATTCTGGCCGCGCTCGAGCTTGAGCGGCGTGTTGACGCCGACATTGCGCTCGTAGCTCTCACCGTAATTCCCGATCTGCTTGACGACGTTGTACATCCACTTCTCGTCGACGCCGACGGCCTTGCCGTAGCCTGGCGTCACGCCGAGGAAGCGCTTGATGGCGGGGTCGTCGCTCTTCAGCATCTCGTCGACGTTCTTCGAGGTGATACCGAGCTCCTCGGCCTCGATCATGCCCATCAGCGTCCATTTCACCACATCGAACCACTGGTCGTCGCCGTGGCGCACGATCGGGCCGAGCGGCTCCTTGGAGATGCGCTCCGGCAGGATGGTGTGCTCGCCTTTGCCGGAGAGCTGGCCGGCACGCACGGCGGCGAGGCCCGAGGCATCGGTCGTGTACGAATCGCAACGGCCCGCCGCATAGGCCTGGAGGAGCTCGTCGAGCTTCTCGATCAGCACCGGCTTGAAGGTGATCTTGTTCTTGCGGAAGTAGTCGGCGAGATTGAGCTCGGTGGTGGTGCCGGGCTGCACGCAGATCGTGGCGCCGTTCAGCTCCTTGGCGCTCTTGATGCCGCTCTTGGCCGGCACGATGAAGCCCTGGCCGTCGTAGAAATTGACGCCGGCGATGTTGAAGCCGAGCGAGGTGTCGCGCAGCAGGGTCTGGGTCGCGTTGCGGGTGATGACGTCGACCTCGCCCGACTGCAGGGCGACGAAGCGTTGCTGCGCCGTGGTCGGCGTGAACTTGGCCTTCTCCGCATCACCGAACATCGCCGCCGCGATCGCCTTGCAGAGATCGACGTCGAGCCCGGTCCATTTGCCCTGGCTGTCCGAGAACGAGAAGCCGGCGAGCCCGGTGTTCACCGCGCATTGCACGAAGCCCTTGGCCTTGACCGAATCGAATGTGCTGCCGGCCGATGCAGGTGAAGACGTCAGGGCAACTGCCCCGGCAAGTGCCCCCATTGCAATGAATGATTTGACGATCATGCTCGCGCCCCCTGTTTCAATTGCAGTTCAAGCCTAGCAAGCGCCACGCCGTCTCAGTCCGCACCGAAGATCGGCACGCCGTACGGAGCGAGCTTACGGTCCTTTGTCAGGAGCACCAGCCCTTCGATTGTGGCTTGTGCGACAAGCATTCGGTCGAAGGGATCGGTATGATGAAGCGGGAGCCGGCCTGCGAGTTCCGCGTGCTCGGCCAAGATGGGAAGGACCTGAAACCCGCTCGCAGTGCATGCTGCGATCGTGTCGCCGTCGAAGTCGAGGCGACCGCTGGCTCTCTTGATCGAAATCTCCCAGACCGTCGCTACACTTACGAATACCCGGTTCCCGATATCGCCCACTGCCTCGCGCGCCGTCTGCGACAGCTCACGGGATCTGCATTCCCACCACAGGAAAACGTGCGTATCGGCGAGGAGATCCACAGCTCAGGGATCGTAGCCGAATTGCTTCAGCAACTCGGGAGGCAGCGGGTCGTCGAAATCCGGCGCGATCCATTTGATCTTCATGAGCCCCGATGGGCGTCGTCGCCCCTTCGGGGCGCCCGGAACCGGGACCAGCTTGGCCATGGGTCGGCCATGCTTGGCGATCACGATCTCCTCGCCGGACGCAGCACGGTCGACCAGCGACGAAAGCTGGTTCTTGGCTTCGTAGAGGTTGAAAACCTTGGTCATGGAAATTTGGCCAACTTGGCCAAATTCTACATCTCCGTCGCCCAGACGGTCAAATCGTCCGCTCGACCATCATCTTCTTGATCTCGGCGATGGCCTTCGCCGGATTGAGACCCTTGGGGCAGGTCTTGGTGCAATTCATGATGGTGTGGCAGCGATAGAGCCGGAACGGATCCTCGAGCTGGTCGAGGCGCTCGCCCTTGGCCTCGTCGCGGCTGTCGGCTAGCCAGCGGTAGGCCTGCAACAGGACGGCCGGGCCGAGATAGCGATCGCCGTTCCACCAGTAGCTCGGGCACGAGGTCGAGCAGCAGAAGCACAGGATGCACTCCCACAGCCCGTCGAGCTTGGCGCGCTCGTCGTGCGACTGCAGGCGCTCGCGGGTCGGCGCCTGACTGGTCGATTTCAGCCACGGCTCGATCGAGGCGAGCTGGGCGTAGGGCACGGTGAGGTCGGGCACCAGGTCGCGCACCACCGGCATGTGCGGCAGCGGATAGATTTTGATGTCGCCCTTCACGTCCGCCATGAACTTGGTGCAGGCCAGCGTGTTGGTGCCGTCGATGTTCATCGCGCACGAGCCGCACACGCCCTCGCGGCACGAGCGCCGGAATGTGAGCGAGCTGTCCATCTCGTTCTTGATCTTGATCAGCGCGTCGAGAACCATCGGCCCGCAGGTGTCGAGATCGACCTCGTAGGTGTCGATCGTCGGGTTCTTGCCGTCGTCCGGCGTCCAGCGATAGACCTTAAAGGTGCGGATGTTCTTGGCTCCCGCCGGTGCCTTGTAGGTCTCGCCCACGCCGATCTTCGAATTGGCGGGCAGTGTGAACTCGGCCATCGCTTCCTCTCGAACTCGCAGTCGTTGCCGTCTCGGGCGTTGCCCCCTCAGGCGTTGCTCAGTACACCCGCGCCTTGGGCGGGAACGACTGCACGTCGTTGCTCATCGGCTGCATGATGACGGGGCGATAGTCGATGCGGGTCTTGCCACTGTCGTCGACCCACACCACCGTGTGCTTCATCCATTCCTTGTCGTCGCGCTCGGGATAATCCTCGCGGGCGTGCGCGCCGCGGCTTTCCTTGCGGTTGGCGGCGGAGCGGATGGTCGCCTGGGCCTGCAGGATCAGGTTCTCGAACTCCAGCGTCTCCATCAGGTCGGAGTTCCAGATCAGCGAGCGATCCTTGACCCGAAGGTCGGGCCGACCGCCGATCACCTTGTCGAGCTTGACGCAGCCCTCGTCGAGGCTCTGCTGGGTGCGGAAGACCGCGCAATCGTTCTGCATGGTCCGCTGCATGCCGAGGCGAAGCTGGGCCGTCCCGGTGCCGCCCTTGGCGTGGCGCAGCCGGTCGAAGCGGGCGATCGCCTCCTCGCCGGCATGCGGCAACTGCTTGTGCGATTCGCCGGGCGTCAGCAATTCGGCACAGCGGTTGGCGGCGGCGCGGCCAAACACCACCAGATCGAGCAGCGAGTTCGAGCCCAGGCGGTTGGCGCCGTGCACCGACACGCAGGCCGCCTCGCCGACCGCCAGCAGGCCGGGAACCACGGTGTTGGGATCACCGTCCTTCACCGTCACCACCTCGCACTTATGGTTGGTCGGGATGCCGCCCATGTTGTAGTGGCAGGTCGGCAGGATGGGGATCGGCTGACGCGTCACATCGACGCCGGCGAAGATGCGCGCCGTCTCGGCGATGCCCGGCAGGCGCTCGTGGATCACCTTCGGATCGAGATGCTCGACATGCAGCTCGATGTAGTCCTTGTTGGGTCCGCAGCCACGGCCCTCGCGGATCTCGATGGTCATCGAGCGGCTGACCACGTCGCGCGACGCCAGATCCTTGGCCGACGGCGCGTAGCGCTCCATGAAGCGTTCGCCACTGGCGTTGGTCACGTAACCGCCCTCGCCGCGCACGCCCTCGGTGATCAGGCAGCCCGCACCGTAGACGCCGGTCGGATGGAATTGGATGAACTCCATATCCTCCATCGGCAGGCCGGCGCGCAGCACCATGGCGCCGCCATCGCCGGTGCAGGTGTGGGCCGACGTGGCAGTGAAGTAGACGCGGCCATAGCCGCCGGTCGCCAGCACCGTTTTGTGGGCGCGGAAGCGATGGATGGTGCCGTCGTCGAGGTTCCACGCCATGACACCGCGGCACACGCCTTCGTCCATGATGAGATCGAGGGCGAAATACTCGATGAAGAACTCGGCGTGGTTCTTGAGCGATTGCTGGTAGAGCGTGTGCAGGATGGCGTGGCCCGTGCGATCGGCCGCCGCGCAGGTGCGCTGGGCGATGCCCTTGCCGAACTCCGTGGTCATGCCGCCGAACGGGCGCTGATAGATCTTGCCGTCGGGTGTGCGGCTGAACGGCACGCCGTAATGCTCCAGCTCGATGATCGCCGGCACCGCCTCGCGCACCATGTACTCGATGGCGTCCTGGTCGCCCAGCCAGTCGGAGCCCTTGACGGTGTCGTACATGTGCCAGCGCCAGTCGTCCGGCCCCATGTTGCCGAGCGACGCAGAGATGCCGCCCTGCGCCGCCACGGTGTGGCTGCGCGTCGGGAACACCTTGGTGATGCAGGCTGTCTTCAGCCCTTTGGTCGCGAGACCCAGCGTGGCGCGCAGGCCGGCGCCGCCGGCCCCCACCACCACCACGTCGTACTCGTGATCGACGATCTTGTAGGCGTTGCCGCCGATCGTGACCGTGCCGGCGCTGGCGCCGTTGCTCTTGCCGCTGCTTGCCTCGGCCATGTCAGCCTCCGAACCCGATGCGCAGGATGGCAACCACCGCCGCCAGCCCGAAGAAGAACGCGATGAAACGGACGGCGACGATCAGGGCGAGCTTCCAGCCATCCTTGTGCACGTAGTCCTCGACCACGATCTGCATACCGAGCTGGCCGTGATGCAGGCCGACGACGATGGTCAGGATCAGCAGCACCATGACGACGGGAGAGCCGATCCAGGCGCGCACCGCCATATGGTCGGCACCGCTCAGCATGACGAGCGACACCGCGAACCAGGCGACCAGCGGGATCAAGGCGACGGCGGTGAGCCGCTGCACCCACCAGTGATGCAGGCCGTCGCGCGCCGAGCCGAGGCCGCGGGCACGCGCCAGGGGAGTTCTTCTGTCTTCCATGGTCTGCTTCCTCACGCCATCCTGAGGCCAACGATCCACGACACCACGGTCGCGACCGCCGACACGCCGACCACGATCCAGCCGCTGCGGTAGGCATCCTTGAGCTCGAAGCCGTAGCCGGCATCCCAGAGCAGGTGCCGGATGCCACTGCACAGGTGGTAGAATATGCAGAATAGCCAGCCGCCCAGGAAAATGCGGCCCAGGATCGAAGTGTTGAAGGCCTGGAACAAGGCATAGGTCTTGGGGCTCGCCGAAGCGTAGACGACCCAGGTCGCGAGATAGAGGACGCCCACCGACAGGGCGATGCCGGTCGCGCGATGCAGGATCGATAGCGTGGAGGTGAGCTGCGGCCGATAGACCTGCAGGTGGGGAGACAGCGGCCGGTGAACCGGCCGATTGGCGACGCTCATCGCAAAAGACCTCGAATGGCGAGACGGCTTTACCCTGTTTAGCGCGCACGCGCTGCCAGTTCAACGAATGTCGCCGCGCGTCCGGCGTTAAGTCCCGGATTTCTAAGCGAAATTTGCAAGTCGGATGAGACCGGCGCCAGAGGGCGATCATATCCGGGTGCGGGCAAGCTCAACACGAGCCAGACTGCAACCATGAACGACATTCTCGAAGGCTACGCGGCCGCAGCGACGCCTTCTCTGATTGCGCGATACGACGCCGTCGATCCAGGCGAGCTCTATGCTCCGGTCCTCGACCTTCTGCCCAGAACCCCTGCGCGGGTCGCGGACATTGGAGCCGGCACAGGCAGGGACGCGGCCTGGTTCGCCAGGCAGGGGCATGTCGTGTTGGCTGTCGAGCCTGTTGCTGAGCTTCGGGAGCCGGGAAGGTCGTTGCATCCGGCTGAGGCGATCACGTGGCTGGATGACAGGCTCCCGGGCCTCGCCAAGACGCAGATGCATGGGCCTTTTGGCCTGGTGACGTTATCCGGTGTGTGGCAGCACATTGACGATGCCGAGCGAGAGATCGCCATGGCCGCCCTGGGGCGGATGACCGCAGCCGACGGCCTCCTGGTCATGTCGCTTCGGCACGGACCAGGAGCGTCGGGCCGCCGGGCCTTTCCGGTCTCGCCAAACGACACGATCGAGGCAGCCGGTCGATCGGGCTTCGGGCTGTTGCGGCAGACGGAGGCTCGATCCATTCAGCCAGGAAATCAGGCGATGGGCGTTCGCTGGACCTGGCTTGCCTTCGAGAAAAGCCCGTGAAGCGACCGCTCTCACGCCAATCTAGCGGCGGCGCGGCACCAGCAGCCAGTAGTCGAGGTCGAGCACGACCGCGGGATGGTACTTGCCGTCGGTCTGCTTGCCGGGCCACGAGCCGGCCGGGCAATCCTTGCTGGCAATGGTCCGAACGCGCAGCCCGCCAATGTCGTCGCGACCGGGAAGCGGCGCCGTCTCGAGCACCTCCGACCAAGCGTAGATCGTGTCGCCGCCGAAGGTCGGCGCGACATGGCTGCCGCCGTTGATCGCCGCCATGCGAAAGCCGTTGGCCAGGCCGTTGAACGACAGCGCACGGGCGAGCGAGATCACGTGGCCGCCATAGGCCAGCCGCCGCCCGAAGCGCGTGCTCTTGCCGGCGAAGGCGTCGAAATGCACCCGTGCGGTGTTCTGATAGAGCCGGGTCGAGAACATATGGTCGGAGTCTTCGAGCGTGATGCCGCTCACATGGTCGATGCGCTCGCCCGCCTGGTAATCCTCCCAGCGATGCGAGGAGCCCGCTGCGACATCGTCGTAGCCGGCGAGGTTTAGGCCCTGCGGCATGATCAGGTCGACCGGCGCCACCGCCGGCGCCGTCTTGGGCGCGACCGCCGGCCCGACCGCGGCCTCGGGATCTCGCTTGTGCACCATCACCCAGCGCACATAGTCGAGCACCATCTCGCCCTTCTGGTTCGTGCCGGTCGAGCGCACCCAGACCACGCCGCTCGCGCGATTGGAGTTTTCGCGCAAGCCCAGCACGGTCGAATGCGCCGACAGCGTGTCGCCGGGATAGACCGGCACACCCCAGCGGAATTCGGCATAGCCGAGATTGGCCACCGCGTTGAGCGAGATGTCGGGCACGGTCTTGCCGATCACGACATGAAAGACCAGCAGGTCGTCGAGCGGCGCGCGCGGCAAGCCGATCGCGCGGGCAAACACATCGGACGAGTTGACGGCGAAGCGCGAGCCGTAGAGGCCGACATTGAGCGCGGCATCGGCCTCCGTCAGCGTGCGCGGCGTCGCGTGCCGGATTTCCTGGCCGACGCGGAAATCCTCGAAGAAGTTGCCGGCGTTGGTCTTGCTCTTGGCGGTCATGGGGGTTGCGCTCTCTTAGTCCTCCTCCCCAGCTTCACTGGGGAGGTGCCCCGTCATGCGGGGCGGAGGGGTCATGATGCTTGAGCCATGACCCCTCTGTTGCCGTAAGACGGCGACACCTCCCCAGCGAAGCTGGGGAGGAGGACGGTCATCGCTCTCTGGTCGCCTGTTCACGCTGCTTCTTGCAGCTCGCGGATCGCGGCGGCGAGTGTCAGCGCGCGCTCGGCCTGCTCGACATGCAAGTTCTCGATCATGCGGCCATCGACCGTGACCACACCCTTGCCCTCGGCCTGCGCCTGCTTGAAGGCGGAGACGATCTTGCCTGCCATATCGAGCTCGGACGACGACGGCGCGAAGACCTCGTTGCACGGCTCGACCTGGCTGGGATGGATCAACGTCTTGCCGTCGAAGCCCATTTCCAGGCCCTGCTGGCAGGCATCTCGGAAACCCGCTTCGTCCTTGATGTCGTTGTAGACGCCGTCGAGAATCGTGAGCCCGTAGGCACGCGCTGCGAGCATGCCGAGCCCGAGCGCGGTCACCATCGGCAGGCGCATCGGAGTGTGCCGCGCCCGCATATCCTTCACCAGATCGTTGGTGCCCATGATGAAAAGCGAGAGGCGGGGATGCGCCCCGGCGATCTCCTCGGCGCGCAGGATGCCCTTGGGCGTCTCCATCATCGCCCACACCATCATCGTGGCCGGCGCGCCCGCCGCATCGAGCAGCGCCACGACATTGTGAACCTCGGCGGCACTCTCGACCTTGGGCACCAGGAGCGCATCGGCGCCCGATTTGGCGATGGCGGCGATGTCCGCCTTGCCCCACTCGGTGCCGAGCCCGTTGCAGCGGATGGCGATCTCGCGCTTGCCGTAGCTGCGACTTTGGGCCGCCGCCACCACGTTGGCCCGCGCCGCCTCCTTGGCGTCTGGAGCGACGGCATCCTCGAGGTCGAAGATCAGCGCGTCGGCCGGCAGGATGCGCGCCTTCTCGAGGGCGCGCGTGTTTGCGCCCGGCATATAGAGGACGCTGCGACGAGGACGGACGGTCTGGGCCATGACGAAGGTTCCGAGGAAGAGGGTTCCGGAGAAGTTGGTTCCCGCAGAGGGCGGCGGACTATAACGGCGGACTTCCTTGTGGCAAGGTCAGCGGCTGCATGCATTTCCTCTCGCTCCAGAGCCATGTCGCCTACGGCTATGTCGGCAACCGGGCAGCCACCTTTCCGTTGCAACGATTGGGCCATGAGGTCTGGGCGGTCAACACGGTCGAGTTCTCCAATCACACCGGCTACGGCGCCTGGCGCGGCCGGGTCGCGCCGGCCGACCAGGTGAGCGAGATCGTGCAGGGCATCGAGGCGCTCGACCTGCTCAAACGTTGCGACGCCCTGCTGACCGGCTATGTCGGCGACGCCGCCCTGGCCGACGTCGTGCTCGACACCGCCCGCCGCGTGCGGGCCGCCAACCCGCGCGCCGTGTGGTGCTGCGACCCGGTGCTGGGCGATGTCGACACCGGCCTCTATGTCCGGCCGGGCATCGATGCCTTCTTCCGCGAGCGCGCCATTCCAGCCTGCGACCTGGTCACGCCCAACCATTTCGAGCTCGAGCTGCTGACCGGCCGCACGGTGGCGACCCTGGACGATGCCCTGGCCGCGGCCCGGACGCTGCTGCACGGGCCGCAACTTGCCCTGGTCACCAGCCTGCGCCGCGCCGACGCGCCGACCGACCAGGTCGAGATGCTGGCGGTCAGCCGCGACGCCGCCTGGCGCATTGCCACGCCGTTGATCGGCTTCGAGATAGCCCCCAACGGCACCGGCGATACGGTGGCCGCTCTGTTTTCCGCCCATTGGATCGCGACCGGAGACATCGCCGACGCGTTGGGCAAGGCGGCCTCGTCGATCTTCGCCGTCCTCGAAGCGACGTCGGCCGCCGGCGAACGCGAGCTGCAGCTCGTGGCGGCGCAGGATCGCCTGGTCGCCCCGGCGCGTCGTTTCTTCGCCGAGGCCCTCTAGCCCGGCCATGAAAGTTCCGGGCTTCGTCTTCGATCCCATTGCGCTCGCCGTCGAAGGCGCCGTCATCGGCTTCCTGATCGCCGTGCCGGTCGGACCGGCGGCGGTGCTGTGCATCCGCCGCTCGATCACCGTCGGCGCGGTGGCCGGCTACATGACCGGAATCGGCGCGGCGCTGGGCGATTCGGTGTTCGGTGCCGTGGCGGCGTTCGGTCTCTCCTTCGTCGAGCAGTTCGTCACCGACCACGAGGGCTGGCTGCTCGCTCTCGGCGGAATTGGCCTCTGCGTCATGGGCTGGACCACCATGCGCCACCGGCCGCGTACGGTCGGCGATCCGGTAGCCGACGACAGCGAGCATCGCGTGTCGACGCAGTTCCAGTACGCCAGCTCGAGCTTCTTCATCACCGTGTTCAATCCGCTGACGGTGATGGCCTTTGGTGCCGCTTTCGCCGGCCGCAACCTGGCCGGGGTCGGCGCCAGCTTGCCCGACGCCGGCCTGCTGGTTGCCGCCGTGTTCTGCGGCGCGCTCGGCTGGTGGACCATCATCTGCACCGCCGCTGTCGCACTGCGCGCCCGCTTCACCGGGCTCGGCCTGTTGTGGCTGAACCGCATCTCGGGCGCCGTCATCCTGACCTTCGGTGTCGCCGCCCTGGTCTCGCTGCTGCCGATCCCCTGGCGATCGATCGGCCACAATTTCGGGATTTGACCGCGGTCACATCAGCGTGCACGCCTCCTCGAACGCGAGCCGCGGGCTGCGGTTGAAGAGCTTGCTGTGGTCGCCGTAGCCGATGTTGCATAGGAAGTTCGACTTGTAGCGCCCGTCCGGGAAGAACGCCTGGTCGACAAGGGCATTGTTGAAGCCGCTCATCGCCCCGCAATCGAGGCCCAACGCGCGGGCCGCGATGATGAGATAGGCGCCCTGCAAGGTGCCGTTGCGCACCGCCGTCACGCGCGCCAGCTCTTCCTTGCCGTCGCCCTTGAACACGGTGATCGCCGCCGGATTGTGCGGAAAGTTGCGCGGCAGATGCTCGTAGAACTGCGTGTCGTAGGCGACGATCGCGGTCACCGGCGCCGCCATCGTCTTGTCGAGGTTGCCGGGGCTCAGCGCAGGCTTGAGCTTCTCCTTGCCTTCCGGAGTACGGACGAAAACGATCCGGCCCGGCTGGGAATTCATCGAGGTCGGCCCCCATCTCAGGATCTCGTAGATTTCGCGCAGCTGCTGGTCGGAGACCGGCTTGGGCAGCCAGACATTGTGCGTGCGCGCACTCCGCAGGATCTTGTCGAGTGATTGGCCGTCGAGCATTGGTCTCCCCATGTTGGTGCTGGACCGTAGCCAAGCGCACGCGACGGGTCGAGCCGTCATCGGATGCAGACCCTTCTCGCCCTGCGCTGCCACAGGCAACTACTGCCCCGTACTGCGAGCGCTCACACCTGCTTCCTCCCAATGACATGCCACGCCTCGATACGACCGGCGCCCTTGACCTCGATCCATCCCCTGCGCTCGCAGTCGAAGGCATCCTGGATCAGCTCGAAGGTGCCGCGCGTGATCTGGATCGTGCCGTGCTCACCGTGCGACTCCATGCGGCTGGCCAGGTTCACGGTCTCGCCCCACAGGTCGTAGCTGAACTTCTTGTGGCCGATGACGCCGGCGACCACGGGCCCCGAATTGACGCCGATGCGGAAGACCAGCTTGCGACCATCGAACAGCCGTCGCTCCACCTCGGCCCGCATGTCGAGCGCGAGCTCGACCAGGACGCGTGCATGATCGGCCCGCGCGCGCGGCACACCCGCGGCCACCATGTAGCAATCGCCGATCGTCTTTATCTTCTCCAGATCGTATTTTTCCACCAGCGTATCGAAGCACCCGAACACGTCGTTGAGGAGGCCGACCAACCGCAGCGGCGTCATGCCGGCCGCCATCGGCGTAAATCCGACCACGTCGGCGAACAGGATGCTGGCGGCATCGTGGTGCGCGGCGATGGTGCGCCGTTCCACCTTCAGCGCTTCGGAAATCTCCCTGGGCAGGATGTTGAGCAGCAGCCTCTCGGAGCGATCCTGGAAGAAGTTGCGCTGCCCGACGAAGTAGTACAGCAGGCCGAACACGATCGCGATCACGCATCCGACATTGAGAACGAAGAAGCAGGTGACGAACGTGTCCGACACCGGCGCCAGCGTGAGATACGGTTGCAGCAGCGCTGTCGCCAGCAGCAACGTCACGAAGCCGAGCAGCCAGAACAGCGTCCGCGCGATGTCCTCGATCAGCAGCGCGCCCAAGGGACAGAGTGCCGCCCAGACGATCACCATGCTCGACTGCGCAAAGCCGCCCAGCGCAAGCGTCACCAGCCACGGCAGGACGAGGATCATGAGAAGCTGGCTGAAGCGATAGAGCCCGAGATTGCGCGACCAAGCGAAGAAGGCCGTGTTGATCGGGGTGAAGACCGAATAGAAGGCCGGAATCGCCGCTGCCCCTGGCACCCCGGCCAGGAGGTAGATCACGCTCCACAGCGCGGTGAGCGGCAAGGTCCCGACGCACAGGGCGACGACGAGGCGCTTGCGCAGAGCCGTCTCGCTGTCGTCCGCCGGGTCGGCGCCGATGCGCCCCGCATAGGCCAGGATCCGGGCGGGCGTTACGACTTGAGAAATCGTCCAGGCGTTCATGGCGGGAACCATTTCGAGGATCCGCTCCGGCGCGACCGGGAAGCGATGCCGACGCGCCACGCAAGGCGGCGCCGCCAGCCGCGCGTCGCGAGCCGTGCAGGGTGGCGATTGGACACTCGAAGCTCCAGGATATCAATCTGGCGAGTCGATCGACTGAGGTCGCCTGGCACGCCGGGCGACAGGGCAGCGGTCAGGCAGCCTCGGCCTGCTGCTTGAGTGCCGTAAGCTCGCGGCGCAGTGAGGCGAAAACGGCGGCCCAGTCGCCGGCGCGCGGCTGGACGAACAGGCGGGCGGTCGGATGCCACGAGCCGTTGCGGCTGCGCAGGCGCCAGCGCCAGTCGGCGGCTTGCGGCAGCAGGACCCAGGTCCTGACCCTCATCGCCGCTGCGAGATGGGCAATCGGCGCGTCGATCGAGATCAGCATGTCGAGTTGCGACAGGGCCGTCGCCGCCTCGGCGAAGTCGAAGATGCCGCGGCCGACATCGTGCACCAGGCCGCCGGCACCGAGCTGCTCGATCTCCTTCTGCGCCGCGCCGCCCTGCAGGCTGAACACCAGCAGCTCGGGATCGCTCGCCAGCGCCATGATCTCGCTGAACGGCGCGGAGCGACGGCGGTCCTGCGCCTGCCCGGGCGTCGCCGCCCAATAGACCCCGACGCGCAGCTTCGCCCTCTCGACGTGGCCGAGCTTGATGCGACTGGTCGTCGGCGCCTGCAAGTAGGCGGGCTCTGTCGGTACGGCCTCGAAGTCGACGCGGCAGAGATGGGGCAGCGACACCAGCGAGGCATGCACGTCGAAGGGCGGCAGCAGCTCGCCCTCGGCCACGACCTCGTCGATGTAGTCGGCGCTCGCCAACAGATCCTTGAGCAGCGCTTGGCACAGAACGATGACGAAGGCGCCGCGCCGCTTCAGCTCGCGCGCGAAACGCACGAACAGCAACACGTCGCTCAGGCCCTGCTCGGGATAGAGCAGGATGCGTCGCCCGGCGATCGGGCCGCCGAGCCAGGGCGGCTTGGTGAAATCCGGCTTCGGCCAGTCGGCGAGCTGCTTGCGCACCTCGTAGGCGGCGAATCCCGCTTCCATCTCGCCGCGCATCAGGAGCGCGATCGCATGCTCCGCCTTGACGCGCACGTTGTCCGGCTCGAGCGACAGCGACCGCGTAAAGCAACCGACCGATTCCTCGACGCGACCGAGATCGCGCAGGCAGAGCGCCAGATTGAAGAAGCCCTCGGCGTAGGTGCGGTTGAGGCTGATTGAGCGGAAGTGGTGTGTCGCCGCCTCGTCGAGCCGGTTGGCGGCCCGGAGCGCATTGCCTAGGTTGGAATGCAGCGCCGGATTGTCGGGCTCGGCCGCCAGCGATAGCCGGTGGTGGCAGACCGACGCCTCGAGCTTGCCGGCGAGCCGCAGCGCAACGCCGAGATTGTTGTGCAGCTCGGCATGATGCGGTTGAACGCTGAGCAGCCGCAGGTACGACCCGATCGCCTCGTCGAGCCGGCCGGCGCGATGGGCCTGCGCGGCAAACCGCATCTGCTGCACGAAGCTTTGCGTGTCGTCGCCGAACAAGGGAGTGGGCGCGCGGTCGCCGGCAAGCGAAGCGTGCCCCGAGGCATCGATCGGAGGCGTCCCATACATCCTGTCACAATACAGGAAGTAACGCCTCCAATCACCTGTTCTAAAAGCTATTATCGCCTATTGGTTAGACGTAGCTCTTGATCAGCTCCTCGGCGATCTGGATGGCGTTGAGCGCTGCACCCTTGCGCAGATTGTCGCTCACCACCCACATCGAGAGGCCGTTCTCGACCGTCGGGTCGACGCGCACGCGGCTCACGAACACGCCGTCCTGGCCCGTCACTTCCTGCGGCGTGATGTAGCCGCCCGGCTCACGCCGATCGACCACCAGCACGCCGGGCTGGGCGGCGAGCAGCGCGCGGGCCTCGTGTTCGTCGAGCGGCTGCTCGAGCTCGAGATTCACCGCCTCGGCATGGCCGACGAAGGTCGGCACGCGCACACAGGTGGCGTGGACCTTGATCTTGGGATCGAGGATCTTCTTGGTCTCGACCACCATCTTCCATTCTTCCTTGGTCGAGCCGTCGTCCATGAAGACGTCGATGTGGGGAATGACGTTGAAAGCGATGTTCTTGCTGAACTTCTTTGGGTCCAGCGTCTGATTGACGAAGAAGCTCTTGGTCTGGTTCAGCAATTCGTCCATCGCGTCCTTGCCGGCGCCGGACGTCGACTGATAGGTCGCGACGACGACACGACGGATGCGAGCCGCGTCGTGGATCGGCTTCAGCGCCACCACCATCTGGATGGTCGAGCAGTTGGGATTGGCGATGATGCCGCGGCCCTTGTAGCCGGCGATGGCCTTGGCATTGACCTCGGGCACGACCAGCGGCACGTCGGGGTCCATGCGCCAGTAGGATGTGTTGTCGATCACCACCGCGCCCGCCTTGGCGGCGCGCGGGCTGTGCTCGGCCGACACCTTGGCGCCGGGCGAGCTCAATACGATGTCGATGCCCTTGAAGTCGAATTTCGCCAGGTCTTGAACCTTCAGGACCGCTTTATCGCCGAACGAGGTCTGCTTGCCGACCGACCTGGCGGACGCCAAGGCGACGACATCATCGGCCGGGAAATTCCGCTCGGCCAGGATCTGCAACATTTCGCGACCGACATTGCCGGTCGCGCCGACGACGGCGACTCTGTAGCCCATGGCAATTGTGCGCTGGGGTGCGCTCTCCCCTGGTTGAAGGACGCAGGGAGATACGCGCCGAACCCGGCTTTTGCAAGGAAGGGAACCTCTTCATCTTCCCTCCCCGTCAGCGGGGGAGGAAAACTGGTCATTCCGCCGAGGCGCCCGATGCCTTGATGATGGGCAGCCACAGCGCCAGGTCATCGCGCACCAGCTTCTGGGCGGCGGTGGGCAGTTCAGGTGGCAGCATCTCGATGCCCTGAGCCAGCATCTTCTCGCGCACGGCCGGCAATTGGCCGATCCGGTTGATCTCGGCATTGAGCCGACCGACCACGGCCTCGGGCACGCCGGCCGGCACGGCAAAGCCCATCCAGGTGTTGACCACGTAGTCCTTCACCCCTGCCTCGATCATGGTCGGGATTTCGGGTAGCAGATCGGAGCGCTTCTCACTGGTCACGGCGAGCGGCTTGAGCTTGCCGCCCTTGATCTGGCCGATCACCGTCGGCGTGTTGAATAGGCCCATCGTCACCTCGCCGTTGGCGACCGCCAGGATGCCGGCGGGCGTGGCGCGATAGGGCACATGCTGCAGCTTCACGCCGGTGCGCAGCTCGAGCAACACGCCGGACATGTGATGGCTGGTCCCGACGCCACCGGACGAATAAGTAAGCTCACCCGGCCTGGCGCGCGCCTGGGCCAGCAAATCGGCGACGCTCTTCGCTGGATTGTCGGGATGGACGACCAGGACGTTCGAAACGCCGCCGGTCGCCGTGATCATCGTCAGATCCTTCAGCGGGTCGTATCCTGGGGATTTGTAGAGGCCGATGTTGAAAACCATCGTGCCCTGCGAGACCAGCACCAGCGTATAGCCATCGGCCAGCGAGCGCGCCGCCTCGGCGGTGGCGATGGTGCCGCCGGCGCCCGTCTTGTTGTCGACCACGACCGTCTGGCCGAGCGACTTGCCGAGCTCCTCGGCAATCATGCGGGCAACGATGTCGGCGGTGGCGCCCGGCGCCAACGGCACGATCAGGCGGATCGGCTTGGCAGGCCATGCTTGCGCACGGGCCGCTGCGAAGGTCGCGGCCGCAAGAGCGGTGGCGAGGAGGGTTCGCTTCGTCAGGACCATGGCTTGGCCCCTCACAGCCCGACCGACTGCGCGACCAACGCCGCAAGCTGCTTGCGCAGCTTCGCCACGGTCGCGCGTTCGCCGCGCTTGCCGATCAGATTGTGCATCTCGTACGGATCGTGCTTCAGGTCATAGAGCTCGTCGCACTCGACGCCGTCGAGCGACTTCTGCGTCCAGTGGATGTACTTGTGGCGACGCGTGCGGATCGCCTTGTAGCTCATGCCGATAAGCCACGGCATGGCGTTCTCGCTGAAATATTCGCACATGAAGGATCTGCGCCAGCCGGCGCGGCCGCCGCTTTTCGCCAGCGGACGCAGCGAGAGACCCTGCATGTGCTCGAAGTCGGCCGCCTTGCCGCCGGCGAGATCGACCAGCGTCGGCGCGATGTCGAGCGCCAGCACCAGATCGCCGTTCACCGTGCCCGGCTCGAACCAGGCGGGATAGCGCACCAGAAACGGCGACTTGATGCCCTCCTCGTAGGCAAATCGGCGTTCCGGCCCGAGCCCGTGCTCGCCGAAGAAGTAGCCGTTGTCGCCCAGGAACAGGATGAAGGTGTCGTCGAGCTGGCCGGTCTCCTCGAGCGCAGCGAAGACCTCGCCCATGCCCTCGTCGACCGAGGCCATCATGGCGGCGCGCAAGCGGATCTCCTCGTCGCTGCCCGCCTGGATGCCGTCGAGCACCTTGCGCGAGGCCTCGTTGACGCGAAGCTGGAAGGCCTCCGTCCAGGCCGGCTTGTCCTTCACCACCTTGGATGCCGGCAGCGCGTTGGGCCGGCGCGGAAAATGCTCGCCTATGTACAGGTCGGCATGGCGCGGCGCCGGCCGGTAGCCGCCCTTGCTGAGATCAATTGTGCCGTCGGCCGCCTGGAAAGCATCGGGATGCACCGCCTTGTGGGCGAAGAACAGGGCGAACGGCTTGCTCCGCTCGCGGCGCAGGAACTCGACGGCGTGCCCGTTAAGCAGGTCGGTGATGTAGCCCGGATGCGGACGCTCCTCGCCGTCGATGTTGAGCACCGGATCGACGATCGAGCCGTGCCCGGGGAAGCTCACCCAGCGATCGTAGCCAGGGCGGGGCATCCCGGAATTGCCCATGTGCCACTTGCCGACATGGGCGGTCTCGTAGCCCAGCCGCTGCAGGATGACGTGGTAGTTGGGCAGGCGGTGGCTGTGGGCATCGCGGGCCACATTGTCGATGATGCCGTGCCGGCTCGCGTACTGCCCGGTGACGATCGAGGCACGGTTGGGCGAGCAGAGCGGTGTGGTGTGGAACGCCGCGGTGAACATCGCGCCCTCGTGGCCGATGCGGTCGATGTGCGGCGTCTTCATATAGGGATGACCGCAGATGCCGAGCTCGTCGAACCTGAGGTCGTCGATCAGGACGACGATAAAATTGGGCTTACGCTTCCTGGCCACGGTCTCTCCTCAAGTCTGCTCCTCCCCAGCGGAGCTGGGGAGGTGTCCCGTCATACGGGACGGAGGGGTCGAGAATCGCGACTCATGACCCCTCCGTCGCCGTACGACGGCGACACCTCCCCGATGAGGTCGGGGAGGAGGAAGACATGACACGACCCTCATGATCTCTCCAAACGAAATACCCCTCCGTCGGCGCTCTTGACGGGCGGCGAGGGCGGGCAACGATAGCGGCTGGATCATCTCTTTCGGGGACCCTCACATGACCGAGTCCGACCTGCCGCTGGCAGGCCTGCGCGTGCTGGATATCAGTTCATTCATCGCCGCCCCTGCAGCGGCCGTCGTGCTGGGCGACTGGGGTGCCGACGTCATCAAGATCGAAGGACCCGACGGCGACCCCAACCGCCGGATCATGCACGATTCATCGAACTACCCGAAAGCCGAGGTCAACTATCCCTGGCAGATGGATTCGCGCAACAAGCGCTCCCTCGTGCTCGACCTCAAGCAGCCGCAGGCGCGCGCCGCGCTCGACAAGCTGATCGCGGTGTCGGACGTGCTGATCTGCAACTTCCCGCCGCCGGTGCGCGACAAGCTGAGACTCGGTTACGACGACGTGAAGGCGGTCAACCCGCGGCTGATCTACGCCTCGCTGACCGGCTATGGCGAGACCGGCCCCGACCGCGACCGGCCGGGCTTCGACGCCACCGCCTACTTCGCCCGCTCCGGCCTGCTCGATGCGCAGCGCTACGAAGGCGGCCCCCCGGGCGTGCCCGGTCCGGCGCAGGGAGACCGCGCGACGGCGATGGGCCTGGTCTCGGCCGTCCTGATGGCGTTGATCCATCGCATGAAGACCGGCGAGGGATCGTGGGTCGGCACGTCGCTGCTCGGCAACGGGCTATGGTCGTGCGGTGTGATCGCCCAGGCGGCGCTGGTCGGCGCCTACCTGCCGCATCGCCCGCCGCCCGAGCGGCCGCGCTCGGCGCTGGGCAACATCTACATGACGTCGGACGATCGATGGCTGCAGCTCACCATCGTGCGCGAGGACAAGATGTGGGTGCCGCTGTGCCAGGCGATCGGCCGGCCCGAGCTGCCCGACGATCCGCGCTTCGCCGAGCTCCCGGCCCGACGCCACCATTCGGCCGAGCTTGCCGCCATCCTCAAGGACGCCTTCGCGGGCAACGACTACGAATACTGGCGCAAGGCACTGGCCGACAACGGCATCACCTTCGGCGTGATCAGCCGGCCGCAGGACGTGCCCGACGACGCGCAGGCGGTGGCGTGCGGCGCCGTGGTCGAGACGGCGATCGCCGACATGCCGCGCACGCTGGCCAACCCGATCCGTCTCGGCTTTGCCGAGCAGCGCCTCGCCAGGCCGGCGCCGGCGCTCGGCCAGCACAGCGACGAGATCATGGGCGAGATCGGCCTGTCCGGGGCCGAGATTGCCGAGTTGCGTCGCAGCGGCGCGCTCCGATGAGCGACGACCTGCCGCTCGCCGGACCGCCACTCAGCGGGCTGCCACTCAGTGGGCTGATCGTGCTCGACATCAGCTCGTTCATCGCCGCACCAGCGGCGGCGGTGACGCTGGCCGATTTCGGCGCCGACGTCATCAAGATCGAACCGCCGGACGGCGATCCGCATCGCAACAGCTTCCGCAACGCCAGCTATCCGGCCAGCGACCGCAATTTTCCCTGGCAGCTCGATGGGCGGCTGAAGCGATCGCTCGCGCTCGATCTCAAGAACGCACAGGCGCGCGGCGTGCTCGAGCGCCTGATCGGCCGGGCCGATATCATGATCGTCAATTTTCCGCCGCCGGCGCGCGAACGCCTGCGGCTGCGCTGGGAGGATGTCGAGCCGCTCAACCCACGCCTGGTCTATTGCTCACTCACCGGCTACGGCGAGACCGGACCCGATCGCGACCGACCGGGCTTCGACGTCTCGGCCTATTTCGGCCGTTCGGGCATCCTCGATGCGGCACGCTACGAGGACGGACCGCCCGGCCTGTCGCTGCCGGCGCAGGGCGACCGCGCGACGGCGATGACCCTGGTCGCCGCCATTCTGTTGGGCCTGCGCCAGCGCGACCGCACCGGCAAAGGCTGCTGGGTTGGCACGTCGCTCTATGCCAATGGCGTATGGGCCAACGGCACCTCGGCGGCGGGCGCCCTGGTCGGCGCCAAGCTGCCGCCGCGCCAATCGCCCGACCGGCCGCGCAACGCGCTCACCAATCTTTACCGCACGCGCGACGACCGCTGGCTGCAGCTCCTGTTGGTGCGCGACGACCGGCTGTGGGCGACGTTGTGCAAGGCGATTGACCGCCCCGACCTGCTCGACGATCCACGCTTCGGCAGCCGCGCCGAGCGACGCGAGCGCGCCCTCGAGCTGCACAAGGAACTGGCGCCGGTCTTCGCCGCGCGAACCTATGCCGAGTGGGAGACAGCCCTTTCCGGCACCGGCATCCCGTTCGGCGTGGTCGGCCGGCTGGCCGACGTGGTCGACGACGAGCAGGCCCGCCACGCCGGCATCTTCGCCGACACCACCAACCCCGAGATCCCCCGCACGGTGAACAACCCGATTCGCCTCGGGTTCGCACAGCCGCGCCAAGCCGGTCCGCCGCCCAGGGTCGGAGAGCACAGCGAGGAGATCCTGCGCGAGGCGGGCTATGGTGAGGCGGAGATTGCCGATCTCAAGACGGCAGGCGCGCTGGGGCTATAGGCCCGACCCAACCTCACCCTGTCATCGGCCAGGGCATCTACACATCTCGAATCCCTCCCCCTGTGGCGCTGTAAACAGTGCCACAGGGGGAGGCGAGCGAAGCAGGCTGAAGACTTGGGTCCCATCCGCTATCCTGTCGACATGGCTCAGCACTTCCAGACTTATGCCGAGTTCTGGCCGTTCTACTTGCGCGAACACGCCAACCCGGCGACCCGTGCGATCCACTATGCCGGTACGCTCGCCTCGACGGCGGTGATCGTGGGCGCGATCGCGACCCAGAGCTGGTGGTGGCTGCTCGCGGCACCGCTGTTCGGGTATGGCCCGGCCTGGTTCAGCCATTTCTTCGTCGAGAGGAACAAGCCGGCAACCTTCGAGGCACCACTGTGGTCCCTGATCAGCGACTACCGCATGTGCGGCCTGTTCCTGACCGGCCGCCTGGGCGACGAACTGATGAAACACCAGGTGCGCGCCAGATAGCGCGTGCTCGAGGCGATGCCGGGCACCTTGCTGGCCGAGCGTGAGCTCGTCACGAATTGGCGTACATCACCATCGCCACCGCGAAAATCGAAGGTCTGTAGGCATTTTCCTGCCGGGCGCGCGCCCGGCAATCCTCACCGGAACCCTCCTCGACGCGAGACTGGCATGCGAGAATGCCAGGGCCTGCGGCGCCAAGGGCATGTGTTTTGCAATAGACTGTTCGCGCTGCACTGAACTCGACATCAAGGACAGGGACCCATGCGACGTCGCGATGTTCTGCGGACGGGAGGATTGGCGGCGGCCGCTCTCGCCGCACCAGCCATTCGATCGGCCGAGGCCCAAGCCGGCAAGACACTGGTGATCGGCGGATCGGTGCCGCTCACCGGCGCGGCGGCGGAGACCGGGCTCAACGTCAACAACGGTTACATCACCGCAGCGACCTACTTCAACGAGGTGCTGGGCGGCGTCGAGATCGCCGGCGAGAAGTACAAGATCGAGCTGAAATTGTTCGACGATGCCAGCGATCCGGCGCGTGCGACGACGCTGATTCAGCGCCAGATCGACGAGGGCACCGACTTCTTCCTGGGATCGTTCGGCAGCAACATCGTGCTGCCCACCGCCGCGATCACCGAGCGGGCGAAGAAGCCCATGGTGCAAACCGGCGGCGGCTCGGACGCCATCTTCACGCGCGGACTCAAGTACGTGTTCGGCATGTACCCGCGCGCCACGCGCCAGTTCGCCGCGACGGCGGCGCTGTTCAAGACGCTGCAGCCGACGCCGCAGACCTACTCGGTGATCTACACCAACGACGCTTTCTCCAAGACCGCCGGCGAAGGCGTGCGTCTGTCGTGCGATGCCGCGGGTTTCAAGCGCATCGACAGCTACGAGCTGCCGGCCAAGCCGACCGACGTGTCGAGCGTGCTGGGCTCGGTGCGCGCCAACACGCCGGACCTGCTGGTCTGCGTCATGCACGACCAGAATTCGCTCCTGGTGGCGCGCCAGATGATCGCCAGCGGCACCAACGTGAAGCTCCTGTTCCAGGGGCTGGGCCCGCAGCTCGCCTCCTTCCGCGAAGCGCTCGGCAAGTATTCCGAGGCGCTGCTGTGCTCGACCTACTGGGACGAGAACGTGCCCTTCAAGGACAAGTTCTTCGGCGATTCGAAGAAGTTCGCCGAATACTATCGCAGCAAGTTCACTCGCCCGATCGCCTATCATACCGCCGGCGCGGCAGCCTGCATCGAGACTTACGTCCTCGCCATGCAGGCGGCCAAGAGCATCAAGCCCGACGCGGTGCGCGATGCGCTCTCCGCCGCCGACTACGAGACCTTCTACAGCCGCATCAAGTTCACCCCCGAGGGTGACGGCGACGAACTGCTGATGGGCGGCATGATCGGCCAAGTCCAGAAGAGCAAGCTCGAGATCGTGTACCCCAAGGCCGCCAGCACGGCCTCGGCGATCTACCCGGCGCCGCCGTGGGACAAGAAGGCGTGAGCCGAGGCGACCTGCCTTCATGAATCTGATCTTGCAGACGTTGGCCGACGGCATGGTGCTGGGCGGCATCTACGCCCTTGCCGCCGTCGGCTTCTCGCTGATCTTCGGGGTGCTGCACGTCATCAACCTCAGCCACGGCATCCTGGTCCTGCTCGGCGCCTATCTGGCACTGATCTTTTCCGAGACCCTTCATATCGATCCGCTGCTCACCATGCCGCTGGTGATGGCAGCGCTGTTCGGCGTCGGCTACGTCTATCAGCGGCTGCTGATCCAGCGCGCCGTCGACAGCTCGGCGGTCGGCTCGATGCTGCTCACCTTCGGCGTCGCCCTGATGCTGCAGAACGTCATGATCTGGGCGTTCTCGCCCGACATGAAGAACATCACGCCAGGCTGGGCCTTCGCCTCGTTCAAATTGGGCGGCGTAACCTTCGACGCGGTGCGGGTGAGCGCCCTGCTGGCGAGCCTGGTGCTGCTGTCCTGCCTCGCCGCCCTGCTCAAATTCTCACCGCTCGGACGCGTCATCCGCGCCACGGCACAGCAGACGCTGGCGGCGCGGCTGTGCGGCGTCAACGTGCGTCACGTCTATGCGCTGACCTTCGCCGTGTCGGCCGCCTTCGCCGGCGCCGCCGGGATCGTCATTGGCATCATCCTGCCGTTCTCCCCGGCCGACGAGGCGACCTGGACCTTGAACGCCTTCGTGGTCGTCGTGCTGGGCGGCGTCGGCAGCCCGGCCGGCGCGTTGATCGGCGGTCTGCTGCTCGGCCTCGTCAGCACGCTGACGGCGCAATATATCGGGCCATCCTTTCCCAACGTGACCATGTTCCTGCTGCTCGTGCTGCTTCTGCTGGTTCGACCGCACGGACTCCTGGGCAACGCCTTCAGCCCCTCGCGATGACGCGCACCGCCTCCCTGGTCCTGCTGGTCGTGGCGGCGGCGCTGTTGCTCGCCGTCGTGCCGTTCGTGCTGCCGCCGTTTTACGTCCGGGTCGGCCAGCTCATGATATACTCGGCCGGCCTCGGTGTGGCGTGGGCCATCCTCGGCGGCTTCGCCGGCTATGCGAGCTTCGGTCACTCCGCCTTCATCGGCGTCGGCGCCTTCGCGGCCGGCCTGGTCGAAATGCGCCTGAGCGGCATCCCTACGGTCTTGCTCTTGCCGATCGGCGTGCTGGTAGGCGGCGCCTGTTGTGGCGTGCTGTCGGCCGTCATTGCCTACCCGATCCTGCGCTTGCGCGGCACCTTCTTCGCCATCGCCATGCTGGGCGTCAGCCACGTCTGCGCCGAGCTCACCAACAATATCGACTTCTTCGAAGGCTCGCTCGGCCTCACCTATCCCACGGTGGTGCCGTCGGGTGTCGATCCGGTGACCTTCTTCTACGAACTCTATCTCGCTGCCGGTCTCGCGGTCCTGCTGATCGCCTGGAAGATCCGCGACAGCCGGTTCGGAGCCGGCCTGCTCAGCATCCGCGAGGACGAGGACACGGCGCGCATGCTGGGAGTACCGACCGAGCCCTACAAGCGCACCGCCTTCGTGGTGAGCGCCATCCTGACCGGCATCCTGGGCGTGCTGTACGGCCATTCGCTGGGCTACATCACGACCGACTCGGTCTACCGCGACGATACCAACCTGAACCTGATCGTCTACTCGCTACTGGGTGGCATGGGCACGCTGTTCGGGCCCGTTATCGGCGCTTTCCTGCTGGTCTTCATCACCCAGGTGATCCTGGGCCGGATGCTCGATTTCCATCTCTTCGCCACCGGCCTGCTGCTCGCCTTCCTCGTGCTCGCCGCACCGGGCGGCATCATCGGCTTGGTCCGCAACTGGCGCCTGCGCCGACGCCAGGCAAGTGCGGAGCCAGCCGAATGAGCGACGCGCCGATCCTGCGAGTCGAGCGCCTATCCAAGAGCTTTCGCGGGCTGGCGGCGATCTCCGACGTGTCGTTCGCCATCGCGCCGGGCTCGATCACCAGCATCATCGGGCCAAACGGCGCCGGAAAATCGACCCTTTTCAACCTGGTGACGGGCTATCTCGTGCCAACCGCCGGCGAGGTGATGTTTCGCGGCCGGAGGATCACGCGGCTCGCCACCAATCGCATTGCCGAGCTCGGCATCGCCCGCGCCTTTCAAATCGCCCGCCCATTCCGCGAGCTCACCGTCGCCGAGAACGTGCGCATCGGCGCCCTGTTTGGCAAAGCGGGGCCGCGGGACGTCACGGCGACGACGACGCGCGGCATGACGCTCGCTTCGATCGCCCATCTCGCCGCCCAGCCGGCCAACAGCCTGACGGTCGGCCAATTGCGCCATCTCGAGATCGCCCGGGCCATCGCCACCCGCGCCGACCTGCTGCTGGCCGACGAGCCTTGCGCGGGCCTCAATCCGACCGAGACGGCCGCCATGATCGACGTGCTGCGTCAGATCCGCGCCAGCGGCGTCACCGTGGTGCTGGTCGAGCACGACATGCCCTCGGTAATGGAAGTCTCTGACCGCATCCTGGTGCTCGACGCCGGCCGGCTGATCGCCGACGGCTCGCCGCGGGCGGTGTCTCGGGACCCGAAGGTGATCGCGGCGTATCTGGGGACGCCGGACGACTGACACGTCGCCTTTCGACCGGCGCCCGCAAGCGGCGGCCCGGGATCGCCGCAAGGGCGACACCCGGAGGACGACAATTGCACGCCGCTCCGAAGCCACGTCGTCGGCTCCGGCAAATCTCATGAAGCCGAGCGTCGAACTACTTGTCCGGCATTGTCGCGCGGACATAGGTGGCGAGATCGAAATAGTCGCGCCAGATCTTGATCTTTCCACCTTGCATCTCGAACACGCCGCAGCAGGGCAGATCCACGCTCTTGTCTCCGACCTCGGTGCGATCGAGACGCTCGGCCATGACGACGTCGCCTCGTCCCACCACGTTGAGAATGTCCCAGCTCGTCTTGGTCCAGCTCTTGATGAATCCGCCGATGAACTTGCGCAGATTGTCCTGTCCGGAGACCGGCTTGTTCATCATGTTGTGGTAGACTCCGTCCGGGGCGAAGAAGGAAACAATCTCGTCGACGTCGAGGCGTGACCAGGCGTCAATGAAATCGCGAACGATCTTTTCGTTATCCGTCATTTCCGCCCCCGTCCGATCGTTGCGTTTCTCCCCGGCATCGCTCGCTCAGAACGATCGCTGTCGTCATGGAGAGCCCTCCGGCGGCTCCTCCACGCGCATCCTCCATGCTCAGGATGCCCTCAACGGAGCGTCATGCCCTCGTAGCCGCGTGCAGCAATATCATTCGCCCAGGCGCGGTAGGTCGGTGCGCTGCCGGTGTAGCGCGCTACGATACGCGTCTGCTTGCCTTCGATGTTGATGTTCACGCCCGTCATCCAGGAATCGACCTCCATGGAGAGCAGCCCCTCCGCCACCTCCATGACATGCTTCATCCACGTCTCGCGCGCTTCCGGCGTCGCCTCGATGCGGGTGATGTTCTTTTCCCGCGCGTGGCGCAGCAGGTCGGCCACCCATTCCACGTTGAACTCGATCGAGCGCGGAATGTTGCCCAGCGCCGTGTGCGGCCCCAGCAGCATGAACATGTTGGGAAAGCCGTCCTGCATCATGCCGACCAGCGAGGTGGCGCCGTCCTTCCACAGCTCCTTCAGCGTCACGCCATCCTTTCCGTGGAAGTCGATGCGGTCGAACGCTCCGCGCAGCGCGTCGAAGCCGGTGGCGTAGACGATGATGTCGAACTCGTACTCCGCGTCGGTGGTCTTGATGCCGGTCGGCGTGATGCGCTCGATCGGTGCCGCCTTGCTGTCGACCAGCGTGACGTTGGGCTGGTTGTAGCACTCGTAGTACTTGGTCTCGAGCGGGACGCGGCGCGTGCCGAAGCCGTGATTCTTCGGGATCAGCATCTCCGCGACCTTCGGATCCTTCACGCGCTGGCGGATCTTGTCGGCAACGAAGCGCGAGACCTCCTCGTTGGCGGCGCGGCTGGTCAGCAGGTCCTTGAAGTTGCCGACCCAGATTCCGAAGCCGCGCTCACCGTAGAGCTTCTCCAGGAACGCCTTGCGCTCCTCGGCGGAGACGTCGAAGGTGTTGCGCGGATCGGGCGTGTGCAGGAAGCAGGAGAAAGTCTCCTCGCAGCGCTTGAAGATCTCGTCGTAGCGCGCGCGGATCTCGTCCATCTCCTGCGGCGGAATTTTCGCGTTGTGCAGCGGCGCGCACCAGTTCGGCGTGCGCTGGAACACGACCAGTTTCGCCGCCGTCTTGGCGACCTCCTGTATGGTCTGCACGCCCGAGGCACCGGTGCCGATGACGGCCACGCGCTTGCCGGCGAAGTCGACCGGCTCCTTGGGCCACATTCCGGTATGGAAGGACTGGCCCTTGAAGTCCGCCATGCCCGGGAAGTTTGGCATGGTCGGCGCCGACAGGGCGCCGATCGCGGTGATCAGGAACCGCGCCGAATAAGTGCTGCCGTCCTCGAGCTCGACCGTCCAGCGTCGGCCCTGTTCGTCCCAGCGCGCCGCCTTGACCCGAGCGCGGAACTGGATGTCGCGGCGGAGGTCGTACTTGTCGGCGATCAGGTTGAGATATCGCTCGGTCTCGGGCTGAGGCGCGAAATGCTCCGTCCAGCTCCATTCCTTCAGCAGGTCCTTGTCGAAGGAAAAGCCGTAGGAATAACTCTCCGAATCGAAGCGGCAGCCAGGATAGCGGTTCCAATACCAAGTGCCGCCGACACCTGTCCCCGCCTCGAACACGCGCGCTCGCAAGCCCAGCTCGCGCAGCTTGATGAGCTGATACAGGCCGGACATGCCGGCGCCGACGACGATGGCATCGTAGTCCAATCCCGTGGCGACGACTGTCGGTTTTGCAGACTGCGCAACTACGCTCATCTCGTGCCTTCCCTCCATGCGCTACTCATTTTCTCTGCGCATTCGACTGTCAAGGCTGGCGACAAGAGCACAGGCCGGATTTGATGCAGATCAAGGGCAAGCCGCGACAGTTCGCGCGTGCGATGTCCGCCAAGCGATGGCTTCGCGCCAATCGGCTGGGATGCCCCTGTTCGACGTGCGGCTGTCATGGGAAGGGCCGAGGTCCGGATCGCCACCTGCCTGGCCGGCCCGAGCCAGCTTGACCACATGGTGGCGGTGGTCAAGGGTTGCACCATGTCCGTTGTTGCCCGCGTCCCTGTCGGCGCAGAGCGCCTATGGGCGGCGCTGCTGGCGACGACACTACTGTCCCTGCCGTTAGGCTCCGTCTACTCGTTCAGCGTTCTTTTGCGTCCGATCGAGCAGGAGCTGTCGATCCGCCGTTCGGAACTGTCGCTCGTCTTCGGGCTGGCGACGGTGGGCTTCACGGTGGGGTCGGTCTGGGCCGCATTCCTCTACCGCATCGCGTCGACCCCGATTCTCGTGTTCGCGAGTGCGGCTGCCTCCGCCGGTGGCATCGCAATCGCGGCAGCCGCCACGGGCCTCGTGCAATTGCTGTTGGGTTACGGGATCGTGTTCGGTACCGGCGGCGGCGTAGCCTACATTCTTCTGCAGCAAAGCGTGAATATGCTGGTCCGGCGGCACCGAGGCTTGGTGAACGGCTACATCGTCGGCCTCTACCCTCTGGGCGCGATGATCGCGACGCCATCCTTTCATGCCTGCAACGAAGCCTTCGGCTGGCGGACCACCCTGGCCGGGCTCGCGACGGTGCTGGTGGCCTGCGGCATGGCGGCGGCCTTGCTGGTCAGGCTCAGCGGGGCGCGGCTGGTCTTGCCTGCAGGCAGCACCTCTAGCCGGCCGACGAAGCTCGGCGCGACCTTCGTCAAGCTCTCGACGACGTTCTTTCTCGCCGCCTCGGCAGGCCTCATGGTGCTGAGCCAGGCGCGCGAGATCGTGGCTGCCTATGGCGGCGCGGTGGCGCTGGCGGTGGGCGCGACGACCGGAATCACCGCGGCAATAGCGATGGCGCGCATCAGCGGCGGCTGGCTGGTCGATCGCTTCGCCGTGCCGTACGTGGCGTGCGCGGCGCATGGGCTGGCACTGTGCGGCGGTCTGCTGCTGACACTCTACCCCACGCCCGTCACCGCCGTTCTGGGACTCGGAATGATCGGGCTGGGCTACGGCTTCGTCTCCGGCTCCACGGCCGGCGGAATTGGAATCTACTGGCCGCCTGCCGACTACGGCCGCGTGGCTGGGCGTACCTACATTGCTTGGTGCCTGGCCGCCGTCAGCTTGCCGGTCCTGGCCGGCTACCTGTTCGACATGACACGAAATTACAGTGGGGCGATGATGATTGCCGTCGGCGCCAACCTCGCCGGCATGGCGATGGCATTGACCATGCCGCGGCGAGGTTGGCGAGAGGACGAAAAGCAGGGGACAGAAAATCATGGGCGATGAGATCACACTGGCGGCATCGGATGGCGGCCGTTTCGCCGCCTACCTGGCTCTCCCGGCGCGATTGCCGGCGCCCGGCCTGATCGTGCTGCCGGAGGTGTTCAACACCAACCCGCATATTCGGTCGGTCGCCGACGGCTATGCGGAAGCAGGCTTCATCGCCCTCTCACCCGACGTCTTCTGGCGCCAGGAGCCCGCGAACTACCTACCCTACACCGACGAAGGTCGCGCCAAGGCCCGGGCTCTGTGGGCAGAGCTCGACACCGACCAGTTCGCTCGCGACCTCGGCGACATGGTCACCGTGCTGCGCGGGAGACCGGACTGCACCGGCAAGATCGGTGTCATGGGCTTCTGCCTGGGCGGCAAGTTCACCTATCTGGCGAGCACGCGCCTGCCGATCGACGCCGCCGTCAGCTATTACGGCGTGCAGATCGACCAGCATCTCGACGAAGCCGATCGCCGCGCTTGCCCGATCCTGATGCACTTTGCCGAGAACGATCCGCACGTGCCACCAGAGACGGTGGCGGCGATCCAGGCGCGCATGGGCGGCGCACCGGGCGTCGGCATCCACATTTATCCGGGCACCGAACACGGCTTCAATCGCCGGGGATACCCACCCTTCAACGAGACGGCGGCGACCGAGGCGCGCCAGCGCACACTGGCGCACTTGCAGCATCTGCTGTCGTGAGAGTGCAGGTCAGCCCATGACTCGCAACCACATCAAGGTCGAGATCGAGGGGCCTGTCGCCTCGCTCGTCTTCAACCGACCGCAGGTGCTGAACGCCTTCCACAACGAGGCCATGGACGAATGCGTGGCAGCGTTGCGCGAGCTGGCCGAGGACGATCGCGTCCGCGTCGTCCTGGTGCGCGGGGAGGGGCGCGCCTTCTCCGCCGGCTTCGACATGAAGGCCTCGGCCGAGCGGGACATGTCGACCGTCGATCACGTGCGCCGCCAGATGGAACGGCAGTTCGACTTCATCATGGCGTTCTGGGACTGCCCCAAGCCGACCATCGCGCTGGTCCACGGCTTCTGCATGGCTGGCGCCTTCGAGGTGGCGCTTGCCTGCGACATCACCATCGCCGCCGAAGGCACGCGGTTCGGCGAGCCGGAGGTGCGCTTCGGCACCGGCATCGTCGCCATGCTGCTGCCATGGGCCGTGCTGCCCAAGCACGCCAAGGAGATGCTGCTGACAGGCAACGACAAGATGGATGCTGCTCGCGCGCACGCCATCGGGATCGTCAATCATGTCGTGCCGGAACAGGAGCTCTTGGCATTCGGACGGCGCATGGCGCTCGATATCGCTGCGGCCGCAGGACCGTCCGTGCTGTTCACCAAGCGGGCGATCAACCGCACCTACGAGATCATGGGCATACGCGACGCCCTCAAGGCCTCGCTCGACATCGACGTCATCCTCAATGCGACGCCGAGTGCGGAGAAGGCCGAGTTCCAACGTCTCCGCAAGGAACAGGGGCTGAAGGCCGCGCTCGCCTGGCGCGATGCCCGCTTCTCCGACGGAAAGGCTGGAAGCTAGACACGACGATCCGGGCCTCCTCGATCATCGGCCTCGCCTCGAGAGGCGCAGGCTCGCCAGCGATTGCCGCGTTCGATGGAAAGGCGAAATCGCGCGCACCGAGGATAGTCGTCGCAGCAGGCACTCTTCCGCCGGCGCATTCCAGCCGACCGAAATGTACACCGGGCGGTGACATTCCTTCATTTCTGCGTCGCGATCGGCACATGTCGAGGCCGACGACCTACCCAGTATCCCATCAGCAGCAACATCGCCCCCGGGCCGAATGCGAACGTCAGGGCGATAAAGTCGAGCCCGCCGCCCATGTCAAACAGGCCGCCAACCTCGGAACGCCCATGGTGCACCCAGACGAAAGCGATCACACACGCGCACACCAGCACGGCCATGATGAAGAAGCCAAGGCCGAGCGCCTTCAGGAAGAAGCTCATTGCGGCGTTCGCAACAGGGCATAGCTCAGTACGAGCAACAGTAGAAAAATCGGAAAGATCACGGGCGGCACGAGCCATGATTTCATCGGTGCACCTCGACGCACGTTGGGCGGGAGCACACGACTCTCTCGGCCATCGCAAGCCGTCGATTGGTGGGCGATGGTGGCAAACGCTACACCGTGCGCCTGGGTTCGTCGAGGAACGAGGGGTCCATCACGGCCAACCTACAGAGACGCAATTGCCTCGGCGCCTGCCGTGCATCGCCTGGCCGCAATGCTTCATGGACGCGTCCGGCGGTCGAGTGTATGGGTGGAGCACCATTGCCCACCCAGCCCGGCTTGCGATGGCTGAGAGACGCGTGCGCTCCCGCCCAAGTGGAGATGCTCGCCTGAGATCGGCTGGCATCGCCCATCGTAGTTCCGCTTTTCCTGGTTCTGCTGAGTGTCGGCGGCGCGATCCTGCGCACGCCGAGCCGATTGCCGCATGAGCGGCTGGAAAGGGCTTCGCCATGAATCTTCCCAAGGACACCAAACCGATGATCTGGGGCGCCGTGGTCGGCGCCGCGGTCTGCGCAGTGCTCGGCTTCACTTGGGGCGGCTGGGTGACCGGCAGCACGGCTCGCAAGGACGCAGGGATCGCCGCGCACGACGCAACGGTCGTGGCGCTGGCACCGTTCTGTGCCGAACGCTTCCGCGCCCAGTCCGACTCCGCCGCCAAGATGGCCGAGCTGGCCAAGGCGAGCACCTGGGAGCGCAGCACCGTCGTCGAGAAGAGCGGGTTCGCTGTCATGCCAGGCACGAAGAGCAACGATTCCGACATCGCGCGCGCCTGCGTCGAGCTCCTGATGGCGCCGGTCACACCCAAGACCTGAGCGGAGCCGCATGCCGGCTCTCTGCCTCGTTCGGCCGGCAGCGAGCGGAGGTCTTGCGATGACCGATGACGTGATCGACCTCGACAAGCGCCGCGGCATGGCCTCGCAGGTGGCCACCGACTCACGCCGCCTGTTGGCCGACGTCGAGGCCAATGAACGCGATCTGCGACTGCAGCGCGACGCACTGGAATCCCAGTTGCTGGCAACCCCGGCCGTCAACTGGCGGGAAGCCGCCGTGAAGGCGCGCTTCATTCTCGGCCTGTATGCCGCCACCCTGGGCGATGGCGACACGCAGCGCCGTGCACTGGTCAACATGGTGCTGGCCGACTTCGAACGGCTCGAGCACGAGCCCTGAGAGGGCGGTGCACTGGCGACAACATGACGATGACGTCGCGTTCTGCACCCGGTTCGGACGACGGCGGAAGTCGCTGCTTGAAGCGCTGAGTGCGGAACATTGTCGGGCCGACCGGCTCCGTCGTGTCGGCGCGGCGCGCTGACAAACAGGCCTTGCGGCAGAGACTCGAGTATCTCGTCGCCCCCAATCGTCAGCCACTGTTCACCAGCTTAGTCTCGACGAATAGGAGCGACCACAGCTCTTCGAGATCGGCGCGACGATGCATCCCGACAGAGGACTCGCCAAAGGCAACTCGGCACAAGGTGACTGCCTCGTCCACGTCAAGAGCCATCGGCAGCACCGTACGACGCCGATGCCCTCTTTTTCCCTGCGGCCTCGGCTGGTCGAGGTTAGAGAGCGCCGCCTGCCTTCCCCGGATACGACGGCCTAAGATTGACGGCGAAGCAGCAATCGACCGGTGGCGAGACCATCGGCGGCTGGGCGGCATCCCGCGCATACGATATCGGGGAGGCGGAACCGCACACCCTGCGTCGAGCCACCGAAGTCGCGCGGCTCGTTGTATTCGCCGCCGCCGGGCCCATATCGGTAGCCTGCCCCTTTGACAGTCGCTCGAAAGTGTCGGCTGCCGGATCAGGCGTTCGATCTCGATCGCCCTTCCGACCGAATCAGCGAGGACTCCATGAACCGTTCAGCCCCTCTCACGACCAGCGAACAAGTCACTCTGCGCCGCGTCGCACACGGCCTTTCCGAGATCGATTTCGTGCGCCGTCAGGATCTCGATCGCCTGCGCGCCCTCGCTCTCATCGACGCCGACATGCGCGTGCCACGGCTCACCGCCGCCGGAAAAGGCCGCTACGCCGCGCTGCCTCTGGCGACCACCGTCGTGCAGCGCGCACCGGAACCACAGTGGTCGGCTCGCCTCGGCAAGAGGCTCGAACGTCGGCCGCGGCGTTGACGCGCCGAAAGCGCGAATCCGTGCCTACGGCATCTTCACTCCGCTGTCCGCAAGAGCGCAAAGCCCACGATCAGCAGGATCAGGAATAAGGGAAAGAGAACAGGCGGATCGTACCAATGCCAGGTTTTCATGGGGCAAGTCTCCGATGACAGGCGCGCTTCCTCAGTGAAAGCCGATCAGTTCCAGAACGAATGAGCCAACGCTCAGCACCGCACCGACGGCGGCGAGAAGCGTAAGGGCGACGACGACATCTCTCAGCACGGACCGCTTCCACCAGCAAAGACAACGGTACAGGCCACCGCCGAGCTCGAGCTGCGGCGCTCGCGCAGTCGATCCGGCGAATCGGTTGCCGGCGGTCTGGCTGCCCGTGAATCGCTCGATCGTCATGGGTTCTTGCTCGGTCGCCCGCGACGCCGTGAATCGGCCGGCACGTCATCACCCAAGGCGATGCCGGCGAGCGACATCGTCCTGGGAATGACCGACATGCATCGGGCATGTCGGCCAACCGGTGAGCTATGCCGCGACTTTGCGGCCAGCCAGCAGCGCATCGACATCGCGCTGAGCCGCGATCTTCTCGATGCCATACTTGGCAACGACCTGGGTGACCAGCTCGTCATTGGTCTTGAGTGCGGAGAGTTCCTGCTTGGAGAACTTGCTCCACTTGGTGCCGATCTCGCCGAGCATGGCGTCGCGAGAGGTGTGGACAGCCGATTTGTTGTCGTGCGTCGAGGCGTTGGTCATGCCGTCTCCATATTGTCTGGGGTGTGCCATCTCTCGAGCGGTAAACGTTCGAGCGGCGTGCAGCAGACATGGTGACGAACGCGACGAATATCAGTGTGGCGCGGGTGCCTATTATTTGCGAGGCGAGAGTCGAATGTCCTGGACATGCCGCCGAATGACGCGCGCAAGACGTGCGAAACGACTCGGGAGTTCGCGATGACCGTGCTCAACATCCGCCACACCACGATCTATCGCTATCGCGAGCCCGTGCGACTCGGTCCGCATCGGCTGATGCTGCGGCCGCGCGAGAGCCGCGAGGTGCGCCTGCTATCGAGCACGCTGACGCTCGCGCCGGCGGCTTCGCTGTCGTGGACCAACGACGTCTTCGGAAACGCCGTCGCCACCGCCAGCTTCCAGATGCTCACGGACCGACTGACGGTCGAAAGTCTCGCCCTGGTCGAGCTTGGCGCGTCGGCCTGGCCGGTCTTCGACATCGCCGGCTCGGCCATCAATTATCCGTTCAGCTATTCGGCGCAGGAGTGGACCGATCTCGGGGCGTTGGCGCTGCCGCAGTATTTCGATGCATCGGGGCGGCTGGCCGACTGGGCGCGCGGCTTCGTGCGCGGCCAGCAAACCGACACGCTGTCGCTGCTGAAGGACATGGTGGCGGGCGTAGCGGCGTGGATCGGCTATCAGAGCCGCGAGGAAGAGGGAACGCAAACGCCCGTGCAGACCCTGACGCGCGGCTGGGGTTCGTGCCGGGATTTCGCCGTGCTGTTCGTCGAAGCCGCGCGCAGCCTGGGCTTCGGGGCGCGCATCATCTCGGGCTATCTCTACAACCCCGAGCTCGCCCGAACGGCCACGGCGCCAGCCCTGGTCGGGGCGGGCTCGACCCATGCGTGGGCCGAGATCTTCCTGCCCGGTGCGGGCTGGATCACCTTCGACCCGACCAACCGCGGCGTCGGCGGCTTCAATCTCATTCCCGTCGCCGTCGGGCGCGTCATCGGCCAGGTGATGCCGCTGACCGGCACCTTCCTGGGAATGACCGACGCCTATCAAGGCATGTCGGTCGATGTGCAGGTGACGCCGTGAGGCGGCCGACCGCTCAGCGATTGGGCGACGCAGGCGGGTCGAGCCAGTCGATGGTTTCCACGGCACCCCATACCGTGACACCGGTGACGGCGAGCGAGGCCAGCGCGGCGACAAGAGCGACCAGCAGCGCGACCCCGTCCTCTTCCAAATAGGCGAGCGCCAGCAGCATGATGACCAGCGCCGGCACGACCTGCGTGAAGGGTACCGGCGAAATCAGCGTTGCGCCGACCAGCAGCATGACGATTCCGGTCAGCCGCTTGGTGACTTGAAACGGCATCGGCCAGCGTGGACGGATCAGCCGCTCGACCCAGCGCAGGCGAGGCACGATCAAGCCGATCACGCGGGCCAGCCGGTCGACGCCGACCCGCCGGCGGGCGATCCAGCGCGGCAGCACGGCTGCCTCGTGCCCGAGGATCATCTGGATGGCAGGCCAGGCGATCAGCACGCCGATGACCGTCGACGCCCCCGGCATGAGGGCGATCACGGCCATCACGAACAAGGTCAGGCCGAACGACCGCTCGCCGAGTTGCTCCATCAGCCAGCCGACCGAGACGCGCGCCTCTTGCGCCTGGTCCAGCATCCGCGAGAGATGGTCCGACGTCGGGACCGAGATTGGCGATCTGAAGCGGTCTCGGGCCAATCACACAGCTCCGTAGTAGCCGGGCGGCGGACGAAAGGATCCGGCTGGTCGCAGTTTGAAACTCCGTTACCACTCCGGCAAGTCGCCAACGTCTACAGTCAGGCGTTGCCTGCTTCGCGGCCCATATCGGCTCGGCGGCGACGCCCCGATTGTCGCTCGAAATATCGGAGCGGGGCTCGGCTTGGGCAGATATCGCTTGCCAGTTGCCCAAAACTCACCATTTCTCTACTAGCTGTTGCGCAGCGGGCACCGAGCACTCCCCCCTCCCGGAAAAAACGCGCAGGCTGGAGTGAAACGCCATGAAGTTCAGACCATTGCACGATCGCGTCCTCGTTCGGCGCGTCGACCCCGAGGGCCGGACAGCCGGCGGGATCATCATTCCCGACTCCGCCCAGGAAAAGCCGATGGAGGGCGAAATCGTCGCGGTCGGTCCGGGCGCCCGCAATGCCGGCGGCGCGATCGTGCCGCTCGATGTCGCACCGGGCGACCGCATCCTGTTCGGCAAATGGTCCGGCTCCGAGATCAAGCTCGACGGCGAGGACCTGCTGATCATGACCGAAGCCGACATCATGGGCATCATCGCCCGCCGCGGCATCGCCGACGCCAAGAGGAAAGCGGCGTAAGGCCGCTCTCCATTCAGAACTCGAACTGGGAACAATAGACCATGTCAGCAAAAGAAGTACGTTTTGGCGGCGACGCCCGCACCCGCATGATCCGCGGCGTCGATATCCTGGCCAACTCGGTCAAGGTCACGCTCGGCCCCAAGGGCCGCAACGTCGTGCTCGACAAGTCCTACGGTGCGCCGCGCATCACCAAGGACGGCGTCACCGTCGCCAAGGAGATCGAGCTTTCCGACAAGTTCGAGAACATGGGCGCCCAGTTGGTGCGCGAGGTGGCGACCCGGACGTCGGACAATGCCGGCGACGGCACCACGACGGCGACCGTGCTCGCCCAGGCGATCGTGCGCGAAGGCGCCAAGTCGGTCTCCGCCGGCATGAATCCCATGGATCTCAAGCGCGGCATCGACCACGCCGCCGAGCTGATCATGGAAGAGCTCAAGAGCCGCTCCAAGAAGGTCTCGACCAGCGCGGAGATCGCCCAGGTCGGCACGATCTCGGCCAACGGCGACAAGGCGATCGGCGACATGATCGCCCGGGCGATGGACAAGGTCGGCAAGGAAGGCGTGATCACCGTCGAGGAGGCCAAGAGCCTGGAGACCGAGCTCGACATCGTCGAGGGCATGCAGTTCGACCGCGGCTACATCTCGCCCTACTTCGTCACCAACGCCGAGAAGATGATCTGCGAGCTCGAGAATCCCTACGTCCTCATCCACGAGAAGAAGCTGTCGAGCCTGCAGGCGCTGCTGCCGCTGCTCGAGCTGGTCGCCCAGTCGGGCCGGCCGCTGCTCCTCGTGGCCGAGGACATCGAGGGCGAGGTGCTGGCTACCCTGGTGGTCAACAAGCTGCGCGGCGGGCTCAAGGTCGCCGCCGTCAAGGCGCCGGGCTTCGGCGATCGCCGCAAGGCGATGCTCGAGGACATCGCCGTCCTGACCGCTGGCCGCGAGATCAGCGATGATCTCGGCATCAAGCTGGAGAACGTCACGCTCGACATGCTGGGCACGGCCAAGCGCGTGCGTATCGACAAGGACAACACCACCATCATCGACGGCGCCGGCAAGAAGAAGGACATCGAGAGCCGGGTCGCCCAGCTCAAGGCCCAGATCGAGACGACGACCTCCGACTACGACCGCGAGAAGCTGCAGGAGCGGCTCGCCAAGCTGGCCGGCGGCGTGGCGATCATCCGGGTCGGCGGCGCCACCGAGATCGAGGTCAAGGAGAGGAAGGATCGGGTCGAGGACGCCATGCACGCGACCAAGGCCGCAGTCGAGGAAGGCGTCGTCGCCGGCGGCGGGGCCGCCCTGCTCTACGCCACCCGCGCGCTCGACAACAAGCGCGGCGCCAACCACGACCAGCAGGTCGGCATGGACATCGTGCGCCGCGCGCTCCAGGCGCCAGTCCGCCAGATCGCCGAGAACGCCGGCTTCGACGGCGCCGTGGTCGCGGGTCGAATGCTCGACCAGAAGGATGTCAATTACGGCTTCGATGCTCAGAAGTCCGAGTACGTCAACATGTTCAAGGCCGGTATCATCGACCCAACCAAGGTCGTGCGCGCCGCGCTGCAGGGTGCTGTCTCGGTCGCGGGCCTGCTGATCACCACCGAGGCGATGGTGGTCGAGGGCCCCAAGGACCCGGCCCCGCCCATGCCGCCGGGCGGCGGCATGGGTGGCATGGGCGGCATGGGTTTCTGACCCCGTCGCTCAGGCTGTAGTCCTCGCGGGCAGGCAAGCCGCCCTCCGGTCCGCGAGGACGGGCAAGGCAGGAGGCTTCATGACTCTGCGTCCGGAGTTCACGCTCGGCCATTCGCCCTACAATGCCTTTCTCTTCGCCGAGGTCGGCGAAGAGCAGGCGGGCGTACCGCTCACCGTCCTCTCGGCCTTGACGCGGCTCGGCTTCGATCCGTGGCAGGAAGCCGCCCGGCTGTCCGATCTGCCGCGGGACACCGCCGCGCGCGCCTTCGCCGTGACGATCGCCATGCTGCCCGAAGGCGACTGGAAGGCGGAGGATTCGGAGGCAATCGCCACCCGTCTGGTGAACTGGTTGCCGGAGCACAGCGCCAAGGCCGTCCCTTCCGTGAGAGCGGGCCCTCCGGTGAAACAAGAAGACGTCGGAGGCAGGAAGATGAGACCCGAATTGGTGAAAACGCTGGCCTGGGGCGTGCTCATCGCCGCCCTGCTCTATTTCGCTGTGAGCTACTTCAGCACCAACAACCTCGAGCTCAGCCAGGGCGCGCCGGTTTCGAGTCAGCCATAGAAGCAACAGGGCTCCCGGAACCACCATTGCTCCGGATGGCGAACGCGCCCGAACCACCGGCGCCAGCCCCACGCCACGCATTCGACGAGCGTTCGACGCTGCGGCGATTGGCGCAGATCTACCGCCCCAAGAAAGCCCGCTGCACGTAACTGTCAGCCAGCAGCTCCTTGCCGCTGCCGGCCAGCACCACCGCACCCTTCTCGATGACGTAGCCGCGATGGGCGATGCGCAGGGCCTGGTGGAGGTTCTGCTCGACCAGCAGCACGCTGATGCCGGTCTTGTTGACCGCCTCGATCAGGCGGAAGACCTCTTGCGTCACGATCGGCATCAGGCCGAGCGACGGCTCGTCGAGGATGACCAGCCTCGGCTCGGCCATCAGGCCGCGGGCGATCGCCAGCATCTGCTGCTCGCCGCCGCTCATCGAGCCGGCGAGCTGGCCGCGCCGTTCGGCGAGCCGCGGGAACAGCCTGAAGGCATAGTCGACCAGGCCGGCGATCGCCGTGCGCTGCTTGATGTGGGCGCCGAGCTGCAGGTTCTCCATCACCGTCATCTGCGGGAACACCAGCCGGCCCTCGGGCACCAAGGTAATGCCGCGGCGCACCACCTGATGGCTGGGCGCCCCGGCCAGCGCCTCGCCGGCGAAGCTGATGGCGCCCTTCTGCGGACGTAGGACGCCCGCAATCATGCGCACCGTGGTCGACTTGCCGGCGCCGTTGGCGCCCAGCAGCGCCACGATCTCGCCGGGCTTCACCGCCAGCGACACGTCGCGCACCGCGAGCGCGCCGTCGTAGGCGAAGGACAGTCCTGTCACCTCAAGCCCGGCGTCGCTCATGCCGGGACCGCTTGCTTGCGGTAGGTGTAGTTGCGATCGAGACGCTCGATCAGATAGTCGCCGTAGCGCACGGCCGGGAAGCGCGGCGGCGTGCCGGCATCATGACAAGTCGGCAGAACCTCGACGATGCTGTCCATCGACATGTCGAAGAAGTAGGGACACGAGTAGCGGTCCCCGCCCGACAGGTTCTTCACGCGATGCGGCGTCGATTGCCAGCGGCCGTTGGTCCAGCGCGACAGCATGTCGGCGACATTGACCACCCAGGTGCCGGGAATCGGCGGTGCGGCGAGCCAGGTGCCGTCGCGCCGCCGCACCTCGAGGCCGCCCTGCGTGTCCTGGCACAGGACGGTGACGAAGCCGTAATCGGTGTGAGGCGCGGAGCCGAAGGCATCGTCCGGCGCGTCTGCCGGCTGCGGCGGATAGTGCAGCAGGCGCAGGAAGGTCGTCGGCTGGCGGAAATGCGGCGCGAACCAGTCGCGCGGCAGGCCGAGCGCCAGCGCCAGCGCCGGCAGCAAACGCAGGCAGAAGGCATGCATTGCGCGCTCGTAGGCCTCGACCGGCTCGCGGAAATTGGCCAGGTCCGGCCACAGATTGGGACCGTCGAGCGGCCGGCCGTAGCGCGGATCGTTCGGCGTCACCTCGTGCATCAGCATGAAGGATTCGCTGTCGTTGGGCCGCGTCACGCGGGCCACGCTCGACGTCTCGATGACCGAGGTCTTGGGCGCCATGTAGCCGCGATGGAAGCGGTTCATGGCGATGGCGTCCTTGGCGGCGCGCGGCAAGGCGTGGAAGCGCCGCGAGGCGTCGAACACGCCGTCGACCAGGGCCGCCTCGACGCCGATGCCTTTGAAGTAGCAAAAGCCGATCTGCGAGAAGGCGTGGTCGAGCTCGCGGGCGAGCGCCGCGTCGCTCGCCTGGGCGAAATCAACGATGGGCAGCGAGTCGAGATTGGTGGTCGTCATGACGATCGAGGAAATCCAGCAGCAGAGCGTTGAAGGCATCCGGCTCGGTGACGTTCACAGCGTGCGCTCCCCAGGGCAGGACGTGCAAGCGCGATGCCGGCATGGCAGCCGCGAGCCGCTCGGACACCAGGCTCGGCACCAGCACGTCGTCGCGCGCCGCGATGACGCACGTCGGCACGCGCAGGCTCGCCAGACGCGACGTGGCGTCGAAAGCGAGCAAGGCGGCGATGCGCCGCTTCAGCGTCTCGGCGCCCTGAAAGCCCGCGAGGCCGTGTGCCTCTTCCCGCACGGCGCGTTCGACGTTCCGCGCCAGCCAGTCGGCCGGATAGAGAAAGATCGGCTGAGCGCGCACGTAGGCGGCCGGACCTTCATGTTTCAAGAGCGCGAGACGCATCTCGAAGCAGCGCTTGGTATGAGCGTGCGCCGCCGCCCAGCCGTTGACGATCGTCAGGGACCTGACGCGATCGGGGCGGCGGAGGGCAAGTTCCAGCCCGACGAGACCGCCCAACGCGTGGCCAACGAAGTGGCAGGTGCCCGACTGGCTGGCATCGAGCACGGCTAGCGCCTCGTCGGCCATGGCCGCAATGCTGTGGTCCTCTGCCGGCGCGTTGCCGTTGCGTCCGGTGCCGCCCTGATCGTAGGTGACAACTCGATAACGGTCCTGCAGCGCGCCGAGCTGAGGCAACCAGTAGCCGGCCGTGCCGCCGAGGCCGGACGACAGCAGCGCGACAGGCGCGCCGGGTAGGCTACTGCCTCGAATATCGAAGAACATGCGATCCTTCAGTCTCGTGCGGACCGCTCGCGGTCCGCAAGAGCATGAACCCGCTCCCTTCAGCCTGGCTTGCCGACATGGGCGATGGAAGCGATCTCGACCAGGCACTCCTTCTTCACCAGGCCGCACTGGATGCAGTAGCGCGCCGGCTTGTCGCCCGGGAAGAACTTGGCATAGACGCCGTTGACCGCGGCGTAGTTCGCCCAGTCGGTGATGAAGATCTGGTTGAAGGTGACGTCCGCCATGGTGCCGCCCGCCGTCTCGATCACCGACTTGATGGTGTTCAGCACGTGCTCGGTCTGTGCCGCAGCATCCCCGACATGGACCGGATTGGCGTTGGCGTCGAGAGCTAGCGTGCCGGCGACATAGACCACGCCGTCCGCCATCGCGCCCGGCGAGTAAGGGGCCAGGGTCTTGCCCGAGCCGGGCGGGAAGATGGCTTTCATCGGCATCACGGTTCTCCCTTCGTCTGAAGCATGGGGTTGATGTTGGCCTGCAGGGCGGCGCGGAATTCGTCGGTCGACGACACCCAGCCGAAGAACTTCTCGATGTTGTAGAGCGAGGCCTGCTGGATGAAGTCGGGGCCGGCGTGGTGCGTGGCGTCGTGCAGCACGACGCTGAAATACTCCAGGAAGAAGCTGTCGCGCAGGGTCGATTCGACACAGACATTGGTGGCGATGCCGGTGAACACCAGCGCGCGGATGCCGCGGGCACGCAACAGGCTGTCGAGATTGGTGTTGAAGAAGGCGCTGTAGCGCGGCTTGGCGACGACGATGTCGCCGGGCTGCGGCGGCAGGTCGGCGACCAGCTCGTAGTCCCAGCCGCCCTTGGCCAGGAGCTTGCCGTAAAGCTCGGGTCGCTGGCGCATAGTCTTGAGCGCGTTCGACTTGTGCCAGTTGGGCGAGCCCGGACCGCCCGCCTCGACATAGTCGGCGTCCCAGCCGTTCTGGAAGAAGATCACCGGCATGCCGGCGGCGCGCGCCGCCGCGGCCGCCTCGCCGATCTTCTCGATCGCCCGCGGCGCGCCGGAAATGTCGAAGCCCGCCAGGTCGATATAGCCGCCCGGCGAGGCGTAGGCGTTCTGCATGTCGACGATGATCAAGGCCGTCTCGGCGGGCCGGATCAGGATCGGCTCGGGGCGAGCCGGCAGGCAGCGCGCCGCCGGATCGTCGGCCGGGAAATAGCTTACAGGCGTGGTCATGAGGCAGCCCTCGCAGCCGATGTGACGTGCCGGCGGCATTGCATCAGCGGCTGGATGCGCTCGCCGAAGATCTCGGTGCCGCTCACGAACTCGTCGAAGGTGAGCAAGACTCCGGCCAATCCTGGAATGGTGGCGACCTCGTCGAGCAGGCGTGCGCAGGTCGCGTGCGAGCCGACGATCAAGCCGATATTGAGGTTCACCGCCGACTTCGGGTCGGCCATGTGGCGGACATTGGTGTCCTTACCCGACTTGGTGTCGGCGGCACCCTGCTGGGTCAGCCAGCGCAGCGCCTCCAGGTCGGCGCCGTCCTTGTAGAGCTCCCACTTGGCGAGCGCCTCCGCGTCGGTCTCGCCGGCGATCACCATGAACAGCCCGTAGTTGCCGATAGCGCGGCCGGTCTTGGCCGCCATCGCTTGCATGCGCTGGACGGTCGGCGCGCAGGCGGTCGGCGTGTTGAAGCCCATGCCGAAGCAGAAATTGTAGTCGGCATACTTCGCCGTGAAGGCCATGCCGGCGTCGCTCTGCCCGGCGCAGATGAGCTTCATATCGGCCTGCGGGCGCGGACTCAGCCGGCAGTCGTTCATGGCGAAGAACTTGCCCTTGAAGTCCGAGACGCCGGTCGCCCACAGCTCGCGCAAAATCTGGACGTACTCGGCGGCGTACTCGTAGCGGTGCGCAAAATACTCGTCGCCCGGCCACAGGCCCATCTGCGAGTATTCCGGCCTCTGCCAGCCAGTGATGACATTCAGCCCGAAACGGCCTCCCGAGATCGAATCGATGGTCGCGCACATGCGCGCGGCGATCGCCGGCGGAATGGCGAGCGTCGGCACCGTGGCGTAGAGCTTGATGCGCGACGTCACCGCGGCGAGACCCGCCATCAGGGTGAAGGATTCGAGATTGTGGTCCCAGAACTCGCTCTTGCCGCCGAAGCCGCGCAGCTTGATCATCGACAGGGCAAAATCGAAGCCGTAGCGCTCGGCGTTGAGCGTCGTCCGCTTGTTGAGCTCGAAGCTCGGCTTGTATTGCGGCGAGGTCGTCGAGACGAGCCAGCCGTTGCTGCCGATGGGAATGAAAACGCCGATTTCCATACGCCGAAGTCTCCTGGGAGAGCCGATCGCTGCCGAACGCCCGCAGGATGACAGACGATAGGCTGCTGCTCAAAGCCGGATGCAGCCGCGGGCCAGGTTGCCCAGGATTGAACCATCTCCCACGTGCCGCTTGGCGTCCCGGGCTAGGTTCGGAGCCCCCACTCGCTGGCATATTTATTGCGACTGACCCGGCAGCCCGATGCACCATCGGATGTCGAACGGAGGTGGCAGATGATTCGCAGTTCCTCTGAGACCCGGACCAGATTCAATCGCCGACGACTTCTCAAGGGCGCAGCCGCAGGTGGCGCTGTCGCTGCAACCGGGGCGATCACGGGATTCCCCACGGTCTGGGCACAAAACATCAAGGATGTGACGCTCGTCCAGGCCGGCGGCTCCTACGCCGTCATCAAGGAAATCGGTGAGCAGGCGTCCAAGGATCTCGGCTTCAAGGTCGTGATGCAGGCGATCACCGACGACGTGCAGCTCAACCGGTCGCTCACTCAGCCGCAGACGATCGACATCAACAACATCGACAGCACGAAGGTCCCCTATCTGGTGGGCAAGGGCGTGCTGGCGGCCGTCCCCGTGTCGAAGTACAAATATTGGGCGGACACTGTCCCGCTGTTCACCAAGAACTCCTATCCGGACGGCCGCCAAGCGTCGAACCAGGGTCTCTCGCCCTTCAAGTCGATGTTCTACGAGGCCGCCGACGGCAAGAAGCTGGCGACCAAGGCTACCGATTTCCTCGCCTTCGTTCCCACCATCTACAATGCCGATACTCTCGGCATCCGGCCCGACCTGGTGGGCGGCCGCGACAAGGTCACGACCTGGAAGGACCTGCTCGATCCCAAGTTCAAGGGCAAGACGGCGCTGGTCGACTACGCGCCGGTCGGCGTGATCGACGTCGCCATGGCGCTCGAGGCGCGCGGCGACTTCAAGTACGGCGACAAGGGCAACATGACCAAGGACGAGATCGACAAGACGATCAAGATCATGATCGATCTCAAGAAGGGGGGTCATTTCCGCTCGTTCTGGAGCACCTTCGACCAGTCGGTGAACCTGATGGCGTCGGGCGAGGTGGTGATTCAGTCGATGTGGTCGCCCGCCGTCACTGCGGTGCGCTCGCGGGGCATCGATTGCTACTACGTGCCGCTCAAGGAAGGCTATCGCGGCTGGTTCGTCGGCGTGGCGCCGATGGCTCATCTTAGCGGGCTGAAGCTCGACTGCGCTTACGAGTACATCAATTGGTACAATTCGGGATGGCAAGGAGGCTTCATCGCCAAGCAGGGCTATTATTCGGCCGTGCCGTCGACCGCCAAGAAGTTCCTGACCCAGGACGAATGGGACTACTGGTACGATGGCAAGCCCGCCGCGGTCGATATCAAGGACCCGTACGGCACCTTGATGGAGAAGAAGGGCACGTCGCGCGACGGCGGCGCGATCTGGGACCGCATGGGCAACATCGCCTGCTGGAATACGGTGATGGACGAGGACCGCTACCTCACGCGGCGCTGGAACGAGTTTATCTCGTCCTAAGCAGCCCGTAACCCAATGGCGCTCATCCATCACACGGCGGACAGCGAGATGGACGCCGCCGCCCAACCGACAGCCGAGCAACTCGCCGCCGATCGCAGCGGCGAGCGGGCGTCGTGGTGGCAGATCGCGCCGCTGGTGATCTTGCTGCTGCTGTTCTTCGGCCTACCGATGCTGGTGGTGCTGGCCGTCAGCTTCTTCGACTTCAGCCGCACCGACATCATCCCGGCCTTCATCTTCGACAACTACATCGATCTTTTCCGCTCGGAAGTGACGCTCTGGCTCTACCTCAGCTCGTTGAAGTTCGCCGCGATCGTATGGGCAGTGACGCTCGTGCTGGGCTTCAACATCGCCTACTTCCTGGTGTTCCACGTCAGGAGCCTGCTCTGGCAGATCGGCCTGTTCCTGGTCTGCACGGTGCCGTTCCTGACCTCGAACATCATCCGCATGATCTCGTGGATCCCGTTCCTCGGCCGCAACGGCATCTTCAATCAGGCACTCGAAGGTGCAGGCATTACCAGCCAGCCGCTGGAGTTCTTGCTGTTTTCCGACTTCGCGGTGATCGTGGCCTACGTCCACCTGTTCACGCTGTTCATGGTGGTGCCGATCTTCAATTCGATGGCACGTATCGACAAGAGCCTGCTCGAGGCGGCGCGCGACGCCGGCGCCGGGCGCTTCCGTGCGGTCGCCGAGATCGTCCTGCCGCTCAGCAAGACCGGCATCGCGCTGGGCTCGATCTTCGTCATCACCCTGGTGATGGGCGATTCGTTCGTCGTGCGCACCATGAGCGGAGGGCAGAGCGCCTCGGTCGTGTCGGCCCTGCAGAACGAGGTCGCGGCGCTGCAGTACCCGCCTGCGGCGGCGAGTGCGGTCATCATGGTGATCATCGTCACCCTGATGGTCGCCGGCATCCTGCGCCTGGTCGACGTGCGCAAGGAACTGGCACGATGAGGTCCGGTCATGCACGGCACTGACGAGGGCCGGCCCTGGACGTTCTACGCCTTCGCCGCCTTCTTCGGCCTGTTCGTGCTGTTCCTCTACGGGCCGATGATCGTGATCTACATCCTGTCGTTCCAGGGCCCGAACGGCGGCATGACCTTCCCGTTGAACGGCGTCTCGCTGCACTGGTTCGGCGCCCTGATCTCGCAAACCCGGGTCGGCGACATCGCGGGCTCGTTCATGCGTTCGATCGGGCTCGCCGCCCTGGTTGCGATCGTCACCGTTGTGCTGTCGGTGCTGGCCGGCCTCGGCTTCCGGCGGCGCTTTCGCGGCTCGGCCTTCGCCTTCTACCTCGCCATCGCCAGCCTGATCATGCCGGGCCTGTTCGTCGGATTGGGCATTGCGCTCACCTTCCGCCTGCTCGGCCTGCAGACCGGCTGGTACACGACGGGGCTCGGCGCCCAGCTCACCTGGACCCTGCCGTTCGGGCTGCTGATCATGTTCGCCGTACTGGGACGCTTCAACCGCTCCTACGAGGAAGCGGCGACCGATCTCGGCGCCACCAACTGGCAACGCTTCAGCGAGGTCACCTTGCCGATGCTGCTGCCCGGCATCATCGGCGTGGCGCTGTTCGGCTTCACCTTGTCGTACGACGAGCTGGCGCGCACGGCCCTCACCGCCGGCAGCCAGAACACCTTGCCGCTCGAGATCTGGGCGATGACCACCAACGTCACCTCGCCGACACTTTATGCCGTCGGCGCGGCCACCACGATCGTCTCGTTCATCGTCATCATCGCCGCCCTGACCTCGATCGCGGCCATCCAGCGCCGGCGCGCGCGCGGCAAGTCGAGGGCGACGGCAGCACAGGCGGAGCAGTCTCATGGCTGAAACCAACGGCGCCGCAACGGCCGGCAGCGGCGAGGTCGTGGTCGCCAACGTCACCAAGCGCTTCGCCGATACGACCGCCGTCCGCGAGCTCAGCCTCACCATCCCGCACGGTGCCTATTGCTGCCTGCTGGGCCCCAGCGGCTGCGGCAAGACGACGATCCTGCGCATGATCGCCGGCCACGAGAGGCCGACCACCGGCGACATCCGAATCGGCGGCCGCTCGGTGCTGGGCCTGCCCCAGGTCGAGCGCGGCACGGCGATGATGTTCCAGAGCTACGCGCTGTTCCCCCATCGCAGCGTGCTCGACAACGTGGCCTTTGCGCTCAAGATGCGCGGCGCCGGGCTCACCGAGCGCCATGCCAAGGCGCGCGAGCTGCTGACCAAGGTGCAGCTCGAGAGCTTCGCCGACCGCCTGCCGGCCCAACTCTCGGGCGGCCAGCAGCAGCGCGTCGCGCTGGCGCGGGCGCTGATCACCAACCCGCGCGTGCTGCTGCTCGACGAGCCGCTGTCGGCGCTCGACGAGTTTCTCCGTCTGCGCATGCGCGGCGAGCTGCGCCGCGTGCAGAAGGAGCTCGGCATCACCTTCATCCACGTCACCCACACCCAGCTCGAGGCGATTGCCGTCGCCGACACGGTGGTGGTGATGACGCAGGGTCGCATCGAGCAGGCGGCGAGCGCGCGCGACATCTTCATCGCACCAAAGAGCGCCTACGTGGCGCGCTTCGTCGGCGGCCAGAACGTGCTGATGGGCAGCGTCGAGAGCATCATGAACGACACCGCGGCGGTGGCCAGCCCCAGCGGCGCCCGCTTCGCCTTCCCCGTCGGCGAGGTCAGGCCGGCGCGCGGCTCGAAGCTCTACGGCTCGATCCGCCGCGACCGCATCGTGGTCGAGAAGCTGGCGCCCGGCACCAAGCCGGCGGCTGGGCTGAACAGCGTGGCGGGCGCGGTCCACACGATCGAGAACCAGGGCTCCTACGTGAAGGTGACCCTCGACCTCGCCGACGATGAGGAGTTCGTCGCCCATATGGCCGACGACGCTTTCTTCGCCAACCCACTCGATATCGGCGACAAGGTCGTGGCGCGCTGGTCAGCCTCCGACGTCAAGCTCCTGGACGACGGCCTACCGCAGCAGGACGTCGCGCCGGCCAGGAGTGCGATGGCGGCGGGTTAGATCATTTCCTCCCCACGCAGTGGGGAGGTGTCCGCGTCTTCGCGGACGGAGGGGTCATGCGTCTTCTGGACCGCATGACTCATGACCCCTCCGTCGCCTGAGCGACTTTCGAGCTCCGCTCGAAAGCGCATAGACGGCGACACCTCCCCGGCTTCGCCGGGGAGGAGAAGATCAGGCCACCGCCTTCAGCTTCCCCTGGCGCGACTTCATCAGCGGCTGGATGCGCTGGCCGAACTGCTCCAGGCCGATCAGGAAGTCGTCGAAGGTGAGCATGATGCCCTTGGTGGCGGGCACGGTCGCCGCTTCGTCGAGCATGCGCGCAACCGAGGCATAGGAGCCGACCAGCGTGCCCATGTTGAAGTTGATGGCACCCTCCGGAGCGGAGATCGCCTTGGCGGTGCCGCCTTCGGCGGCATTGGGATCGGCATTGGCCTGGCCCGACATCCAGGCAAGCGCGCCCATGTCGGCGCCCTCGTTGTAGTGCCGCCACTTGGCCATCGCCGCCTCGTCGGTCTCGTCGGCGATCACCATCATCAGCACGTAGTTGCCGACGTCGCGGCCGGTCTTGGCTGCCGCCGCCCGCATGGCGAGATTGGTCGGGCTGTGCGCCGTCGGGGTGTTGACGCCCTTGCCCAGGGTGAAGTTGTAGTCGCAGTACGTCGCGCCGAACTCCATGCCGCGCGGGCTTTGACCCGCGCAGACGAGCTTCATGTCGGCTTGCGGCCGCGGCGAGAGCTTGCAGTCGGTCATCTGGAAATACTCGCCCTTGAAGTCGGACGAGCCCTTCTCCCACAGCTCGCGCAGCACGGTGACGTACTCGGTGCTGTAATCGTAGCGCTTGGCGAAGTGCGCCTCGCCCGGCCATAGGCCCATCTGCTCGTACTCGTCCTTGGCCCAGCCCGAGACGATGTTGATGCCGAAGCGGCCATCCGAGATCGAATCGATGGTCGAGGCCATGCGCGCGACGATGGCCGGCGGAATGGTCAGCACGGCGACCGTGGCATAGAGCTGGATGCGCTCGGTGACGGCCGCCAGCCCGGCCATCAGGGTGAACGATTCCAGGTTGTGGTCCCAGAACTCGCTCTTTCCACCGAAGCCGCGCAACTTGATCATCGACAGGGCAAAATCGAGCCCATAGTGCTCGGCCTTCAGGACGATCTGCTTGTTGAGCTCGAAGGTCGGCATGTATTGCGGCGAGGTGGTCGAGATCAGCCAGCCGTTGTTGCCGATCGGGATGAATACGCCAATATCCATCGGACGCTCCTGTACGCGGGGACGGGGTTGCTCGCTAGTAGTGCAGCAAGTGGCATGCCAGTGACCGCCGAGACGCCACGCAAGGTCAATCCGGCCCCTTGCGCCTGAGCAGGCCGGAGGCCACATTGCGGGCGACGTCATTTCCCCCCGTTCGAGGACCCATGGAACCGTTGCTGAAGGGCGCCGCGCCTCAGGCTGCCCCCGCCGATCTCATCAAGGACAGCGATCAGACCAAGTTCGCCAAGGACGTGCTGGAAGCCTCGCGCACCGTGCCGGTGATCGTCGATTTCTGGGCCCCCTGGTGCGGCCCCTGCAAGCAGCTCCAGCCGGCCATCGAGAAGGTCGTCAAGGCGGCCAAGGGCGCGGTCAAGCTGGTCAAGATCAACATCGACCAGAACCAGATGCTGGCCCAGCAGCTCCGCATCCAGTCGATCCCGGCGGTCTACGCCTTCTTCGGCGGCCGGCCAGTCGACGGCTTCATGGGGGCGGTGCCGGAGAGCCAAGTCAAGCAGTTCGTCGACCGCCTGGTGCAGGCGACCGGCGGCGCGGCCGGCGAAGGCGGCGGCGACGAGATCGCCGAGCTGCTGGAGCACGCCAAGGCGGCGGTGGCGCAAAACGATTTCGATCTGGCGGCACGTGTCTACAGCGAAATCCTGGGCGTCGAGCCGACCAATGTCGCAGCCCTGGCCGGCATGGCGCGCTACCACGTCCAGGCGGGCGATCTCGAGCAGGCGCGCGAGCTGCTCGGCCAGGTCGAGGCCAAGGACAAGACCAACGCCGAGCTGGTCGCCCTGCTGGCGGAGATCGACCTTGCCGAGAAGGCCAAGGAGGCAGGCCCCATCGGCGACCTACAGGCCAAGGCCGCGGCCGATCCCAAGGACTTCCAGACTCGCCTCGATCTCGCCATGGCCTACTGGGCAGGCGACAAGCGCAAAGAGGCGATCGACGAGCTGCTCGCCATGATCAAGGCCGACCGCAAATGGAACGAGGAGGCGGCCCGCCAGCAGCTTCTGAAGTTCTTCGAGGCATTGGGCTTCACCGACCCGCTCGCCGTCGACGGTCGCAAGCGGCTCTCGACAATCCTCTTTTCCTGAGTGTCGCACCGCAACCCCTTCGAGCCGAGCTTCGAGCAGCTTCCCGAGACGCTGCCGATTTTCCCGCTGTCGGGCGTCCTGCTGCTGCCCGGCGGACGGTTGCCGCTCAACATCTTCGAGCCGCGTTACCTCGCCATGGTGTTCGACGCCCTGGCAGGCCATCGCATGATCGGCATGGTGCAGCCCCTGCAGCCGGGCGGTTATGCCGGCGACGGCCTGCCGACAAGCGACGGCAGGCCGCCAGTCCACAAGGTAGGCTGCGCCGGCCGCATCGTGAGCTTCAGCGAAGCCGAGGACGGCCGCCTGCTGCTGGCGCTTTCCGGCGTGTGCCGCTTCGAGATCGGCCGCGAGCTCGATCCGGCACAGGGCGGCTACCGCCGCGTCTCGGCGCTGTTCTCGCGCTTCCGCGCCGACCTCGACCATGCCGAAGAGGCGGTCGAGCTCGATCGCGAGCGGCTGATGGCGGCGCTGGCCGCCTTCTTCCGCGGCCGCAACCTTTCGACCGACTGGGATGCCGTGAAAAAGGCGGCCGATTCCAATCTCGTGACCTCGCTGTCGATGGTTCTGCCGTTCGGCCCGGCCGAGAAGCAGGCACTGCTCGAGGCGGCCGATTCCACGGCGCAGGCAAAGCTCCTGATCGCGCTGCTCGAGATGAGCGCGTTCGGGCCGTCATCGGAGACGCCGCCGCAGCGGACCAACTGACGGCCATGCGCCGCGCATGACAAGATCGTACATGGTATAGTCACGCCCTCATGACAGAACAGCCGGACGAACCTGCCCAGCCGCGTCGCGCCGGAGTGGATCCCAAGCTCCTGGAAATCCTGGTGTGCCCGGTGTCGCATGGCCCGCTGGAATACGATGCCGCGGCCGGCGAGCTGATCAGCCGCAAGGCGGGCCTCGCCTATCCGATCCGCGACGGTATCCCGATCATGCTGGCGAGCGAAGCGCGACAGATCAGGGACGCGCCATGAGCGCCGAAGCGAAATTCCCCAAATCGGTGCCCGACGAGGGCGGCTACGATTCGGCAACGGCGCCATGGCCGACCGAGCTGCGCCTGATCAAGGACGAAGCCAGGCTCGAGGTCGAGTTTTCCGACGGCAGGATGTTTGCCCTGCCGGCCGAGTATCTGCGCGTCGAGAGCCCGTCGGCCGAGGTGCAGGGCCACGGACCCAGCCAGAAGAAGATCGTCGCCGGCCGCCGTCGCGTGAAGATCGCGGCCGTCGAGCCGGTCGGCCACTACGCCGTGCGCATCGTGTTCGACGACGGCCATGACAGCGGCATCTTCAGTTGGTCATACCTGCGCGAGCTCGGCGAGGAGCAGGCCGACCGCTGGGCAGCCTATCAGGCCCACTTGCAGGCGCGCGGCCTCAGCCGAGACCCGTGACGGCTACGTGGACCTGCCCCATGAGGCCCTGACACCATGAAGATCGTCATCGCCGGCGCCGGCATCGGCGGGCTCACTGCCGCGATGTGCCTGAAGCGCGCGGGCTTCGAGGTTGCCGTCTACGAGGCCGTAGGCGAGCTGCGTCCGCTCGGCGTCGGCATCAACATCCAGGCCGGCGCCGTCCGCGTCCTGTCAAGCCTCGGCCTCGAGCCCGAATTGGCCGCGACCGGCATCGAGACGCGCGAGCTGCGCTACGCCAACCGGCACGGCCAGACGATCTGGGCCGACCCGCGCGGCCACCATGCCGGACTGCCATGGCCGCAATTCTCGATCCATCGCGGCGAGCTGCAGATGATCCTGCTGCGCGGCGCGGAGCGCCTGCTCGGTGCAGAGGCGATCCGCTTCGGCCGCCGCATCGCCGGCTTCGAGCAGTGGGGCAACAAGGTCGTCGCCCGCTTCGCCGATCGCGACGGTGCAGCGGTCGAGACGGTCGAGGCCGACGTGCTGATCGGCGCCGATGGCATCCATTCAGCGGTGCGCGCCCAATTCTACCCCAACGAAGGCCCGCCCAAGTGGCAAGGCATCCTGATGTGGCGCGGAGTCACCGTGGGCAAGCCGTTCCTCGGCGGCGACACCATGGTGCAGGCCGGCCACCACACGCAGAAATTCGTCTGCTACCCGATCAGCCGTGCCCATGCCGAGCGCGGCGAGGCACTGATCAACTGGATCTGCGACCTCCATATGGGCGACGGCGCCATGCTGCCGCGCGAGGACTGGAACCGTCCCGGCAAGCTCGCCGACTTCCTGCCGCGCTTCGAAGGCTGGAAGTTCGACTGGCTCGACGTGCCGGACGTCATCCGCGGCGCCCACGCCGTCTACGAGTTCCCCATGGTCGACCGCGATCCGTTGCCGGCCTGGTCGCATGGCCGCGTCACGCTGCTGGGCGACGCCGCCCACCCGATGTACCCGATCGGCTCCAACGGTGCCTCGCAGGCGATCCTCGACGGCGAGGCGATCACCCAGGAACTCCGTGTCGGCAGCGATCCCGAAGCGGCGTTGAAGCGCTACGAGCAACGCCGCCTGCCGCCGACCGCCCGCATCGTCGACAGCAACCGGCGCAAGGGTATCGACATCATGCTCGACATCGTCGAGCAGCGCGCGCCGCAGGGCTTCACCTCCCTCGACACGGTGCTGCCGCCCGCCGAGCTAGAGCGGATCGTCGCCGACTACAAGCGCGTCGCCCTCCAGGACCGCGAGACGCTGCTCAAGATGGCAGCGGCAGCGCCGTGAGGACAAACTTCATGTGCCTCCCCCGCAATCGGGGGAGGTGGCCCGCAGGGCCGGAGGGAAGGCCTCAGTCGAGATTTCTCCGATTCCGACGTCGGAATCTGCAGCATCTCGACTGAGGCCTTCCCCCTCCGCCCCGTATGACGGGGCACTTCCCCCCATGCGGGGGAGGAACTGGCAAATGACCCTCGGGCGCGCCATCGCCACGGTCGGCGGGTTCACGCTGCTGAGCCGCGTCGTCGGCTTTCTGCGCGATGTCGTGCTGTCGGCGATGCTCGGCTCGGGCGCGGTCGCCGACGCCTTCATCGTCGCCTTCAAGCTGCCGAACTTCTTCCGCCGCCTGTTCGCCGAAGGCGCCTTCTCGGCCGCCTTCGTGCCGTTGTTCGCGCGCGAGCTGCAAGCGCACGGCCGGGAGCAGGCCATCACCTTCGCCCGCCAGGCTCATTCGGCCTTGCTGCTGGTGCTGCTGCCCTTCACGGCGCTGCTGATCCTGTTCATGCCCGGCGTGATGGCGCTGCTGGCGCCCGGCATGCGCGACGAGCCGGCAACCTTCGCCCAGGCCGTCGAGTTCGGGCGCATCGCCTTCCCCTATCTGCTCTTCATCTCGCTGACCTCGCTCTATGGCGGCGTGCTGAACAGCATCGATCGCTTCGCCCATGTCGCGGCGACGCCGATCCTGCTCAACCTGGCGCTGATCGGCGCGGTCCTCGGCCTCACACCGTTCTTGCCGAGCAGCGGCTATGCCGCCGCGGTGGGCGTCGCCATTGCGGGTCTGCTGCAATGGTTGTGGCTGCTGGTGGCCTGCGCCCGCGACGGTGTCGCTCTCACCCTGGTGCGGCCGCGCTGGACCGAACGGGTGGCCCGGCTGGTCAAGCTCGCCACCCCGGTGGCGATTGGCGGCGGCGTCCAGCAGATCAGCACCATGCTCGACGTGGTGTGGGCCTCGCTGTTGCCGGTCGGCAGCATTTCGGCGCTCTACTACGCCGACCGTCTCGCGCAATTGCCGCTGGGCGTGGTGGGCATCGCCATCGGCACCGCCCTGCTGCCGCTGCTGGCGCGCCAGTTGCGTGCCGGCGAGCGGCAGGCGGCGATGGCCAACCAGAATCGTGCCATCGAGGTCGGATTGCTGCTCGGCCTGCCGGCCGCGGCGGCACTGTGGCTGCTCGCCGACCCGCTCGTCCGCGTGCTGTTCCAGCGTGGCCAATTCGGCCCCGACGACACCTGGCGCACCGCCGGCGCGCTCGCCGCATTCGCCGTCGGCCTGCCCGCCTTCGTGCTGGTCAAGGCCTTGACACCGGGCTTCTTCGCCCGCGAGGACACCAAGACACCGCTCTACATCGCGACCGCCGCGATCGTCGTGAACGTCGTTCTCAATGTCGTCTTCCTGTACGGCACGACACTCGCCCATGTCGGCATCGCGCTCGCCTCCTCGCTGTCGGGCTGGCTGAATGCGCTTCTGCTCGCCGTCGTGCTACGCAGGCGCCGCCAATGGGTGCCCGATCCGAGGCTCGTCTCGCGAACACTCCGCCTGATCGTGGCGACCATCGCCATGAGCGGCGCGCTGTGGCTCGGCATGCGGCTGCTGGCGACGCCCCCGACGCGCACCGACCCCGCCGGCGCTGTCGCGCTGATTGCGCTCTGCGCCCTCGGTGCCGCAGTCTACGGCGTGGTGGGCACGCTGCTCGGAATCGTCCGGCTGTCCGAGCTCAAATCCCTGATCCGCCGGCCTCGCGCCGCCCGGCCCCACGTCAAACCAGCCGGCCCAGACGGACAACCGTGACGCCGGCCCTGAGCGGCCGGTTGGACGACGGCATCACCAGCACGCACTTGTCGTAGGGCGTCGTCACCGGCTCGCCGTCGTCGTGGCCGAGCAGCGTGCCGGCCTTCTCGATGACTTCCTGGCCCTCGAACGGCCGCACCGACTGGAAGTTACCGCGCTTGGTGGCGACGGCCTGGGTGACCTCGACCACGCGCTGCGGCGCCCGAGCGGGCTGGCGCCAGGCGGCCGGCAGGTCGGCAGCATCGACCACGCCGCTCTCGGCGAGGAAGCGGGCGGTGACGTCCTTGGCGACCGCAACCGACGAGGCACGCCAATGCTGGCCGGTCTCGATCAGCAGCGCGTTCTTGGGGCTCCTCGGATCGCCGAAGCCGCCATAGTCGCGCATGCGCATGCCGGCGGAGTGGCCGGCGTCGCGCACGATATCGACCGGCGTGCCGACCCGGCGCGCCAGGGCGACGCCCTTGTCGAGCGGACCGGACAGCATCAGCGGCACGCCGTCGTCATGCATCGAATGCAGATCGAGCAGCAGGTCGGCGCGCTCGACGAAGGGCTTCACCACCAGCGCCCGCTTCATCTCGGCGGTCGTCGGCGGCTGGCCGAGGCGGCCCCAGACGCGATTGAAATCCTCGTCGACCATGCGCGACTTGAACGGCGTCCTGGCGTCGAAGCTGTGAAAGGCATCGATGTTGTTGAAGGCGAGGATCAGCGTGCCCTTGCGCGGCGCCAGGCCGGCTGCCAGCAGCGCATCGACCACCACCGCACCCGACACCTCGTTGCCGTGCGTCAGCGCCGTCAGCATGACGGTCGGGCCGGGCCTGCCGCTTTCCTTCACGTGGATGTAGGGCGCCGCACCGGCCTCCCAGCGGCGAAGGTCGGGAAAATTGAACTCGATCGGCGGATTGTCGGACATGGCGGAACCGCAACGGACGGGAACAGGGGCCGCCACGCTACTATGACCAAGCGGGACTGCCTATCGCCTGCTGGATCGTTCCGGGACGCGAGCCGGACCGGCTGCATCGCCGCTATGCAATCTTTCTTGGACGGCCGCCCTTGCGTCCATTCTCTCGTGCGGCCGCCCTCTTCGCTTCGGTGCGCGCCTGCCCCCCCTTGCTTCCCAATTGCCTGGCCATCCAGCTCTTCGAGCCCAGAACGCCCTGCAGCAGTGCGGGCACATAGACATCGGCATCGAGCCTCGGCCAGTGCAAGCCGAGACCGGCTGGACTGATTTCGATCTGGGACAGGTCGATGGACGATGCACCCGACAGGCCCTCGACAAGGTGCGCCGGAAAGGCCACCTGCACGCCCGTGTTGAGCATGACGACAACCCGCGCGGAGCGGCGATCGTAACGCGCGGACGTCGCATAGCCGGCCTGTCGCCGTTCCTTCAGGCGGGCCTCGGCACGGGCAAGCTCACGTTCAGTGACGACCATGTATCGACCTCCAATCCGCGCACAACTGGGCAACGACAGCGGCCAGCGCCCGTGCAATCCGCCTGATGTCGGACAAGCCGAAACCAAAGCTTTCGCGCAACTCCGGCGGGCCTCCAGGACAGTTCAGCAGAAAGACAGCTTCACCATCAGCGCTTTTCACATGCACGTGCGCGGGCAAATGATCGTTCGGATAGATGACGACGCGCACGCCAGCCAACCGATGAACCGTTGGCATTGCTTGCCCTCAACATAACCCAACCGCTTGAGTATATGTGCTTGCGACACGCATGTCGAACGCCAAGAACGCTCGAGGCGTTCCTTTGGACCCAGGCGCCAAATCCCTCTCGATCCTCAGGCCTCGCGATACCAGCTCGCCAGGTTGAACGTGTTGTTGTCCCAGCCGCTCAGCTCGACGACGAGCTTGTCCTTCACGGCCGCGACGCCGAGGCGGGCCACCACCGGGATCACGACATTGTTGTCGATGACCAGGTCGTTCAGCTTGATGAACATGGCGGCGCGCTTGATCGGATCGAGCTCGACCTGTGCCGCCTTGTGGATGTCGTCGTACTCCTGGTTCTGCCAGCGCGTGATGTTGCGGCCCTGCCACTTGTTGGCCTTGCTGGCCGCCTCCCACGAGCAGAACTGGCGCATGAAGACTTCCGGATCAGGCTGTAATGGGCCGTTGTTGTACATCTGCAGATCGGCATAGAAGTGCGGGTAGGTGTCGGGATTGGCAACGTCCGACGAAAAGAAGACCGACGCTGTCACCGCCTTGACCTCGATGTCGATGCCCGCCTTCTGACAGGCCTGCTTGACGATCGCCTGGGTCTTCTGACGCGGCTGGTTGATCGAGGTTTGATAGACGAACTTCAGCTTCTTGCCGTCCTTCTCGCGGATGCCGTCGGCGCCCTTCTTCCAGCCCGCCTTTTCCAGGACATCGATCGCCTTGTCGACGCTGAACTCGTACTTGGTGTTCTTCGACCGGAAGCGTTCCGGATTGTTGAAGAAGTTGGGTGTGGCAACACCGGTGCGTCCGTAGATGTGCTTCTCGACCGAATCCTTGTCGACCAGCAGCGCCAGCGCCTGGCGCACGGCGGGGTCGCTCAGCGTCGGGTGCGTGGTCTTGAGGCTGGCACGCTCGCCGTCGACCTCGGTCCACGGATCGCGCGTATTGAGCTGGATGTGCTCGATGCCGCCGCCCTTGGTCATGACGACCCGGCCCTTGCCGCCCTTCTCGAGCCGCTGGAGAATCTCGTCCTCGACCTGCATGTTCCAGCCGAAGTCGAACTCGCCGGTCTGCAACACCGCGCGCGCCGCCGACACCGCATCGCCGCCGCCCTTCATCTCGATGGCGTCGAAGTAGGGCTTGTTGTCCTGGTGGTAGTCGGTGTTGATGGTTCCGGTGACCAGATCGCCCGGCTTGAAGTCCTTGAACTTGTAGGGGCCGGTACCGACCGGCTTGAGGTTGGCCGGCGCCTCGCGCGACTTGTCGCCGGTGTAGTCGGCGAACAGGTGCTTGGGAATGATGCAGCCGGCGGCTGCCACGAACGTGTCGGCCCAGAAGGGCGTCGGCGCGGGGAATTTCACGACAACCGTGTAGTCGTCGATCTTCTCGACCATAACGTCCTTGTAGGAGCCGCTGGTGAGGGTGGCCGTCGCCGGGTTGCGGGAATACTCCCAGGTGAAGACGACGTCGTCGGCCGTGAAGGGCTTGCCGTCGTGCCACTTGACGCCCTTCTTCAGCTTCCAGGTCACTGACTTGCCGTCGGCGGCCAGCGTGCCGTCCTCGCGACCGGGGACGGTCTCCGCCAGGATCGGGCGAAGGTTGCCCTCGGCGTCCCAGCCGGCCAGCGGCTCGTAGAACAGGCGCGAACCGTCCTGGTCCTTGGTGCCGGTGGCGAAGTGCGGATTGAGCAGCGTCGGCCCCTGCCACCACAGAACCTTCAAGAGGCCGCCGCCGCCGCGTTTCGTCGGCTTGTAGGCCGGCCTCGATTGGGCCATGGCGACGCCGGACACGGCCAGAAGCTGGGTCGCCATCGGTGCGGTGAACCCCACCGCCGCCATTCTGCGAATGAATCCGCGACGGGACATCGAGCCCGCCTTCACCCGGTCGATCAGATTACGCAAGCCACGTTCGTTCATCGGATGTCCTCCCATCCAGCGGTCGAAGCTGTCCCTGACGCTCCCGCTATCCTGCAAGATGCGTGCAAGCGCGATGGGAACAGCCTCGGCCGGCGGCGTCAATATCGGACACCGGCCCTTCGGAAGGGGCGGCCGTCAGGCCTCGCGGAACCAGCTCGCCAGATCCCAGGTGTTGGTGTCCCAGCCGCTCAGCTCGGCGGTGAGCTTGTTGCCGAGCGCGCTGACGACCGGGCGGGCGACCACCGGGATCACGACATGGTCGTTCACGACCATCTCGTTCAGCTTGATCAGCAAGGCCGCGCGCCTGACCGGATCGAGCTCGACCTGGGCGGCCTTGTAAGTGTCGTCGTACTCCTTGTTCACCCAGCGCGTCACGTTGCGGCCCTGCCACTTGTTGGCCTTGGTCGCGACCTCCCACGACAGGAACTGACGCAGGAACACCGCCGGGTCCGGCTGCTGCGGCCCGTTATTGTACATCTGCAGGTCGGCATAGAAGTGCGGGTAGGTGTCGGGATTGGCAATGTCCGACGAAAAGAACACCGACGCCGTCACCGCCTTGACCTCGATGTCGATGCCCGCCTTCTGACAGGCCTGCTTGACGATTGCCTGGGTCTTCTGACGCGGCTGGTTGATCGAGGTCTGGTAGACGAACTTCAGCTTCTTGCCGTCCTTCTCGCGAATGCCGTCGGCCCCCTTCTTCCAGCCCGCCTTCTCCAGGACGTCGATCGCCTTGTCGACGTTGAACTCGTACTTGGCGGTCTTCGAGCGGAACTTCTCCGGATTGTAGATGAAGTTGGGCGTCGCGCGGCCGGTGCGCCCGTAGATGTGCTTCTCGACCGAATCCTTGTCGACCAGCAGCGCCAGCGCCTGGCGCACCGCCGGATCCGACAAGGTCGGGTGCCTGGTCTTGGCGCTCGAGCGTTCGCCGTCGACCTCGGTCCAGGGGTCGGTGGAGTTGAGCTGGATATGCTCGATGAAGCCCGCCTCGTTGATGGCGACGCGGCCTTTGCCGCCCTTCTCCAGGCGCTGCAGGATCTCGTCCTCGACCTGCATGTTCCAGCCGAAATCGAACTCGCCGGTCTGCAGCACCGCGCGCGCCGCCGACACGGCATCGCCGCCGCCTTTCATCTCGATGGCGTCGAAGTAGGGCTTGTTGTCCTGGTGGTAGTCGGTGTTGATGACACCGGCCACCATGTCGCCGGGCTTGAAATCCTTGAACTTGTAGGGGCCCGTGCCGACCGGCTTGAGGTTGGTCGGCGCCTCGCGCGACTTGTCGCCGACATAGTCGGAGAACAGGTGCTTGGGAACGATCATGCCGGTCGGGCCGACGAAGGCGTCGGCCCAGAACGGCGTCGGCTCCTTGAACCTCACGGTCACGGTGTGGCTGTCGACCTTCTCGACCGTGATGTCGGTGTAGACGCCGCTGGTGACGGCCGCCGTCGCCGGATTGCGCGCGTATTCCCAATTGAACACCACATCGTCGGCGGTGAAGGGCTGGCCGTCGTGCCACTTCACGCCCTTCTTCAGCTTCCAGGTCACCGACCTGCCGTCGGCGGCGAGCGTGCCGTCCTCGCGGCTGGGAACCGACTCCGCCAGCAATGGCCGCAGGTTGCCGCTCTGGTCCCAGCCGGCGAGCGGCTCGTAGAACACGCGCGAGCCGTCCTGGTCCTTGCCGCCGGTCGCGAAGTGCGGATTGAGCAGCGTCGGCGCCTGCCACCACAGCACGCGCAGAATGCCGCCGCCGCCGCGCCTGGTCGGCTTGTAGACCGGACGCGATTGCGCCATCGCCACGCCCGAGAACGCCAGCAACTGGTTCGCCATCGGCGCCGTCAATCCAACCGCCGCCATTCGGCGCAGGAATGCCCGACGGGACACCTTGCCCGCCTTCACCTGGCCAATCAGATGGCGCAAACGACCTTCGTTCATCGGCTCCTCCCGGTCCCTCGCCCCGCTCCGGCTATCCTGCAAGATGCGTGCAAGGGCCAATCGAAACAGCCCGAGCCGGAGCCGTCAACGACGGCCAGCGCCGGTATCCGCCTGGTTGGCCCTCTGGCGGCTGGACCCTACGGTCGAGCGGCCAATGACCGACGAACCGATCAACCTCGTGCTGGACCACTTGCGCGCCCTGCGGGCCGACATCGGCAGCTTGCGCGAGACTCAGATCGAGCACGGCGTGAAGCTCGACCGGCTGGAAGAGTCTCTGGCCGGCGTCAAGCGCGACATCGCGCTCCATGCCGAGCATCTGGCGCATGTCGAGGTGCGCCTCGACCAGATCCGCGGAGAGCTCGGCCTGATCAAGCGGCGCTTGAACTTGACCGAGGCCTGAACGCCGGAACACGGCCGGGACGAAGTCCCTCTTCTGATACGGCCTGGCACGATTTCTCGCCGGCCTCGCCCTCGAGCTCTGCCTTGATTCCGGTCCCGTCCTGCGCCATACCGCCCCGCCCTCGCCTTCCACCGGCAGGGCGCGCGGAGGTCCACACCCCGCGCCCTTCCACAGTGAGCGGAGTCCACATCCATGCCTGACGCCCTGTCCTCGGCGCCCAACCCGCATCTCGCGCCCTACACCGTGCGCGGCCTCAAGGGTCGTATCCTGAGCGGCGTGCAACCGACCGGCAACCTGCACCTCGGCAACTATCTCGGCGCGATCCGCAACTTCGCGCGCCTGCAGCACGACTACGAGTGCCTCTATTGCGTCGTCGACCTGCACGCCATCACCCAGCCACAGGACCCTAAGCTGCTCGCCGCGCAGACGCGCGAGATCGCGTCGGCCTTCCTGGCCGCCGGCGTCGACGGCAAGAAGCAGATCATCTTCAATCAGTCGATGGTGCCGGCACACGCCCAGCTCGCCTGGATATTCAACTGCGTGGCCCGGGTCGGCTGGATGAACCGCATGACCCAGTTCAAGGAGAAGGCGGGCAAGGATCGCGAGAACGCCTCGCTCGGCCTCTACGCCTATCCGGCGCTGATGGCCGCCGACATCCTGATCTACAAGGCCACGCACGTGCCGGTCGGCGAGGACCAGAAGCAGCATCTCGAGCTGACGCGCGACATCGCCATCAAGTTCAACAACGACTTCGCCGCGCCCGACTTCTTCCCGATCACCGAGCCGCTGATCTTCGGTGAGGCGACCCGCGTGATGAGCCTGCGCGACGGCACCAAGAAGATGAGCAAGTCCGACCCGTCGGACTATTCGCGCATCAACCTGACCGACGATGCCGACGCGATCGCCCAGAAGATCCGCCGCGCCAAGACCGACCCGATGCCGATGCCCGAGACGGTCGCCGACGCGGAGAAACGGCCGGACGCCGACAACCTGCTGGGCATCTACGCGGCGCTGGCCGACCGCGACAAGGAGAGTGTCGTCGCCACGTTCGCCGGCAAGCAGTTCTCCGAGTTCAAGGCAGCGCTCACCGAGCTGGCGGTCGAGAAGCTGGGGCCTGTGGGCGCGGAGATGCAACGCCTGATGAAGGACCCCGGTCACGTCGACGCCGTGCTGCGCGACGGTGCCGCACGGGCGGCGGCCTTGGCCGAACCGATCCTGGCCGAGGTCTACCGAACGGTGGGTTTCTTGAAGCCGTAGGGTCTTCGCTCTTTGGGATCTCGGGTGTGTCGCCTGCTCATGACCATGAGCGGGCGACACGCTCATGGTCCGCAGGGACGGCTCACCCGGCTCTCAACCCTCGATCCGCGTCAACGCCCACTTCACCGTGGTCCCTTCCATGGGGACTTGTCCGACCAAGACGATCTGCTCGGTGCGGCGCACGCGGCCGATCTCGCCGAGATAGATGCTCTCGGCCAAGCCCATGCCGGCGCCGGAGGCGCGCAGCCGCCAGGCGCGGCCGCTCGGCAGGCGCATCAGCACTGCCTGGCCGCTTTGCGCCAGCGTCGCCTTGACCGCGGGATGAAGATGGAAGCGGACGATGAAGCGGCGGTCGGGCAGCGTCACCGGTCGGCCTTCGGGGCCGGCAAAGGTATCCTCGCCGCGCAGGTCGCCGCCGTCGGGCGACAACCACAGCCGGCGGCGATGGACGATGCCGTAGAGCGAGCGGTAGCCGTCGTGGCACATGTCGAGCCACTGCGCGCCATCGGAATCGGCGCGATCGACCAGCACGTTGCCGGCGCGATATTCGAGCGAGCCATGATTGGTGATCTCGCTCGAGTTGGTGTCGTCGACCACGGCGGTGCTGTGCGCCGCCGTATAGCGCATGAAATGCCGCCATTCGCGCGCTGCACCGGGATAGGTGCCGCAATTGACGATCAGCCGCTCGTGCGCCGCGCTCATCTCGAACGACAGCGTGCCGGCATGGGCGATGCCGTCCATGCCACGGCCCGGCGGACTGCCCGAATCGGCGATCACCAGCGAGGTCCCGGCGGCGAGGCGCTGGAAGCCGCTGACCAGCGCCGACTTGGGCGCCGGCTCGCTCGACCCCGATCGCGCCAGCACCAGGTCGATCATCGTGCGGTCGCCTTCCCAGGCACCGTTGAACAGGGCCAGCCCGCCGTCGCCATGGCGGAACAAGCGCAGCATGGGGGCGAGCCGATCGATCGCGGCGACCAGCTCGGCCGGCGGTCGACGCTCGGCCGAGATCAGGGCCGCACGCACGTCGACGAGGTGGCGCAGGACGACGAGCTGCAGATGCGGGGCGCGCTCGGCCACGATGCCGTCATGCAGCACGTAGCGCTTCACGAACTTGGCCAGCCGCATCAGCGTCTGATCGAGGCTCTTCTCGAACGATCGCCCATCGCGCAGGAAGGCGAGGTCGGCGAAGACGAGCGCCTTCAGGGCGGCAACCGCGTCGTGCCCGATCAGACCGGTGCGCAGCGCGCGCTTGAGGTGGGTGCGCTGACGAGCGAGCGAGAAGACGAATCGAGCGGCGAAACCGGGATCCGCCGCCGCCGCCATCCAGTCGTAGTGGCGGATCCACGCCACCATGCGCTCGGCCAGAAGGTCGCGCCGCCACGTGAGCGGCGAGCAGCGCCATTCCTGGTTGGTCCAGTCGTCGACCAGCCGGACCGCCAGCGACGCAGCCGCGACGTCGCCGCAATCGCGCAGATCGCGCAGCCAGCCGAAGCCGTTCAGGGTCTCGAGCCAGAGCGGTGGCGCGTCGGCGCGCCGCCACGGCGGATCGGCCGCCTCGGGCGCCACCGAGCCGACATGGCCACGCGCCTGCAGCTCGCCGGCCAGCAGGCGATGCCCGATCGCCGGATCGCCCGGCCAGTTGTCGGGAGCCACGGCGAAGAAGGTGCTCGGGCTGCCATAGCCCAAGGTCATCGAGTAGAGGCGGGAGCCGAGCAGCCAGCGGCGGAAAGCTCGGGGTTCGTCGGCCGGAGCCTCGGGAGAGGCCTTCGCACGGCGGACGGGCGGTGCGGAGCGCAGCGGGCGCTCGCCTGCGACCAAAGGATCGCCGGGCCGTCGCACATCTGAAGCAACCAGCGTCATCGACTTCTATTGATTTGGCCCGGCAGGTTTGCCCACCGGACGAGTGAGGGTAAATGCAGTTTACCCGACAGGACCTGCCATGGCGATGCCTTGAAAGCGCCCCTCGCCCTCCCAGTTGCGGTCCTGCCGGCCCGGCCTCCCGTCGCCTCGATGATCATTCCTTCCTGGAACCAGGCCTTGAACCCGCTCCCTGGCTCCCCAGATCCATTCCTCAGGGAATGCCGCCTCGGGTTCCCGGCCACTCGCTCCTCGGAGGGGGGTTACATGAGTCGGATGCCGATCTTCAATTCGCCCCTGCTGCTGGGCTTCGATCAGTTCGAACGGACATTGGACCGCTTGGCCAAGAATGCCGAAGGCTACCCTCCGTACAATATCGAGCGGATCGGCGAGAACGGGCTGCGCATCACGTTGGCCGTCGCCGGTTTCACGACCGACGATCTGGTGATCGAGCTGGTGGAAAATCAGCTTTCGGTCCGCGGCAAGCAGACCGACGACACGACGCGGGTCTACCTTCATCGCGGCATCGCCGCTCGCCAGTTTCAGCGCGCCTTCATGTTGGCCGACGGCATCGAGGTCACCGGCGCCCGCCTCGACAACGGGCTGCTGTCGATCGACCTGGTGCGTCCGCCGGTCGAGCCGCGCATCCGCACCATTCCAATCGATGCCGGCACACGGAAGCTGGAAGAAAGCACCACCATCGTCATCGCCGCCCGACGGGCGCGATAGGACGGCCCGCATCGATGCTGCCAAGGAGGTAGCCATGGAAAACGAGCAGACGACGTTCACCCGCCTTCCCGACGACGCCTTCCTCAGCCTGGGCGCGCAGCAGATCGCTTACATCAAGGCGATCGACCTGCCCGACGGCGCCCATGCAATCGGTATCTTTTCGGCCGACGGCAAAGCGATCGCCGCCGCGCCCTCGGTCGAGATTGCTCAGGCATTGATTCGCCAGCACGATCTCGAGCCGGCGATGGTGCACTGATCGTCCGAACCGCGGGCGTTCGGCCCGCTCTTCTCTATGGGACGGGCGGAACGCCCCCGGTCCATCAAGCAGCGCTCTGGGTCTGGATCGGCTCGATCAGGAGCGCGTAAAGCGCTTCGGCATTGTCGGTCGCCCGCAGCTTGTCGACCAGGCTGCGATCGCGCAGCAGGCGCGATACCCGTGCCAGGGCCTTGAGATGGTCGGCGCCGGCGCCCTCAGGCGCGATCAGCAGGAAGACGATGTCGACCGGCCGTTCGTCGATGGCGTTGAAATCGATCGGATGGACGAGCCGCGCGAACAGGCCCGAGGGCTTGGCAAGCGAGGGCAGGCGACCGTGCGGAATCGCAATGCCACCCCCGATCCCCGTCGAGCCGAGCCGCTCTCGCTCGAGCAACCGGTCGAACAGACGGCGCTCGTCGAGCTTCCAAAGAGCGGCCACTCGATTGGACAGCTCGGCCAGCAATGCCTTCTTGCTGGACGCCTTCACATTCGCCAGGACCGCATCGGGGCCGGTCAGCAAATCGGCGATTTCCACAATGTCACCAATGGGTTGCCAAGCAGAACCTGTCGCACCCTGGCGAAAGGTGCGCCCCTATAGGCGCCTCGTCCGGGCCGGTCAAGCCGCGCCGCGTCGCCATCGACGTGACCTTTTCAGTCGGCCGAACCGGCCAGCATCGGCGGCGCCAGGGCAGTGGTGGAGAGGGCCGGCGGCAGACTGCGCGCCATCCCCAGGCGACCGAGCCGACGGCGCTCGGCCGACGACGGAATGCGCATGGCTTCGCGATACTTCGCCACCGTCCGGCGCGCGATCTCGATGCCCTCGCCCTTCAGCAGATCGACGATGCGGTCATCGGACAACGGCTGCTGCGCATTCTCGCCGCCCACCAGATGGCGGATGCGCGAGCGTACCGACTCGGACGACACGGTCACGCCGGGCGTGCGCGCCGGCAGTGCCGAGGTGAAGAAATACTTGAGCTCGAAAATGCCGCGCGGCGTGGCGATATACTTGTTCGAGGTGACGCGGCTCACCGTGCTCTCGTGCAGCTCGGTCGCGATGGCGATGTCGCGCAGCACCAGCGGCCGCAGCGCGCTCACGCCCTGACGGAAGAACGCGTCCTGCTGACGGACGATCTCGCGCGCCACCTTGAGGATGGTCGTGGCGCGCTGCTCGAGAGTCTTCACCAGCCAGTTGGCGGACTGGAAGCGTTCGGCGACGAAGTCGCGTTCCGGCTTGGCACGAGCGCCCTTCATCAGGATCGCGTGATAGTTGCGATCGACCAGGACCTTGGGCAGTGCCTCGGTGTTGAGCTCGATGTGCCAACCTTCCTCGCCGGTGTCGGCATCCTTGGCCGGCAGCAGAACCAAGTCGGGAGCGACCGGCTGGATCGGCTCGAACTCGAAAGCCTGGCCGGGGCGCGGGTCGAGGGTGCGCAACTCGGAAAGCATCTCGCGCAGATCCTCCTCGTCGACCCCGCAGCGTCGGCGAAGCTGGGCGAGCTCACCGGCGGCGACGAGATCGAGGTTGTCGAGCATCGCCTGCATCGCCGGATCGAGCCGGTTGCGCTCGGCAAGCTGGGCCCCCAGGCACTCCGCCAGGGTGCGCGAGAACAGTCCGGCCGGCTCGATGCCGCGTAACCTGGTCCAGACGGCTTCAACCTGAGCGAGATCGACACCGACCGCCTCGGCGACGGCTGCGGCCTCCAGACGGCAGTAGCCCGCTTCATCGAGACCCTCGGCGAGCTTGAGCGCGATCCGGCGCTCGCCCGTGTCGGCGAACAGAATATCGAGCTGCTCCAGCACGTAGGCCGAGAGCGAGCGCGGCCGATCGGCGACGAAGTCGAGGGCGTCGGGCGCGTCCTCGCGCTGGCCGACCCGGCTTGCCGCGCCATCGCCGCCGCGATCGGCATGTTCGCGGGTCCAGCGTTCGTCGGCCTCCGCCAGCGCCGGCGCGGCGGCCGCCAGTGCCTCGGCGGTATCCGTCGGCGCATCGAGAACGGGGGCCTCCGTTTCAGCTGCCTGGCCGTCTTCGGCTGCCCCTTCGGCCAGGAGGGGATTCTTCTCGAGTTCCTGCTGGATGAAGGCCGCGAGCTCGAGATGCGAAAATTGCAGCAGCTTGATCGCCTGCTGAAGCTGCGGTGTCATCGCCAAGGTCTGGCGTGACGTCAGGATGAGACTCGGACCGATACGCATATGCCAACACCCCCGAAAGGCCGGTTAGACCTCCCCTTACCGGAGGATTAGCAAAAACTATGCCAATGTTCAGTCAAAATGAGGCGGACTCCGACTATTCGGGCCCGATCTTACGCCGGCCGCGCGACCCAGACCATTCCGCGCCAGCCATTCAGCGTGAAATCGCGCGCCGGATCCCGTCGCAGCGCCAGCCGGGCCATGACCGCCTGCGATCGACGATTGTCCGCCGCGGTATAGGACAGGACCTCGCTCAGGCCGGCGCGCTTGAAAGCATCATCGAGGGCTGCCGAGGCGGCTTCCGAGGCATAGCCGCAGCCCCAGGCCCGTCGCGCGAAGCGCCAACCGATCTGGACATGGGCGCCGAGCGGATGATGGTCGGATTCCGGCGTCAGGCCGGCATATCCGAGCAATTCGCCACCCTGAGCCGTCACGGCCCAGCGCGAAAAGCCGTACCGGGCAAACGTCGCGACATAGCGATCGAACTTTGCATCGCTCGCCGCGTGATCGATCGGCCCGCCCAGATCGGCCATCACCTCGGGATCGGCGTGCAAGGCGGCAAACCCAGCGCGATCGGTCTCCCGCCAGGGGCGCAGCCGCAGCCGCGGCGTAACAATCGTCAATGCTCGAAAATATCGACCTCGGGCCAGCCGGCGAGATCGAGCCGGGCGCGTGTCGGCAGGAAGCGGAAGGCTGCCTGGGCAAGCTCGGTCCGGCCTTCGCGTTCGAGCAGAGCGTCGAGCCTGGCCTTCAGCGCGTGCAGATGGAGCACGTCGGACGCCGCATAGGCCAATTGCTCCTCGCCCAGCGTATCGGCGCCCCAATCCGAGGTCTGCTGCTGCTTGGACAGATCGACGCCGACCAGCTCCTTGCAGAGGTCCTTCAGGCCGTAGCGGTCGGTGAAGGTACGGGTGAGCTTGGCGGCGATCTTGGTGCAATAGACCGGCTCGCAACGGACGCCCAGCGCATGCTCGAGCACGGCAATGTCGAAACGGCCGAAATGGAACAGCTTCAGGACGCCCGGATCCGCCAGAAGAGCGGCAAGCCGTGGCGCGTCGTAGCGCCCGCGCGGCATCTGAACCAAGTGGGCATTTCCGTCGCCGGCAGAGAGCTGAACCAGGCACAGCCGGTCGCGGTGCGGATTGAGCCCCATGGTCTCGGTGTCGATGGCGACGCTCGAGCCGAACGACAGGCCGGCCGGAAGGTCGCCGCGATGCAGCGTGATTGTCATTTATCGGATGCCTCGCACGCCCAGCATGGTGCCCAGGAGAAGACTCGAACTTCCACGCCTCGCGGCGCTAGTACCTGAAACTAGTGCGTCTACCAATTCCGCCACCTGGGCACGGCATGCGGGCTAGTGCGGGCGGTGAGTTAGGGCCGCGCCGCGCCGATGTCAACCGCAGCGCGCTTGCGCCGTAACGTCGATGGTTTATAGGCAGCATCCATGAAGATCAGGCAAGTCACGATTTTCGGCGGCAGCGGCTTCGTCGGCCGGGCCATGGTCCGGGCGCTGGCGCAACAAGGCATGACGGTGCGTGTGGCGTGCCGCCGCATCGAGCTCGCCGAACGGGTCAAGACGGCGGGCGATGTCGGCCAGGTCACGGTGATGCGCACCAATCTGCGCATGCCGGAGTCAGTGGCGGCGGCTGTCGTCGGCAGCCAGGCCGTGATCAATGCCTCGGGCATCGCCTTTCAGCGCGGCCGCCAACGCTACCAGGAAGTCCATGTCGGCGGGGCGCGGGCGATCGCCGAGGCGGCGCGGGCGGCCGGCGTCGAGCGGCTGATCCATATCTCGGGCATCGGCGCCGATCGCCGCACCACGACCAATCCCTACATCCATTCGAAGGTCGATGCCGAGGATGCCATCATCGCAGGCTTCCCCACCGCTACCATCCTGCGGCCGAGCGTGGTGTTCGGGCCGGGCGACGTGATGTTCACCCGAATGGCCAAGATCGCGTCGCTGGCGCCCGTGGTGCCGGTCGTCGGCGACGGCCGGGCCAGGGTGCAGCCGATATTCGTCGGCGACGTGGCCGAGGCCGCCCGCGTGGTGCTCGAACGGCCCGAGACGGCAAGAAGCGTGTTCGAGCTGGGCGGCCCAACGATCTACACCTATCGCGAGATCGCCGAGCTGACGCTGCGCGAGATCGACCGCCGCAAGCGCATTGTCGCCGTTCCGGCGGGCTTGATGAAGATCGCGGCATTCTTTGCCGAGTTTCCCGCGATTTTCGGCATTACCCCGCAGATCACACGCGATCAGGTCGATCTACTGACCCACGACAACATCGTGCGGCCGGGCGCCAACAGCCTAGCGACCCTGGGCATCGTCCCGACGGCCGCCGAGGTCATCCTACCCACCTACCTCGATCGCTTCCGCGTCGGCGGTCGCTACAACCAGCACGCTCCAGCCTGATATCCGTCTGCGGCACGGATTCAGCTGCAGGATTTGCGCGCCTATCCTTAATAGTACCGATATTGTACTTATAAGGAACCGATTTGGGAATCTTGTCGGAGTCTCTGTCAAAAGTCCTTCATATTAGGTCAATATAATTGACCATCTGTCCGATCTATGACAAACAACCGAGGCAAGCGCCGGTTTGGCGCGGGTAGTGCACATTCGCCGCAGCGAAATTTCAGGGGTCAGCGGAGTTCTCATGGTCGAGAGAATGCTGAAGTTCGTCGGCACATCGCAGGCCATGCCGGACAAGCGGCCGGCGGCCGAGCGGCGGCGCGATTTCGACGAAATCTATGCCGGCTATGCCCGCGAGAAGGCGGCCGGGCAGGCGGCGCGCTGCTCACAGTGCGGCGTGCCGTTCTGCCAGATCCATTGCCCGCTCAACAACAACATCCCCGACTGGCTGAAGCTCACCGCCGAGGGCCGCCTAGAGGAGGCCTACGAGCTTTCCTCGGCGACCAACAATTTCCCCGAGATCTGCGGCCGCATCTGCCCGCAGGACCGGCTGTGCGAGGGCAATTGCGTCATCGAGAAGGGCTTCGACTCGGTGACCATCGGCTCGGTCGAGAGGTTCATCACCGACACGGCCTGGAGCCAGGGCTGGGTGCGGCCGATCCAGCCGCGGCGCGAGCGGCGCGAGAGCATCGGCATCGTGGGCGCAGGGCCGGCAGGCCTCGCCGCCGCCGAGCAGCTCCGCCGCAAGGGCTATCAGGTCACGATCTACGACCGCTACGACCGGGTCGGCGGCCTGCTGATCTACGGCATCCCCAACTTCAAGCTGGAAAAGGAGATCGTGCAGCGCCGCGAGGCCCTGCTGCGTGCCTCCAAGGTCGCCTTCGAGCTCGCGTGCGATGTCGGCCGCGATGTCCCGCTGGTCGAGCTACGCGAGCGTCACGACGCCATGCTGCTGGCGACCGGGGTCTACGAGGCGCGCAAGATCGTTGCTCCAGGCATCGGACTGCCCGGCATTGCCGCCGCGCTCGACTATCTCACCGCGTCGAACCGGATCGGGCTGGGTGACCATGTGCCTGCCTTCGACTCCGGTGCGCTCGACGCCAAGGGCAAGAACGTCGTCGTGCTGGGCGGCGGCGACACGGCGATGGATTGCGTGCGCACCGCTGTACGCCAAGGCGCACGCACGGTGAAGTGCCTCTATCGACGCGATCGCGCCAACATGCCCGGCTCGCAACGCGAGGTACGACACGCCGAGGAGGAAGGCGTCGAGTTCGTCTGGCTGAGCGCGCCACAGGGCTTCCTCGGCAAGGACAGGGTGAGCCATGTCCGCTCGGTGCGCATCCATCTCGGTATGCCCGACGCCAGCGGCCGGCAGACGCCACAGGAGATCCCCAACTCGCATGCCAATATCGAGGCCGACCTAGTGCTGACGGCGCTGGGCTTCGACGCCGAGGATTTGCCCGGCTCGATGGCCGCGCCCGATCTCGCGGTGAACAGCGGGGGCACGCTCGCGATCGATTGGCGCAGCATGATGACCAGCCTCGACGGCGTGTTCGCCGCCGGCGACATCGTGCGCGGCGCGTCGCTGGTGGTGTGGGCGGTGCGCGACGGCCGCGACGCCGCCGAGCGCATCCATTCGTATCTGACAACAAAGGCGCAGGCGGCAATGCGCCTGGCCGGGGAGTAGACGACAATGCTGACGCTGCACGACTACATGGACTCGGGAAACGGCTACAAGGTGCGGCTGCTGCTGGCGCAGACCGGCACGCCCTACACCTTGGTCGAGCGCGACATCCTCAAGGGCGAGACGCGCACGCCGGAGTTCCTGGCCAGGAACCCCAACGGCCGCATTCCTACCCTGCAGCTCGCCGACGGAACGCACCTCGCCGAGTCCAATGCCATCCTGTGGTACTTGGCCGAGGGCACGTCGTTCGCGCCAGCCGACCGGCTCGCCCGCGCGCAGACGCTGCAATGGATGTTCTTCGAGCAGTACAGCCACGAGCCCTACATCGCCGTGGCGCGCTTCTGGAAGCACATCCTGACCAGCCTCTCGCCGCTACAGGAAATGGAGCTGCCCGAACGCATGAAGAAGGGCTACGCCGCGCTCGACGTGATGGAACGTCATCTGTCGGCCAACGACTGGTTCGTCGGCAGCCGCTACGGCCTGGCGGATATTGCGCTCTATGCCTACACGCACGTGGCGCACGAGGGCGAGTTCGATCTCGGCAACTATCCGCACATCAACGGTTGGCTGAAGCGTGTCGCCAGCCAGCCCCGTCACGTCACCATCACGCACAAGAATTAGCGACGGTCAAAAGAGGAGACAGACCATGCCGATGATCAACGTCCAGATGTTCGAAGGCCGCACGCTCGAGCAGCGTCGCAAGCTCGCCAAGGAGCTGACCGAGGGCACCTGCCGCGCCCTGGGCTGCACGCCCGACGCCGTGCAGATCATCCTGACCGACATCAAGAAGGAGAACTGGGCCGAGGCCGGCAAGCTGTTCTCCGATACGTGACGAAGAGACCAAGCTCACCTCGGATTCCTCTCTCCCGCTAGGGGGAGAGGTTAGGTGAGGGGGAATCGACGGATGTCACCCCTCACCCAGCCTCTCCGCCTTTTGTGCGGCTCGGCGAAGCCGAACGCGCTCATGAGGGCGGGGGAGAGGAGCACGATCCGCCGTAGCGCCAGAGAGTTCATGCCATGTCCACCTTCGACGCCGAGCAATTCATCCGCGACTACCGGGACGGTGTCGCCACGCTCACCGAGGCCTACGGCTACGATCCGGCCAAGGAGTCCGACTCGTGCGGCGTCGGCATGGTCGTGGCGCTCGACGGCAAGCGACGCCGCGACGTGGTCGCGGCCGGCATCGACGCGCTGAAGGCGGTGTGGCATCGCGGCGCCGTCGATGCCGACGGCAAGACTGGCGACGGCGCCGGAATCCATGTCGAGATCCCACAGGATTTCTTCCGCGATCATGTGCGCGATTCGAGCGGCGAGCTGCCTGAGGTCGGCCGCATCGCCGTCGGCATGGTGTTCCTGCCGCGCACCGACCTGGGCGCCCAAGAGCGCTGCCGCATCATCGTCGAGACCGAGATCCTGCGTTTCGGCCACACCATCCTGGGCTGGCGCCAGGTGCCGGTCGACATCTCGGTGATCGGCGAGAAGGCCAACGCCACGCGACCGGAGATCGAGCAGATCCTGATCGGCCGCGGCGACCCCAGGCTCGACAACCGCGAGTTCGAGAAGCAGCTCTACATCCTGCGCCGGCGCATGGAGAAGGCGGTGCTGGCCGAGAACATCGACGAGTTCTACGTTTGCTCGCTCTCCTGCCGCTCGGTCGTCTACAAGGGCATGTTCCTCGCCGAACACCTGTCGGCCTTCTATCCCGACCTGCTCGACGAGCGCTTCACCTCGCGCTTCGCCATCTTCCACCAGCGCTACTCGACCAACACCTTCCCGCAATGGCGCCTGGCGCAGCCGTTCCGCGTGCTGGCGCACAATGGCGAGATCAACACCATCCTGGGCAACGTCAACTGGATGAAGAGCCACGAGGCGCGGCTCGGCCACGAGCATTTCGGACGGGCGATCGAGGATTTGAAGCCGATCATCCAGCCCGGCGCCTCCGATTCGTCGGCGCTCGACAATGTCTTCGAGCTGCTGGTGCGCGGCCATCGCAACCTGCCGATGGTCAAGACGATGATGATCCCAGCGGCATCGTCGTCCAATCCCACCGTGCCACCCAAGCACCGCGCCCTGTACAACTACGTGAACGGCGTGATGGAGCCGTGGGACGGGCCGGCGGCGATCGCCGCCGTCGCCGGTAAGTGGGCGCTGGTCGGGCTCGACCGCAACGGGCTGCGGCCGATGCGCTACGTGCGCACCTCGGACGAGCTGCTGATCGCCGGGTCCGAGGCCGGCATGGTGCCGCAAGACGAATCCGAGGTCGTCGAGAAGGGCCGGCTCGGTCCGGGCGAGATGCTGGCCGTCGATATGGACCAGCCGGCGCTCTACAAGGACCATGCGCTGAAGGACATGCTGGCCGGCACGCACGACTACGCGCAATGGACGACGCGCACGGTCGAGCTCGATTCGTTGATCAAGCAAGACGCGCCGGCGACCGAGCGCTTCCCGGCCGACGAGCTGCGCCGGCGTCAGTTTGCCGTCGGCTGGTCGATCGAGGACCTCGAGCTGATCCTCCATCCCATGGTCGAGGACGGCAAGGAGGCCGTCGGCTCGATGGGCGACGACGGCCCGCTCGCGGTGCTGAGCGACACCTATCGCGGCATGCACCATTACTTTCGGCAGAATTTCAGCCAGGTGACCAACCCGCCGATCGACAGCCTGCGCGAGCGCAACGTCATGACCTTGCGCACCCGGCTCGGAAATCTCGGCAACGTGCTCGACGAGAGCCCCGACCAGAGCGAGATGCTGTCGCTGCAGTCGCCCATCGTGCTCAACGCCGAGTTCGAGGCGATGCGCAAGTACATGGGCGAATCGGCGGCGCGCATCGATTGCACCTTCGACCCCACCGGCGGGCTCGACGCCATGCGGCAGGCCTTCGAGCGCATCTGCCACGAGGCCGAGGAAGCGGTGCGCCGCGGCTGCCTGCACATCGTGCTGACCGATGCCAACGTCGACATGGATCGCGCGGCACTGCCGATGATCCTGGCGGCGGGCGGCGTGCATTCCTATCTCGTGCGCCAGTCGCTGCGCACCTTCACCTCGCTCAACGTGCGCTCGGCCGAGTGCCTGGACGTGCATTATGCCGCCGTCATCATCGGCGTCGGCGCCACCTCGGTGAATCCCTATCTCGCCGAGGAGACGATCGCCGCGCGGCACAAGCGCGGCCTGTTCGGCAAGCTCACGCTCGCCCAGTGCCTCGCCAACTACAAGAAGGCGCTCGACGACGGCCTGCTCAAGGTCATGTCGAAGATGGGCATCTCGGTGCTGTCCTCCTATCGCGGCGGCTGCAACTTCGAGGCGGTCGGCCTGTCGCGCTCGCTGGTCGCCGAGTTCTTTCCCGGCATGCCCTCGCGCATCTCGGGCATCGGCCTGCGCGGCGTCCAGGAGAAGATCGCCCGACAGCACGCGCGCGCCTTCGACGAGGACGTGATCGCCCTGCCGATCGGCGGCTTCTACAAGGCGCGCACGGGCGGCGACCGGCACAATTTCGAGGGCAACCTGATCCACATGCTGCAGGACGCGGTCGATACCGAGTCCTACGCCAAGTACCGCAAGTACAGCGAGCAGGTGCGCCGCCTGCCGCCCATCAACCTGCGCGACTTGCTTGACTTCAAGACCGACCGCAAGCCGATCCCGATCGACGAGGTGGAGTCGATCACCGAGCTGCGCAAGCGGCTGGTGGCGCCGGGCATCTCGCTGGGTGCGCTCGGCCCCGAGGCGCACGAAACCCTGTCGATCGCCATGAACCGCATCGGCGCCAAGTCGGACTCGGGCGAAGGCGGCGAGGACCCGTCGCGCTACAAGGCGCGCGCCAACGGCGACAACGCCTCGTCGGCCATCAAGCAGGTGGCATCGGGCCGCTTCGGCGTCACGGCGGAGTACCTGAACAACTGCCGCGAGCTGGAGATCAAGGTGGCGCAGGGTGCCAAGCCGGGCGAGGGGGGCCAGCTCCCCGGCGCCAAGGTGAGCGAGATGATCGCCCGACTGCGCCATTCGACGCCCGGCGTGAGCCTGATCAGCCCGCCGCCGCATCACGACATCTACTCGATCGAGGATCTGGCACAGCTCATCTACGACCTGAAGCAGATCAATCCCGAGGCGCGCGTGGCGGTGAAGCTGGTGGCCCGCTCGGGCATCGGCACCATCGCCGCCGGCGTCGCCAAGGCCAAGGCCGACACGATCCTGGTGTCGGGCCACAGCGGCGGCACCGGCGCCTCGCCGCAGACCAGCATCAAGTATGCCGGCATCCCGTGGGAGATGGGCCTGTCGGAGACTCATCAAGTGCTGACTCTCAATCGGCTGCGCGACAAGGTGCTGTTGCGTACCGACGGCGGCATCAAGACCGGTCGCGACGTGGTGATCGCCGCCATGCTGGGCGCCGAGGAGTACGGCATCGGCACGGCGTCGCTGATCGCCATGGGCTGCATCATGGTGCGGCAATGCCATTCCAACACCTGCCCGGTTGGCGTGTGCACGCAGGACCCTAAGCTGCGCGCCAAGTTCGAAGGCACGCCCGACAAGGTCGTGAACCTGTTCGGCTTCGTCGCCGAGGAAGTGCGCGAGATCCTGGCCCAGCTCGGTTATCGCTCGCTCGTCGAGTTGGTCGGCCGCTCCGATCTCCTGAAGCAGGTGAGCCGCGGTGCGCGCTATCTCGACGACCTCGACCTCAACCCGCTGCTGGCACGCGCCGACGGCGGGCGCGAGGCGGTGCACAACACGGTCGAGGGCCGCAACGAGGTGCCCGACACGCTCGATGCCCAGATGATCCGCGATGCCAAGCCGCTCTTCACGCACCGCGAGAAGATGCAGCTTCAATACAGTGTGCGGAACACGCATCGCGCCGTCGGCACGCGGCTCGCCGCCATGATCACGCGCCGCTACGGCATGAGCGGGCTGCAGCCCGACACGGTGACGGTGCGCCTGCGCGGCACCGCCGGCCAGTCGCTCGGCGCCTTCGCCGTGCGCGGCATGAAGCTCGAGGTCTACGGTGACGCCAACGACTATGTCGGCAAAGGACTGTGCGGCGGCACTATCGTGGTGCGGCCGCCGGTGGCGAGCCCGCTGGTTCCCGAGGCCAACGCCATCATCGGCAACACGGTCCTCTACGGCGCCACAGCCGGCAAGCTGTTCGCGTCGGGGCGTGCCGGCGAGCGCTTCGCGGTGCGCAACTCGGGCGCCGACACCGTGGTTGAAGGCGTCGGCAGCAATGGCTGCGAGTACATGACCGGCGGCACGGCGGTGATCCTGGGGCCGGTGGGCGTGAACTTCGCCGCCGGCATGACCGGCGGCATGGCCTTCGTCTACGACCCGGAGAACGTCTTTGCGCTCAAGGCCAATCCCGAAACCGTAGCGTGGCAGCGGGTCGACCATCCGCACTGGGAAGCGCAGGTGCGCGCGCTGGTCGGGGAGCATGTCGCCGAGACCAAGTCGCCCCTCGGCGCGCGTCTGCTGAACGACTGGGATCGCTGCCTGGATCAGTTCTGGCAGGTCGTTCCCAAGGAGATGCTGGCTCGCCTGCCGCAGCCGCTGACGACAGTCGAGGCCAAGCGGGCGTGAGGGACCTCGAGCGTCTCGCCTGCTCATGAGCAGAGCGGGCGAGACGCCCGCGATCCCTGAGACGATGAACCCTTCCTCGATCCCCCGCATTGCCTGGCTGCAGCTCGCCGCGTCCGTCGTGTTGTTCGGGCTGGCTTGGCCTGTCATCAAGATCGGCCTGTCGGCCAGCACGCCGGTCTGGCTGGCCGCCGCCCGCGCCACCTTGTCGGCGATCACCGCCTTCGTCCTGCTGGTTGCACTCGGCCGCCTCACCTGGCCCAAACGCGCCGACTGGCCGATCATCCTGTCGATCGGCGCGCTGCAGCTCGCCGCCTTCTTCGCCTTGGCCAATCTCGGCGTGCGCGCCGTGCCGCCGGGCCGCTCCGTCGTGCTGGCCTACAGCACCATGCTGTGGATGGTGCCGCTCTCGCTGATGGTCGGCGAGCGCGTCGGCTGGCGCGGAGTCACCGGCGCCCTGCTGGGGCTCGCTGGCGTCGTCGTGCTGATCGACCCATTGCGCTTCGACTGGTCCGATCGCGCCATCGTCGAGGGCCACGCTTGGTTGCTGTTGGCCGGGCTGGTGTGGGCGCTCGCCATCCTGCATGCCCGGCGTCATCGCTGGCGCATGACGCCGCTCGACGTTCTGCCGTGGCAGATGTCGGTGGCGACCTTCCTGCTATGGATCCTGGCGTTGGCCGTCGAACCGAACGGGCGGCTCGATTTCAGCCAGGCCGATCTTTGGATCGCGCTGATCTATATCGGCGTGCTGGCCGGGCCGACGGCAACGTGGGCCTCGGTCTCCGTCGCCCGCACCCTGCCGCCGCTCACCGGCTCGCTGGGCATGCTGGGCGTGCCACTGCTCGGCATCGCAGCCTCCGTCGTCCTGGTCGGCGAGACCGTGACCTGGCCGCTGGCGATCGGAGCCGCGCTCGTGATCGCAGGAATTGCTATCGTGCTCCTGGACAGGAACCGCTGAGGGCATGCCGAGATGATGGACTGGGGCAAGATGAGCCGCGCCGAGCGCGACGCGGCCTACAACAATTCGATGGCCGTGAAGAACAGCGCCGAGCTCAACGCCGAGCGCGAGGCCCAGTCGGCCGCGTTCCGCCGCGCCCATCCCGGGCACCTCGACCTGCGCTACGGGCCACGCGAGCGCAACACCTGGGACCTGTTCCCGGCGGCCAGCCCCAACGCGCCCTGCTTCGTCTTCATCCATGGCGGCTACTGGCAGCGCAACAGCAAGGACCAGTTCGCCAACCTGATCGCCGGCATTCATGCGCGCGGCTGGTCGGCCGCCTTGCCCGGCTACACCCTGGCGCCGGATGCCTCGCTCACCGAGATCGTCGCCGAGATCGATACGGCGCTGGATTGGCTCGGCGACAACGGCGCGGCACACGGCATCGCCGGCAAGGCGATCCTGTCCGGCTGGTCGGCCGGCGGCCACCTCACGGCAGCCTGCCTCGGCCATCGCCGGATCGACGCCGGCCTCGCAGTCTCCGGCGTGTTCGAGCTGGGGCCGATTCGCGACACCTATCTCAACGAGAAGCTCAAGCTCACCGACGACGAGATCGCGGCCCTCTCGCCGCTGCGCCAACCGATGATCAGGAAGCCGCTGGCGATCACCTACGGCACCAACGAGCTACCGCCGCTGGTCGGCGACAGCCGCGCCCTGCACGCCAAGCGCGCCGCCGAGCACCTGCCGGGCGCCCTGATCCCGATCGCCGGCGCCGACCACTTCACCATCGTGACGCAGCTTCCCAAGCCAGACAGCGACCTCGTCCACCAGATCCTGCTGCTGGCCTAGAAGGACCGGTCGGTTCGACACGCCGCGTTGACAGTGCGGGAAGCGCTCCCGCATATGCTCGCGGTACAGAATTTGCACGGGACGGTCGATGGCGAACAAGGTCTACAAGGATGCCAAGTCGGCACTCGAAGGCGTGCTCCACGACGGCATGATGCTGATGTGTGGCGGCTTCGGGCTGGTCGGCATTCCCGACAAGCTGATCCAGGCCGTGCGCGACCACGGTGCCAAGAACCTGACCTGCGTGTCCAACAACGCCGGCATCGACGGCGCCGGGCTCGGCCTGCTGCTCGAGAGTGGACAGGTCAAGAAGATGATCTCGTCCTATGTCGGCGAGAACAAGACCTTCGCCAAGCTCTACCTCGAGGGCAAGCTAGAGCTCGAGTTCAATCCGCAAGGCACCTTGGCCGAGCGCTGCCGCGCCGGCGGCGCCGGCATCCCGGCCTTCTACACCAAGACAGGCGTCGGCACTTTGGTCGCCGAGGGCAAGGAGACCAAGATCTTCGACGGCGAGGAGTACGTGATGGAGCGCGGCCTGTTCGGCGATCTGGCGCTCATCAAGGCATGGAAGGGCGACACCGCCGGCAATCTCGTCTATCGCAAGGCGGCGCGGAACTTCAATCCGATGATGGCGACGGCGGCGCGCATGTGCATCGCCGAGGTCGAGGAGCTGGTTCCGGTCGGCGCCATCGATCCCGACCATATCCACACGCCCGGCATCTTCGTGAAGCGCATCCTGTGCGGCGCGCCGTACGACAAAAAGATCGAGCAGCGCACCATTCGCAAAGCCTGAGCACCTATTCGGCGAGGAGACCCCCATGGCCTGGACCCGCGATCAGATGGCGGCGCGCGCCGCCAAGGAACTGAAGGACGGCTTCTACGTCAATCTCGGGATCGGCATCCCGACCCTGGTGTCGAACTACGTGCCCGAGGACGTCGATATCACCCTGCAGAGCGAGAACGGCATGCTGGGCGTCGGCCCCTTCCCGCTCGACAACGAGGTCGATGCCGACATCATCAATGCCGGCAAGCAGACCGTGACCGAGCTCAAGGGCACGTCGTACTTCTCCTCGGCCGACAGCTTCGGCATGATCCGCGGCGGCCACATCGACCTCTCCATCCTGGGCGCCATGGAAGTGGCCGAAAACGGCGACCTCGCGAACTGGATGATTCCGGGCAAGATGGTGAAGGGCATGGGCGGCGCGATGGATCTGGTCGCCGGCGTGCGCCGCGTCATCGTCACCATGGAGCACGTCTCCAAGGACGGCGCGTCGAAGCTGCTCGCGGCCTGTACCCTGCCGCTGACCGGCCGGCGTGTGGTCGACATGGTGATCTCCGAGCTCGGCGTCTTCGCCGTCGACAAGAAGGGCGACGGCGGCGTCACCTTGATCGAGCTCGCCGACGGCGTGACCGTGGACGAGGTCAAGGCCAAGACCAAGGCCAAGCTCGCGATCGGCGCGGGCGTGAAGGAAAAGATTGCCTGAGACCGGCGCGATCCTGACAGATCAGATTCGACTGTGTGCGGTTCGATCTGATCGGAGGCCGCTCTAGCCCGACCGCTTCTTCTTCCCGATACCGGTCGGAACCCAGCGGACAGCCCCGTTCTCGAGAGTCTCGTTCATGAAAAGCACGGTCTCGTTGATCCCCCGAGTGAACGCAGCCTGCCGTTCGGGATCCAGGAACATGCCCGGCCTCAGCACGTAATGGGCGCGCTTCTTCTCGACCACCGCCCCCAGCTGCAACAAGCGCTTCAGCTTGCGTCGTACGGATTCCCGTGGAATGCCCGTCGCGCTCGCAATCGAGGTCGCGTTGATACCGCGTTGCTCGTCGACGCCGATGGAGCTCGCAAAGGTCCTGTGCCGGTTTCGAAAATCGGCGTCGCGCATGGCGGGCTCGATGCCCGCTATGCCAATCGTCTCGATGATTCGGGCGAGATCGAGGTCGCCAAAATACGCGGCGCGGCGCCCATGCTCGATGCGATGGAGGAAGCTTCCGAGGAGATAAAGGAACAGGCGTGAATTCTCGAGCGTCGGCTCGAGGACCAGTCGTCCTTCCTGCGGCACAGCGGTGGCCCTTCGTCGCGACGCTCCAGCCTCGATGCCCTTGCGCACCACTGGCGTCCTGGAACGCTTTTTCATCCCTGCTCTTTCGGCCTCAGCGGCACGAGGCGCGCCCAAGTGCTCATTCTGGGCGGTAGAACTATTGAAGTAAAGGCGACCGGAGGTAGTCTTCCCCCCGCGACGCCCGAGCTGGGAAGGCCCGGACCGTCGATTGGGAGCAAGGCGAAGGGCCGGTCGTCGTGGGGACGACCGGCCTTTCGCCAGGGCCGGAGATATGGCCGCCGGCTTCCGCCCTCGCTATCCTTCGCCCAACCCTACAGCCACAGGTGACGCATGACGACGGCGAGCGAAGGCGCGGAACTGACGCGGGTCGGACCCGGTACGGCGATGGGCCAGTTGATGCGGCAGTATTGGCTGCCGGCGATGCAGTCATCCGAGCTCGAACGCGACGGGCCGCCTGTGCGCCTGATGCTGCTCGGCGAGAAGCTGATTGCCTTTCGCGACAGCGCCGGCCAAGCCGGCGTGATCGACCACCGCTGCCCGCACCGCTGCGCGTCGCTGTTCCTCGGCCGCAACGAGCAGGGCGGCATCCGTTGCACCTATCACGGCTGGAAGTTCGACGTCGCCGGCAACTGCCTCGACATGCCGAACGTGCCCGAGGACCAGGGCTTCAAGCACAAGGTCAAGGCCAAGGCCTATCGCGTCGTCGAGCGCGCCGGCCTGGTCTGGGTCTATATGGGTGACCTCGGAGACAAGCGCGCCGAACCGCCGCCGATGCCCGCCTTCGAAGTGCTCGACCTGCCGGCCGACGAGATCAACGTCAGCCTGATGATGCGGAGCTGCAACTGGCTGCAGGCGCTCGAGGGCGAGATCGACACGGCCCATTTCGGCTTCCTGCACGGCGGCCATGTCGATCCGAAGGACGTACCGGAGACCGATCCGTTCTACTTCACGATCACCAACCGGGCGCCGCAGTACCACGTCGCCGACGCACCATGGGGCACGCAGTACGCTGGTTACCGCGCCGCCGGGCCGGGCACGACTTACTGGCGCTTCGCCAATTTCCTGTTCCCCTGCTGGTCACAAGCGCCCAACGGCGAGTTCGACAGCCACATGCACGCTCGTGGCTGGGTTCCGCTCGACGACGGCCACACCATGTTCGTGTTCATCTGGTGGAAGAAAGCCAAGTCGGCGCAGGCTCTGCCACAGCCCCGCTTCAAGGACGGCACGCCAATCGGCGGGACCGGGCGCGGCGGCATAAAGATGCTGCCCAACACCACGGATTGGCTCGGCCGCTGGCGAATGGCGATGAACGAGGACAACGATTGGGGCCTCGATCGCGAAGCCCAGCGTAGCAACCGGATCTACAGCGGCATCGACGGCATCCATCTGCAGGACCAGGCGATCACCGAGAGCATGGGGCCGATCACCGACTTCGCCTGGGAGCACTTGGCGCCGTCCGACCAGATGATCACCCGCACGCGGCGCCGGCTGCTGCTCGCCGCGCGTGCTTTGCGCGACAACGGCACGCTGCCGCCCGGCGTCGACCAGCCCGAGGTTTATCGCGCCGCACGCAGCGGCTATTTCCTGAGCCAGGACCAGAACGCTTGGCAGGAAGTCTACACAAAGACACTGGCCAACGCGGTCCATCCATGACCCGCAAGGTCTGGATCGAGGTGGCACTGAATGGCGGCTGGAGCCCGCGCCACCAACCGGGCGTGCCCGTCACCATCGAGGCGATCGTCGCCCAAGGCATTGCCTGCGCGCGCGCCGGCGCCGCCATCATCCATACTCACGCCTACGGTGACGACGGCGCGCAAACCTTCGACTGGCAGGTCTATGCCCGCATCATCGAAGGCATCCGTCTTGCCACGGACGCGCTGGTCTATCCCTCATATCCGATGACGCCCGGCATCGACATCGCAGGCGAGACCGCGCCGCGCTTCGCCCATGTCGAGGCGCTCGCCGAGCGCGGCCTGCTCGACCTCGCGGTGATCGATCCCGGCAGCGTCAACTTCACAACGGTGACGACGACCGCCGCCACGAAGCCCGCCAGCACCTATCTCAATCCCGAAGCCCACATCCGCCACGCGCTCGACTTCGCCAAGCGCCGCGGCTTGCACCCGGCCTTCGCCATCTACGAGCCGGGCTTCACCCGCGCCGGCGCAGCCCTCGCCCGGGTCGCCGGCGTCAAGCCGCCAATCTACCGATTCATGTTCTCGGAAAGATTGGCGTTCGGCTTTCCGCCGCGACCCTACGCGCTCGCCGCTCATCTCGCGCTGCTCGCCGAGACGGCACCCGGCGCACCATGGATGACCGCCGGCCTGACGGTCGACGTGCGGCCACTGATCGGCGAGACGGTGGCACAGGGTGGCCATGTGCGCGTCGGCCTCGAGGATGCGCCGCTCGGCAGTAGCATGACCAACCTCGCCTGGGTCGAGGACGCGGTGCGCCTCGTCCGCCAGAACGGCGGCGAGCCCGCGGCGGCGGCCGAAGTAAGAACCGACCTGCACGCGCTGGCAGCGAGCTAAAGTCTTCACAGGAGCACGCCCGCGCTCCGAAACAGCATGGTCGCCCTCGCATCCGCAATCGGCTAAAGGCCGAGGCGATGTCGTCTGCGTTTCCGCGCCAAGGACTGGTGATCGTCGCCGTCATGGCCATCACCTACGTCGCCAGCCATTTCTTCCGGGCGTCCAACGTCACGATCGGACTCGACCTGATGCGCGACCTGCAGATCGGGCCGGGAGCGTTGGGCGCCCTGACCGGCGCGTTCTTCTTCGGCTTTTCTGCGATGCAGATCCCTTGCGGCTTCTTCTTCGACCGCTACGGGCCACGCCTCACCGTGACGGCGATGCTGCTAGTCGCTCTGGCCGGCACGACGCTGTTCGTCCTGGCGCCGGACTGGCCACTGCTGCTGACCGGCCGCGTGCTCATGGGTGCGGGCTTCGGCGTCATGCTGATCGGCAGCATGGTACTGATCTCGCGCTGGTTCCCGCCCGACCGCTTCTCGACCCTTTCGTCCCTCGTCCTGTCGGTCGGCCTGATCGGCAACCTGCTGGCGACGACGCCGCTCGCCTGGGCCACCGAGCAGGTCGGCTGGCGGCCGTTGTTCGGCATGGTGCTCGCCTTCACCGCCATCGCCACACTCACTGTGTGGTTGGTCGTGCGCGATGCACCGCCCGGCCATCCCTTTCTCGCCCGCAAGACCGAATCGGCGGCTGAGCTGCTGCGCGGCCTGGGCGAGGTGCTGCGCAATCCGCAGCTTCGCTTCATCCTCGCCCTGAATTTCTGCAACTATGCCTGCACTTTCACCGTGCAGGGCCTGTGGGGCGGACCGTTCCTGCGCGAGGCCCATGGGCTTTCGCGCATCGAATCCGGCAACGTCCTGCTCGCTGCAGTGGTTGCCTACCAGTGCGGCATGCTGGTGTTCGGTCCGCTCGACCGCAAGCTCGACACGCGCAAATGGATCGCCTTCACCGGCACCTCGGCAATCGTCACCATCCTCGCCGTGCTCGCCCTGTGGGATGCGCCGCCGCTCTGGGTGGCGGCCGGTGCGATCATCGCCATCGGATTCCTGAGCGCATCCAGCACAATGATCATGACGCACGGCCGCGGCATCTTCCCCGACCGGCTGATCGGCCGCGGCATGGCGACCATGAACACCAGCGTCATGCTGGGCGTCGCCTGCATGCAGAGCCTGTCCGGCTTCATCCTGGGCCTGTTCACCCCACTCGCCGACGGTGCACGACCGGAAATAGCTTATCGGACTCTTTTCGGCTTCATGGTTGTCGTGCTGATCATGGCGCTCGCCGTCTACGCCCAATCGAAGGACGTCAAGCCGAGCGACGAGCTCCGGGCGAAATTTCGCGAATTGCGGTGATCGCTTGCGGCCGGCGCCGCCGCATGAAAGCATTTCGGCAACACAACTGCGACCGACGGGAGGACGCGCCATGGATGTCGGTATGATGATGGTATTCGCCAGCTACGGCTGGGAGAATTGTTCCGACCAGCGCGTGTGGGACGAGGAGATCCGCCTCGCGCGGCTCGCCGCCGATCTCGGCTTCGACTGCCTATGGTCGGCCGAGCATCATTTCAACGACTACTCGTTCGTCCCCGACAATCTCGCCCTGATGACGCATCTCACTGCGTTGTGCCCGAACATCGATGTCGGCACAGCGGCCGTCATCATCCCCTGGCACGATCCGCTGCGCGTCGCCGAGAATGCCGCGGTTCTCGACATGCTGAGCAAGGGCCGGCTGCGGCTCGGCCTGGGGCGCGGCCTAGCGCGCCGCGAGTTCGCCGCCTTCCGCATGAGCATGGACGAATCGCGCGGTCGCTTCGACGAGGCGGCACCGATGATCGTCGAGGCGCTGCGCACCGGATTCATGGAAGGCGACGGCAAGTTCTACAAGCAGCCGCGCATCGAGATCAGGCCGCGGCCGATACATTCGTTCGATGGCCGCATCTACGCCGTCGCCTCGAGCGAGGATTCGATCGACTCCGCCGCCAAGCTCGGCGCGCATATGGTGATGTTCGCCGATCGGCCGTGGGAGATGCGCGTGCCGATGATCGAGCGCGGCCGCGAGCTGCACCGCAAGTACCACGGCGGCGAGCCGCCCACCGTCATGCTCACCGAGTTCTGCGTCTGCGGCAGCGATCTCGCTGCGACCGAGGAGGAAGCGCGCAAGTACCAGGGCAAGTTCGTCGAGAGCAATTTCTACCACTACGAATTCCTGGGCGAGCACTTCAAGAGCGTGAAGGGCTACGACGCCTACCAGCAGAAGGCCGATTTGGCGCGCAAGGCGGGCGGCATCGAGGGTGCGGTCACGGGCTTCATGCAGGCGGCGAGCTGGGGCACGCCCGACAAGATCCTGCGCGGGCTGGAGGCGCGGCGAAAGCTGGTCGGCGATTTCGAGCTCAACATCGCCTTTCGCTTTGGCGGCACGCCATTCGAGGTCTCCGAACGCGGCCTGAAGCTGTTCGCCAAGGAGGTGCTGCCGGTGGTGAAAAGCTGGGGTCCAGCCAAGGTGGCGCAGGCAGCGTAGGTCGGCGGCGCACTTCTTCGTCGGGAGCGTGCCGCTCCCGTGGCGCCCTTCTCGTCGATCGCAGAGAAGATCGCGCCACTGTCGTCGGAGGTCGCTCCAATGACAGCGGCGCAGACGCGTCAATGAGCTCCGTGTCGCGCTAAGGGTGCGGTCCCCACGGGGCGGCCGTCAGCAGCTTGACCTCCTGGCTCACCACGAGCGGCCGGAACTTCGACGCGAAGCCCTCGATGAAATCCTTGTTGGCGTAGACGGCCGCCCAGTGGGCGCGGCGCGCTGCATCGTCGGCGAACTTCCATAGATGCACGAGCTGGTTGATCGTGCCCGTGTCGGCCTGGAAGTAGCCGACCAGGTTGCTGTCGTGGCCGCCCTTGCGGAGCGCCGGAAAGCCCAGCTCCTGGTAGAGCTTCACCGCCTCGGCCATCTTGCCGACGTGAAGCGTGTAGGTGCGTAGTTCATAGAGTGCCATGGCGAAATCTCCCCTTTCGATCGAATCCTAACCCAACCCGATGCGCTTGCGGAACGCGTCGTCGCGCATCGAGGCATCCTGGCCGATCAGGTCGTCGGCGGCGCTACCGCAGAGATAGAGCAGGCCGCGCACCGCATGCTCGACCGGCGACAGATTTTCCCGTGGGATCTGGCTGATCATGTTCATGCCCGATGCGCGGATCTTGACCTGCATGTCGGTGTCGATCGTGCCCGGCGAGAAGCCGAACACGCGGACACCGCGGCCCGGCGTTTCCAGGGCAATGGCCCGCGTCATCATCGCCAAGCCCGCCTTGCCCGTGCAGTAGGCGCTCCAGCCCTCGAGCGGCCGGTAGGCGGCCCCCGAGGAGACGTTGACGATGGTGCCGCCGCCCGTCTCCGCCATGTCAGGCAGCACCGCGCGCACCGCATTGTAGGCGCCAATCAGGTTGATTCGGATGTTGTCCGCCCAGACGGCAGGATCGGAGGCGACCAGCTCGGCGATCGGCTCGATCACCCCGGCGTTGTTGACCAGAATGTCGAGCCGGCCGAAGCGCTGGCGTGTCGCCGCCACCGTCCGCTCGACTGCCGCATAGTCGCCGACGTCGCAGCCCATCGCCTCGGCGCGGCCGCCTGCCGCCACGATTTCGTGCGCCACCGAGGCCGAGGCCTCGCCGCTCCTCGACACCAGCATCACGCCGACGCCCGCCTTGGCCAGCGCCCGCGCCACGCCTTCCCCCAGGCCTCGACTGGCGCCGGTGACCAGCGCGACTTTCCCGTCCAGACTCGTCATGATTTCCCCCTCGCGTCGAGACGCGACCTTACACCGAGAACGGGAGCAAGCCAGATGAGTCGTCTGTTCGGCGAAATGCGCCAGGTCGGGATCGTCGTCCACGACATCGAGACCGCCATGAGGCACTGGGTCGAGGTATGCGGCGTCGGGCCATGGTTCTACACCGACAAGCTCGCCGTCACCGAATTCAGCTACCGCGGCCAGCGCCACGACGACGTCCACATCTCGATCGCCCTCGCCAACTCGGGCGAGGTTCAGCTCGAGCTGATCCAGCAGCGCTGCAAGACACCCACCATGTACCGCGACTTCCTGGCCGCCGGCCGCGAGGGCATGCAGCACTGGTCGAGCTGGCCGGTCGACTACGACACCATCCTCGAGCGCACCCTGGCCAAGGGCTATACGATCGGCCAACAGGGCGACAGCGTGCGCGGCCGCTTCGTCTATCTCTGGCAGGAGGGCCATCCCGGCACGGTGATCGAGATGGCGCACATGACCGACGCACGGCGGCGCATCTTCGACGGCATCCGGCAAGCGGCCGTCGGCTGGGACGGCAGCGACCCCATCCGCAGGGCGTGGCCGACCTGATTTTCCTCCCCCCGTGTTGCCGAGGTGCCCCGCCATAGGGGACGGCGGAGTCAGCGTGCCGAGCTTGCCGAGCTCATGATCCCTCCGCCCGCTTCTTGGTCGCCGATCCGGCGGAGCCGGCGAGGAAGGCGCCAAGCCGGCGCCAGACGAAGCCGCCGATCGGCGGCAACAGGCAGAGACCGGCGAGAATCGGGCCGAAATCGGCGAACATGCAATCCCAACTGCGGGCGCGACTCAGCACGCATTCGAACCTGTCGATCGTCCAGATGACCCCGACCACGAACATCGGATTGGTGAGCGTCATCGTCGGCCACAGCTTCCAGGCCGGCGCCGAAAGCCCAGGCCAGCGCCAGCACACCAGCGCGGCGATGGCCGCTCCGCCGGCCATGAGCAAAGCGAGGACCACGATCGCCCGCAGGTTCAGGACCACTGTTCCCGCCGCGACACCGACTACCAACGCGGCCGTGATGCTGCCCAGCGCGAAGGGATGCAGTCGCCTCAAGGGCGTGCTCCTGGATCGAGAATCCGGCGGCGCGAGGCCCGCACCATCTCGGCGGCTTTCTTCGCGTCGAAGCCCGGCATCACGCCGCCCCTCATCCGAATAGTGCCGTCGACAATGACCGTGTCGATCTCGCGCGGGCTGGTCTGCAGCAGCACGTGCGCGCAGGCGTCGTCGACCACCGAGTCGCCGAACGGCCCCTTGCGCACCAGCAGGATGTCGGCGCGCTTGCCCGGCGCCAGGGAGCCGATTTGCTCGCCTAGTCCCAGCACCCGCGCCGCATCAATGGTGGCCATGCGTAGCAGCACGCGCGGTGTCAGCAACGGCAGCCCCTCGCGCACCGGCGGACGGCGGCCGATGACGGTCGAGAAGCTGCGCTCCATCGCGCCGTCGAGATATCCCTGCACGTTGAACATCACCCGTAGCTGGCCGAGCGTATCCGAGGCGATCGAGCACGGGATGTCGCAGCCGAACACGACGTCGACGCCCCGCTCCATGGCGCGGCGCACCACGTCGGCCGGCGTGCCTTGGGTGTCGGCGGTCGGCGTGAAGCAGAGCGGCATGTGGGCTCTGGCCATCTGCTCCAGCTCGCCGTTGGTGATCAGGTTGCCGTGGATGACGAGCAGGTCGGGCCCGAGCAGCCCGTCCGCGGCCAGCCGCGCGATCGTGCCGGTCTCGTTGACGTGGATGCAGCTCGGCGCCTCGTGCTCGCGCGCGAAGGCGAGCTGGCGGCCGAGGTCGGGGGCGCCGATCGAATCGATGCCGAAGCCGATCGTGGTCAGGCCCTCGGGCCGGTGGAACGTGTTGTAGACGTGCCGCGCATCGGCCAGGCGCGCCTCCGGTCCGGCGAAGCGATCGCCGAAGCCACCCATGAACGAATAGGTGAACAAGTGACGGATGCCGACCGCGCGCAACGCCTCGATCGAGGCATCGGCGTATCCCGGCGCGCCGATGTCGTGGCAATAATCGACCACGGTCGTGGTGCCATAGGACAGCATCTCGTGCCCGCCGACATAGGCGGCATTGTAGTTGTCCTGGACGGAAAATTTCTGGCGCAGCGGCAGGAATGCCGAGTAATAGGCGCCCGGCCACAGGTCGGGCACGTAGCCGCGCAGCACGGTCTGCCACAGGCAGGTGTGGGCATCGATGATGCCGGGCAGCGCAATCATGTCCGTACCGTCGATCGTCTCGCCGCCGCCGCCATCGAGTGACGGCCCGATCGCGCGGATCGCGCCCTCTTCGATCACGATGTCGGCCGAAGCGAAGTCGCCCAGCGCCTCGTCCATGGTGACGACCTGGGCTCCCCGAATGTGGATCCTACCCGCCATATCGCCCCTTTCGGATTCTTCCGGACCGCGGACACCTTGCCCGCCCGGAAATCATGGGCGGGCAAGGTGTCCGCGGTCCAGAAGAGCTTGACCATCGCCGGCCGATGTCGCCCTCTGGCAGCAAGCCCAACGGGAGGTAGACCGCACCATGAAATTCGGAGTCACCGTCGTTCCGCGCGTCTCGGACTGGCAGCTCTTCGTCGACCTCGAGAAGATGGGCTACGACTGTGCCTGGGCGGCCGATTCCCAGATGCTCTATTCCGACGCCTATGCCGCGCTGGCGCTGGCTGCCGCCAACACGTCGCGCATCAGGCTCGGCACCGGCGTCTCGGTCGCCGGCGTGCGCCTGGCGCCGGTCACGGCGCATTCGATCGCCACCATCAACCAGATGGCGCCCGGCCGAGTCTTCCTCGGCATCGGCACCGGTCACACTGCGATGCGCGTCATGGGCAAGAACCCGGTCAAGGCGGCCGCATTCCGCGAGTACCTCCGCGTGCTGCGCGCCCTGCTGCACGGCGAGGAGGTCGACTACGATCTGGGTGGCGAGAAGAGCGACATCCGCTTCCTGCACCCCGACGCCGGCTTCATCGACGTCGCCCATCCGGTACCGATCTACGTCGCAGCCGACGGCCCGCTGGCGCTGAAGACGGCCGGCGCCTACGGCGACGGCCGGGTGTGCTCGCACAACCAGACCAAGGCACGACTGCAGAAGAGCCTCGAGACGATGCAGGCCGGCGCCACCGCAGTGGGCCGCACACTGCCCGACAGCTTTCATACCGCCGCGCTTTCCTATGCCTGCGTCCTGCAGCCTGGCGAGAGCATGACCTCCGACCGCGTGATCGACGAGGTCGGGCCGATGGCGGCGGCGACGCTGCACTACTGGTGGGAGCTTTATCAGATGAACGGCGACACCAGCACCGTCGCCGGCCGCTGCCGCAATCTGTGGGACGAGTACCTCGCCTTCACGGAGAAGATGGAGCTGCCGCTGGCCAAGCGTTACCAGCAGGTCCATCTCGGCCACTGCGCCTTCCTGCCGCCCGAGGAGCGGCGCTTCATTACCGAGGATCTGATCCGCTCGACCGGCGGCCTGGTCGGCACGCCCGACGAGATCATCGCCATGCTGCGTGAGCGCGAAGCGATGGGCCTCGACGAAATCACGTTGCTGCCGGCGATGGACCACGCCCGCCGCAACCTCCATGACTTCGCCGAGAAGGTGATTGCACGATACTGATGCCGTCGCTTCCGGGGCACCTATGCTCGACGCGACGGAAGGTGGACGGTCGGCCCATCGCTTGGAGCCGGACGACATCAGTGGTTCGTAGGCGACAAGGCCTGGCGACCTTGGAGTTGTCCGATGCCGGGTGCGAGCCAGGAGATTGCCGGCCGATGTGCTCTGCTGCAAAGATCGCGGATCGGAATCTGGTGATTGGGCGAGCGCCATGACTGAAACCAGCAGCGCACCGAACGTCAGCCCGCCGCAAGGCTTCAGCGGCTGGCTCCTTCTTCTCGCCTTTGGCCAGGTCGTCGGGCCGCTGCGCATACTGGGCTCGATCTATGACGACATCGCAGTCTACGCGACTTTCAAGTCCCCGGCCGTGATCGCAGAGCTGGGTCTGAACGTCGTGTTCCTGCTCTTCTGGCTCTTCGTGACGATAGCCATGTTCCGCAAATGGCGATCCTTCCCGTCGTTGTGGACGTACCAGTGGCTCATGGCCTTATTGGTGCCCTGGGTCGACATCGTCATGGTCGGCGCGATGCTGAACCAGCCTCTGCAGCAGTTGATTACCCCTCGGGACATCGTTCAGACGATCGTCGCCTCGATCGTCGGAGGAATGTGGCTTTGGTATCTACGGGTCTCCGTCCGCGTAAAGAACACCTTCGTGACCTGACGCGACGGCAGACCGCCACCGGCTCGCGCGCGAACGGCCTGTCCGGAAATTGCCCGCGCCCTTGCCGCCCTTCCCGCCGGGAGACCGGTCGAGCAGGCCCTTCGCACAGAACATTTGGCTTTTCCCGAATTTCTTCTTTTCATGGAGCCTCATATGGTGAGTGTTGGTGACAGAACCGTGCCGGCGGCCTCTCCCTCGCCAGGGGCCGATCGGTGCCGACCCGCTCGCCAGGGAGGCCTTTCTTGGAGCTGATGTTTCAGTCGCACTTTTTCTACGAGTTCGTGACGTTGCTCGCGGTGCTCGATCCGACGGCGGCCATCCCGGTGTTCCTGGGCGTGACGGCAGGCCTTTCGACACGCCAATCGCTGCAGGTCGCAGGCTACGCGGTGGCGACGGCCTTCATCGTGCTGTTCTTCTTCATCTGCCTGGGCCAGCACCTCCTGGAGGCGCTCGGCATTCCCATGGCTTCTTTCCAGCTCGCAGGCTCGATCGTGCTGCTGCTGTTCGGCCTCAAGCTGGTGCTCGGTCAGATCACGGCAGAATCGGAGGCTTTGCCGGCCACCGCGACGATGGCGCAGCGCGCCATCTATCCTCTGGCGATCCCGACGATTTCCGGTGCGGGCTCCATGCTGACGGTCGTGCTGCTGACCGACAACAACACGAGATCGGTCGCGGAGCAGGCGGTCACGACCCTCCGAATGGCGATCTGCCTCGTCATCGTCTTCGTCATCCTGGCCCTGTCCAAGCAGATTTTCCGCCTCATCGGAAAGCCTGGAATCGAGATCATGAGCCGCGTATCCGGATTGATCCTGGCCAGCATCGCCGTGAACGGCATCATCGTCGCCGCCAGGGTGAGCTTCCGGTAAGGCCCGTCGCTGGCTGGCAACGTCGGGGCGATCGTGTAACGCTGCTGGATGCGGCGTGTAACGCCCAAACAAGCATCGAGGTCGATGCCGGGAGGAACAAATGTCGAAGAGCACGACGCGTCGCCGCGCCCTGGCACTCGGCCTGACCGCACCCTTCATCGCGACGCATGTCGACGCACAAGCGCCGTGGCCGTCCAGGCCCGTGCGCATCATCGTGCCGTTTCCACCCGGCCAGGCAGCGGACATCTTCGCGCGGCTGATGGCAGAGCGGCTGACCGACGTCTGGAAGCAGCAGGTCGTGGTCGAGAACAAAGGCGGCGGCGGCGGCATTCCTGGCGTTGAAGCCGGCAGAACGGCTGCGCCCGACGGCTACACGCTGCTGATCGCCACCAGCGGCACGTTCGGCGTCAATCCGAGCCTCTACCCGGACCTGCCCTACAAACCACTGGTCGACTTCAAGCCGATCACCAACATCATCCGCGGGCCGCTGGTGATCGTGGCCCATCCCACCTTCCCCGCCGGCACCATCGCAGAGCTGATCGAGCTCGCACGCAAGGAGCCGGGCAAGCATTCCTATGCCTCGGCCGGCCCCGGCACGGCCCAACATCTCAGCATGGAGCTGTTTAAGCTGCAGGCGAAGCTCGACATCGTGCACATCCCATACAAGGGATCCGGCCCGGCGATGGCCGATCTGCTGGGCGGCCACGTCAAGCTCATGATGGACAGCACGGCCTCCTCGCTGAGCGCCATCCGTGATGGCCGCATCAAGGCGCTGGGAGTCACCACCGCAAGGCGCGTGCCGCCACCGCTCGACACCATCCCGTCGATCGGCGAGACCGTGCCGGGCTACGATTCGGCAGGCTGGTCCGGGCTGGTGGCGCCGGCCAACACACCCGATGCAATCATCGACAAGGTCAACGCCGATCTCGTGACGCTGATGCGCGATCCTGTGGTGCTGCGCCAGTTCGAGGAGCGGGCGACTTTGGCAGCACCGATGACGCCGGCCGAATTCGCCGCCTTCATGGCCAAGGACATGGCGACCTGGGCCGAGGTGGTGAAGGCCACCGGAACGAAGCCCGGCACCTGACGCACAACCCAGTTGGCTCACCTCTCAATCTTCAACGCCTTCTTGATGGCCACGAGGTCCGCCTTGACCTGCTCCTGCTCCGCGTGGGTGAATTGGTGCTCGTCTTCGACCAGCGTCCTCAGCAGGCGGACGATGACCAGCGGGATGACGAACAGCGGCATTAGATGCATCAGAACGACGCCGACCACCCGGCCGCCCAACGTGACCGGCACGTAGTCGCCATAGCCGACTGTCATCGCGGTGACAAAGGACCACCACAGACCATCGCCAAACGACTTGTCCTCCAAGCCAGCGAACGCCGCCGCGGCGATCAAGACCGAGCCGAGATAGAGGATCAGAAGCTCGACGAATGTATCGGTCGATCGCACGAGCCGATCACGAATCCAGCGCAATCTCCAAGCCGTCGTCTGCGTCATGTCCTCCCCTGCATCGTGGCTGATGACCGAACGATCATCAGACCACCTTGCAAGGGAATTGCCACGCACGATCCTTGTTCAACCGATCAAGGATAGCCGCCGCGCGCTGCCTACCACCGCCCCATGAACTGGCGGATCGGCTCGGCGCCGGGATTGGTGTAGCGACGGTCGATCACGATCGCCTTCGCCGTCGCGCCCTGGCCGTAGTAGAGCGCGTTCCAATCGCTGTCGGCGTCGAGGTACGAGCCTTCGATCGAGGCACCGGCGAACAGGCCGGTCGAGTTCGAAAAGGCGACGATGTCGGCGCCGACCGCCGCCGTCGAAGCGCCCTCCATGCCGATGCCGACCGCGACCATGGTGACGCCTGCCTCGGCGCCGAACTTGAACTTGTGGTCGAGCAGCGCAGCCAGGCCCTTCTCGGTGCGGACGATGAAGACGATCTCGGAAACCTTGGCGCCGATCTGCAGGCCGAGGCTGCCCGAACCCATGCCGTAGAAGGCGGGCGGGCTCCAGTCCCGAGGATGGGTCCGCGCCATCAGCACGCCGCGGCCGCCGGCGGCGCCGACGATGAATCCGCCCTGCACCAGCTCCGGCATGATCAGCACACCGCGCGCCGTGCCCATGTTGCGGGCGGCGTCAGGGAAGTCCTTGCCGGTCAAGACCTTGCGGGCGGTTTCGAGGCAGGAATCGACCAGCGACTGGCGCTTGGCGTCGGCACGCGCCGGCGCGGTAGCAGCGAACGGGAAGGCAAGGGCGGCCGCGGCCCCCGCCAGGGCGGTTCGGCGATCGAGCTTCATGGTGTGCTCCTTGTTGGGCTCGTGACCGGCACCGGGGAAGCGCCTGATGGCCACTGCAGATCATATGATACCACGGTTCGGGGCAGTTTTGGGGCCAGGTCGCGGCACCCGCCGACGGTCACCGGGCGGTCACAGGCCCTCAGGCTCTTGCCGGGCGATCCTTCATGAGAAGCGGCAGGCCGGCAGCCATCAGGATGACGCGGTCGGCGCGAGCAGCGAGGCGCATGTTAAGGCGGCCTTGGGCGTCGCGGAAGGCGCGGCCGAGCGCGGTGTCGGGGACCACACCCAGGCCAACCTCGTTGCTGACGAAGATCACGGGCGAGGCGCAATCGTCGATCACCTGCAGAAGCGTGTCGGTCTCCGCGTCGAGATCGGCGCCGGACAGCATCATGTTGGAAAGCCACAAGGTCAGACAATCGACCAGCACCGGCTGGCCGTGCGCCTGCGCCTGAAGCAGCGCCTCGTCTAGGCGGAGCGGCTCCTCGATGGTCGTCCAGTGGCCACCGCGGCGCAAGCGATGCGCCATGATGCGGGTCGCCATCTCCGTATCGCCAGCCTCGGCGGTAGCGATGTAGACGGCCGGCCGCGGAGCGCCGCCCAGCAGGCTTCCGGTGGCGAGGCGCTCGGCATGCGTGCTCTTGCCCGAGCGGGCACCGCCCAGCACGAGGGTGACTGGCGGCAGCGGAAAGGTCGCGATGTGCTCCATGGGCGTTGGTATGCCGGTTCGCAGGCGATCCCGGCAGCCCTAGCAGGCGACGGGAACACGACAATGACGGTTGCTCATCCCGGCTGGGCGGTGGCGCGGACCAGCCAGCACGCACCGGGCAGCGCCACGCCGTCGGCGCTGGCATGGGGCTCGAGCGCCTTGGCGATGGCGGCCTGCGCCTGCGCGCGCGCCGCCGGCGTGGCGTCAGCGAAGGCACGGGCAAGCGGGCCGAATCGGCCGCTGCCCTCGACCACCTCGGCGACGCTGCTGCCCATCCAGACCGGCCGGTCGACCGGCTCGAAGCGCGGCGCGCCGAAGCCCGCTTCGCCCAGGATGCGCTCGACGCGGGCGCGATCGCCGAACGAATACTGGCCGGGATCCTCCGGGCCGGGCCGCGGGATCGGCGGCAGGAACGGCTGGGCAGCTCGGACCGGCACCAGGCCCCACGGATTCTCTGCCGGCGTGCGCCAGCACAGGAAGACCAGCCGACCGCCCGGTTTCAGCGCACGGCGCAGGTTGCGAAAGGCAGCCACTGGATCGGCGAAGAACATGACGCCGAAGCGCGAGAAGACGAGATCGACCGACTGCGCATCGAACGGCTGCACGGTAGCGTCGCCCACCATAAAGGTGGCGTTGGCGACGTTCTGGGCGCGCGCCGCCTCGATCAGCGGCCGCGAGATGTCGACACCCAGCACGTGACCGGCCGAGGGGCCGGCGGCACCGACAGCGCGCGCCAAGGCTGCCGTGGTGCCGCCCGTGCCACAGCCGACATCGATCGCACACTCACCCGGCTGCGCGGCGGCGGCGGCCAGCACGACCTCGGAGAACGGCGCGATGCTGCGCTCGATGCGCGCATAGGCGGCGAGCCAGCCCTGTCCACCCGGGCCGTTCCAGAATGCGGCCTGATCGGCCGCCAGCTCGTCGCGCGTCTTCGCGCCCTTCGGCTCGCTCATGCAAGCGCCGCCGCTTTGGTGACGACGAGCTCGCGCGGCATGTAGTTCACAAAGGCGACGCGCCAGGCGTGCGCCGGATCGGCCTGCTCGAAATGCTCGATCAGGGTGAGCGAGACGTTGTCGATCTCGAAGCGCACCGCCGCCTCGGGGTGAAGGTCGAAGGCGTGCGCGAGGGCGGCGCGAATGGTGCCGCCGTGTGCCGTGGCCACGATGTCGCGGCCCCGGTGCTGCTCGGTCAGGCGGTCGATGCTGCGCACTGTGCGATCGCGCAAATCGACGAAGCTCTCGCCGCCCGGCGGCCGGAACTCGGGCGGCCCCAGCCAGAACAGATGATTGTTGCCGTGCTTCTCGGCGATCTCGACATAGGTCAGCCCCTGCCAGTCGCCGAAATGCTGCTCGGCGAGATCGGGCTCGATCGCGAGCGTGCCCATGTCGGCGCCGGCCTGGCCGAGATGCTCGGCGGTCTTGCGCGCGCGCAAAAGGTTCGATGCGTACCAGACCGCGCCGCGCGGCAGGAGCTTGGCCTGATGCTCGAACAAGGCGCGGTTGCTGACGTCGCAATCCTTGTCGGACTGGCCGTAGCAGCGGGCCTCCGGATTGGGCACCGGCGCATGCCGTACCCACCACCACCGCGTCACCAGCCCCGTGATCCTGGCGCCTGTCGCCACGTGTGCTCTCCCGTGTTGTGCCGCCCTTCCCTAGCACATTTGCCTGCCGCTTCATCGGGGGCAGGCGAAGGCATGGTAGGATCGGGCCTTGTCTGCAAAGCCCTCTCGCTTCACCGGCGACGCCGTGATGGTGGCCACGACCATGCTGCTGGGCTCGAGCTATCCCTTTGCCAAGGATGTGCTCGCCGTCATGAGCCCGCTGCTCTACAGCGCATCGCGCTATCTGGTGGCCGGCCTGTTCCTGCTTGCCGTCGTGGCGATGATGCGCCGGCCGATCACCTTGCCCCGGCGTGACTGGGTGCCGATGGTGGTGCTGTCGCTGGTCGGCGTCGGCCTGTTCCAGGCCTGCTGGGGCCTGGCGATGGCGCGCACGCCGCCGTCCGTCGGCTCGATCGTGATGACCACGACGACCGCTTTCTCGGCCATCCTGGCGTGGTTCGGCGGCCGGAGGCTGCCCATCCTCGGCTGGACCGGGATCTCGATCGCCTTCGGCGGCGTGGTGGTGGTGGTCAACAACTCGCTCAGCGCCTGGACCCTGTCGCCGGGCAGCCTCGACGGCGTCGGGCTGTGGCTGGTCGCCGCCTTTGCCTGGGCGCTCTATGTCGAGCGCGGCGCGCCCTATAATCTCCGGCTGGGAGCGCTGCCGGTGATGGCCTGGACGACCTTGATCGGCGCGCTCGCCCTGATGCCGATCGCGCTTCTGTTCGATTCAGTCGGCGAATTTGCCCGGCTCGACGACCGGCTTCTGGGCTACTGGCTGTACACGGCGATCTTTCCGGTCGGCGTCGCCTTCCTCGGCCTGACCGTCGGGCTGGAGCGACTCGGAGTGAGCCGGGTCATGGTCTACATGTACCTGATCCCAGTCGCCGGCGTCGGCCTGTCGGCCGCCTTTTTCGGCGATCCGCTGACGCCGGCCCGCGTCCTGGGCGGTCTGGTGGTGCTGCTGGGCGTCATTCTGACGCGTCTCGCGCTCGACCGTGCGGCGCGCCTTCCTGTATGAACGGGGCGGCTTACTCGCCAATTCAGGACGAAAGGACACGCAGGAATGGCCCGCCCGGCCAGAAAGAAGGCGGCTCCCCAGGCCACGACCGAGATCCTCGTCACCCCCGGGCAGGGCGGGCGGCGGGCGTTCGTCGCGCGGGCAACCAAGGAGACGCGCATCGCTGCCGCCATCAACCTCGACGGCACCGGCAAATACGACATCAGGACCGGCATCGGATTCCTCGACCATATGCTCGAGCAGTTGAGCCGCCACAGCCTGATCGACATCACCCTGCGCGCCGAGGGCGACCTGCACATCGACTACCACCACACGACCGAGGACAGCGGCATCGTGCTCGGCGAGTGCCTGGCCAAAGCGCTGGGCGACCGTGCTGGCATCCGTCGTTACGGCGCTGCCCACATCCCGATGGACGAGACCCTGACCGAGGTGGCGCTCGACGTCTCCAACCGGCCCTATCTCGTCTGGAAGGTCGGCTTCAGCAAGCCCAAGCTCGGCACCATGGACACCGAGCTGTTCAAGGAATGGTTCCAGGCCTTCGCTCAACTGGGCGGCCTCACCCTGCATGTCTGGAACCACTACGGCGAGAATAACCACCATATCGTCGAAAGCTGCTTCAAGGGTCTCGCCCGGGCACTGCGCACGGCGGTCGAGATCGACCCACGGCAAGCCTCGACGGTGCCCAGCACCAAGGGCGTGCTCTGACGAAACCAATTCGCCTCCGGCTCCCATGACAGTCGCCATCGTCGATTACGGCTCCGGCAACTTGCGGTCCGCCGCGAAAGCCTTCGAACGCGCCGCCCGCGAGGGCGGCCTGGACGACCGCGTGCTGGTGACCGCCGACCCGCACGTCGTCGCCGCTGCCGATCGCATCGTTCTGCCGGGTGTCGGCGCATTCGCCGACTGCCGCGCCGGTCTCTACGGCGTGCCCGGGATGGTCGATACGCTGCAGCGCGAGATCGTGGAGCGCGGCAAGCCGTTCCTCGGCATTTGCGTCGGCATGCAGCTCATGGCCACACGCGGCGTCGAGTACGGTGTCCATGCCGGGCTGGACTGGATCGACGGCGACGTGGTGCGCATCGACCCCAAGCGCGGGTCGGGCACCACCGTCCTGAAAATCCCGCACATGGGCTGGAACGAGCTGTGCGACCTCGCACCGCACGCCCTGCTGGCCGGCATCGCCCCGCACGACCACGCCTATTTCGTCCACTCCTTCCAGCTCGAGGCCCGCCGCAGCGAGACCGTGCTGGCGCGGACCGACTACGGCGGTCCGATCACGGCCATGGTCGGCCGTGACAATATGGCCGGCACACAATTCCATCCGGAGAAGAGCCAGGCGACAGGCTTGCGGCTGATCGCCAACTTCCTGCGCTGGAAGCCGTAGGCCTTCCTTGTCCTCTTCGGGATCGCGAGCTTCAGCTTCCCGCTCTACCTTGCTGGTTTAGCCAAAGCGGCAGCCGGCTGTCCCGACTGTAGAGGCTGATGGGCGTTGCGGCCGGCGGCATCCCACATTAGGCGCGGATCGAAGGATTCGGCAGCGAAGATGGTGATGAACACCACGGCGCAGAAGGCGAGCGCGCCGATGCCGGGCTGGATGGTGACGGCATTGCCGAACTGGACGAGCGCGCCCAGCAGCGATTCCATGAAGATGTCGACCATCGACCAACGCCCGACCCAGGCGACGATGTAATAGAGCATCGTCCGTTCGCGCAGCAGCACACTCGCCCCTGCTTCCGGCCGTCCGATCTGAGTGGCGAGCAGCATGGCCACCAGGGCAATCAGCTTGAACATCGGCACCAGGATGCTGGCGAAGAAAACGAGCAGCGCCAGCGGATACATCTGCGACGCGAGCAGCTCCTCGACGCCGCCCATGATGGTGCTCGGCTGTCCTGCCCCTAGCTGGATCACGGTCAGCACCGGATAGACGTTGGCCGGCACGTAGAGCACGGCGGCGGCAATGACCAGCGCCCAGGTGCGCGAGATGCTGCCCGGCTTGCGTTCGTGCAGGGCGGACCCGCAGCGCGGGCAATGGCCGTCGCCATCAGCCGGCACCGACACCAGACCACAGCCCTCGCATCCCACGGAGCCGGGCCGCAACTGGAGCAGCGACGGCGCATCGGTGCGCGGCGCCATCGGCGCATGCGTCTGGCCGCGCCGTTCGATCTCCTCCCACACTGCCTGCGGATCAAGGGCGAGCTCGGCCCACACGATCACTACCGTGAGCACCGCCAAGGCATAGACAGCAGGACCGATCTCGATGCTCACCAGGTCGCCGAGCTTGGTATAGGCGACGAACACGCCGAGCAGCAGCACCTCTAGCATCGCCCACAGGCCGATCTTCCGCGAGATCAGGAAGATGCCGCGCAGATTGGGCGGCATGAGCCTCATCTTGAGGCCGATCAGAACGTAGAGCGTGCCGAGGAACTTGATCAGCGGCGCGATCGCGGTGGTGAAGGCAACGGCGATCGCCAGCGGCCACAGGCCGCGATCGACCAGCTCGAGCGGGCCCGATTCGAGCGTGGTCTCGTGCACGATGCCGGCCGTCGAGACCTTCATCAGCATGCCGAGCCACAGCACCGCGAACAGGATCAGGCTGGCGAAGGTCAGCGCCAGGTGATGATTGAGCGGCTCGGCCCGCGTGAGGCGCAGCGCCGTGCCGCAGCGCTGGCAGTTGCAGCGCAGGTTCGCCGCCATCGCCGGCACGATCTGGAACAGGCCGCAGCCCGGGCATTCGTGCAGTTGGGCGGTCGTCACCGCGACGGCGCTCGCCTCCGCCATGAGGGGCTACGGTTGCAGCAGGGTGGCGATGCCGTCGGCGAGCTCGCCCACCGCATCGCTGATCGCCGCCACCAGGCCACGTATGTCCGGTGTCGCCGTCGGCTTGGAAATCGAGAAATTGCGCGCCGCGAGGCGCCGCGGCCGATTGAACTCCGCCGCCACTTGGGCATTCAGGATGAGCGTTCCCGCCTTGTCGGCATCGAGCCGCTGGATGTTGACGCCGACCACGACGTTGGGATCCATCGAGATGGCACCGCTCTCGGCGTAGACCGAGCTGCCGGGGAGGCGCTGGCCGAGCTCGGCCACGAGAACGCGGGCCAGCATGGCGCCCAGCGACTCGCCCCACCAGTCGTTCGCCATGATGTCGAGCTTGTAGCCTTCCGACGACCGCACGATCTCGCGACGATCCAGGTAGCTCGCCAGGCCGATATCCTTCAGCATCACGATCTTGGGACCAGCCGGGAGGGCTGGACCCGTCCGCGACACCACCGTGTAGTAGTTCGGGTCGGGGGACGCACCGCATGCCGCCGCCACCATCGGCAGGACGAGGCTTGCGAATTGACGTCGGCGGAGAGTCATCTCCATCATTCCTTGCCGGTATTGGTACGGCCCTTGATCAGGGCTTCGGGATGGCGCGACAGCAGGTCGGCGAGCGCCCGGAACGAGCGGGCGGTGTCGGTGATCTGCGGCAGCAGGCGATCGAGTTCGCGGCGGAAGCGGGAATCGTCGCCGTATCCTGCATTGAGCGAGGCGAACAGCCGGCTGGCCCGCGTCAACGCCTCCTGAAGTTGCGCCGCAATTTCCGGCAGTCGCTTCAATGCCGGCGTTCCACCCTGGTCGAGCTTCTTGGCGATGTCCTGGACATCGAGCATGGCCTTCTCGAGTGCTGCCAGCGTCGCCTTGATCTGCGGCCCGTTGATGGTGCTGTCGAGCCCGGTCGCTGCGCCCGCAATGCTCTTGCCGATGCCGTCGAAATCGATGCGGTTGATCTTCGACAGCAGCTCGGCGGCGGAGCGCGTGATGCTGTCGAAGCCGCCTGCCTCCATGGCCGGAATGACGTAGACGTCGCCCTCCCGTTTCAGCTCGGCCGGCGGTGCATCGTGCATCATCTGCAGGGCCACGATCTTCTGGCCGCTGATCAAGCTCGGCGCCTCGAGCGTGGCGCGCAGACCGCGCCGGATCATCTCCTCGGCAAGCTTGCCGGGCTCGAGCCCCTTCACAGTGGCGATACCGGTGACGCGATCGGCCTCCACCCGGTAGTGAACCGGCGCGACAATGCGATCCTTCACCGGATCGTAAACGAGCCCGACACTGGTGACCTCGCCGACCTTGAGGCCGTACAGGGTCACCTCCGCACCGACCGACAGGCCGGCCACCGAGCCGGGGAAATAGGACAGGAGCTGCAACTGGTGCCCGAAGCCCGCGGTGCGCGATGACTCGCGGCTCGAGTAGAGGTGGAACGTCTGATATTCTTTGGCGGCGGCCTGTTTCGAATCCGAGGGCGTGTCGAAGGCAATGCCGCCCAGAAGCACGGCGCGCAGCGATTCAACCTGAACGGAAATTCCTTCGGCACCGAACTTGATGTTCATCCCAGAGGCATTCCAGAAGGTCGTGTCGAGGTGAACGTACTGGTCGTAGGGCGCGCGCACGAAAGCGTGGATCGTGACGTTCTCGGCCAGGGTGACCAGATCCCAGCCGAGCACCATGCCGACCTCGAGGTCACGGAAGAACACGGGAGAGCCGAGGCTGATCGAACCGAGCCTATGGGTTTGCAGCTTGAATACCGTGCCCTTGGCCCACGCTTGCAGGATCGGCGGGTCCTCCTCGCCAATGAAATCGCGCTTCGGTTGACCCGTGGCGGTCAACTGCGGACGCATGCCGATGTAGGAGCCGGACAGCAGGGTATCGAGCCCGGTGATATTGCCGGCGAAAAGCTGCGGCTTGACGACCCAGAAGATCGTGGTGTCGAGCAGCAACGGCTCGGCTTCCCGCGTCGTCTCCACCGTCACGATCACATGCGACTGGTCGGGAGCGACGGCGATGCTCCTCACTGTGCCCATCACGACATTCTTGTACTTGAGCTGGGACTGACCGGCCGTCAGGCCGGCAGCGGTCTCGAAGGCGATCGTGATCGTGGGCCCGCGCTTGGAATAGGTATCCCAGGCCAGCCAGGCGCCGATCAGCCCGGTGAGCAGCGGGACGATCCACACGAGCGGAATCCGGCGGCGTCGGCGGACTGGCGCCGTCGGCAAAGGTGCCGATTCTCCTGTGTCGCTCATGTCCCGCTGGCGCAACCTCCCCGCGACGAAAGTAACTCAAAACGCCCGGCCCGCAAGCGCCTGACCGGTCAGGTCAAATCATCGGCGGCTTCGTCGCCCAATCGTAGCCGCTCACCGCCTTCTGGTACCCGTACTGGAACAGGGCACGCATATATCCCGATTCGAAAGGCTCGGTCAGCTCCTTGTCGAAGTCGCGCCCAATGTAGGCGAGATTGTAGTCGATGCCGTCGCGCTGGGTCGTGTTGTAGATTCGAATCACGTCGTTGTAGCCCGACGCGGTGATCATGGTCGAGATCGCCCGGCCGGCGATGCCGAGCGTGCGCCGCTCGACCTTGGCCCATTCCGGGTCGAGCCGTCCGTTGCGGATGACGTAGGTGCTTGCCTCGACAACCGGCAGGCCGCGACGCTTGCGTTCGAGCCGCTTCTCGGTCAGCGCCGGCGGATAGAGGAAAGCCTGGGCGAAAGCCCCGCCGTCGACGTGCATTTCCTGGTACGGTCTACCGTCCATCGTCACATCGAGCATGGTGGGCGGAAAGGCGCCGGGGATGGCCGCCGAGGCGAGCAGGATCCGGCGAATGGTCTCGACGGCCTTGGGATGTCCGCTCTTGGCGATCGCACCGACATTCCAGATCACCGGCACCTGCGCGTCGAGATCGGTCGAGGCGATGAACAACAGGCGTCCGGAATCGTAGGCAGCGGTGATCGCACGGATCATCCGCTCGTCGAGATATTTCGAGATGGTCCGGTAGAGCGGCTCGTTGTCGGCCATCGCGTCGCTGAACACAGCGGCCAGAATGCGCCGCTTCGAGAGGATCTCGTTGGCGTTGGTTTCGGTATAGACGGCGCGCAGTTGCGAGTCGTATTCCGGCCCAAGAAAGGCGAACGGCGCCGTGAGGGCACCGGTGCTGACGCCGGTGACGAGATCGAACACCGGCCGCGTGCCTTGCGCCGTCCAGCCGCACAGCAGCCCTGCCCCAAAGGCGCCGTTCTCGCCGCCCCCCGACACAGCGAGGAACCGCAGTTTGGGCAAGTCCGCGGGCGATCGCACGCCGCGCGCGCTCATCTGCGTTTGGATCGCCGCCATGAATTCCGCTTCGAGCGCTCCCGCTCCCGACGCCGGGAAGAAGCGTTCGTTCTCGATGCCGAGAACGGTCGCCTTGGCGGTGCTGCCGAGCGGCACCGGCGGGCCACGGTCCGGCAGGTCGCAACCAGGCAGACCTGTCGCGGCAGCACCGCCGGCCACCAATCGCAGAATGTTGCGCCGGGACGGAAGCGCAGAGGCGTCGGCCGTCAACCGTCAGCGCTCCCGATCGTCGATGTCGCGCGCCAGGACCTCGCGCTTGCCGACATGGTTTGCCGCGCTGACGACGCCTTCGCGTTCCATGCGCTCGACGATACGCGCGGCACGGTTGTAGCCGATCTGCAGATAGCGCTGGATGAAGCTGGTGCTGCATTTGCGCTCGCGCGCCACCAGAGCAACCGCCTGATCATAAAGCTGATCACTCTCGCCGTCCTCGCCCTCGCCTGCCGGGCCGGCAGCGCCCAATTCACCTTCCGGATCGTCGGTCACCGAGTCGATGTATGCCGGCACACCTTGGGCACGGAGGTGGCGAACCGCCTCCTCGACCTCGCCGTCGCTGACGAACGGCCCATGGACGCGGGCGATCTTGCCGCCGCCGGCCATGTACAGCATGTCACCCTGACCGAGCAGTTGCTCGCCGCCCTGCTCTCCCAGAATGGTGCGGCTGTCGATTTTCGAGGTCACCTGGAAGGAAATGCGAGTCGGGAAATTCGCCTTGATGGTGCCGGTGATGACGTCGACCGACGGGCGCTGGGTGGCCATGATGACGTGGATGCCGGCGGCACGCGCCATCTGGGCCAGCCGCTGAACGGCGGCCTCGATCTCCTTGCCGGCGACCAGCATCAGGTCGGCCATCTCGTCGATGATGACCACGATGAAGGGCAGTGGCGTGAGGTCGATCTCCTCGTCCTCGAAGGTCGGCCGACGGGTCTCGGGATCGATGCCGGTCTGTACCTTGCGGGTCAGCGCCTGACCTTTACGCGCGGCCTCGCCCAGCCGCTCATTGTACCCCGCGATGTTGCGCACACCGAGCGCGCTCATGGCGCGGTAGCGATCCTCCATCTCGCGCACCACCCACTTCAAGGCGACGATCGCCTTGCGCGGCTCGGTGACGACCGGGGTCAGCAGATGGGGAATATCCTGGTAGACGCTGAGCTCCAGCATCTTGGGATCGATCATGATGAAGCGGCAGCGATCCGGCGGCAGGCGATAGAGCAGCGACAGGATCATGGTGTTGACCGCCACCGACTTGCCCGATCCGGTCGTTCCGCCGATCAGCAGATGCGGCATGCGCGCGAGATCGGCGATTACCGGATCGCCGCCGATGTCCTTGCCGAGCGCCAACGGCAGGCCGAGGCGATTGTCCTCGTAGTGACGTGTCGACAGCAGCTCGCGCAGAAACACCGTCTCGCGGCGCGCGTTCGGCAGCTCGATGCCGATGACGTTGCGGCCGGGAACCGTAGCAACGCGCGCCGACACGGCGCTCATCGAGCGGGCGATATCGTCTGCCAGACCGATCACGCGGCTCGACTTGGTGCCCGGCGCCGGCTCCAGTTCGTACAGCGTCACCACCGGCCCAGGCCGCACCTTCACGATCTGGCCCTTGACCCCGAAATCGTCGAGAACCGTCTCGAGCAAGCGGGCGTTCTGCTCGAGCGCTTCCTCGTCGATCTTGGTGTCGACGCTGACCCGCGACGGCAGCGCCAGGATGTCGAGCGGCGGCAGGCGATATTCGCCGGTCGCAAGATCGAGCTCGCGCTGCCCGGCCCGGGCGGCGCGCTTTCCTTGAGCCACGGCAGCTTTGCGCTGGATAATCTTGACCCCGCCTGCAGCCGCGGGTGCCGTCATCGGCTCGGCGGGCAACTCGTCAGGTGCAAAGGGATTTGGATCGTTTCCAGCGGAGGACAAATCGGCCGAGGTTTCAGCAGCGGGCTGCGGGGCGGCCGACGGCGCGTCCTGCGCCAGCGGCGGGGTGACAGGCGGCCCGGCAGTGGCTTCGCGGGCGCTCTCCGAGGCTGGTCCGCTGGCGGTGCGATCGCGGCGAGCGAAGATCGGCTCGATCCGCATGCCGGCCAGACGATCGAACAGCGTGCGATCGCGCACCGATGCTTCTGCCGGCGGCGCCTGCGGGCGCAACGGGACAGGCGACTCGGGAATTGCATCGGTTGGCCGCTCGATGGGCGCATTCGGCGCATCGACCAACAGGGAATCACGCGACGGCAGAGGCGCACCTTCCTCGGGGATCTCCTCGAAGTGGGCCGGATCGTATTGGCTGGCGTCGATCTCGCCTGGAATCTCGGCATAGCCGATCACGGCTTCGGGCTGATCGGCCTCCTCGTCGAGCAGCTTGGGGCTGCCGCGCCACAGGCCGACGGCGGCCCGCGCCAACCACACACCCCATAGCAGCGGCGCCCGCAAGATGCGGAAGATCAGCGGCAAATCGGTGCGATTCATGCCGAGCGCCGGCGCCATGGCGATGAAGGCTAGCGCTGCGCAGATCGGCTCGATCAGAGCGAGGCCGCCGCCGCTCGAATGGGTCAGCACCAGCTCGCGGAACCGGCTGACCAGTGCCAGCCCGACCAGCCCACCCGGCCCGGCATGCGTAGCGGCACTGCCGACATCGCCGAGACCGACGCTAGCCACGCTCATCATCAGGAGCGAGAGCAGCAGAAGCGAAAGCCGCAGGCCGAAGAAGCCGAGATGATGGGTGCGCACCATGCGCACGCCCCAGGTGATCAGCGCTACCGGCACCAACATGATGGCCAGGCCGAACGTCTGCAGCAGCAGATCGGAGACATACGCGCCCGCCACGCCGATGATGTTGGCCGGCGCGCGGCCGGTCGCGTGGTTGAGCGAAGGATCGGCCGAGCTGTAGGTGAACAAGGCAAGCAGCAGGACCATGCCGGTAGCAGCCACCCCGACGCCGACCATCTCCATTGCGCGCCGATGCAGGAAATCGCGCGCGCCCTCCGGCAAGATCGCCGTCTTGCGCACGAGGGTGGAGGTGGCCCCCATCATCGCCATGTCAGAGCACCGCCGCGAGACGGCTCATCGCCTCGCGGGTCGTCTGCTCGTCGTGCACCAGCGCCACTCGAATGTAGCGCTCCGCGGTGTTGATGCCGGCGGTCTCGCGACAAACATAGGCGCCGGGCAACACTTTGAGATGCGCCTCGCGCCACAGGCGGCGCGTCGCCTCCTCGCCGTCACCGACATCGAGCCACAGGAAAAAGCCGCCGCCCGGCGTGTAGTAGCCGAAGCGGTTGTGCAGTATCGACTCGGCGACGCGGAAGTTTCGCCGATACCATTCCCGCGTTTCGAGCGGATGGGTTTCCTCGCGCCACAGGGCGGCCGATGCCTTCTGGACGGCAAAGGGAATCTGTGGGCCGCCATAGGTCCGCCAGCGCAGCAGCATCGCTACCTGGCGCGGGTCACCAGCCATGAAGCCCGAGCGCAAGCCGGCGGCATTCGACCGCTTGCTGAGCGAGTGGAACACCACGACGTTGCGGAACGGATCCTTACCGCCGGTATCGTCCATCGCCAACGCGGCTTCGAGAGCGCCGACGGGCGCCTCCCGCGTATAGATCTCGGCGTAGCATTCGTCGACCGCCAGCACGCAGTCGTATACCCGGCACTTGGCGATCAGCTTCTGCAGGTAGTCGATGCTGGCGATCGCGCCTTGCGGGTTGGCCGGCGAGCAGAGATAGACCACCGACATGCGTTGCCACGTCGCCTCGTCGATGGTGTCGAAGTCAGGCAGGAAGCCGGTCTCGGCACTGGCATTGACCAGGAGCGGCTCGGCACCGGACAGCACGGCGCCGCCGAGATAGGCCTGATAGAATGGATTGGGGAGCGCGATGACCGGTCTGGCGCCGTTCTTCTGCTGCGGCGTCGCCACGGTGGCGATGATGTAGACGCCCTCCTTGCTGCCCGCCGTCGGCATGACATGGCGCGTGGGGTCGAGCAGCCCAGCCGGCAGCCGGTAGCGCCGGCCGAGCCATTCGACGATCGCCAGGTTGAGGTCTGGAATGCCCTGATTGGGCGGATAGCGATTCCAGCCGTCGATCTCGTCGGCCACGATCTTGCGGGCAAATGCCGGCATCGCACCTTGCGGTTCGCCGACCGACAGGTTGATCATCGACAGATCGGCCGGCGGCGCGATGGGCGCGATAAGGGTGTTGAGCCGCGCAAACGGAAAATCGGTCAACGTTTCCGTCAGGCGCGGGTTCAGCATCTGGACCACCCAATAGGCCGAGCAGGGCCGAAACAAAACAATGGACCCGGCAGCAGGGCCTCCTCCTGCCGGCGAGACTATAAGGCCATTCTAGGGAACAAATAAGGCAGTAACAACAAAGGAATAGGCGACTTTCCTCAGGGGTCCCTTTTTCGATTCTCCTCCCCGCGCCATGGGAAGGTAGCGCTGTCATGCGCCGGAGGGTCATGACCCTCCGAATTCTCGGATTACCCCCTCCATCCGCGAAGATTCGAACCCGCCCCAGCTTCGCTGGGGCGGGAAATGCCTCCTACTGGACCCGCTCACCGTGCAGGGCGGTGTCGAGACCTTCGGTCTCCTCGTCGCGGCTGACCCTGAGGCCGACCATGGCGTCGACGATCTTGAGCACCACCCAGGTGGCGACGGCGCAGAAGACGCCAACGGCGAGGACGCCATAGAGCTGGGTCAGGATCTGACCGCCGTTTCCGTCGACCAACCCGACGGGCTGCCCCTTGTTGACGTCGTTGATGAACCGGGTGGCGAACACGCCCACCAGGATGGACCCGACGATGCCGCCGACGCCGTGAACACCGAAGACGTCGAGCGAGTCGTCGTAGCCCAGGCGGTTCTTCAGAACGACAGACGCCCAATAGCAGACCAGGCCGGCGATGACGCCGATTGCCAGCGCCGCCCACGGCTCGACGTAACCGGCGGCCGGGGTGATGGTGCCGAGCCCGGCGACGGCGCCGGACAGGATGCCGAGGACCGAGGGCTTGCCGCGACTCGCCCATTCGACCGACATCCACACCAGGGCCGCCACCGCCGCAGAGATGTGGGTGTTCAGCATGGCACTGCCGGCCAGCTCGCCGGACGACAGGGCCGATCCAGCGTTGAAGCCGAACCAGCCGACCCACAACAGGGACGTGCCGATCAGGGTCAGCACGAGATTGTGCGGCGCCATGTACTCGCTGCCGTAGCCTTGGCGGGGGCCGATCACCAGGCAGCAGACGAGGCCGGCGATGCCAGCGTTGAGATGGACGACGAGCCCGCCCGCGAAGTCGAGCACGCCGGCGGTGCCGAGGAAGCCGCCGCCCCAAACCCAGTGCGCGACCGGCACATAGACGACCAGCAGCCACAGGGCCATGAACCACATCATCGCCGAGAACTTCATGCGCTCGGCGAAGGCGCCGGCGATGATCGCCGGAGTGATGACGGCAAACGTCGCCTGGTACATCAGAAAGACGTTCTCCGGCACCGTCTTGGCCAAGGCATGGACGCTGCCCTGCAGGCCGGCGCCGAAAGCGCGCGACAGCGAGCCGATCGCGCCGTTGAGCGCCCCGCCATCGGTGAAGGCCAGCGAATATCCCGCAATGAACCACAACAGGGTCACCAACGCCGTGACGGCGAAGGCCTGCACGGCCGTCGCCAGCACGTTCTTCTTGCGCACCATGCCGGCGTAGAACAGTGCCAGCCCGGGGATGTTCATCATCAGGACCAGCGCCGTGGCGACCAGCAGCCAGGCGGTGTCTCCGGTATCGATGGCGGGCTTGTCGGCCGCGGACGCGGCGCAGGGTATCGTCATCGCGCACGCCAACGGCGCGCCGAGGCGCATGACCATCCTTTGCATTGTCTCTCCCGTGTCGTCTTGTCTTGTTGTCTTGAAATCTCGACTCTTGTCTTGGTTATTCCTTCGCTCGCTCCTGGCTCACTCCATTGGGGCTCGTTCCGTCGAGCCGGCGCTAGAGCGCGTTGGATCCCGACTCGCCGGTGCGAATGCGCAGCGCCTGCTCGACCGGCGTGACGAAGATCTTGCCGTCGCCGATCTTGCCCGTGTGCGCGGCTTTCTGGATCGCCTCGACCGCACGCTCGACCTGACTGTCATCGACCACGATCTCGATCTTCACCTTGGGCAGGAAGCTCACCAGGTACTCGGCGCCGCGATAGATTTCCGTCTGGCCCTTCTGCCGGCCGAATCCCTTCACTTCGCTCACCGTGAGGCCGGACACGCCAACGCCAGTCAGGGCGTCCCGCACCTCGTCGAGCTTGAACGGCTTGATGATGGCGGACACGAGCTTCATGCGCTTCCCTCCCGATCTCCGACTGTCGGTCGATAGACTGGCGCCTGCGTTGGCTGGCGTCAAACTCCGGGCAAAAAAAGTGGCCCGGCGACAAAGCACCGGGCCTTGAGTGACCGCCGCGACACGGATGCGGCGGGGACAAGGGAACCAGGGAGGAGGCCCGGTTCCCGGGAGAGCAGGGGCGGAACTAGTGAACCGTCTCGCCGTGGAGATTGATGTCGAGGCCTTCGACCTCCTCCTCGGAAGTGACGCGCAGACCGATCAGCGCATCGATGATCTTGAGGATGATGAACGTCGCCACCGCGCACCAGGCGATGCACACCAGCGAGCCCCAGAGCTGGGTGAGGACCTGCCCGGCGTTGCCGTCGATCAGGCCCTTCTTGCCGTCGCCGCCGATCACCTCGACGGCAAAGACGCCGGTCAGGATGGCGCCGACGAATCCGCCGATGCCATGCACGCCGAACGCGTCGAGCGAATCGTCGTAGCCCATGGCATGCTTGAGGCCGGTGGCGCCCCAGAAGCAGATCAGCCCGGCGACGATGCCGATCACCAGCGCGCCCATCGGCGCGACGTAGCCAGAGGCCGGCGTGATCGCGACCAGGCCGGCGACCGCGCCGGAGATCACGCCGAGGACCGACGGCTTACCGCGCGTCACCCATTCGGCGAACATCCAGGTCAGCGCCGCTGCCGCCGTCGCGAACTGGGTCACCGCCATGGCCATGCCGGCATTGCCATTGGCCGAGCCCGCCGACCCGGCATTGAAGCCGAACCAGCCGACCCACAGCAGCGACGCGCCGATCACCGAATAGACCAGGTTGTGCGGCGCCATGTTGTCGTGGCCGAAGCCCTTGCGCTTGCCGAGCACGAGCGCGCAGATCAGGCCGGCCACGCCGGCATTGATATGCACCACCGTGCCGCCGGCGAAGTCGAGCACGCCCCAGTCGCCGAGGAAGCCGCCGCCCCACACCCAATGGGCGATCGGCGCATAGACGATCAGCGACCACAGCGCCATGAACCACATCATGGCCGAGAACTTCATGCGCTCGGCGAAGGCGCCCGCGATCAGCGCAGGCGTGATGATGGCGAAGGTCAACTGAAAGCACAGATAGACAGTCTCGGGGATCGTCTTGGCGAGCTCGTGCACGCCATCGAGCGTGAGCCCGCGCAGGAAGATGCGGCTCAGCCCGCCGATGATGGTGCTACCGGGCGTGAAGGCGAGGCTGTAGCCGATGATGAGCCACAACACCGAGATCAGGCAGGTGATGGCGAAGCTCTGCATCACCGTGGCGAGCACGTTCTTCTTGCGCACCATGCCGCCGTAGAACAATGCCAGGCCGGGGATGGTCATCATCAGCACCAGCGCGGTCGATGTCAGCATCCAGGCGGTATCGCCGGTGTCGAGCTTGGGCTTCTCGTCGGCCGCCAGGGCGAGTGCCGGCAGGAGCAGCGAGCCGGCTGCCCCGACGCCGGCAAGCAAAGCGTTGAACTTGCGCTTCATCGTATGTCCCTCTGATTCTTGTTCGGTCATCGATTGTTCGGATAGCTGTCGGCGATCACAGCGCTTCGATGCCGGACTCGCCGGTGCGAATGCGGACCGCATGCTCGATCGGCATGACGAAGATCTTGCCGTCACCGATCTTGCCGGTGCCGGCTGCCTTGCGGATCGTCTCGACGGCCCGTTCGACCATGGCGTCGTCGATCACGACCTCGATCTTGATCTTGGGCAGGAAGCTCACCGCATACTCGGCGCCGCGATAGATCTCGGTCTGCCCCTTCTGCCGCCCGAAGCCCTTCACTTCGCTCACCGTCAGGCCCTGGATGCCCAGGGACGTGAGCGCGTCGCGCACATCGTCGAGCTTGAATGGCTTGAAGATCGCCATGACCATTTTCATTAAGCTGCCCTCCAACAGGCGGAACGCCCGCCCAAAAACTCTGGCGAAGCAGCAGCAAGGCTCGTGCCAAGAACGGTGCAGAAATTGTGTCGATTAGTTGGCACTCTGCTTGCAGAGCACCGGCAAGAAGGAACAAAGTAGCGTTTGGGGGTGGTCGTGCTGCTCAAAAAAATTGCAACTTTTGGTCTTGCCGTGCTTATGACCAGCGCAAGTGGCGTTGCGAATGCACAGACCGCACCGAACACGCTGCCTGAGCCAACCTCGGAAGGGACATGGAAGGCCCCGTTCGGCGGAATCTTTGCGGCGACCTTTGCTTTCACCACGGACTATTCCTACCGCGGCATCTCGCAGACCCAGCGTCAGGTCGCCGGCCAGGCGGCCTTCGGCTACGAGACTCCGTCCCTGTCGCTCGGACAGGACGCCGCGCTCAGCGCCTATGTCGGCGCCTGGGGCAGCAACGTGTACTTCCTCGCTCTCAACCCCAACACCGCCACCTACACCAATACCGGCACGATCGCCGAGGTCGACCTGCTCGCCGGCTTCAAGCTCAAGGCTCTCAGCGAGAAGCTCACCTTCGACCTCGGCTACATCCGCTACAACTATCTCGGCGCCCCGGCCGATCTGTATTACGACTTCAACGAGTTCGGCCTGGTCGCCGGCTACGACTTCGGCGTCGCCCAAGTGAGCGCCGCCGTGCGTTACAGCCCCAACTTCTACGCCAACTCGGGCAACGCCTGGTACAAGTGGGGTCAGGTCGCGGTTCCCCTGACCTTCATCAACTTCAACGAGAACGTCACGTTCAAGCTGTTCGGCACCATCGGCAACCAGTATGTCGAGCGCTACTCCTACTATGGCATTGCCAACGACAACTACTGGGACTGGCAGATCGGCCTGACTGTCAACGTCTATGGCTTCGATCTCACCATCGCCTACGTCGACACCAACCTCGACGTCCAGGGCTGCGGCGGCACCATGAACTGCGACGCCCGCGCCATCTTCACCATCAGCAAGTCGTTCTGAGACAATTCGACCGACCCGGCTGGGCTGGCACCTGTTGCAGCCGGCCCGGTCGACTGCCATCTAGAGGCTATGAAGGGCGAGCCGACCGATCTCGTTGTCGTGGGCGCCGGCCTGAACGGCAGCCTTCTGGCGCTCGCCGCCGGCGAGGCAGGGCTCGGCACGGCGCTGATCGACCGCGTCCCCCTCGATACCCTCGTCGACCCCGCCTTCGATGGCCGGACCACCGCCCTCGCCTACACCAGCCAACGCCTGTTCGAGGCGCTCGGCATGTGGCCCGATATCGCCGAGCACGCCGAGCCGATTCTCGACATTCGTATCTCGGACGCCGGTCATGACGGCCGCGCGAGCCCGCTGTTTCTGCACTTCGATCACCGCGAAGCCGGCACTGACGGCGATGGCGAGCCGGCGCCGATGGGCTGGATCGTCGAGAACCGCTTCCTGCGCGCTGCCCTGCTGCGTCGGCTGGCCGCCTGTCCGCACGTCGAGCCGATCGCACCCGACGAGGTGATCGAGACCCGGCGCGATGCCGACGGCGCCGAGCTTACGCTGAAGAGCGGCAGGCGCCTGTCGACACGACTGGTGGCCTCGACCGAGGGGCGCTTCGGCGCCCTCCGCGTGGAAGCCGGCATCGGTGCCCGATCCTGGTCGTACGGCCAGATCGCGATCGTGCTGGTCGCGCAGCACGAACGACCGCATCGCGGCGTCGCCCAGGAAAAATTCCTGCCCAGCGGGCCGTTCGCCATCCTGCCGATGCGCGACGGGCCGGCAGGCGAGCACCGATCGTCGATCGTCTGGACCGAGCGCGCCGACTTGGCCAGGCGCATCCTCGGCACCGATCCGGTGCGTTTCCAGGCCGAGTTCGCCCGGCGTTTCGGCGATCATCTCGGCCGCGTCGAGCCGATCGGTCCGCGCTGGAGCTACCCGCTCCACCTGGTTCACGCCGACCGCTATGTCGACACGCGGCTGGTGCTGGTGGGCGATGCGGCGCACGGCATCCATCCCATAGCCGGCCAAGGCTACAATCTCGGCGTCCGCGACATCGCCGCCCTCGTAGAGGTGCTGATCGACAGCAAGCGGCTCGGCCTCGATGTCGGCGACGTCCACTCGCTCGAGCGCTACGCGCGCTGGCGGCGTGCCGACAATTTCACCATGGTCGCGGCCACCGATCTGCTCAATCGGCTGTTCTCCAACGACTCTGCCCCGCTCAGGCTGCTGCGCGACGTCGGCCTGGCAGCGGTCAACCGGACGCCGCCCCTGCGCCGCTTCTTCGTGCGCCATGCCATGGGCCTCGTCGGCGACCTGCCCAAGCTGATCAGGGGCGAGCGGCTTTAGTGGCGCCCGCAACGACCACGGCCGCCGCTGCAAGATCGACCACCGCCGCGAGCAACAGCGGCACGCGATAACCCTCGAAGGCGTCGTGCAGCGCACCATAGAGGCTTGGCCCCAGTCCTATCGCAAGCTGAATGGCGCATGAGGCGATTCCGTAGACCGCACCAAAAGACAAGGCCCCGAATTCGCGGCGCACCACGATCGGCGATAGCGTCGTGATGTTGCCGATGGTTGCCCCCATCAGCACGCTGCCGAGGATCAGCACCGGTGGAACGGGCGACAGAGCCATCGCCGCGAGCGCGCCCGCAGCGGCCGTCATCATGGCCGCCGCCGCGAGGCGAGGACTGATCTGGTCGGCGAAGCGTGCGAGCATCAGGCGGCCAAGCAACGCCGTGGCCGCCGTCGCCGCAACGGCCAGCGATGTGCCCGCCGTGCCGAGCCCCGGCGAAAGCAACGCCACCTGATGGGTGACGAAGCCGACCTGCACCATCATGCCCATGCCAAAGCCCAGAATCACGCTGCGCAGTGCCGCCGTGCGGAGGGCTCCACGGCGGCTCCACTGAACGGATGGGGCGGCAATCGCCGAATTCGCCCCTGAAGCGCCATCGGGAAGGAGGCTCAGGTCCTCCGGGCGGCGCTTCATCACAAACAGCGCCAGCGGCAAAACCACCACAAGGGCCAGCACGGCGGCACTCGCCGTCGTGGCAGCGAAGCCCAGCCGCGCAGTGCCGAACAACAAGAGCGGCGCCCCCAACAGGCCGCCGACGCTGGCGCCGAGCGAGGCGATCGAGACGGCGCGCCCCTGATGGCGCTCGAACCAGGGCGCGAGGGTCGTGGCGACCGCCGTGGTCGACAAGCACGCCCAGCCCACGCCCATTGCAAGGAACACCAAATAGGCTTGCCACGGTTGCGTCACCTGGCCGATGGCTGCCACGGCGATAGCAAGAGCGACCGCACCCAAGGCAAAGATGGGCTTCGGCCCGACCCGAGCGATGCTGCTGCCCACCGGGACCAGCAGCAATGCACTCGTGATGTACAGGAGCGTAATGGCACTGGAGACTGCGCTGGTGGACCAGTGCTTGGTCTCCACCAGCACCTGCAGATAGACCCCGGCGCCGAACAGGCCGAGCGCGTTGGCGAACAGCGCGGCGATCAGGCAGACCGCGACAATGCGCCAGCCATAGTAAAGTCGCGACATGAGCCGGCCTACCATCCGGTGACGCTGCAAAGGTTCGGTCGCGGCCGAACCGAGGACGGGACGCCCCTGCGCACGGTACGTCGCTTGCCGGCTGGACTAAACGCCCCGCCCACCCTATCTCAAAGGTCGAAAATCTAAGGAATTCGCATGGCTCAAGTGCAAGTCCCCGTGACCGTGCTGACCGGCTATCTCGGCGCCGGCAAGACCACGCTGCTCAACCGCATCCTGAGCGAGCAGCATGGCAAGAAGTACGCCGTCATCGTCAACGAGTTCGGCGAGCTCGGCGTCGACAACGACCTCGTGGTCAATGCCGACGAGGAAGTGTTCGAGATGAACAACGGCTGCATCTGCTGCACCGTGCGCGGCGACCTGATCCGCATCATCGAAGGGCTGATGAAGCGCAAGGACAAGTTCGACGGCATCCTGGTCGAGACCACCGGCCTCGCCGACCCCGGCCCTGTGGCGCAGACCTTCTTCACCGACGAAGAGGTCAAGGCGCGGACCCGCCTCGATGCCATCGTGACGGTGGTCGACGCCAAGCACTTCCTGGGTCAGCTCGAGCAAGGCAACGAAGCCGAGGAGCAGGTCGCCTTCGCCGACGTGATCCTGCTCAACAAGACAGACCTCGTGAGCGCCGACGATCTCGCCAAGGTCGAGGGCAAGATCCGCTCGATCAACCGCTATGCCCAGATCCACAAGACCGAGAAGAGCCGCATCGAGCTCGAGGTCATCCTCGACAAGGGGGCGTTCGACTTGAAGCGCATCCTCGAGTTCGAGCCCGACTTCCTCCAGCACGGCCACGACCACAACCACGAGGAAGAGATCGCGAGCCTGTCGCTCACCGCCGATCGGCCGGTCGACCCGGACAAGTTCCAGAAGTGGATGGGCGCGCTCCTGCAGTTGCGCGGCCCCGACATCTTCCGCAGCAAGGGCATCCTGGCGATTCAGGGGGCGCCGAGGCGCTATGTCTATCAGGGCGTCCACATGATGATGGACAGCGATTGGGGCACGCCCTGGAAGGAAGGCGAGAAGCGATCGAGCAAGCTCGTCTTCATCGGCCGCAACCTGGATGGTGCGAACCTGCAGCGCGGCTTCGACGACTGCCTCTCGGCGTGAAGCTCGATCTCTCCTATCGGTCGTGGGCCGAGAAGCTGCCGCCCACGCGCTCCGTGTCAGGCGACGCGCCCGTCGCCGCCTGCGCCTTCAGTCGCGACGGAACCGTCGTGGCCTTCGCCCTGGGCGACGGGCGCGTCCGGTTGCTGCCGGCCGACCTCGACGCCGGCCTGCCCGAAGCGCCGACGCCCGTGCATGGCGGCGTGGTGTTGAGTCTGGTCGCCGATCCGGCCGGTGACGGCTTCGTGAGCGGGGGCGACGATGGCCGTCTGCTCCGCCATGGCAAGGACGGATCGGCGAGCGAGATCGCGAGTTACAAGGGCAAGTGGATCGAGCACCTGGCCGCGCATCGCAGCGGCCTCGTCGCCGCCGCCGTCGGGCGTACGGCCGTTCTCGTCAAAGGCAGCGATGTCCGAGAATTCGGGCCTCACCAGAGCACGATCGCCGGCATCGACTTCAACAAGGACGGCGGCCGAATTGCCTGCGCCCATTACGGCGGCGTCACGGTCTGGAGCATCGGCCAAGTCAGCGTGCCGCCGCGCCTGTTCGCCTGGCGCGGCAGCCATGTGGCGTTGAAGTGGAGCAGCGACGGCCGCTTCATCGCGACCGGCACGCAGGAGAACGACATCCATGTCTGGCGCATCGCCCAAGCCACCGACATGCGCATGCAGGGTTATCCCGCCAAGGTGAAGTCGCTGGCGTGGGCGTCCGACTCGCGCTTCCTCTGCACCTCGGCGCAACCCGTCTTCACCGCCTGGCCGTTCGCCGGCAAAGGACCCGAGGGCAAGCCACCGGTGCAGTTCGGCTCGGAAGGCGCCGGCCTGATTACGGTCGTCGCCGCTCGAGCGACCTCGGACCTCGTCGCCGGTGGCTACGATTCGGGCGAGCTGCAGCTCGGCGATATCAAGAGCCGACAATCTGTCGTGCTGAAGATGGCCGACGGCTCGGCAGTGACTTGCCTCGCGTGGTCGCCTGACGGCGAGAAGCTCGCCGTCGGCAACGAGCGCGGCGATCTGGTGGTAGTGGATCTGAATCGATAGCGGACCAGACTAAGGCGTGTATTCGCAAATCCGGGGTGTCCGCTTTCGAGGGCAAGGCGGACATACGGCGACAACCCCGCAGGGTCGCCGTTTGATCCTGACCGGACTTGGCGGGCATTCTTATCTCGACCACCTCGTCGGCGCGTGCGAGGAGCGTGGGCTGGATCGTGAGGCCCACCCGTCTGCTGGCTGCCCCGTTGGAACGCCTCCACCGGTACCCATCACGAAAACCGTGCCGCTCTGACGAGTGACGAAGGCGGGTGGTGCACCGAATAAAGGCCGCGGCGGCCTTGGTCCGTGTCGCTATTGTTGTGTTGCTGGTTGGCACACGCCGTTTCGGCCGCGGGGGACAGCAGCAAGCGGCCTCGTCTGGTCAAAGCGTTTTCATCGCGCGGGCCTCTTTGCCTTTCGCACGTTGCTCGTCTTCGATGCGAGGGCACTCTTACTAATCAGTCAGTAATATAGGCTACATATGGAGCACGGAAGAACGACTTGACGAGGCCGGGGTTGCGCTGGATGGCCAGCATGTCGGCTTCGATGTGGTCCTGGAGCACTTCTCCCTTGCCGAGCGAGCGGCGCGCCGTGCCTGTGCGCTTCATGTAGTTCCAGACCAGCTCATCGGGATTGAGTTCGGGCGCATAGCCCGGCAGATAATGCAGCTCCAGCTTGCCCCGGGTGCTGGCGACGTATTCGGTCACCACCTTCGCCTTGTGGGTTGCCAGATTGTCGAGCACGAGAAACAAGGGACGGCGGCGGCGCTTCATCATCAGCTCGAGCATGCCGACGAACAGATCTGCATTCAGCCCACCCTGGTACGTCGCAAACCAGAAGGCGCCCTTGGCGTTGACCGCCGATGCCGCCGAGATCGTCTGTCGCTTGCCCGGCACGGCGATCACCGGTGTCTCGCCTTTCTTGCCCCACGTCCGTCCTTGCACGGCGTCGGCCCGGAACCCAGCTTCGTCCCAAAAGTAGATATCGGCATTCACCTTCTTGGCCCGCGCCGCAAGCTTCGGATAGACCTCCATCTTCCACGCTTCGATCGCCTCCGGATCACGCTCATAGGCGCGCTGTAACGGCTTCTGAGGCGTCAACCCCAGGCGCGCCAGCAATGTGCCAACCGAAGCCAGGCTCAACCTGACGCCAAACTTGTCCTCGATCAGCTGCCCGACTACCTGGCGTGTCCACAAGCCGAAGTCGAAGCCGTACTGCCGAGGGTCCTTGCCGTTGATCCAGCGAAATACCCGGCTCTCCTGCGCCGCTGTCAGACTACGGGGGCGACCGGTTGCCTTGCGCGACACAAGCGCCTTCAGTCCCTTGCCGTCTCTGACCTTGTTCCGCCACTTGTAAATCGTCGTCCGGCAGAATCCGAACGACTCCATCACCGAGCTCGCCGCCTCGCCCTCGCCAAGCCGCTCCATCGCCATCAGGCGGATCGCTTCCAGCGTCTTGTGATCAAGCTTGCGGCCATCGCGCTTCATACACGCCATTATACGCCACGAACCGTCCAAGCACAGCAGAAAGTAGCCTACATTACTGACTGATTAGTAATCGCCTTCTCCGCCGCTTTGATCTTGGCTTCCCGGTTGATGTCCGGGGTAGGCAAGTTCAGGGCGAAGTTCAGTCTGGCCTCGGCCCGCCTTAAAAGGTGCGCCTTCTTGGTTTCGGAAATCGGCTGGCCCATGCTCCTCCCATACCGGAAAACTACGCCTAGTCGGCTGCTCGGAAGCCCCGATAGTCCAACGGATACCGCTACAGCTAAGCTGGCTCGCCAGCGTCCAACGCTCTGGCTCAGGCCGCTCTGTCGATAGATTTGATGGTGAGCGGAGGGATGCCTGACTTCTCTGCCACGGCGCGGTCCTGCTCCTCGATTACGGCGCGAGCCTGACCATCCCCATCTGCCAAGGCGTCGGCGGGAACCCGCCGGTTCGAGCGCAGTGAGCCGTCCTCGTAGGTTACGTTGAAAAATACGAACTCTGCCCGGCTGCCGGGTTTCTTGGCCATTCAATTCTCCACTCTGTTGAGGTGTGCCATAGCACATCAACGCGGCTCGGACGGGGCGGTTTTGGTAGCCGAGAGCGGACATTGGGAGACGCGACCACCGGCAGCGAAGGCCTGTGACACTCCAAGAACCTCAATAACGGCGAAATTCTTGTATTTTTGGTGGTCCTGGCCACGCTAAGTCACGCCCCCATCGCCGGCTCTGAAGGTCGGCTATCGAAGGCAAAGCAGGCTCTTCGCGAACTCCACGAAACCGGCGCGTTTGACCCTGAACGGACATGGCAGAATCGTCTACTCGGTCGCCTCAGTCAGCGCGTAGTTTTCGCACCCGGCCCTGCACTGCGTTGGCGCGCGCCTTGCAGACTACATGGCCATCGGCGTCGGCCGGCAAGCGGTCGCGCACCCGGGCCTTGAGGCCTTCGGCCTCCGTGGCGGGAAGCGCTGCAATTGTCTGGCCGGTGGTGCCGGCCAAGCTGGTCGTCCAGTACTCCTCGAAGTTTGCGAAGGTGCGAGATACCGGAATCTCCCGGGTCTCCACATCTTCAAGTCCGGCACCCTCCCACAACGCGCTCAACGCCTCGATCCGTGACGCCTCCGCACGTGGCGGCATCACCGGCTTCAGGCCGATCGCCCGCATCTCGGCCTGTATCGGTTCTTGGGTGAATCCACCGCCCAGCATATCCCACGCATAAGCAGCCACCAGGCCGCCAGGCTTCGCCACCCGCACCATCTCGGCCACGCCCTTGGCGGGATCGGGCACGAAGAAGATCACCAGGGCCATGACGGCGGCATCGAAGTCGCGGTCGACGAACGGGAGTTGCAAGGCATCGCCTCGATGGAACTTGGCCAAACGCCCGGCGAGCCGCCTGCGGGCGAAATCGAGCTGGCCTTCGGATGGATCGACCCCGTCGACCGCGGATGGCGCACAACGATCGAAAAGCAGCTCGGTGAAGGCGCCATTACCGCAACCGACATCGACCCATCGGAGGCCAGAAGCCGGAGCCAGCCAGTCAAGAAACACTTCGCCCGCGAGCCGACTCCAGGCACCCATCATGCGCTCATAGGCGGCACCATCATCGAAGCGAATCTGCTGTGTGGTCATCGGCACCTTCTCCTTGAGCAACGGGCAATATCGACAACTTGCACTATCTCGAGACCTTGGTCTCGGCTCAAACAGATTCCTCTTGCAATGGCTTCGACACTTGTCATTGCTGCGTCACCCTCACGACAGTCCGCGCGAGTTGTGCATGCGCGGAAGTGGCGCCGCCCGTCGTCGGCACCATCCGCAACCCCGAAGCAGGAAGGTCCCACTTGGGATGGAATGCTGCCGCAACATCGCAATATGCGGTTCGGGATGGAGCCTTGTGGCATGTCCGCTTGTGGCCCTTACCGGAAATGCCCTCGTCCTACGCCGATGTCCGATTTCGGGGGCAAAGCGGTGATTGCCTTGCCTTGTATCGGTGGGGCCTATCTATAAAGACACACCCTAGCCGCGGCGAACCAGCAGACGGTGCGAGAGCAGGCACAGGATGCCGGCGATGCCCATGGCGGCGACCATCGGCAACACAGTGCCGTCGAAGAATTGGCCCACCATGGCGCCGAACACGGCGCCGATGCCGAACTGCATGACGCCCATCAGGGACGAGGCCGTACCAGCCATGTGCGGATAGCGCTGCAAGGCCATCGCCATGGAGTTGGGGCCGATCAGGCTGATGGTAGCGATCTGCGGCCCGATGCACAGGATGAACGGCCACATGCCGATCGCGCCGGTGCGCGCCTCGATCACGCCCAAGACCAGCGCACAGGAACCGGCGACCGCCGGCACGATCACGGCGTAGCGCAGGATGCGGCCGGCGCCGAACACCCGCACGAAGCGGGCATTGAGCAGGCTGCCCAGGGTCATGAACACGACCATGCCACCGAAGATCAGGCCGTAATGCTGCGGCGACACGCCGTAGCGCTCGATGAAGACGAACGGCGAGCCAGACAGGAAAGACAGCAGCGCCGAGAACTGGAACGTGCCGGTGAAGGCGTAGCCCATGAAGGCGCGATGACGGAACAGCTCGCCGAAGCGACGCAGCACCGACGACAGCACCAGCGGCTGGCGATATTCCGCCCGCAGCGTCTCGGGCAGCAACAGCCAGGCGGCGGCGAGACCGATCACGCCGATGCCGGCCAGCACCCAAAAGATCGCCCGCCAGCCCAGGAACCACAGCACCTGGCCCCCGATCAGCGGCGCCAGCATCGGCGCGATCGAGGTGCAGGCCATCATCAGCGACATGGCGCGCGCCGCCTGATCGCGCTCGGCGAGATCGCGCACCATGGTGCGCGCCAGCACCACGCCGGCACAGGCGGCAAGGCCCTGCAAGAAGCGCAGCAGGATGAGATGCCCGGCTTCGACGGCAAAGGCGCAACCGACGCTAGCCACGATGTAGATCGCAAGACCGATCAGGATGACCGGTCGGCGGCCGAAGCGATCGCCGGCCGGACCATAGAAGATCTGTCCGGCGCCGAAGGCGACCATGAAGGCCGACAGCGTGAGCTGAATGTCCCCTGCCGTGCCATGGAGATCGCGCGCGATCACCGGCAGCGCCGGCAAATACATGTCGATCGACAAAGGCGTGAAGGACGACAGCAGCGCCAGCACCCCCAGGAGGACAGGCGTCAAGGTGGGGCGGGTGGCGGTCTGGGTCATGCGGGCTGGCTCTATAGCGGACATGCTATAAGCGAGCCATGACCGCGCTGCCCGAGCTCACCGAGCCGCAGATCCGCCGCTACGCCCGCCATATCGTGCTGGCTGAGATCGGCGGCATCGGTCAGGCGCGGCTGATCGCCGCGCGCGTCCTGGTGATCGGCGCCGGCGGGCTCGGCGCGCCCCTTCTGCAATATCTCGCAGCCGCCGGCATCGGCACCCTGGGCGTGATCGATCACGATCGGGTCGATCTGTCGAACCTGCAGCGCCAGATCATCCATCGCACCGCCGATATCGGCCTCGCCAAGGTCGAAAGCGCGCGCCGTGCCCTCGCCGACATCAATCCCGAGATCGGCGTGATCGCCCACGACGAACGTCTCGAAGCGGGCAACGCCGAGCGCATCGTCGCCGGCTACGACATCGTGGCCGACGGCAGCGACAATTTCACCACCCGCTATCTGCTGAACGACGTGTGCCATCGCTTGCGCAAGCCCCTCGTGGCTGCCGCCATCCTGCGCTTCGACGGCCAGATCTCGACCTACAAGGCGTGGCAGGGCGACGGTCATCCATGCCTGCGTTGCATCTTTCCCGAGACGCCTTCCGAGGACGCCGTGCCGAGCTGCGCGCAGGCCGGCGTGCTGGGGGCGCTGGCCGGCACGTTGGGCGCGATGCAGGCGACCGAAGTGGTGAAGGAAATTCTTGGCATCGGCCGCTCGCTGTCCGGCCGGCTGGTGCTCTACGACGCGCTCGCCGGCAGCTTCGACGAAGTGGCGATCGCCAAACGTCCGGATTGCCCGACCTGCGGGACGAGACACGGCAGGGCGGCATGAGCGATACGCGCGACGTCCCGATGGGCCGGGGCTCCGCGGGCGGCGTCTCGGTGATCGTGCGCGCCGGCGACTACGAGAGCGTGCATTACGGCCTGGCACTGGCCGCCGCTGCCCTGGCGGTGAACAAGCCGGCCGTCCTGTTCTTCACCATGGCCGGCATCCGCGCACTGACCGGTCCGCCGCCGCAACTCGATGGCTGGGCGCGCGACGCCGCCAATCACGCGCGCGGCGTCGGCGACTTCGAGACCCTGCTACAGGCCTGCATCGAGCTCGGCGCGCGCTTCATCGTGTGCGAAATGGGATTGCGCTCGCTCGCCATCGACCGCTCGAGCTTGCGTGCCGACGTGCCCTTCACGGTCGCGGGCATCGTGACCTTGCTGGAGGAGACCAGGCCGGGGATGCATCTGGTGTCGTTGTAGGGCGATCCGGAGCAATTCTCGCTCGTAGGGAACCGCTTGCGGTTCCCCATAAGCGAGAATGCGCGCACTGGGGATAGTTGTTGAAACAGGCGCCTTCCGTCCGGCTGTTCCAGCCGAACGGAATGTGCTCTAGGAGAGTCCATGAAATCCGCTTACGACGTGCTCGGCATCGGCAACGCCATCGTCGACGTCCTCTCGCGCACCGACGATGCGTTCCTCGGCCAGCACGGGCTGGTCAAGGGCAGCATGATGCTGATCGACGAGGAGCGTGCCGAGGCGCTCTACGATGCCATGGGACCGGCGATCGAAGTCTCGGGCGGCTCGTGCGGCAACACCATGGCCGGCGTCGCCTCGTTCGGCGGCAAGGGCGCCTACATCGGCAAGGTGCGCGACGACCAGCTCGGCACCGTGTTCGGCCACGACCTGAAGTCGATCGGCGTCGCCTTCGATACGCCGAAGGCCAAGAGCGGCCCGTCGACGGCGCGCTGCCTCATCCTGATCACACCGGACGCGCAGCGCACCATGAACACCTACCTCGGCGCCTGCACCGGCCTCGGTCCGTCGGACATCGATCCCGCGTTGGTCGGTTCGGCGGCGGTGACCTACGTCGAGGGCTACCTGTGGGACGCGCCGGCCGCCAAGCAGGCGGTGCTGAAGGCCTTCGATGCCGCCCACGCGCAGAACCGGCTGGTGTCGATCACCCTGTCGGATTCGTTCTGCGTGCACCGCTATCGCAGCGAGTTCCGCGATCTTCTGCGCACCAAGATCGACATCCTGTTCGGCAACGAAGCCGAGATCAAAGCGCTCTACGAGGTCGAGTCGTTCGACGAGGCGATGGAGGCCGTGCGGCGCGAGGCCAAGATCGCCGCGCTGACGCGCAGCGAGAAGGGCTCGGTCGTGCTCAAGGGTAGCGAGACCTGGGCGGTGCCGGCGGCCCCGGCGGCCCGGGTGGTCGACACGACCGGCGCCGGCGATCTCTACGCCGCCGGTTTCCTGTTCGGCTTCACGCACGGCAAGCCGCTCGCCGAATGCGCGCGGCTGGGCGGCGTCGCTGCGGCGGAAATCATTTCCCATGTCGGCGCGCGTCCCGAGCAGGCGTTGCGCGAGCTGATTTGAGCCTCGTCCACAGCGCGCAGTCGACCTGGGACCGCTGGGTCAGGGCGGCCGCAGTCTATCGCGACCGCCGCCAGCTCATCATCCTGTTGATGGGCTACTCGAGCGGCATGCCGTTCCTGCTGACCAGTGCCGTGCTGAGCTACTGGATGACCAAGGTCGGCGTCGACCTGACGACGATCGGCATCTTCGTCCTGGTCGGCACGCCCTACGCCTTCAAGTTCGTCTGGGCGCCGCTGGTCGATCAGTTGCCGTTGCCGGGTCTCGACGCCTGGCTCGGGCGGCGGCGGAGCTGGATGCTGCTCGCCCAGGCGGGCGTGCTGGTGTCGACGCTGGCGCTCGCGTGGAGCGATCCGGTGCAGACGCCGTGGTTCACTGCCGCGGCCGCCTTCGCCATCGCCTTCTTCTCTGCGACCCAGGACATCGCCGTCGACGCCTATCGCATCGAGATCCTCAACGACGACGAGCAGGGGGCCGGCTCGGCCACCACCCAGCTCGGCTATCGCATCGCGCTGTGGATCGTCGACGCCATGGCGCTGCTGCTGCCGACCATCCTGCCGTGGCCGATGGTGCTGAGCGCCATCGCCGCCCTGATCGTCGTCGGCATCGTCACCACGTTCTTCGCCACGGAGCCCCAGTCGGAGCGGCCGGTCATCGCCTCGACCGGCGCGTGGGTCAATCAGGCCGTGGTCCGGCCATTCGCCGAGTTCTTCGCCTATCGCGGCTGGGTCGTCATCCTGCTGTTCGCCCTGCTCTACAAGTACGGCGACGCGCTGGGCGGCAGCATGGCCCGGCCGTTCTACGTGGCGCTCGGCTTCACCGGACCGGAGATTTTCGGCGTCACCAAGAGCTTCGGCGTCGCCGCGACGATCCTGGGCGGGCTGGCCGGCGGAATCGTCGTCGCCCGCTACGGCCTGTTCAAGGCGTTGCTGGTCGGCGGCATCCTGCAAGCGGTGACCAACCTTCTGTTCTCCTGGCAGGCGGTCGCGGGGCACGACATCGTCGTGCTGACGCTCGCCATCACCGCCGACAACTTCACCGGCTCGCTGGGCTCGATCGCCTTCGTCGCCTACCTGTCGAGCCTGTGCACCTCGGGCATGGCGGGCACGCAGTATGCGCTCCTGACCTCGCTGATGGCGTTCGGCCGCACCACCTTGTCGGCCGGCGGCGGCTGGCTCGCCGTCACGATCGGCTGGCCGGCCTTCTGGCTGGCCACCACCCTGCTCGCGATCCCAGGCCTGCTGCTGCTGCTCTGGCTGTGGCGGATCGCGCAAAAGGAAACCCCTCCTTCAACGAGGAAGGAGGGGTAGTAAATCGGCATCGGGTATCTCCGTGCCGGGGGAACCGGCTCGTTCCGCAGAGGGGCGTGGGGCTGCCGGCTGAGAACGAGCACCGTTCGTTTAGCGGTGCGACGCTACGGCAGCGTTACCAGGATGTGGATAACTCGTCTCAACCCGGCGTGGCGTCGAGCGCGTATCCGGCGGCCCGCACGGTGCGGATGAGGTCCGCCTGCTGGTCGCCGTTCAAGGCGATGCGCAGCCGACGGATATGGACGTCGACGGTGCGCGCCTCGACATAGACATCCTTGCCCCACACCGAATCGAGGAGCTGCTCGCGCGAGAACACGCGGCCGGGATGCTCCATGAAGTGGCGCAGCAGGCGGAACTCGGTCGGACCGAGATGGACCGGCTTGCCGCCCCTGGTCACCCGATGTGCCACCAGGTCCATGACGATATCGGCATAGGACAGTGCCTCGTCGGCCAAGGCCGGGCGGATGCGACGCAGCACGGCGCGGATGCGCGCCACCAGCTCGGTGGGCGAGAACGGCTTGGAGACATAGTCGTCGGCGCCAGCATCGAGGCCGCGCACGCGATCGCCCTCCTCGCCGCGCGCCGTCAGCATGATGATCGGCAGGTTCGCGGTCAGGGTCTGGCGGCGTAGCTGGCGGCAGACCTCGATGCCCGACATCAGGGGCAGCATCCAGTCGAGCAGGACGAGGTCGGGCATGTCCTCCTGCACGAGGGTGAGCGCTTCCTCGCCGTCGTGGGCGACGGACACGCGAAAGCCGGACTGCTCGAGGTTGTAGCGCAGCAGCTCGACCAGCGCGGTCTCATCCTCGACGATCAACACATGCGGCTTCATCGACGATGTCTGGACGTCGCGCCGCATCGCCGCCTGCGTCGTCATGCTCATGGGGCGTTGCCCGCGGTGTAGAGCGAAGCGCTGCCCTTGGGCCGCGTCTCGTCGAAGCCGTGCCCGAGGGTGCGGAAGCTCACCAGCTCGGCGATGTTGGTCACGTGATCGCCGGCGCGCTCGATGTTCTTGGCCATGAACATCAGATGGGAGCACGCGGTGATGGTCCGCGGATCCTCCATCATGTAGGTCAGCAGCTCGCGGAACAGGCCGGTGTAGACTTGGTCGATCTCCTCGTCGCGTTGCCACACGTCGCGCGCCTTGTCGACGTCGCCGTGGGCGAAGGCATCGAGCACGTCCTTGAGCGCCACCAGCACCAGGCGTCCCAGACGGTCGATACCGGAGACGGCGGCCGGCGGGGTGGTCGTCTGGGCCAGCACGATGCTGCGCTTGGCGTTGTTCTTGGCATAGTCGGCGATGCGCTCCAGCGCCGCGGCGATCTTGATCGACGACAGGATGACCCTGAGGTCGACCGCCATCGGCTGGCGCAGCGCCAGCAGCTTGACCGTCTGCTCCTGCACGGCGTCGTCCAGCGCATCGACCCGCGGGTCGTCGCCGATCACCTTCTCGGCGATCTCGGTGTCGCGCGCGCGCAGCGCCACCAGCGACTGCGCCAACTGGTTCTCCGCCAAGCCGCCCATCTCGCTGATCGTGGCGCTGAGCCGCTCCAGCTCCTCGTCGAACCGCTTGAGGGTATGTTCCGCCATGTCGACTCTTCCTTCTCCAGATTCCGGCCGAATCAGCCGAAGCGACCGGTGATGTAGGCCTGCGTCCGCTTGTCCCTGGGCGTGGTGAAGAGCGTGGCCGTGGCGCCGAACTCGATCAGCTCGCCGAGATACATGAAGGCGGTGAAGTCGGAGACCCGCGCCGCCTGTTGCATGTTGTGGGTGACGATGACGATCGTGTAGTCCTGCTTCAGCTCGTCGATCAGCTCCTCGATCTTCGCAGTCGAGATCGGATCGAGCGCCGAGCACGGCTCGTCGAACAGGATCACCTCCGGCTTCACCGCCACGGTGCGGGCGATGCACAGACGCTGCTGCTGGCCGCCCGACAGGCTCTGGCCGTTGGCCGCCAGCTTGTCCTTGACCTCGTCCCACAGCGCGGCGCGACGCAGCGCCGATTCGACCCGGGCGTCGATCTCGGCGCGAGGCAGGCGCTCGTAGAGCCGGATGCCGAAGGCAATGTTTTCGTAGATCGACATGGGGAAAGGCGTCGGCTTCTGGAAAACCATGCCGATACGGGCACGCAGCAGGTTGATGTCCTGGTCGGCACGCAAGAGGTTGTCGCCGTCGAACAGGACCTCGCCGGTGGCGCGCTGGCCGGGATAGAGGTCGTACATGCGATTGAGGACGCGCAGCAGGGTCGACTTGCCGCAACCCGACGGGCCGATGAAGGCCGTCGTCTTGTTGGCATAGAGCGACAGGCTGATGCCCTTGAGCGCCCGCGAATCGCCGTAGAAGAACTCGAGATTGCGGATCGTGATTTTCTCGGCGAGCTTCGACGTATCGAGCTTGGCGTGGGCAGCGACCGGCACGGCCACCGACGGACCGCCTCCTTCAGTGACGCTCATTGGGACTTCCTTGCAGCAGTAAGGGATCGGGCGAGGACGCTGAGCGCCAGCACCGCAACGGTGATCAGGAGCGCGCCGGTCCAGGCGAGCTTCTGCCATTCATGGTAGGGCGACAAAGCGAACTGGAAGATGACCACCGGCAGGCTGGGCATCGGGGCGTTCATGTCGACGCTGAAGAACTGGTTGTTGAGCGCCGTGAACAGCAAGGGCGCTGTCTCGCCGCTGATGCGCGCCACCGCCAGCAGGACGCCGGTGACGATGCCCGCGCGCGCCGCGCGATAGGCAATGCGCATGATCATGAGCGCCCGCGGCAGACCGATCGAGGCGGCCGCCTCTCGCAGCGTGTCGGGCACCAGGGTCAGCATGTCCTCGGTGGTGCGCACGACGACAGGGATGACGATCACAGCCAGGGCCACCGCGCCGGCATAGCCCGAGAAGTGGCCCATCGGCGCCACCATGATCTCGTACACGAACAGGCCGATGACGATCGACGGCGCGCTGAGCAGGATGTCGTTGATGAAACGCACGACGGTCGACAGCTTGTCGTGGCGTCCGTACTCGGCGAGGTAGGTTCCGGCCAGGATCCCGATCGGCGTGCCGATGACGACAGCGAGGATCGTGATGACCAGGCTGCCGACGATGGCGTTGAGCAGGCCGCCCGCCGAACCCGGCGGCGGCGTCATCTCGGTGAAGACCGAGAGCGACAGGCCGCCCAGGCCCTCGTAGAGCAGGATACCGAGGATCAGCACCAGCCAGCCCAGGCCGAACGCGGTGGCAGCCCAGGCGAGGCTCTTGGCGATGGCATTGCGGCGACGGCGCCCGGCATAGAGCGGACTGTTGGCGGAGGCAATGATTGCGTCGGTCATGGCGTCACCCAGCCCGCTTCTGGATGCGCATCAGCATGTAGCGCGCGATCGCGAGCACGATGAAGGTGATGAAGAAGAGGATGAGGCCGAGCGCGACCAGCGACGAGGTGTAGAGATCGCCGACCGCCTCCGTGAATTCGTTGGCGATGGAGGCCGAAATCGTCGTGCCGGGTGCGAACAGCGAGGCCGAGACATGGTGGGCGTTGCCGATCACGAAGGTGACCGCCATCGTCTCGCCCAGCGCCCGGCCGAGCCCGAGCATGAAGCCGCCGATCACGCCGACCCGCGTGAACGGCAGGACGACGTTGCGAAACACCTCCCAGGTCGTGCAGCCGACTCCGTAGGCGGCCTCCTTGAGGACGGGCGGGACAGCGTCGAACACGTCGCGCGAGATCGAGGTCACGAACGGCAGCACCATGATCGCCAGGATCAGGCCGGCGGTCAGCATGCCGATGCCGTACGGGGGTCCGGCGAACAGCGTCGACAGCACCGGCACGCTGCCGAACAGATCGATGAGGAAAGGCTGGACGTAGGCCTGCAGGAACGGCGCGAACACGAACAGGCCCCAGATTCCGTAGATGATGCTGGGAATGCCGGCCAGCAACTCGATGGCGATTCCGATCGGCCGGCGCAACGCCATCGGGCAAAGCTCAGTCAGGAAGAAAGCGATCATCAAGCCGATCGGCACAGCGATCACCATGGCGATGGCCGACGTCACCAGGGTGCCATAGACAGGTGCCAGCGCGCCGAAGCGCTCGGTGACCGGGTTCCAGGTTTCGTCGAACAGGAAGCCCAATCCGAAGGTGCTCAAAGCCGGTGCAGCACCCAGAACGAGGGCAAGGATCACCCCGCTCAGGAGCGCCAGCACGAGGAGTGCGGCAGCACGGGTCAGGCCGTGGAATATCTTGTCGCTCAATCGCAGGCGCCTCAGCACCGCGCTGCGCGAGGTCACCTCGGACTCGCTCACGCCCACATCCTTCAATGCAACCTCGCTCACATCACCCCCCTCAATGCTTGCGCGCCCACGCCTCGGCCGCAAGCTGGCCGAGGCGAAACGGGCGGACGCAAGCGCCCGCCCATCGGCTCGATCAATTGGTCGGCGAGAACAGGGGCTTGCCCGACCCGTCCTTGATTTCCGCGGACCACATCTTCTGGATGTCGTTCACGACCTTGTCGGGCATCGGCACGTAGTCGAGCTCTTCGGCCATCTTGTCGCCCTTGGCATACGACCAGGCGAAGAACTTGAGCGCTTCCGCAGTCGTCGGCGCGTCCTGCGGCTTCTTGTAGAGCAGGATCCAGGTCGCCGCCGTCATCGGCCACGACTGGTCACCCGGCTGGTTGGCCAGGATCACGCCGTAGCCGGGCTGCGAGTTCCAGTCGGCATTGGCTGCCGCCGCCTGGAAGCTGGCCGAGGTCGGCGCCACGGTCTTGCCCGCCTTGTTCACCATCTTGGTGTACGTGAGCTTGTTCTGCTTGGCGTAGGCATACTCGACATAGCCGATCGAGCCCTTGGTGTTCGCGACGTTGTTGGCGACACCTTCGTTGCCCTTGGCGCCGATGCCGACCGGCCATTGCACGGCGGTGCTGACGCCGACTTTGGCCTTCCAGTCGGGGCTGACATCGGCCAGGTAGTAGGCGAAGTTGAACGTCGTGCCCGACCCGTCGGAGCGCCGCACCGGGACGATCGCCTGCTTGGGCAGCTTGATATCGGGGTTGAGCTTGACGATCGCCGGGTCGTCCCAGCTCTTGATTTCACCGAGATAGATCTTGGCAATGGTCATGCCATCCAGCGTCAGGTCGCCTGGCTTGACACCTTCGAGGTTCACCACGGGCACGATGGCGCCCATTACCATGGGGAACTGGGCGAGCCCGGATTCGTCGAGTTCCTTGCCCGGCAGCGGCGCATCCGACGCGCCGAAAGTGACGGTCTTGGCCTTGATCTGCTTGATGCCCCCGCCCGAGCCGATGGACTGGTAGTTGAGGCCGACGCCGGTCTCTTTCTTATAAGCGTCCGCCCACTTGGCATAGATGGGATAGGGGAACGTAGCGCCGGCGCCGGATATGTCGATCGCGTGTGCCGCGGACGACAAAGCCAGCGCGGCTACCGTCAGGGCAATCTTGGTGAAATTCATGGATCAACTCCCTTCCTGAGATCCGAAGTGCATCTCCCGTAGGAGGCTTGGGGTACCGTGCTATTGCAGTTCTGTTACCGTTCAGTGACGCTCTACGGGACACTTCGCCCCACAGGGGCCAGCCAAGAAAGAAAAGGTCCGAGATCGCGCTTCAGGCGACAGAATTGCCTTCAGGCGGCCGATATGTCGCAGCTCGACTGAAATTGAGCGGTCAATCCCGTCGATCCGCCCTGGGCAGGCTTACGGTGAACGTCGATCCCTTGCCGGGGGTGCTCTGGATGTCGAGCCGGCCGCGATGGCGATTGACCACGTGCTTGACGATCGCCAGCCCCAGGCCGGTCCCGCCCAATTGGCGCGAGCGTGCCGCGTCGACACGGTAGAAGCGCTCGGTCAGGCGCGGCAGGTGGACGGCCGGAATGCCGTCGCCCTCGTCGCTCACCGACACGACAACGCGCCCCGCTGCGTCCGCGCGCGCCGCCACGCGCACCGTGGTCGCCGGCTTGGCGTACTTGATCGCATTGTCGATCAGGTTCTGGAAGACGATGGTGAGTTCGTCGTGATCGCCGACGGCGGATCCCAGACCGGCATCGACGTTGAGCTCCAGTGCCACCTTGCGCCCCGCAGCCTTCAACTGCAGCAGGTCGAGGACCCCCCGCAGCACCTTTTCGAGATCGATTGCCGAATCGGGCCGAGCGTGCTCGTGCTGCTCGATGCGCGACAAGGTCAGGAGATCGTCGACCAGGCGGCGCATGCGGTCGGCCTGCTCGGCCATGATGCCGAGAAAGCGCTCGCGCGCCGCGGTATCGTCGCGCGCCGGACCGCGCAGGGTCTCGATGAAGCCGGCGAGGCCGGCGATCGGCGTCTTCAATTCGTGGCTTGCGTTGGCCACGAAATCGGCACGCATGCGCTCGGCCCGGCGGAGCGCAGTCGTGTCGTGCAGCACGATCAGCGCCAGCGAGCCATCGGCGGCAGCGCGCGGCAGGCGCCGCAGATGCGCCACGACATCGAGCTCCGGCGGGCCGGACAGCCCGAACTCGACCACCGCCTTCTCCGAGCCGGTGAAATTGCCGTCGGCGCCGGTCTCCAGCAAACCGTCGATCGCGGCCAGGAGCGGCGGCTGGCGAAATACCGCGGAGATGTCGCGTTCGGCCCCGACCGCGCCGAGCAGCATGAGCGCCGCGCGGTTGGTCCGCACGACGCGGCGTTGGCGATCGACAGCGATCAGCGGATCGGGCAAGCCGTCGACGATCGCCTGGGCCGAGGCGGCGAGATTGTCGATCGACGCGCGCTGCCGGCGCCAGCCAGCCGACAACGTCGCCGCAGCAGTCGCCAGTTCCTCGGTGGCCGGTGCGAAGGACAGCCGCGGCATGATCGGCTCGCGCTCATCCGACAGCTCGCCGACAAAACGGGCGAAGCGAGCGAGCGAGCCCAAGTAGCTACGTACCAGAACGATCGTCCCCATCCCGATGACCGCCATGGCCACCAGGGTTGGCCGTCCAGCCAGCCTGTCCGACCAGTAGAGCGCGATCAAAACGACGAAGGACGGCGCCAGCGCGACGGCACTGGCGGCGATGTAGCGGCGCAGAGGGATCGAGTCGGCCATAGCGTCGCCTCCGCCCGGCTGCTAGCGTCGGGGCATCGGCGGAACCTGCGGCGGCCGCGGCAGGAACAGATGGATCGTCAGCAGGCCGTAGATGAAGCCACCGATATGGGCGGCCCAGGCAATCTGTTCGCCGCCGGCGCCCGGCATGCCGCCGAAAATGCCGAAGAAGACGTTGAGGCCGATCCAGATCGCCGCCACCGGCAGCAACCCGGGCAGGCTGCCGACGCGCCGCATCAACATCAGCACGGCGCCGAACACGCCGCTAATGGCGCCCGACGCGCCGACCACTGGGTCGGCCGAATCGGGAAATAGGAGGACCTGGACGAAGCCGGCGACGATTCCCGACGACAGATAGAACAGGATGAACCGGCGCACGCCCAGGATCCGCTCGACCGGCGCACCGAAGGCCGCGAGTGTCACCATGTTGACGATCAGGTGCATCCAGCCGCCATGGATGAACTGATAGGCGATCGGCGCGACGATCAGCGAAAACAGGTCGGGATCGGCCGCGCTGTAGGCCGACGGAACCAGGCCGAGCTGCAGGACCAGGCTCTGATCGGTCTCCTCGCCCAACAGGCTGCGCAGCAGGTGAACGGCGACATTGATGCCGATCAGCCACAGCACTGCCGGCGGCAGGTTGATCGCCCGCTCGCCCGCGCCGCGTCCCGGCCCCTGTCGGCCGACATTGTCGAAAGGCATCCGGTACTCCGTGCGACCCCGCGCCAGGCCAACGATTGCTTCGCGTGCCGTGATGCTTAGCGCTTTAAGCGGCGCACGCCCAGCCAGAGAAACAAGCCACCGAGCAGCAGCGTCGGCGAGCCGCACAGGACGATGATGCCGTAGTCACTGGCGCGAAAGTCGGCCGCCACAGACAGCATGCAGCCGAGCGTCAACACCAGCACGATCGACCCGGATATGGCGAAGAACCAGCCCAGCGCCGCGCCCTTGGGCGGCGGGGGCGGCGGAAAGATCGGCGGGGGCGGCGGCGGGACCGGCGTGTCGCGATCGTCGTTCATCGCCGTGCCTCCGCCAGACGCGCGTTACCGGCGGCGCCCGGCCGATAGAACGTATTGTAGGTGTCGAACGGAATGATGCGGCCCTCCGGCGTCACGAAGTGGACACAGGAGCGCTTGACGTTGGCCAGACAGAAATTGAAGCGGTCGAGAAACTCGACGATGGTGACGCGGAACACGTTCTCGTAGCCCGACCCTTCCGGCATCGGCACGTCCGGCAGGCAGCACAGCAGCGAGCCCAGCCGCTCCGACGTGTTGCCGTCGGCGGTCGACAGCGACAGCAGATCGACGAAGCGGCGGCGCAGCTCGGGATACTTCTCGAACGAGATGGCGTTGGGGATAGCGGGTAGCAGCGCCTCGCGCGGCACCAGCGAGGTGAGCGGGATCACCTTCTCGCCGTCGCGCACGCCGTAGCCGATCGAGATCGAGGCTGGATTGCACGGCAGCGGAATCATGTCGCCGTCGGCGAAGATGCCTGAGTCCTCGACGATGCGGCGGCGGATCTCCGACAGCACAATGCGATTGCGCGCCGGATCGAAGCCGTCGTTGCGGCCGGCGTCCTGGACCGGCTGGAAGTTGATGCCGCGCACGCACTTGTACTTCAAGGCATGACGGACGATCTCGCCGATCTCGCCGTCGTTGACGCCGCGCTTCACGGTGCACACCAGCGTCGTCGAGATGTTGCGCGCCTCGAGCGCCGCCAGGGCCTCGCGCCGGATGCGCGACAGGGCGGCGCCACGGATATCGCGCAGCGCCGCATCGTTCAACGAATCGAACTGCAGGTAGACCTCGAAGCCCGGGCGCAGCTCGGCCAGCGCATCGACGAAGGCGAGGTCCTCGGCGATGCGGATGCCGTTGGTGTTCAGCATGACATGGCGGATCGGCCGGCGCCGCGCCGCCGCCAGGATCTCGAGGATCTGCGGATGGATGGTCGGCTCGCCGCCCGAGATCTGCACCAGGTCGGGCTCGCCCTCGCTCGCCACCAGGGCGTCGAGCATGCGCTCGACCTCGACCAGGCTGCGGTGCATCGCACGCTTGGGCGAGGAATCGGCGAAACACACCGGGCAGGCGAGATTGCACGCCTCGTTGATCTCGACGATCGCCAGGCAGGAATGCTGCTCGTGGTCGGGGCAGAGGCCGCAATCCCACGGGCAGCCGCGTTCGGTGCGCGTGAACGGCGCCAGCGGCCGGTCACCCGGCTTGAGGTACTCGAGCGTGCGCCGCCAGTAGACCGGGTCGTCCGACACCAGCGTCTTCATGACGCCGTGCTCGGGGCAGCGCTTGGAATAGTAGATGCCGCCGTCCTCCTCGAGGATCTTGGCCGGGACCAGACCGAAGCAGGTCTCGCACAACGACGTCGTCTGGCCGAGGAAGAGGTAGGGCGCCGACTTGCGCGCGATCCCGTCGTACATGCCCCTCCTAGCGGACCGTCGTCCGGCGAATCATGGAACCAGCGTATAGGAGCAATCCCAGGCACACTATATGGAACAGGTTGAAGGGCCCGATCAGCGTCGCATAGGGTTTGAAGAATTCCCACACGAAGCGCTGCAGGGCGTACCAGCCGACCGCGAGATAGAAGCCGTTGGCGAGCCAGAAGCGGTCGCGGGCGATCAGGCGCTCGATCAGAACGACCAGCATCGCCGTCATCGAGAAGGCCTCGTAGAGCTGCACCGGGTGGCGCGACATGCCGTCGCCGAAATCGACGCCCCACGGCAGGCCAGTCGGCGTGCCATAGGTGAAATCGGCGAGGCCCGCGAAGAAGCAGCCCCAGCGGCCGACCGCGACGGTGGCGCAGAACGGGGCGGCGAAGGCGATGCCGGTCGAGCCGGTGACGCCCGCCATATGCTTGAACGCCTCGACCGAGGCGATCGCGCCGGCAATGCCGCCGACCATGGAGAAGCCGATCGCGCGCTCGCCAGACAGCAGGGCATTGGCCGTGCCGAACAACATCGCGCCGCAGAGCGCCCCCATTCCAGCGGCGATGGCGTAGGCGCCGGGATAGGGCACCCGGTTGGCAGGCAGCATCGCCGCCGGCAGCAGGCGACGCGTGGTCAGCCAGAACACCGCCATCGACGCCAGCCACGCCGCGACATCGAAGACGGCATGGATGAGGGGAAGGCCGAACCAGGTCACGTACAAGCTCTCCTCCCCAGCTTCGCTGCTACGGAGTGGACACATCTCAAATCCCTCCCCCGTAATCGGGGGAGGTGGCCCGTCATACGGGGCGGAGGGGGAAAGCCGCAGACGAGATGTTTGCGATTCCGACGTCGGAGTCTCACGAATCTCGTTTGAGGCTTTCCCCCTCCGCCCCCTGCAGGGGCACCTCCCCCGATTACGGGGGAGGCGAGCAAGATGTGTTCGCTCCGTAGCAGCTTCGCTGGGGAGGAGGGATACCTTACGACTTTGCGCCGCCCTGGCCGAGGGCGCGCAGGCGGAGCCGCAGCGCGTTCAGCTTGATGAATCCTTCGGCGTCGCGCTGGTCGTAGGTGCCCTGGTCCTCCTCGAAGGTGACGTGCTGCATCGAGTAGAGCGACTTCGGCGACTTGCGGCCGACCACCGTGGTGTTGCCCTTGTAGAGCTTGAGCCGCACCGTGCCGCTGACATTCTCCTGGCTCTTGTCGATCAGCGTTTGCAGCATCTCGCGCTCGGGCGAGAACCAGAAGCCGTAATAGACCAGCTCGGCGTATTTCGGCATCAGCTCGTCCTTGAGATGGCCGGCGCCACGATCGAGCGTGATCTGCTCGATGCCGCGATGGGCGATGTGCAGGATCGTGCCGCCCGGCGTCTCGTAGATGCCGCGGCTCTTCATGCCGACGAAGCGATTCTCCACCAGATCGAGCCGGCCGATGCCGTTGGCCTTGCCGAGCTCGTTCAGCCGCGTCAGCAGGGTCGCCGGCGACATCGCCTGGCCGTCGATGGCGACGGCGTCGCCTCTTTCGAAATCGACCGTGATGTAGGTCGCCTTGTCGGGCGCCTGCTCGGGCGAGATGGTGCGCTGGTAGACCATCTCGTCCGCTTCCTCCCAGGGATCCTCGAGGATCTTGCCCTCGCTCGAGGAGTGCAGGAGGTTTGCGTCGACCGAGAACGGCGCTTCGCCGCGCTTGTCCTTGGCGATCGGGATCTGGTTCTTCTCGGCGAACTCGAGCAACTTGGTGCGCGAGGTGAGCTCCCATTCGCGCCACGGTGCGATGATCTTGATGTCGGGCTTCAGCGCATAGTAGCTGAGCTCGAAACGCACCTGGTCGTTGCCCTTGCCGGTCGAGCCGTGCGCCACCGCATCGGCACCGAGCCGGCGGGCGATCTCGATCTGGCGCTTGGCGATTAGCGGCCGGGCAATCGAGGTGCCGAGCAGGTACTGGCCCTCGTAGAGTGCGTTGGCGCGAAACATCGGGAACACGAAGTCGCGCACGAATTCCTCGCGCACGTCCTCGATGAAGATGTTCTCGGGCTTGATGCCCAGCATCTCGGCCTTCTGGCGCGCCGGCCCGAGCTCCTCGCCCTGGCCGAGGTCGGCGGTGAAGGTCACGACCTCGCAGCCGTAGGTCGTCTGCAGCCACTTCAGGATGACCGAGGTGTCGAGGCCACCGGAATAGGCCAGGACGACCTTCTTGATGTCGCCCTTCTTGTAGGGTCCGGTATAAGTAATGCTCATGGCTGCCGGCTTTCGTGTCCGTTCGGTGAAGGCGCCGGACTATAGCGACCGACCTCGGCCGGGCAAGCGTGCCGCAAAGCCGCTATAGTGCGACCATAGCGTTCGAGACATGGCCTCCACCCTAGATCGCCTCACCTATGCCGCCCGTCAGACGGCGCGCGTCGCCTGGTACGCCGGCCACTACGCCGCCGGCCTGCGCCTGCTGAAGCCAATGCCCAAGCCCGATTTCCCGATCGGGCCGACGCCGACCCGGGCCGAGCTGACGGCCGACATGCGCGCCTTATTCCAGCGCGAATGGCAGGACATCGAGGCGGGCCTTTTTGCCGCGCCCCGCACGCGCGGACCGGAACCGGCGGAATTCCTGCGCCGCAGCCTGCTCTATTTCCGCGACCTGCCGCTGGTCGATTCGCGCCGCCACGGCGAGCTCGCGGACGAGCTGCGACCCGGCCGACAAGACGACGGCCTGCCCGACTACTACCGCCAGCATTTCCACTTCCAGAGCGGCGGTTGGCTGACCGATCAATCGGCGGCGCTCTACGACACCCAGGTCGAGGTGCTGTTCACCGGCGCCGCCGACGTCATGCGCCGCCGCGCCCTGAGGCCGATCGCCCAGTGGATGGCCGGCCGCAATCAGCGCACCCTGAACGGCCTCGATGTCGGCTGCGGCACCGGCCGCCTGCTCGCCTTCCTGCACGATGCCTGGCCCGGCGCGAAATTGACCGGCGTCGATCTCAGCCAGCCCTATCTCGCCGAGGCGCGCCGGCTGGTCGGCCGCACGGCGCGGGTGAAGCTGGTCGAAGGCGCGGCCGAGGACCTGCCGTTCGACGATGCCAGCCTCGATTTCGTCGTCTCGTCCTTCCTGCTGCACGAGCTGCCCGGCGAGGTGCGCGACAAAGCGCTCGCCGAGATGGCCCGCGTGCTCAAGCCCGATGGTCTGGCGGTGATCGTCGATTCGATCCAGAAGGGCGATCAACCGCCCTGGGACGGCTTGCTCGATCTCTTTCCGCACTATTTTCACGAGCCCTACTACGCGGACTACGCCAACGGCCGTCTCGACGGCTGGGCGGCGAATGCCGGCCTGACGTTGGTGGACAGCGAGCGCGCCTTCCTCTCGCGCGTCGCGGCATTCAGGAAGTAGCCGGCGATCCCGCCGTCGCCGGATGCAGAGCCGCGCGCGGCGGTCACCACTTCTCCGTCCACGGCCGAAGCGCCACTTCGTACGCCCAGGTCGACCGATGCTGGCGGTGGAGCTGCAGATAGGTCTCCGCGATGCAGTCCGGGTCGGCCATGTTGTCGTCGACCGTCGTTCCGGCCCGACGGTGCGCGCGGGTGCCGTCTTCCTGCGTCCAGCCGATCGCAGCGTCGATCGGAACATTGGCGACGTGGATGCCTTGCGGCATCAATTCCCGCGCCATGCTCTGGGCCAATCCGGACTTGGCATGGCAGGCCATGGCAAAGGCGCCGCTCTTGGGAAAGCCTTTCAAGGCGGCACTTGCATTCGTGAAGATGATCGTTCCTTTGGCGCCACGGGCGTTCGGCTTGTTTTCGAGCATCAGGCGGGCGGCCTGCTGGCCGACCAGGAACGCGCTGTATGCCGCGTTCCGAAGGGTCGCGAAGGCCATGTCAGGCTCGGCATCGGTTATCGCCTTGCCGAAGATGCCGGGAACCCGGCCATCGATATTGTGCACCACGAGCGTCGGCGGCCCGAGATCTCGGACGAGGTTCCGGAACAACAGATCCACGGCCGAAGGGTCGCTGGCATCGCAGCCATAGCGGCGCACGCCGTGCGACGCCTCCAAGGCCTGCAGGACCGGCTTGTCCGGGGTCCTGGCCGCGATGGCGACACCCATGCCGCTATCGGCGAACAGCCTGGCGCAACTCGAGCTGATACCGGGACCGCCGCCGACGATGAGGGCCACGTCCTGCACGGAGGATTGTCGGGTCATGTTCGTCCTTTGTCCTGGCACGATTGGATCAACGCTCGCGCGGCCTCGGCTCCCGCCTCGAGGACGCGACCCGACAAGGCGGTCCCTTGCGTGGCGCGCGCGAGCTGAAGGGCACCGATGAGCGTCGCGTAGACGCCCAGCGCGACGCCCTCGGGCTCCCGGGTCTGCGGCGGCAAAGACGACGCCATCTGCTGCACCATGGCCAGGAAACGCGCAGCGAAAAGGCTGCGGGTCTCGGCTGGTTGACGCGCGATCTCCGGCAACAGCGCCGCGGCGACGCAGCCGCTTCTCGGATTGTCGCGGTGCTCCGCCGACAGATAACGCTCGAGAGCTGCCTCCAGGCCGCCGGCCGCAAAGATGTCTTGCAGCCGATGGAATTGATCCTCGAGAGCCGACGCCAAGCACTCGCGGACGAGCTCGGCTTTGGAATCGAAGTGGGGATAGAAAGCGCCATTCGTCAGCCCGGCATCGCTCATGATTCCGGCGAGTCCGGACGCAGCGATGCCCTCGCTGCGAAAGCGTTCGGCCGCCACCTCCATGATCCGGCGGCGCGACGCGTTCTTCCGACCTTTTTCGTAGCGTACCAAATTTTGCCTGCTCGATTACATTATGATCATAATATAAAATACGATCATAATGCAATAGGCATCAGGGACAACGGACCACGGATATTGGGACCTCACAGGAGCGCCTGAACGACGTCAGCGCCCGCCGGAAGGAGGCTGCGTTCCCGGCTCGACTTTCGAAGAGGCAGGGGCCGTTCAGCGCACCGTCGCAATTCCCGCGACGGGAACCCCGGAAGCACCTGGCCTGCGCGCGGCGAGCAATTGCCGCGCTTCGCTCAGTCGGTTGGCGCCCAAGTATGCCTTCAGCAGCGTGAACTCGATCAGATCGTGCTGCGCGCGGCTGCCGCCGACGCGCTCGTTCTGTCCCGCGAGCGGCGCAAACGCCTCGATTGCCCGGGAGAAATCCCCACGTTCGAACGCTTCGAATCCACCTGCAAGGGCGGGAAGGTAAGTCCCCGACGGGTAACGCCCCTCGCGCGCCAACGCCTCGATCTGGTGCGCGCGCGTGTCGGGTCCGGCTTGGTCGCGCATGACGGCCTCGGCCAGGATGACATGCAGATCGGCGAGCCCGCTGCTCGGACGCGGCAGCGAGCTGGCCGCATAGTCCTGCAACGCGCGCCAAGCCGCGGCATCGCGCGGATGACCGGCAAGCTCGGCGCGCCACAGGAAGGCTGCGCCATCGGAGATCTTCTGTTGCGGTCCGCCGCTGTGCCGGTCGAGCGCGACGGCGTCGCGATAGAGCCGCACCGCTTCGGGCCAGTTGCCGGCCTGGATCTCGAACAGCGCGAGATGCCAGCTCAGATGACCGTGGAAAAAGCCGTCACGCGGATAGGTGGCGAGCCACGCGGAGAGGAAGGTGCGCCCGGCCTCGAGGTCGCCGCTCTCGTAGCAGATATGAGCGAAGCCATGGGCGCCATGCGCATTGTTGGGGTTCGCCGCCACGGATTGCTCGATCTTCGCCCGGGCGACCTCGAGCCGGCCATCCTCGGACAAGGCCATGGCGTGATAGGAGACGAACCAGAAATCGTCGCCATAGTGCGGCGCCAGACTGTCCATCAAGGCCGCGATCTGGTGCTTCTGACCGATACGGCCGGAGCTGCCGATCAAGCCGTTGGGGTTTGCGGCTGCGGACACGACCAGCGCGTCGCGCGGCCACGCCGTGAGATGCGCGTACAAGGCGGCGATCGCGGCCTCGGTCTGGCCCGCGAACACGAGATCGAAGAAAGCGATGTGACTGGCCTCGCGCTCGGACACGCCCGACGCCAGGTCCTTGGCCGCAGCCAGGGCCAACCGCGCCGCCGCGACGTCGCCTTGTCTCATCAGAAGCTGGGCCTTGCCGGCATGGGCCACGGCGAACCGGGGATCGGCGACGATGGCTCGGTCATAGGCCTCGGCTGCGCCGGGGTAGAACGTCAGCGCCAGGCTGGAGGCCTGGACGTAGGCATCCCGCGCGGCGGCCGACGCTGTCGTCAAGGCAAGGTCGTAGTGGTCGGTCAACATGGCGGCGAGCTTCCCACAGGACGGTCGCGCCCGTCGAGCGACGTGGCGGCCGAAGGAATGAAGTTTGCCGATGCCTCCGGCATGCACGATGCTGTCGGGGTTCGCCGGCATGGGCCGGCTCGGGGGACAACAGCATGAAGCTCCAAGGGAAGATTGCGCTGATCACCGGCGGCTCGCGCGGGATCGGCCGCGCCACGGCGCTCGCGTTCGCCGCCGAGGGCGCAGACATTGCCTTCTGCCATTTGAACGACGATGCCAAGGCCGACGAAACCGCCGGCGAGATCCGCAGCCTGGGCAGACGCGCCTTGCACCGCTCGCTCGACATCGCCGACATCGCCGCCGGCCGCGCCTTCGCCGGCGAGGCGGCGCGCGCGCTCGGGCCGATCGACATCCTGTTCAACAACGCCGGCATCAACATTCGCAAGCCGTTCGAGGCCTACACCGAGGAGGAGTTCGACCGGATCGTCGCCGTGCACCTCAAGGGCATGTTCTTCATGGCGCAGGCCATCTACCCGGCGATGGTGGCGCGCGGGCAGGGCTGCATCATCAACGTCGCCTCGCAGCGTGGATTGAAGGGCGCGGTGAATGCGGCGCCCTACTCGGCCGCCAAGGCGGCGATCATGGGCTTCACGCGCGCGCTGGCGTGGGAAGCGACGCCGAAAGGCATTCGCGTCAATGCCATCGCACCGGGCCCGATCGTCACCGATCTGACCGCGACCATGACGCCGGAGGATCGTCAGGCCTTCATCGATGCGCTGCCGGTTGGCCGCTTCGGCCGGCCAGAGGAGATCGCCGCGACCGCGCTGCTGCTGGCCGGCCCGGACGGCGGGTTCTATGTCGGGGCGACCTTGTCACCCAACGGCGGCGACGTGATGTACTGATCCCGCGGCTGTCCGCACCGCGACGGCGTCACGCGATCGGCAGAAAGGCATAGCCGAACCCTTCCTCGACGACCTTGCCGATGCCTGGCTTGGCCATATGCGCCCCCGCCAGCCAGGCTTGGGTCTTGGCAGACTCGCGCAGCAGGTCGATCCGCGTCGTGCGGGCGATGGATGGGTCGTCATCGTAAGCCCATGTGAGCTCGGGGCGGGCAAATTGCGCGGCCGGAACATGGATCAGGTCACCGCAAAACAGGATGCGATCATCGCCCGAATCGAGGACGTAGCCCATGTGGCCTGGCGCGTGCCCCGGCATCGCAACGGACCGCAAACGATCGGCCAGTCGCCCTCCGTTTCCCATCGGGACGAGCAAATGCCGAAAGCGCGCCAGATGCAGCTCGTCATTGAAGCGCGCGACGGCATCGTGCGCGATCACGATCCTGGCCAGGTTCGCAAACGCTTCCCGGCCGTCGTGCGTCAAGAGCCCGTTCAAATGGTCGAGATGGGTATGGGTGAGCGCGACGACTTCTATCGAGGCCGGATCGATACCTGCCTCGGTCATCGCCCGCGCGAGATGGCCCAGCGACGGCTCCCATCTTCCGCCAGCGCCGCAATCGATCAGCGTTCCGTGGTTTCCCGGCCCTTCCACCAGGAAGCAATTGACCGACAATCGAACGAGCGACGGTTCCGGTCCGGACAGCCCCGGCAACGCGTACATTCCAAGGCCAGGTCCCCGGCGCAGCAGGTCGGCAGGCATGTCGACATAGCCGTCGCAAAGCGACCAGATCTTCCACGATCCCGAGATGCAACCCAAGCTGTTCGCACTTTGCGACGTGACGATCATGGCGCACCGCCCGATGGAGAATTGTTCACCTTACCGCAGACGCGGTCGATGATCGTGCGGTCATAGCGATCAGGCTTTGACCGCCAGCCCGCCGACCTTCTCCCTGCGGCCGCGCAGGCTCGCGCTCTTGAGCTGGCCGCACGCGGCCAGAATGTCGCGGCCGCGCGGCGTGCGCACCGGGGCACTGAGGCCGCCGGCATTGACGATCTCGGCGAAGCGATGGATGCGGTTGTTGGAGCTGCACTCGTAGGGCGCGCCGGGCCACGGATTGAACGGGATCAGATTCACCTTGGCGTGGATCGGCGCCAGCAAGCGGACCAGCTCGCGCGCATCGGCGTCGCTGTCGTTGATGCCTTTCAGCATTGCATATTCGAAGGTGATGCGCCGGCTGTTGCGCGCGCCGGGATAGGCGGCGCAGGCCGCCAGCAGCTCGGCGATCGGCCATTTGCGATTGATCGGCACCAGCGTGTCCCGCACCGCGTCGTTCACCGCGTGCAGCGACACTGCGAGGTTGACGTCGAGCACCTCGCCTACCTTGGCGATCATCGGCACCACGCCCGAGGTCGAGAGCGTGATGCGCCGCCGGCTGAGCGCGATGCCCTGCTCGTCCATGACGATCTTGAGCGCCGTCGCCACGTTGTCGAAATTGTAGAGCGGCTCGCCCATGCCCATCATGACGATGTTGGAGAGCATGCGCGTTGTCTCGGTCGGCGTCGGCCATTCGCCGTAGCTGTCGCGTGCCACCATGAACTGGCCGACGATCTCGTCGGGCGCGAGATTGCGCACCAGCGGCTGGGTGCCGGTGTGACAGAAGCTGCAGGTCAGCGTGCAGCCGACCTGGCTCGACACGCACACCGAGCCGCGATCCTCCTCCGGGATGTTGACCGTCTCGGCCTCGTTGCCGTCGGAAAAGCGCAGCAGCCATTTGCGCGTGCCGTCGACCGAGCGCTGCTCGGTCACGATCTCAGGCCGGGCGATGACGAACAGCTCGGCCAGCCGCTCGCGCGTCTTGCGCGCGATGTTGGTCATGCGCTCGAAATCGGTAACGCCGTGCCAATAGACCCACTGCCAGACCTGACGGGCGCGGAACGGCTCCAGCCCGGCCTCGGCCAGCGCATCCTTCAGCGCCTCGCGCGACAGCCCGACCAGATTGCGGCGCAAATCGTTGCGGCCGTGGAACGGCTCGACGATCTGCATCGGCTCGGTGGGCAGGAGCGACATGATGGCCGCTCAGATAGTCGTCGTGCAGACCCCGCGCAAGCGCCGCTCGGTCATGGGCCGGGAACTCATGAGGACCGAGGGCAGCCCGCCCGTGGTCCGATGATCAGCCGCCGCGGGCTGCGCGCTGGCGCTGCTTGCGCTTGTAGATCGGCTCGCCGAACACCGGCAGCTCGATCGGCTCGACCGGGCCTCCCGCAGCGACCGGCCGCTCGGCATGGCGGCCGAGGCTCAGGAGCCGATCGTACATGATGAGGGCGCCGGCGACCCCGAGATTGACCGAAAAGCGCGTGGGGATCTTGACCACGAAGTCGCAGATCGACTGCACATTAGGCGACAGGCCCTCGCGTTCGGCGCCCAGGATGTAGGCCGCCTGACGAGGATGGCGGAAGCTCGGCAACTCGATCGCCTGATCGGTGATCTCGACGCCGACCAGGCGACAGCCCTGCGGCAAGCGAAACGACTCGAGGTCGGCGAAGTCATAGGTCGGAACCGACCTGGGCGTGTCCGAGGTGTCGCTGCGCGAGCCCTCGCGGCGATTGTACTGGGCACCCAGGGTGAACACGAAGGACGCGCCGAAGGCATGGGCGGTGCGGAACAAGGTGCCGACATTCACGGCCTTGCTCACGCCTTCCACACCGATGCCGAAATAGCCTTTCATGGCCCTCGGATTTGTTGCATTAACCCCGGCAGGGCGTTGCCGGCCCTTCGGGTAGCGCCGCGTTCGTTGTGAAACAAGGCCAGAATGACGGTTTCTTCGCCGATGGATGATGTTCGCGCCCAGTACGAAGCGCTGCCCTATCCCGCGCGCGACCCGCGCGACGAGGCGATCCGGCTGATCACCGGCACCCCGAGCCACATCCTCGAGGTCAATCACTACCTGTTTTCCGGGCGCCTGAACTTCGCCCGCCCCTTCCGCGCCCTGGTGGCGGGCGGCGGCACCGGCGACGCCTGCATCATGCTGGCCCAGCAGATCGTCGACCGGCGCTGCCCGGGCGAAGTCGTCTACATGGACCTGTCGACGGCATCGCGGCAGGTCTGCGAGGCCCGCGCCAAGGCGCGCGGCCTGCGCAACATCCGCTTCATCACCGGATCGATCCTCGATCTGCCGACGATGCCGATCGGCCAGTTCGACTACATCGATTGCACCGGCGTGCTGCATCACATGCCGGAGCCGGTGGTCGGCATGCGCGCGCTCGCCAGCGTGCTGCAGCCGGAGGGCGGGCTCGGCGTCATGCTCTATGGCGAATATGGCCGCAGCGGCGTCTATCCCCTGCAGGAGATGCTGCGCACCCTGGCGCCGCCGTCGATGGCGCTGGAGGACCGGCTGGCGATGGCCAAGCGCCTGATCCGCTTCCTGCCGACCACCAACCTGTTCCGCCGCAACCCGTATCTCAACGACCATGTCACCGGGGGCGATGCCGGGCTTTACGATCTGCTGCTGCATAGCTGCGATCGCGCCTTCACGGTGCCGGACATCGGTGCGATGGCGAGCGAGTCGGGACTGCGCGTCGTCGCCTTCCTGGAGCCGGTGCGTTACGAGCCGGCCACCTATATGAGCGACCCGATCATCGCCCGCCAGGCGAGCTCCCTGCCGTTGATCGAGCGCGCCGCTTTCGCCGAGCGCCTGGCCGGCAACCTGCGCACCCACGTCTTCTATGCTACACGCGCCGGCTTCGACACGGTGGCGCGGCCGGAGGACACCTCGGCCATCCCCGTGCTGCGCGAGGTCGATGCCCAGAAGCTCGCCGCCGGCATGCAGCCCGGCGCGCCGCTGATCGCCAACCTCGACGGCTTCCCGTGGCGCGCCCAGCTTCCGCCGCTGGCGCCGCGCATCATCGGCCAGATCGACGGCCGCAAGACCGTGGCGGAGATCTACACCTCGCTCGGCGCCCAAGGCGGCCTGCCGCAGTGGGAGGATTTTTATGCGCAGTTCGAGGACCTGTACCTCAAGCTGAACGGCGTCAATCATCTGCTGCTGCGCTTCAGGACGACCTGAGGCGGCGCTCCATCAGCCGCCGCTCCGGCTCGGTGCGCGCCAGCGCAACGGCCTTCTCGAACTCGACGCGAGCGTCCCGGCTTCGCCCCAGCTCGGACAGAAACACCGCGGCGGCGGCGTGCGCGTAGGGATTCTCCTCGAGCGTCGGCATAGCCTGGAGGCCCGCGGCCGCCCCCTCGGCCCGGCCGATCGCGACGGCGCGGGCGAGGACGACCATCGGCGACGGATCGATCTCGCTCAGTCGATCGTAGGTCTCCGCGATGCGCGGCCAGTCGGTCGTCTGGGAGCTCGGCGCCGTCGTATGGAGCGCGGCAATCTCGGCTCGGAGATGCCACACGGTCAGCTCCTCGCCTTCGGCCGAGCGCGCGAGATGGGCGAGGCCAGCCGCAATCAGTCGTCCGTCCCAGCGCTCGCGCGGTTGATCCTCGAGCAATTGCGCCACGCCGTCGGGACCGACGCGGGTCGACAGGCGCGCAGCGGTCAGCGCCAGCAGCGCCGCCAGGGCGTCGCTCGCCGGCCCCGCCGTCACCGGATGCCTGGCAAGCGCGCGGGCCAGACGCACCGCCTCGACGCACAGTTCGGGTTGCACCAGCGCCTCGCCAGACGAGGCCGAGTAGCCTTCGTTGAACATGAGATAGAGCGCGGTGCGCACCGACTCGGCGCGCTCGGCCAGCACCTCGGGCGGCGGTGCCTCGATCGCGATGCCGGCATGCTCGAGCTGGCGTCGGGAGCGCACCAGACGTTGGGCGATGGCGGCCGGTTCGCTCAGCAAGCCGGCGGCAATCTGCGGAACCGTGAGACCGCAGACCGACTTCAAGGCGAAAGTGACGCGCAGCTCCGGCGACAGCACCGGGTGGCAAACGGCGAACAGCAGCGCCAATTCGTCGTCGTTCAGCTCGCGGTCGAAATGGCCATCGTGCCGTTGTGGCGCCGACTCCAACAGCACCAGCTCCTCGGCGAGCGCGAGGCCGCGCGCCTCGTGCCGCAAGAGATCGAGGGCACGGTTCTTCGCCACCGTGGCGAGCCACGCTTCGGGCTTGGCCGGCACGCCCTTGAAGGGCCACAGGGTCAGCGCCTGCAAGAGGGCGTGCTGGACCGAATCTTCGGCGACGGCGATCCGTCCGGCGCCCAGTCGCCGCGCCAAGGCGGCGACCAGACGGCTCGCCGAATCGCGGGCGAGCGAATCGACGAGCCGATGAACGGGAGCGTTCAGGCCGACGCCTTCGCCTGATCGACCGTCATGGTGTCGACTGGCCGCAGCTCGATCCAGTTGGCATCGCTCCATAGGTGGGGACATTCCCGGGCGATCGTCTCGGCCTCGGCATCATCGGCAGCCTCGATCGTAAAGTAGCCGCTGATGACATCCTTGGCCTCGGCGTAGGGGCCGTCGCTGGCGACCGGCTTGCCGCCGGCGACCTTCACGTGCCTCACCCTGCCGGAGGCGAGCTTCTCGCCGCCCACCAACTTGCCCTTCTTGCGCATTGTGTCCGACCATAGATAGTAGCGCTTGACCACCTCCATCATCTTCTCGCGCGGCAGGTCGGCCATGTTGCCGGGATCCTGATGTAGCAGCAGCATGTATTGTGCCATCTCGCTCTCTCCTTCGATCCGACGGACGAACCCGTCACCCCATCGACGTTCGGGGACTTCCGGAATCGACATCGGCTGATGGGGAATTCGTCGCCCGCACGACTTGCCACGACGGCGACTTTGCCGAACGTGCCGCCTTGACGAACTATAGCACCGGCCTCGTCACAGGCTCGGCGCATCATCGGAGCGGAACAATGGATGACACCGGGAACGACTCGCGAGCGGCCGAGGTGGCTTCTGTCCCGGGAGCCGCACTGCCCCCCGCTGGACCAACGCGAACGGTAACTACCCGGGACGGCCGCACACTCGCTTGCCTCGAGGTCGGCGAGCCGGGCGGACCGCTGGTCATCCACAATCACGGCGGCCCGAGCAGCCGTCTCGAGGCACAACTCCTGGCGGGGCCGGCCTTGAAGAACCGATTGCGCTTCGTCTGCGTCGACCGCCCCGGCATGGGACAGTCGAGTCCGCAAGAGACTCGCACCTATGCCGGCTGGGCCGACGACCTGACGACGATCGCCGATGCGTTGGGGCACCGCACGTTCGGGGTGACAGGCTGGTCGGAGGGAGGCCCCTGGGCACTCGCGGCAGCCGCTCACATCGATCCCCGCCGACTGCGCCATGTCAGCAGCATCGCGGGCGGAAGCTACGGCGCATTCGGCGACAACTGGGCCGCCCATCATCTCTCCAAGGTCGACGCACTGGGCGGATTCCTCGCCCTGCACTTCGAGCCGGGATTCCGCCTCCTCTACGCAGCACTCGGATTCACCGCCGACCATTTCCGCGCGACCTACCTCGAGCGGCTGCGCAACGCCGTCAGCGACGCCGACCGACGGATCCTGCTTCGACCTGACATCGCGGCGGCATTTTGCGAGACGAGCGCCGAATGTTTCGCGCAGGGCAGCGACGGGCTCGTGCGCGACGCCCAGCTTCTTTATCGGCGCTGGGCGTTCGACGTGACGACGATCGAACGCCCGGTCCATATGTGGCAGGGAACGGATGATCGCCTCGTGCCGGCCGCCATCAACCAGGCAGTGGCCGACCGAATGCCGGGAGCGGTATGGCATCCGGTCGAGGGCGCCGGCCATTTCGTCGCGATCGGTTCCGGCGATGACTGGCTCGGCATCGCCGCCGCGGAGCTTGGCGCGCGATGACTACGCCTTCAGCGCCTCCGGGTTGATCAGGTTGATCGGCTTGCCGTCGAGCCAAGCTTCGATGTCCTCGATCGTGCCGGCATAGAAGTGGCGATAGCTCTCCTCGACGACGTAGCCCAGGTGCGGAACCAAGGTGACGTTGTCGAGCTTGGTGAGGGGATGGCCCTTGGGCAGCGGCTCCTTGTCGTACACGTCGAGGCCGGCATGGGCGATCGTGCCGTTCCGGAGCGCGGCGAGCAGCGCCGCCTCGTCGACGATCGGCCCGCGCGAGGTGTTGATCAGGATCGCAGTCTTTTTCATCTTGGCGAGATCGGCCGCGCCGAGCAGGCCGCGCGTGCGCGCCGACAGCACGAGATGGATGGAAATGAAGTCGGAGGTCGCCAGGAGCTCGTCCTTGCCGACCAGGCGCGCGCCGCCCTGGGCTGCCTTCTCCGCCGTCAGGTTCTGGCTCCACGCCACGACGTCCATGCCGAAGGCCTTGGCGTAGCCGGCGACGCGGCTGCCCAGCCGGCCGAGCCCGAGCACGCCCAGCCGCTTGCCTTCGAGGACATGCATCTGCTGGATACCCTCGTGCCAACCGCCGTTACGCATCAGGCGTTCGCCCTTGGCGAGGTCGCGCGCGCACATCATCAGCAGCGCCCAGCACAGCTCGGCAGTCGAGGCGTTGGAGCCGCCGCCCGGCGTATTGCTGATCGGGATGCCGCGCTCGGTCGCCGCCTTGTCGTCGAGGCTCGAGGCGCGCGCACCGGTCAACACCATGAACTTCAGGTTGGGCAGCTTCTCGATCAGCGCCCGCGGAAAGGCGGTGCGCTCGCGCAGCAGTCCCAGCATGTCGAACGGCGCCAGCTTGGCCGCGGCGTCCTCGATCGAGGAAAACGGCTCATGGAATACGGTGATCTCGACACCGCGCTTCTTCAGCCGGTCCCAGTCGGCCATGCGCATGGCTACCTTCTGGTAATCGTCGAGCAGAGCGAGCTTGTAGGTTTGCGGCATGGCGTTTCCTGGGAGAGAATGATGAGAACAACGGCGGAAACGCCGACTATAGCCGCAGGAGGCGGTCGTGAGCATCACCGTCCAGCCAACGCATCCCGACTTTGTCGCCGAGATTTCCGGTATCGATCTGGCCCAACCCCTCGGAGCAGCGGACCGCGACGCCATCGAGGCCGCCATCGACCGCTACGCCGTCGTGGTCTTCCACGACCAGAAGCTCACCGACGATCAGCAGGTCGCTTTCGCCCGGCATTTCGGGCCGATCCAGGCGGCGGCCCAGAAGGCGCGACATACCGGCGTCAAGCATCGCTTGCCGGGAACCGACATCGCCGACATCTCCAACCTCGACGGCGATTCCAGGATCCTCGAGACCAACAGCAAGCGCCGGCTGGACTGGCTGGCCAATCGCCTGTGGCACACCGACGCCTCGTTCCGCGCCGTGCCGGGCGCGCTGTCGATGCTCTACGCCCATGTCGTGCCCGACGACGGCGGCGAAACCCAGTTCGCCGACCTGCGCGCCGCCTACGACACGCTAACCGACGCGACGAAGAATCAGATCGAGGGACTTGTCGCCGAGCATTCGATCTTCCATTCGCGCGGCCAGCTCGCCGTCACCAGCTACACGCCGGACGAGCTGGCCAGCCTGCCGCCGGTGCCGCAGCGTCTCGTGCGTACGCACCCCGGCTCGGGTCGCAAGACCCTGTACATCGCCTCGCATGCCTCGCACATAATCGGCATGCCGGTCGCCGACGGCCGCCTGCTGCTGATGGATCTGATGGAGCACGCCACCCAGCCGCGGTTCACGCACACCCATAGCTGGCGCGTCGGCGACCTGGTGATCTGGGACAACCGCTGCACCATGCACCGCGCCCGTCCGTTCGACACCGCCAAGGTCCGCGACCTCCGCCGCGTCACGACGCGCGACGTCGCCTCGACCTTGGAACAGGCCGCCTGAGAAATCGACTTCCGGCGCGTGCGACCCCGAGAATTCGACATGGCTCGACCTCGCGACACTTGGTCGGCTGCTGACGGCCGCGTCGGCGGCAAGGCTGCGCCGGAGCTGTCCGCGATGCCCGAGGGTCGCCGCGCCATCGGCTGCATCTGCACCGATGGCGGCCAGAACCGTGTCTTCCTGCTGGAGTCCATGGGATGATGAACGTCGATTTTCTCGTGACCACCCTGATCGTCGTCGTGTCGCCCGGCACCGGCGTGCTGTTCACCCTGGCGATGGGGTTGTCGCGCGGTGCGCGGGCCAGCGTCGTCGCGGCCTTCGGCTGCACCTTGGGAATCGTGCCGCACATGGCGGCGGCGATCCTGGGCCTCGCTGCCCTGCTGCACACCAGTGCCCTCGCCTTCGAGATCTTCAAGTATATCGGCGTCGCCTACCTGCTCTACATGGCGTGGAATACCCTCAAGGAGCACGGCGCGCTCAGCGTCGACAGCAACGCGCCCGAGCGCTCGTCGATGCAGGTCATCGTCCACGCAATCCTGATCAACATCCTCAACCCCAAGCTCTCGATCTTCTTCTTCGCCTTCCTCCCGCAGTTCGTCAGCGCCGACGAGGCGCAGCCGGTGCTGCGCATGTCCGAGCTCAGCGCGGTATTCATGGCGCTCACCTTCGTCGTGTTCGTAGGCTACGGCCTGTTCGCCGCCGCGATCCGCAACCAGGTGATCTCGCGGCCGCGCGTGCTCACCTGGATGCGGCGCGTCTTCGCCGGCGCGTTCGCCGCGCTGGGGGCCAAGCTCGCCTTGGCGGATCGCTGATGGCGCAAACCAACTATCGCTGGTTCGTCGTCTTCCTCCTGTTCGCCATCACCGTCGTCAACTACATCGACCGCGCCGCGATCGCCTACGCCATCCCGATCATCCAGAAGGAGCTCGGCCTGTCGCCGGCGCTCGTCGGCACGATCCTGGGCGCGTTCGGCCTGGGCTACGCCGTCACCACGCTGCTCGGCGGTGTCGCCGTCGACCGCTACGGCGCGCGGCTGGTGCTCACCGTCGCGGCGCTGCTGTGGAGCCTGTCGATCGGCTCGACGGCGCTCGCCACCGGCTTCGTCGTGCTCTACGCGGCGCGTGTGCTGCTCGGCGTCTCCGAGGGACCGAATTTTCCGGCGCTGACCGGTGCGGTGAGCCATTGGCTATCGCCGCACGAACGGGCGACGGCGCTCGGCAACGCCCTGCTCGCGGTGCCGCTGGCCCTCGCGATCGGCGGGCCGATCGTGGCGAACCTGCTCGAGTGGCTCGACTGGCGGCTCACCTTCGCCGCCTTGTTCGCGCTGTCGATCCTGTGGATTCCGCTCTGGTACTGCCTGTTCCACGACGACCCGGCGGACTCGCCTCACGTCGACGCCGCCGAGCTCGCGCACATCCGCAACGCCGACCCGTCCGTCACCACTGCGCCGCGTGCCGCACCGCGCTCGTGGCCGAGCGCCAACGTGATCAAGACCCTGCTCACCACTCCGACACTGCTCGCCAACACCTGGGCGTTCTTCGTGTTCGGCTACTTCCTGTTCTTCTTCATGACCTGGCTGCCGAGTTACCTCGAGCGCAAGTACGGGCTGAACCTGCACTCGGTCGGCCTGTTCACCGTGCTGCCCTGGCTGGCCGCGGCGGTGCTGCTCGGCCTGATGGGGCGCTGGTCGGATCGGCTCCTGAAGTCGACCGGCCGGCTTCGCATCGCCCGCTCCTACCTGATCGCCGGCAGCCAGTTCGTCGCCGCCCTGGCGGTCATCCCCGTGGCGCTGACCGACAGCCTTACGGTGGCCATCGCCGGCATCACCGTCGCCGTGGCGGCTTCGATGGGCGCCAACGCCGCCTACTATGCAGTCAATGTCGATATCGTCCCCGGGCGCGCGGCGACGGCGCTCGGCATCATGGATTTCGCCTTCGCGATCGCCGGGTTCCTGGCGCCCGCCATCACCGGCTGGGTGCTCGACCTGCGCGGTTCGTTCGCCGACGGGTTCCTGCTGATGACAGCGCTGGCGCTGTCCTCGGTTCTGGTGGTGCTCCTGTTCCACCATCCCGATCGCGATCTCGGTGGCCACAGAGAAGCGGGTTCGACAGCATGACAGACATCGCCGACGGCACCACCATCAACGCCGCCTTTGCCGCCGCGGTTGCGGCCCATGGCGACAGACCCTTCCTCGCCGTGCCGGCGAATCCCGCGCGCGGCTATCTCGAGGCGGGTCTGGAAATCTCCTACCGGGAAGCCGCCGAGCAGGTCGATGCACTGGTCGCGCTCTATCGCGCCGCCGGGTATGGGCTCGGCCATCGCGTGGCGACGCTCTTGGAGAACCGTCCCGACTACGTGCTGCACAAGCTCGCGCTCAACCGGCTCGGCGTCTGCTGCGTGCCGATCAATCCGGAGTACCGCGCCGGCGAGATCGCCTATCTGCTGGAGCACAGCGAACCCGAGCTGGTGATCGTGCTGGCGACGCGGCGCCAGCAGGTGCTCGACGCCTTGCCGCAGAGTGCCCATCGCCCCCGTGTCATCGTCCTCGACGAGATCGGCGCGACGCTGCCCGCTCCGGCGCAGCCGACCTTGCCCGGGACGGTGACACCCGAGACGCCCGCCTGCATTCTCTACACGTCGGGAACCACGGGACGACCCAAGGGGTGTGTCCTGTCGCACGGCTACGAGGTCGCCACAGGCCAGCGCTACGCCTCGCTGGGCGGCCTCGCGGCGCTGCGCCCGGGGCAGGATCGCATCTACAATCCTCTGCCGCTCTATCACGCCAACGCCGCCACCTTCTCGCTGATGGCCGCCATCCTCACCGGCAACTGCCAGATCCAGCCCGACCGGTTCCGGCCGCAGCATTGGTGGCGCGAGATCGCCGAGGCGCGGGCGACCGTAGCGCACTATCTCGGGATCATCGTGCCTGTCCTGCTGGCCCAGCCGCCCAGCGACGACGAACGCGCGCACAGGCTGCGCTTCGCCATCGGCGCCGGTGTCGAGCCCGAGTTGCACCGGGCCGCCGAGGAGCGCTTCGGCTTCCCGCTAATCGAGGTCTGGGGAATGACCGAGATGGTGCGGGTGATCGCCGACAATCACCCGCCTCGCCGCGTCGGAACGCGTGCCTTCGGCGCCGTCTTCGACGGGATCGAGGCGCGCGTGACCGACGATGCGGGCGGCGAGGTCGCGGACGGCACGCCCGGCGAGTTGCTGATCCGCCATTCCGCAGCGACGCCCCGGCGCGGCTTCTTTTCCGGCTATCTCAAGGACGGCGCCGCGACGGAAGCCGCCTGGCAAGGCGGATGGTTCCATACCGGCGACATCGTTTCGCGCGACGCCGATGGCATGCTGCATTTCGTCGACCGCAAGAAGAACATCATTCGCCGGTCGGGAGAGAACATCGCCGCCGCCGAGGTGGAGGCCCACTTGCTGACGCATCCCGACGTGCAGCAGGTGGCGGTGATGGCGGTCCAGGACGAGATGCGCGAGGAGGAGGTGCTGGCCTGCATCGTCCTGAAGCAGCCCGGACGGACCGAAGGCAAGGCAGAGGCGCTGGTAAAATTCTGCCTGGATCATATCGCCTACTACAAGGCGCCGGGCTGGATCCACTTCGTGCCCGATATTCCCACGACAGGCACGCAGAAGATCCAGAAGCACACTATCTATCCGAAAGGCACCGATCCGCGCTCGCTCGACGCACTTCTCGACATGCGGACTCTGAAGCGGCGGCAAGCCTGACGATGTCGGTGCGAGGACAAAGAACGGCGTTCATCTCGATCGGGCTGTCCTGTCAGCCCGCGCTTCAGCTATACCGGAACCGCGAGCACCTCGCCTCGCTCGTCGGCGAGCCGCTGGAATACAGCTCCTCGTTCTTCAACTGGCTCATGCTGAGCGCCGACGAGATCCCCAGGCTGATGGAGCGCATGACGGCACCGATCGAGGCAAGCTCCATCGGCTTGCCCGCCGGCGTGAAGGTCCCCGTCCTGGTGGGCTACCGCGCCTGGCTGTTTCACGACGGACCGAACACGAAGATCACCCGGAAGAAGCATCGCCTGCTGGTCGCGAAGTACGAGCACCTGCGCCAGAAGTTCCTCGATCTGTGCTCGCAGCGGACGAGGCACTTCGTGCTGTGCAATGCCCAGAACAATCTGGTCTCCGTGCATCCTCACCTGTCCGATGCCATGTCGATGACATTCGACGACGCACTGATCGCCGCGACGCGCACCACCATCGACAGGCTGTTCCCTGGCAAGAATCGCCTTCTGGTCGTCGGCCGGGCCGATCGGCTGCGGCGGCCGATGCGCCGACGCGTGCGCGTGCCGGCGACCGACGGCACGGAATGGGAGGGCGACACCGCAGCCTGGGCCAAGCTCCTTTCCAGCCACATGAGCCGGGCCCCGGCGGCGCGCGGCACTACCGCGTTACGGCTCAGCGCGCGGCCGGCAGCATGACCTTCAAGTTCGAGGTATACGGTTCGATCCGCGCCGTCCCGGGATAGAGAACGATGATGCGTTGCAGGGGCGACATGACCAGCTCCCCTTGGGGGCCACGCGTCGATGCGTATTGCCACACCGCCATCTGGCCGCGCCGCTGCAGCTCGCTCGCGAAGACCTCGAGTGGCGCGCCGGGCCCGAACTTGGCGAGCTCGTCCCGCGTCAAGCCGACGATCATGTCGTCCTTCGCGCTGACGATCTTGAACAGCGACACCTCCCTGTCCTGCGCCGAGGCATGATCGCCGATCGATACGAGAGCAGGCGCCAGAGTGACGCCGATCAAAAATGTCCTTCGCTGCACCATGGACCCCATCCCACCTTTCTGCTCGACCGCCAGACGACCGGACGATGCGTAGCAACGGACGAGGCAAGCCTCAACAGGGTCGCCCGCCCGACATCGTTCCGGACCGCAGATCCACAGCGAAGTCGCAGACAGCCTCCCGCTCGCCGGCCGCGATCGAGCACGATAGCGCGCCCGCGCGTTTCAGCTTACGGCCGTCCCCGCGGCACAGGTCCTCCTCTTCCTGGGCCGCCATGCCGCGGTAGAGGCTGAGCGCCGCAGCGCCCGTGACCGTAAGGTAAGCATGGGTGTCCTTCGCTTCGCCCGGCGGCGGATCGACCAGAGTGGCGCCACCAATGAGCATCTCGCCGCTCAGGCGGACGGCGTCCTGAGCCAGGGTTGCGCCGCTGCCAAAGGCTACGACGATGCCGGCCGCGATCCGGCAGGCAACGACGAAGGACAGCAGCAAGCAGTGGCGCATCCAAACCTCCTGCACAGGCGACAGGTCGCGCCTTATGGAATGAGCCAACCGACAGCAGCCGCCGCAATCGCCATGCCCCCGGAGACGAGCAAGAGAATCAGGGGAATCACTCCGAGGGACGGCGACAGCGTGGCTTGAGCGGGGTCGTCCGGATTGTAGAACACCCGTACTCGCGAATGCAGCTTGTAGCGCTTGACGTACTTTTCGGCGACCGACGGCCTGTTGCCGCTGGACGACCAGCCAATATCGTCGGACTCGAACGTGTGCCCATCTGCCTCATAGGCATAGACAATGCGCGGAACATACATGGTGACGTCGTAGCTCCGCCCACTGCCGGGCCGGCTATGATGCTGGGTGGTCGCCGTAACCTGGGAGCGGACGATCCGCCCGTCGGTCGTCGGCCACTTCTTCATGGCGCGCGCCTGCTTGGTGAACACCCTGCTCAGCATGAGCACAAACAGGGAAAAGCCGACCAGAAACATCACAGCCGGTGCCCTTGTGGGATTTACCAGGACGGACCCCAGCCAATCGACGCCCTCCGTGACGGCAAAGAAGATTCCCAAGATCAACGCGGCGAGGATCGCGACACCGATCCAGGCCTCCCTGATCTTGCCAGGCTCGTCCCTCTCCAGGATGCATTCGTCCGGATTGTCCGGATTATAGTGGACGGTGACGACCTTGCCCTTCGGATAGCGCCTCAGGACCGCCGAGATCGAGCCGTCCGGCTCGCCCATCAGACAAATGCGCCGGCTGCGATAGGTCGTTGCCCCGACGACGAAGCTGTAGGCGACGTCGGCGAAATTGCCGGTTCGTGTATCTTCGCTCGTGATGAACTCGGTGTTCGGCTTGCTCCCGGCCGTCCGGAAGCGCTTCGAGCGCACCTCGCGCGCGACCGCCTTGGAAGAGTCGATCCGGCCGGTGGCCTGCTGCCACGACCGCGTGCACCAATTGCGCCATTGGATCCAGATCGTGGCGGATGCCAGGCCCGCCGGCAGCAGCATGCAGACGAGCAGGATTACCCAGCGCGTTTCCACGACGCATTCCAGACGAGTTCATTCAGGAAAAGAGAGAACTCGGCAACGAGCACGAGACCCTGGGCAGGCGAAGGCACAAATCCGCCTGCGAGCCCCCGACGACCTGAGCACCCTCGTACCATCGAGCGAGACGACATTCTCCCGGCTGTCCTCAGTCCGCAAACCGAACCCCGGCTACTATACTCCTGCCCAGGCCCGACGGACATCACCCATAGCGCGGATATGCCCGCGGATTTCTCTAACGCCTCGCGTCCAACAAACCTCCTATCCGACGGCGGAGCCGATCGCGCACCCGCCACATCGGCCGTACGAAGCGCTCAGGTGGCTTCGAGCACACTCACCATGGTCAGCGGCATGCGCTTCATTTCTGATCGCGCAGGAACCCGGCCGCATCGATGAAACGGCGATACTTCGCGACATCAGAGGCAAGCGTCGTTGCCAGCTCCGACGGGGTGCCCGACATTTTCTCCGACGCCTCCAGATACTTGTCGAGCGCACCGCTCCTGTAGATTTCCGACATGGCACCGCTCAACTTGGCGACGATATCCTCGGGCAGACCGCGTGGACCGAAGAGGCCAATCCAGACATCGATCTCGGGCTCCTTCAGCCCGAACTGCGATACCGAGGGAACGGCGGGAAACGCCGCCGATCGATTCTTCGAGGCGACCAGAAGCATGCGAACCGCGCCGCTGCTGATCTGCGACTGCAGATCGGCAACCGGCAGGAAGCCGACATCGACCTCGCCCTTCAGGATGCTCGCAGCGACCTGGGAGCCGCTGCTGTACGGCACGTTGACGAAGTCGATGCCCAGCTCCTTGCCGAGCCAGAAGGCGCAATAGTGGGTCGAGTTGCCGTTGCCGGTAATCGCCATGCTGATCGACTTGCCCGCCTTGTGCGCCGCGATCAGCTCGTCCATCGACCGGTAGCCGCCGTCGCTGCGGGCGTACAGGAAAAGCTGGTACTTATGCAGCGCCGCCACCGGCGTGAAATCCTTGATGGCGTCGAACGGCGGCGGCTTCATCGCCAAGGGCGCGATGGCGATGGCGCCGGACGGTGTCAGCAGCAAGGTGTAGCCGTTCGGCTCGGCACGCGCGACCGCGGTGGAGCCGACGGCGCCCCCGGCGCCCGGCTTGTTCTCCACGATGACGGGGACGTCCAGCAACGGACGAAGCTTGTCGGCGATCACCCGCGCAATCACATCGGTCGAGCCGCCAGCGGCATAGGGCATGACGATGGTTATCAGCTTCGACGGATAGCCTTGCGCAATTGCGCCCTTCGAGCCGACAAGGGCGGCGCTCCCCAACGCTCCCGCAAGAATGGCGCGCCGGTTGGTCGAGCCGCGCGGAGGCTTCGCCATCGATCCCAGTTTCATGTTTCCCCTCCCACCTTGTTTCTCAGTCGAGCGTCGCGCCGCCTTTCCATACCGACGGCTCGAGACCCCATGGACGTCACCAGCGGGCCTTTCCCGCACTTCCGCGTCCTGTCGAGGCAGCCTCCTCCCTCACGCGCGGAAGAGCGAGCGGGAGGCGACGGTCAGGCATCGGGCGTGAAGATGTTGACCTTCTCGCCGGGCGTCACTCGACCACCGAGACCGAGCGCGTCGATCTCCTGAAGCTTGAGCAGTGTCTCGCGATCGCCTGGCGTGTTGGCGACGAAGCGATTGCCGCTGTCCACCAGCCTGCCCAGGACGACGCCACGCTCCGGCCCATCGCCGCCGTTCAGCACCGTATAGGTCTCGATCTTCGCCGCTCCCGACGGAGCCGGATCGAGGTGGACCTTCGGACCGGACGCCACGTCGATCTCGGCTTGCAGCCGTGCGCCGTCCGACGATTGCCATGGCGTCGCGGGCCGCACCGTCGAATAGATGCCGGCCGCATGCTTGGTTAGAAGCCCGCCATTCGCCGTGACCATCCCGTAGCTGCCGGGCTTGTCGCGAACCCGGTCGACCATCTCGGCAATCGAATGGCTGACATAGTTGTTGCCCGGGCCGCCGAAGAACGACAGGCCGCCCGTGACCGTGACGCCCCGCGGGTCGTCGGTGGCGATCCCGATCTCGTCGCAGGCGACCTCGATGGCGGAAACGAAGCAGCTATAGAGGTCGAAATAGGAAAGCTGGCCGAGGCCGATCCCCGCACTGTCCAGGGTCTCCCGCGCCACGCGATTGATTGCCGGCGAACGATCGAAGCGGCTGCGCTCCGTGGCGAACCACTCGTCGTGGCCGTGTGCGCTGCCGTGCAGATAGACACGCTTGGCTTTCGGCACGCCCCATTCGTCCGCCTTGGCCTGCGAGCAGACGATGATCGCCGCTGCCTGATCGACATACACGTTCGCCGTCATCAGGCGCGTGTAGGGAAAGCCGACATAGCGGTTCCTCGGCGACGTCGTGGCGATGTCCTCGGCCGAATAGCCTTCGTTGCGGGCCGCCAGCGGATTACCTTGGGCCACGCGGGCGAGGCTGGCGCAAAGTCGACCGAGCTCCGCCGACCTTTGTGCCGGCGTGAGCCGCTTGCGACCGCGCAAGGCCTGCTCGAACAGCGCGTACATGACGCTGGGGACGCGCATGCCATGCGCGATTTCCGTCTGCGAATAGAGAGCGATCGTCCCGCCGAGCTCGTCGGGCTCGAACGGCGCGTCCTCGCTCCAATCCAGCACGAGCCCGGCACGCTTGGCATTGCGTTCCGTCCTCTGGGCCTCCGACCCCACGATGACTGCCGACGAGATGGCGCCTGACACAATCTGGTCGCAGGCTCGGGTGACCATGCGCTGCGGCACGTCGCCACCCGACGGCGGATAGAGGAACTCGCGGGGGTTGGCCCCGATACGCTGGGCGATCGACCACGGTGCGTTCGCGAGCCTGCCGAACGGCGACCGGAAAGCGGGAACGGTGTCGTTGAAGCTGCGAATGGCGGTGATCGAGTCGATTCCAGGCAGGACGCTTTCGTGCGCACCGGCATCCTGTGCCGCCAGCCTGGTTGCATCGACCATGAGCTGCAGCGGCGAGCGCGCCAACCGAGGCTCCGAGTCCTTGTCGGTAATCTGGCCAACCCCGACAATGACCGGGCTCCTTCCAGGATCGCTCAATTCATCCTCCCTTCGACGCATGAAACCGGACTGTCAGCGCGGTAAGCCGAGACCCCGCAGCGCGATCAGGGTCCGTTGAATCTCGTTGGTGCCGCCGCCGATCGTGTAGAGTAGCGAGTCGCGCAAGCTGTATTCGAACTGCCCCTCGAGCACGGTCTCGTCGACGGTGGCAGAGAGCATCGCGCCCGGTCCCAGGATGTCGAGCGCCTCGCTGGCCAGCCGTTCCATCACCTCGCTCGCATGGACTTTCAGCAACGCCGCCTCGACCAGGGGAACCTTGCCGCTGTCCACCACCAGCGCGCTTTGCGCGGCCAGGAGCTGCGCGCCTTGCACGTTGGCGGCAAGCGAAGCCAGGCGATCGCGCAGGACCGGATCGTCGCGCAGTGGCCGGCCGTTCCGGCTGGTCGTCCTCACGTGCTCGACCAGTCGATCGAAATAGCCCCGCGCGCGCGCGCCGATGGCCCCCAGCGATACCCGCTCGAAGGCGAGGGCGGCGGTTATGACCTGCCAGCCCTGGTTGACCCCGCCGACGATCGCGTCGGCGGGAAGCTTCACGTCGTCGTAGAAGACCGTGTTGGAGTCGTGGCTGTTGAGCCCGTACATCGGCTGGATCGTCAGGCCGGGCGTGCCGCGAAGAGGCACGATGAAGACGCTGATCCCGCCCTGCTGCGACTCGGGCGGCCCTGTCCGCGCGGCGAGCCAGCAATAGTCGGCGAAGCCCGCCGCCGACGTGAAGGTCTTCTGGCCGCGAATCGTCCATCCTTCGTTCGTGCGGGTCGCGGTCGTCTTCAGTCCTGCGAGGTCCGATCCGTTCGCCGGCTCACTGTAGCCCAGCGCGAAGCTGGTCTCGCCACGCCCGATCGCCGTGACGAGGCGCTCGCGCTGGTCGTCCGAACCGTACATGAGCAGGGCCGGCGCGAGCATGTTGACGGCCGTGTCGTGCCACTTGATCGGCGCGTCGGCATAGGAGAGCTCTTCCTCGAGCACGAGGCGATCGAGGGCCGACCTTTCCTGTCCGCCATACTCCTTCGGCCAGGAGAGGGTCAGCCAGCCCTTCTCGGCGAGCTTCCGGCTGAACGCACGATCGGCGCGAAGGTGATTGTAGCGCTTCTCCTCGGAGGAGACCTTCATCCCCTTCCAGTTCTCGGCCAGCCAGTCGCGCACCTCGCCCCTGAAGGCATTGACGCGCGCGCCAAAATCGATGTCGGGCAGCCTGCTTCTCGCGGATCCCGCATCGAACAGGAAGCCGGCGACTTCCCGCCGGGCGGCGTACGGTCCGCCGAGCCTGGTCAGATCGCTGTGGATGCGGCGAAAGTGACGGGGCATCTCGTGATTGTCCCAGAACGAGATGCCGCCAAATCCGTGGTGCAGCTCCATGACGACGGTCCGGAGCGTCTGGCCGGCAATCGCAGCGGCGCTGGCGCGCGCATAGTCCCGCGCCTCGCCGGTCTCGGAGGCTGCACGGTAGATCGCGAGCCGGGTGATCTCGATCCCGATCAGGCAATTGGCCAGCTTGTGCTGGATGGCCTGGAACTGGCCGATCTTCTTGCCGAACTGGACCCGTTCGCGCGCGTAGGCGACGAGGATGTCCAACCCCCGGGCCGCCGCGCCCAGCGAGCGCGCTATCAGCAGAAGCCGGGCGAGGGATGGCACCGCGCCACCCACCTCGGCGCCGACCCGGATCGCCGTTTCCGCCTCGACTGCATCGAAGCCAACGCTCGACAGCGCAGGGCGGGAAAGACCCGGCGTCCGCGTGACGGTAAGACCCGCGGCGCCAGCCGGCACGACCGCGATCTCGCCCGGACGTCCGGTCAGGACGAAATAGTGGCTGGCGAGCGACGCGTTCTCGACGTAAGCGGCCCGACCGTGCAAGGTCAGGCTGCTGTTGCTGTCCTCGACGCGAAACTCGGCGCCGCCCTCCTCCCCGCCCGTCGGCCCAAAAATCCAGGCTGGGATCACGCGGCCGTCATCGAGGCCCGCAACGAGAGAGGATCGATCCCCGGTCTTGTCGGCCGAAAGGATGTCGCGAACCAGCAGCGCGTCGGCGAGCGGGATCGGACAGGCCGCTCTGCCGAGCTCGTCCATGAGGACGACCGCCAGAGAAAGCGCCTCTTCGCCCGGCGCAACGCCGATCGACATCCACCCTTGCCGGGCCGCCTCTTGCCAGAAGCGCCGCAGCTCGTCTGGTTCCTCGGCGAGCACCGCCGCCTTGTCGACCGGCCAGTGCCGCGCGAGCAGCCGTCGCGCCGAATCGCGCAGCAGCGCCATGTCGTCGGTGTCCTTCAGAACGACACCCTTACCGCTAGTCATCTTCGACGCTCCCGCAGGGCCGCAACCACACGCATCAGGTTCGCCCAGTACCTCCTACCGCGCCGCCGAGTGACGCGGCAATCACATCGGCGGAACCTTCGCCGGCACGCGCCACACGTCGTTCTTCAGCGCTTCCGTGATGTAGAGATAGCCGTCGCGGAAGACGATGTTCGTCGATCCCATGCCGGCATCCGCCGGCAGCTTGATCACGCCGATCTGGAAGCCGAAGCGATTGTGCACGACCACCTCACCAGCCATGTAGTGCGCCGTATAGACGTTGCCTTTGCTGTCGACGAGCATGCCATCGGGACCGATCCCTCCGACCATCGTCGCGAAGACCCACGGCACCCGGCCGGGATTGACCATGCCGGGGCTGCTGAGCGGCACCCCGGTGATGCGATTCATGGCGTACTCGCCGACGTAGAGGACTGTCTCGTCGGGCGACAAGACAATGCCGTTGGGGAAGGCGAAGGTATCGCCGATGAGCTGCAGCTCCCCGGTTCGCGACGGCGGCATGTAGTAGACGCGACCGATGGGACGGATGACGCTCGACCCGTTCGGCTCGGTGAAATAGATGCCGCCCTGCTTGTCGACGATGACGTCGTTCAATCCGCGAAAGCCCTGCGTGCCGTAGAGGCTGCGCAGCGTGGTGACCTCAGAGGTCTGCGTGTCGAACGACACCAGCGCGGACCGCGTCGTCACGATGAGCTTGCCTTGCTTGTCGAAGCGCGTTCCGCCGGGGAAGTTCAGGCCGGTCTTGGCGACGGTGCACTGGCCGTCCTTGGCGACCTTCAGGATCTCGCCCGCCATCAGGCCGACCATCCACAGGACTCCGTCCTTGTCGAAGTTCGGCCCTTCGAGGAACTTGCCGGCACCGCAGCTCGCTACCTTCTCCACTTTGCAATCGCCGCAAATCTCCGCCAGCGGATTTGTCGGCTGGGCAAGCGCGCTTTGCAGGGAAATCGCCGCGGACAGGGCCGCAGCCAACAGAACCATCGGTCTATTCATTGAAGTTTCCTCTCCTCCTAGGGCATGACGTCGATCGACTTGTCTTCCACGCAACTCAGGCTTCCTCGACGAAAACCTCTTCACGCTTCTTCGAGATGGCGGGCAGGCTCACGAACACCAAGGCGATGGCTGCCAGCAGCAGCAGCCCGGCGCTGATCGGCCGCGTGACGAACACCGAGGGATCGCCGGCGGAGATGATCAGCGCGCGGCGCAGGTATTCCTCGAGCATCGGCCCGAGGATGAAACCCAGGATGAAGGGCGCGAGCTCGCAGTCGAGCTTGACCAGCAGGTATCCGATCAGCCCGGCGGCCGCGATCTCGAACACGGCAAAGGACGAGTTGCCGACGCTGTATGCTCCGATGCAACAAAAGGCGACGATCGCCGGAAAGAGGATCGTGTAGGGGATGCTCAGCAGCTTCACCCAGATCCCGACCAGGGGAAGATTGAGGACAAACAGCATCGCATTGCCGACCCACATCGACGCGATGAGGCCCCAGAAGAGGTCGGGGTTCTTGGTGATGACGTTGGGACCGGGCACGATGCCCTGGATAATCATGGCGCCGATCATCAGGGCCATCACCACGTTGGACGGAACGCCGAGGGACAGCATCGGAATGAACGAGGTCTGCGCGCCGGCGTTGTTTGCCGCCTCGGGCGCTGTCACGCCCTCGATCGCGCCTTTGCCGAACTCGGCCGAGTGGGGCGATACCTTCTTCTCGATATTGTAGGCGACGAACGACGACAGCAACGCGCCGCCGCCCGGCAGGATGCCGAGGAAGGAGCCGATCGCCGTGCCGCGCACGGCAGGCCCCACCATGCGCCGAAAATCTCCGCGCGTCGGCATGAGGCTTCCGACCTCGGTCACGATCGCCTTGCGGACATCCGCCGACTCCAGGTTGCGCAGAATCTCGCCTATGCCGAAGACGCCGACCGCGATCGCCACGAAGTCGAAGCCGTCGTAGAGCTCGGCGCTTCCGAAGGTGAATCGCTGGGTGCCGGTGTAGATGTCCGTGCCCGTCAGTCCGAGCAGCAAGCCTAGGCCGATCATGCCAATTGCCTTGACGATCGAGCCCGACGCGAGCGCGATCGACGACACCAGCCCGACCACCAGCAGGGAGAAATACTCGGCGGGGCCGAAGCTGAGCGCGACCGCCGTCAACGGCCGGGCGACGAGGGCGATGAGGATGGTCGCGACGGTGCCGGCGAAGAACGAGCCGAGGCCGGCCGCCGCGAGGGCGGGACCTGCCCGTCCCTGGCGCGCCATCTGATAGCCGTCGATCGTCGTGACTGCCGACGACGATTCGCCCGGCAGGTTGAGCAGGATCGCGGTTGTCGAGCCGCCATACTGGGAACCGTAGTAGATGCCGGCCAGCATGATCAGAGCAGTCGTCGGCGGCAGGCCGAACGTCGCGGGAAGCAGCATGGCAATGGTCGCCAAAGGCCCGATGCCCGGCAGCACGCCGACGACCGTCCCGAGAAGCGTCCCGAGGAAGCAGTAGAGCAAATTCTGCGGCAGCAGCGCGACCGAGAACCCGAGATCGAGGTTCTGGAAGAGAGCCATGCCTAGCTCGCCAACGAGCCGAACCAGGTACCGAAGACATCCAGCGGCAGGCCGATACCGTAGCTGAACACCAGCGCGCAGAAGACCGCGATGCCCAGGCTGACGACAAGGGCCTTGGCGATGCCGATCTGGCTGGTCGACAGGCAGGAGAGAAACGCGGTGGCGAGAACCGCCGGGAGGAGGCCGAGCTCGGTCACGAACGCGCCGAAGATCGCGATCGCGAGCGACAGCATGATGAGCGCCCGCCAGGGAATGCAGCCGAAGGCAGTGCCCCGTCCGGCGAAGAAGCTCCTGACCGTCACGACGACGCCGACGAGGGCAACCAGGCTCGACAGCACGATCGGAAAGTAGCCGGGCCCCATCTCGACGGCCCGCCCCATCGGCAGCGTCCGCAGCGCATAGACGAGATAGAAGGTCCCGACGACGACGAAGACGAGCCCTGCGCCGAGATCCTTGCGATTTACCGACATCGGTTCCTCTTCGGGGGCTTCCTCCCGCCCGGACAGTCTTCGCTGACTCGGCCGGCGCGTGACCTCCTTTGACTATAACATTATAATGAATTGGTCAATGGCAACTCGCCATCGCGTGGATCGGCAGGCACGACTCTCGTCGAGAGCGCGCCGCCTCCGAGATGCGAGCAGGCATAGGCGGCGCGTATAGACTCGCTCGCACATGGCTTCGTTCGACGATCGACGATGGAGAGCGATTTGTGGTTTTGAGCCCGCCCGGATAGCCCCTATATTGTCGATCCTCACCAGGCGGAAGTGCCCATTCGAAGGTCCACTAAGTGACTGTCAACCTCTACGAGCAGGTAAGAGACAGCCTGTTGAGTCGCATAGCGAGCGGCGAGTTCAAAGCCGGAGACAAGATCCCGACCGAGGAATTGCTTTGCAAGGAATATGGCGTCAGTCGGATCACGGTTCGACGCGCCATATCGGAACTGACTGCCCAGATGCTCATCAGCCCCCGGCGGGGCGTCGGCACCGTGGTGATGAATCGCGTCACCGACAGACGCGTGTTTCGCCTCAGCGGCTTTTTCGGGGAGGGCTCGGGCTTCCGGGTCAGAAAGATCGCGAGCACGACCGAAGGCGCAACCGCCGACGTGGCGAAAGCCCTCCGCATCGGCGAAGGCGCGCTCGTCGAGCATCAACGCTACATCGCGCTTCACAAGAACGAGCCCTTCACCCTGACGGATGCATATGGAGCCGAAACGGAAGAATCCTCCGGGCGCAAGGCGAAGGCGCAATCCGAATCGCCGCCCAGCCGACGCGTCGCGCGCGCCGAGCAGGAACTGATCCCGGTGATTTCCGACGCGCTCTCCGAGAAGTATCTCGGATATCCGGCTGGCCAGCCGATGATGGAGGCGCGCCGCATCGTCTACGCTTCGGACGGATTGCCGATCCGCTACTTCATCCTGCGCTACCACCCGGATCGCTACCGATTCTCGGTCGACATGCTGCCGACCACGGGCACGGCGATCTTCGAGGCGCGGCAGGATTGAAGACCGTCGCTACGTCGATGGGACCAAGCCGTCACCTGGCCCCATCGGCCTCTATCACTCCATCTTCACGTTGCCGAGGCGAACGATCTCGCCGACGATCGCCATCTCCTTCTTGATGTTCTCCACCATCTGCTCGGGCGTGCCGCCGGCCGTCTGATAGCCGAGCTGCTCGATCCGGGCCTTGATCTCCGGCTCCTTCAGGGCCTCGTTCGCCGCAGCGTTCAGCTTGAGCAGGATGTCCTGCGGCACACCCTTGGGCGCAAACAGGGCGTACCACACGCTGAGCTGCAATTGCGGGTAGCCGCTCTCCACGGAGGTCGGCGCATCCGGGAACGACGGGATGCGCTTGTCGCCCATCACCGCGATGATGCGGACCTTCCCCGAGTTGACGTGGGAGACGTAGGCCGCCGGAAGATCGAAAGAGATGTTGAGCCGCCCACCCAGCATGTCGGGCAGCAGGCCGCCGGTGCCGCGGTAGGGAATCATGTTGAACTTGACCCCTTCCCTCACCTCGACCATGGCGCAGATCAGATGCCCCGATCCGCCTTGGCCCGGCGTCCCGGCCAGGACCTTGTCGGGATTGGCCTTCGCATAGGCGATGAGCTCCTTCAGCGTCTTCGGGCCGAACTCCGCATTGGCCATGATGGCCATCGGCGAGGTCGTCACCTCGATGATCGGCACGAGGTCCTTCTCGGGATCGTAGGGAAGATTGGGAATCAGGAACTTGCTGTTCACGATCGGCGCCGGCGGCGTGAACAGGATCGTGTATCCATCGGGCGCCGCGTTGGCGACCATCTGGGTCCCGATCGTGCCGTTGGCGCCCGCCTTGAAGTCGACGACGATCGGCCGGCCGAGACGCTTGCTCATCCCCTCGGCCAGCAGGCGCGCCGCAGGATCGGCCCCGCCGCCCGCGAGATAGGGCACGATCATGGTGATCGGCTTTGTCGGCCACGCCCCTTGTGCGAACGCCACGTTTCCCGCCGACGCGAGAATCGCGCAAAGGGCGGCTATCATGAATCTCAAGCCTCGCATGCTTCCTCCTTGATCTCCGTCCGAGACGGGCGCTCCCGCTACATCAGGAACACGCCTTTGCCGTCGCTCTGCTTGTCGAAGAGGCGATAGGCTTCATCGCCCTGATCCAATGCCCAGCGATGGGTGAAAACCTTGTCGACCGGAATCTTACGCTCGGTGACGAAGCGGGCGCATTCGGCCTGGCCGACGTTCGAGAATGTCCACGAAGCGACGATGCTGATCTGGCGCATCAGCAGATCGCTGACATTGTCGACCGGAATACCTCCTCCCCCTGCAATGAGGCAGAGTGTGCCCCATGGGGCAAGCGCCGTCAGCGCCGCCTTACGGGCCTCCATCGCGCCCGACGCCTCCATGACGATACGCACACCACGGCCCCCCGTGATCTCACGGATCGCCTGAACCGGATCATCCTTCGACGGATCGACCACGACGTCGGCACCGAACTCGGAGGCTCTCGCCAGCCGCGCAGCGTTGATATCGAGAGCGATCACGCGCGCGCCCAACGCGGCCGCCAGTTGTGTGCCGGCAAGACCGACCGGTCCCTGGCCAAAGACGGCGATCGTGTCCGCCCCGGTGAGGCCGGCACGCTTGAGTCCGGCGTAGGCCGTTCCGGTGCCGCACGAGATGGCCGCACCCGCCTCGAAGCTGAGCTCGTCCGGCAGCGTCACCAAGGTCCGAGCCGGAACCTTCAAAAAGGGCGCGTGCCCGCCGTTGGCGCTGATGCCATACACCGCCGGTGCCTGCGACGAGCACATCTGCTCCCAGCCGGTACGGCAATGGTCGCATACGGTGCAGCCGGCATAGTGATGCACCATCACGCGATCGCCGACCTTGGCCTGGTGAGGCCCGACGCCCGGACCCACGGCGGCCACGACCCCGCACGGCTCGTGACCGGCAATGACCGGCACGGTGTTGTCCACGCGCGCGATGCTGAGCGATCCCCGGGCGGCCCTGTACATCTTGAGATCACTGCCGCACATACCGGAAGCCCTCATCGCGAGCACGACCTCTCCTTCGCCGGGAGTAGGATCGGGCACGTCGAGAAAATCGATCGTCCGATCGCCGCCGAAACTCAGACCACGCATGCGCTTTCCTCTCTCCCCTGCACTGCGTCCCGGGCAAACAGGGGAGCAATGCCATTCACATCGTCGATCTCGTCGAGCTTCCAGAGCTGGTCCAGGGCCCGGCGCGTCCGCCGGGCGCCGAGAAAGTCCTCGACGATGGTGACGAACTTCTGCTCGACCTCGGCATCCGATCTCGCCATGGCCATGTCGCCCTGCTCGCCGCCAGCCAGACCCGTGACCTGCCGGCCGTCGGCAGTGTTCACGGTCACGCTCGTGTAGTGCCGTGGCGGCCGCGCCGCGTAGGCGGCGCTGTAGGTGTCGTCGACGGCTATCGATACTTTCGTCATGAGCCCGCGAATGACCGGGTCGACCAGGTGCTCGTCATCGAACTGCCGGGGCCCCACGGTCCCGTCGGCCAGTGCGGCCGCGACGACATAGGGAATGGAATGATCGGCGGTTTCACGCGTCGTCGGATTCCAGTGCTGCGGGCTCGAGCCGACCAGACGTCGCGCGTCCTCATACGTGGTCACGACGATGCTCGCCACATTCGACGGGCCGCCGATCCCGGCAGCAACCTTCTCCGCCGCCAGGATGGACGAGATCGTCGCGGCGCAAGCGGCGCGCGGCTTCATCATCACGTCATGGATGCGCAAGCGAGACCCGCCCAGGCCATCGAGCTCGAACGGCTCCTGCGCGACGTGCTTGCACCAGCCCTGCGCACCTTCGAACGGCAAGCTGGGACCCTCCAGGCCCGCCGCGGCCGCGAGCGCTGCAAACACGCCGGCCCTCCCGGCCTGCCCCGCCGCGGCGGCCTTCCACATCGACAGATCGTTGCGCCGGGTCTGGTTGAGCGGGTTGTTGGCGACCGTCACGATCGCCAGGCAGTTCATCATCTGCTTGCGATCGAGCCCCAGGAGCTTCCCCGCTCCGACCGCCGTCGCGATGCCCGCGAGCGTCGACTGATCGAAGCCCGTGATACGGGCGCGATCCGACATCGCCACGTAGACTTCATAGGCCGCCAGCACGGCCGCCATGAACGCCCGGCCCGACGCACGCGCATATTCCGCCGCCGCGAGGATCGGCATCAGCACATCGCTCGGATGCGCGCCTGCCCCCGCCGTGGAGAAATAGACGTCGTTGAGCTCGATCTCGCGAGCCGTCGTTCCATTGACGAATGCCGCCGTGTCCGGCGCACAACGCGCGTGCGTGCCGATGATCGAGCTGCCCTCTCCCCCCAGCCGCTCGGCGAGGCGGCGCGAGATCGCCGACGTCGGTGAGGAGAACCCCGCGATCAACGAGGCGAACGTGTCGATGGTGTGAATCCTGGCCGCACGAAGATCGGCTGGGGACAGGTCCGCGAGCGACAGCCCCAAGGCAAAGTCCACGATGCTGGTCTGGATCGAGTCCTCGGCCATCGAAGCGCACCCCTTTAGCCGGCGAAGAACGGTTCGGGCATGCCGTGCTGCTCGGTCCGCACCGACAGCAGGCAGCCAGCCAGCGGCTGCTGCTCGAGCTCCTCGGCGGAGAGGGCGTGCTTCATGCTGGTGATGTAGAGCGTGCGCAGATCCTCACCGCCGAACATGGTGCTGGTCGGCCGCGTGATCGGCAGCGCGATCCGGCCGACCTCGCGGCCCGCCGGATCGAATCGGACAATCGCCCCTGTCTCGATGACGGCGACCCACAGATGACCGTCACTGTCGATCGTGCAGCCATCCGGGCGGCCACCGACATCCTTGAAATCGATGTGGAGCCGGCGATGGGAGATCGCGCCGGCCTGGAGGTCGAAATCGTAGGCGTAGATTTTGCCGATGCGGGAATCGGTATGATAGAGTGTGCGGTTGTCGGGACTGAACGCGAGACCGTTGGACACCGTGATGTCGGCCTGCACCCTTCGTATCGCGAGATCCGGCTCGACGCAGAACAGCGAGCCGGTCGCCCGCGCCATCTTCGGGTCCATGGTGCCGACCCAGAAGCGGCCCAGGCAATCGCAGGCGCCGTCGTTGAAGCGCTCCGTGGCGAAGTCCACCAGAGGCGTTTCGACCAAGCGCTCGACCGCGCCCGCCTCGTCCAGCAGGACGAGCTTGTTGCGGTAGGCCATGATCATGCCGCCTTTGTGGCGAAAGGCGTAGGACCCCGGCGCCGACGGCAGTTGCGTCGTGGTGACGTGGTTGGTGCGGGGATCGAGATCGAACAGCTTCTTCTGGTCGCAATCGACCCAGAACAGTCGCTTGGTTTGCGGATTCCAGACCGGCCCCTCGCCCAGCACTGCGCGCGGTTCGTCGAGCCAGGCGAGCTCCGAAGATCGTGCAGCCACACTTTGAGCGGTCATCTGGGGTCTCGGGTCTTCGTGGTGAAGCGGGGAATGCGGTAGCCGTCGGGATGATCGGCGTAGGTCATGCTGAGCGCCGCTCCGACCGCGAGGGACGGGCGCTCGGCCTCGTCGATATTGGAGATCATCATCGGCCCTTCCTCGAGCTGGACGGCGATCACCGTGAACGGCACGGGATAGGCCGGCAGGTACTGGCGATGAAAGGTCGTCCAGGAAAGCAAGGTCGCCCGGCCGCTGACCGGCACCCAATCGGCTTCGACGCTCAGGCACTTCGGGCAGCAGGCGCTCGGCGGATAGCGCAACGTCGCGCAATCCTTGCATTTCTGCAGGCGCATCTCGCCGGCAGCGATGCTCGCCCAATAGGCTTCGTCGTAGGGGCTGAAGGTACGGGGATGCTTGCCCATCACGCCACCCCGTAGATGATCGAGAAAACCTTGCCCACGACGTCCGACACGTACTGGACGTGCCGGCAGCTCTCGACAGAGAGGGCCGCCTCGCCGCGCAGTTGCCGCACGCACTCGACCTGGTGATTCCAGCCCTGCATGTAGCTTTCGGAGAGATGGCCGCCGGAGGTGTTGATCGGAAGCCTGCCGCCCGGGCCGATGCCCGCCGTCCGCATGAAGGCGCCCGCCCCGCCTTCCGGGCAGAAGCCGAAGCCCTCCAGGGCGAAGACGACGTGGCAACTGAAGCTGTCGTAGACTTGCAGGATATCGATGTCCCTCGGCCCGATCCCCGCCATGTCGTAGACGGCATCCGCCACGACGTGATGACCGGGGTGATAGAAATCGATCAGCCGCGGCTTTAGCGTCGTCGATTCGTCGTGCATGTCCGAGCGCGCCACAGCCTTGATGCCGACCGGTCGCTTCTTCGCCTTCTTCGCCCGCGACGCTTCGCAGACGATCAGCGCCACGCCGCCGTCATTGATCAGGCAATAGTCGTAGAGATGAAGCGGCTCGGCGATGTAGGCCGACGCCAGGTAGTCCTCGATCGTGATGGTCTTGCGCATCAGCGCATGCGGATTATGGCTCGCCCATCGACGCTGGCCGACGGCGACCTCGCCCAGATCGGCCTCCGTCGCCCCGGTGACCTCCATGTATCGGCGGTACATCAGGCCGTAGAGCGCGCCCTGCGACGTGAGCCCCCAAGGGGCGTGATAGACATAGGAAAGGTTCGCCTCGCCGCCCATGGCTTGCGGGCCACCGTACTGCGTCTTGGCCGAGCGCTGATCGTTGCCGTAGACCAGCGCCACCACCTCGGCGAGGCCGGACTTGATGGCCATGGCGGCGGTGATGACGGACTGCACCGCATCGCCCTGCCCGCCCCATCGCGGGTTCAGGCCGTACAGCTCCGCCGAGCGCTCATAGGAAGTCGTCGGCCCGACGATCAGGCCGTCGATGTCCGTCCGGGACAGGCCGGCGTCGTCCAGGGCGCGTCGCAGGGCGACGGCGCCGTAGCCGTAGCAGTCGAACGGCTTGCCGCCGTCGCGCACGGCCTTGTAGTCGGCGCGCCAGTCGGTATGGCCGATGCCGACGACGGCCGCGACATTGGCCAGCGATCGATCCTGCGTCCCTCGGCCGTTGCCTGCCATGCTCGCTTTCTCTCGCACCATTGGATGTTCAGTCGAAGATGCCTGCTTCCTTCAGGCGAGCGCGCTCGTCGTCGGGAATGCCGGCCCAGTCGCCAAAGACCTTGTCGTTGTGCTCGCCGATCAGCGGCGCCGAGCGCAGCCGGGCCGGCGTCCTCGACAGGATGAACGGGCTGCCGTTGTAGACGACCGGCCCCATCTCCGCGTGATCGACCGTCACGAAGTCGCCGCGCGCAGCGATCTGCTCGTCCTTCTCGACGAGATCCTGCGCGGTCTGGACAACACCCGCGCGCACACCGACGCTCTGCAGGCGCTTCATCAGCGCGCGAGCATTCTCGGCTCGCGCCCACGCCCGCACCTGCTTGCCGAGCTCCATCGTCTTGGCAAGGCGGCCTTCCATCGTCCGATAGGCCGCGTCGGCGGCCCACGGCTGGGACTGCGCGACCCTGGAAAAGGCCGCCCACTCGTCATCGCTGCCGACCGAGATCGCAATCCACTCGCCGCCCGCGCATTCGAACACACCGTAAGGCGAGGCCGTCGGGCTGGTGTTGCCGGTCATGGTCGGATTGGTGCCGCTCAGGCTCTGCGCGACGATCGATGGCCCGAGCAGGTTCATCGTCGATTCGAGCTGGGAGACCTCGATGTACTGGCCCTGCCCGGTTCGCTTGCGGTGGATCAGGGCGCACATGATGGCAACCAGCGCATGGCCCGGATTGACCGAATGGTCGGGATAGTTGGTCCCCGGACCCACCAGGGTGCCGTCGTCGTAGCCGGTGAGGCCATAGATGCCGGCGAGGACGTTCAGCGTATGGCCAACGCCGCTGAAGTTCGCCTGCGGCCCGCTGCTGCCCTGCAGCGGCATGCTGACATAGATGATGTCCGGGCGCAGCGCGGCGAGCTCCTGGTAGCCCAGCCCCAGCTTCTCCAGCACGCCCGCGCGGAAGTTGTTGATGGCGATGTCGCAGGTCGCCGCCAGCTTGCGGGCGACCGCCAGCGCCTCCTTCTTCTTGAGGTTGAGCGTGACGCTGTTCTTCGACGAGTTGCGATTGGTGAAGTAGCCGCTTCGATTGACGCCTTTGATGCCGCCGGCATAGGGACCCATCGTCCGCGGAAAATCGTAATGCGTATTGGTCTCGATCTTGACGACCTCCGCGCCGAAATCCGCCATCGCCTTGGTGGCGAACGGACCCGCCCCGCCCCAGGTGAAGTCGAGGACGCGAATGCCCGCGAGGGGCAAGGCTTTGTTCTTCGCGTTCGTCATAGGGCACCCGCCTTTGCAAAGGCACCGACATCCTTGCCCCCGAGCCCGAGCTCGCGCAGCACCTCGGTGGAATGCTCGCCAGGGGCCGGGATGCGGATCGGCGGCAATCGTGGGGTCTGCGACATCCGGAACGGTGCGCCGGGCCAGACCGAGACCTTGCCGTCCAGGACGAGCGGCTGGAACCAGGCCAGGAACTTGAGCTGCGGGTTGTTGAACAGATCGCCGATCTGACTCATCGGCGCACAGAGAATGTGGCGCTGCTGCATCTGGTCATAGACCTGGTACTTGGCCTTCGTCCTCGTCAGCAGCGTGATCGCAGCCGTCGCCTGCTGGCGCGCTTCGTCCGTGCGCCGCCAGCTTTGTTCGCGCCACTTCGGCTGCTCGAAATCCGCCGCGCCTGGAACGCCCTCTTCCTTCATCCAGCGCACCAGATTGTCCCAGCTACTGGCGATCATGCCGACCGTGGCGTAGACGAAGATCTCGCCGTCGGTGCAGGGAAAGATGCCGATGCCGGCTTCGACGCTTCGCACCTGACGTCCCCGGACGACGCCCTCGCAGGCATAGAGCTGCACGGCATTCTCGAGGGTATGAGCGATGCAGGCGTGCACCGAGACGTCGCAGTGCTGACCTTCGCCGCAGAGCATCGACTGCCAGAACGCGATCAGCGTTCCCGAGGCGGCGTGAAGCCCGGCGATGTAGCAGGATTGCTCGCCATAGAGACGCAGCGGCTCGCGATCCGGCAGGCCGCTCAGGCCCATCAGGCCGCCCATGGCCTGGCTCACCAGATCGTCGGCCTTCCAATGCGCATACGGTCCCTTCGAGCCGAACGGCGCGATCGACGTCCACACCAGGGCCGGCTGCGCGGCCGCGAAGCGCTCGTAGCCGATTCCCTTTGCGGCCAGCACGCCGGGCTCGGCGCTCTCGACGACGATGGCAGCCGACGCGACCAGCTTGCCGAACGCCGCGATGCCGGCCTCGCTGTCCAGGTCCAGGGCAATCACGCGCTTGTTGGCGTTCATGTAGGCGTAGAACAGGCTGCGGCCGGACTCAGGATCGATCGGCGCCACGGTTCGCATGGGGTCGCCGCCGACCGGCTCGACACGAATGACGTCCGCGCCCATGTCGGCGAGAATTTTCGTAGCGTACACGCAGCTCTTGTCGGTCATGTCGATCACGCGAACGCCCGCCAGAGCGGTCGTCGTGAGGGAACCCGATGCAACGGTCATGTCCCGACTACCTCTCCAACTCGAACCAGAAGTCGGTCCAGTCACCGACCGGCGCCTCGGCAAAGATGGCACGGCAGCGCGCGCCAATGACGTCGAGCGACAGATCGTCGACGTTGCCGCAGTTCCTCAGGTAGCCGGGCGATGCCGTGCTCGCGCCGTCGAATTGCACGAACACGATCACGTAGGGCGGCGCCAAGCCGTTGGCGAACTTCGTCCGCGACACCGTGTAGGACCGAACGATGCCGCCCGGCCCCACCGGCACGAGCGCGGTCACCGGCCTGAACGAGATCTCGCAGAAGCTCGCGGGCGGAAAGATGACCCGTCCGGTGTCCCGGACGAGCCCGCCGCAGATCCGCTTGTTCCTGAATTCCGCCAGGCTCTTTGCCAGCCACGGGTCCGGCCGGTAGAGCTGCTCCATCTCCCACGTCGCCTCGACGAAGAAGATGCCTTCGAGATCCGACTGGGCGGCCTGAGGCGACTTCACCGGGGCGTTCATAGGGCGAGCACTCCGACATCGTGCGTCTGGAATGCGCCGCCGATGGCCGAAACGACGGCATGGGGTGCCTTGAGCTCGACCTGTCGGTCGCCGGCTTCGCCGCGCAACTGCAACGCCGCCTCGACGACTCGAACGAGTCCCGTGGCGCTGATCGGGCTGCCGCAGGTGGCGCCACCCGACGGATTGATCGGAAGCGCCGAGTCGCGGCCAAACGCGCCGTCTCTCAGGAGAAGCGGTGCCGGCGTGCCGGCGCAAACATCGAGCGCCTCGATGCCCAGGATCTCGATGATGCCGAACGAGGCGTAGATCTCGGCAAGACCGATCTCTCGCCCCGGATCGGCAATGCCGGCGGCGCGATAGGCGCGCCGGGCCGCCTCCGCGGCGTCCGAGCCGGTGATGTAGTTGTCGAGCTCGGGCACCATGCGCGTGCCGGTCATGCGGCCGCTGGCATAGAAGCCGAAGCCGCAGGCGTGCGGCGTCGGGCGCCCCGTCCGCACCGGCGCATCGCCGACCACGACCGCAGCGGCCCCGCTGGTGCGGGGTGAGCTGTCGAGCCGCTTGATCGGCCAGGCGATGACGGGCGAGTCGACGACCTCGTCCAGCGTCACGCTCTTGCGGAGTTGGGCGAACTCGTTGCGCACGCCGTTGGCGCGGTTCTTCACGATGACATGCGCCATGTCACGTTCGTCCAGCGCATGGCGCGCCATGTAGGCCGACATCTGCACGGCGGCCAAGGTGATCGCATTGCGCGTCACCTGACGTTCGGTGAACGGATCGTGGAGCTGGCCGATCGCGCCGGCGAGGTTGGGAACCTCATCGGCCAGATCGGCGGCGACGACCAGCACGCGCCGTTTGCGCCGGGCGGCCACATAGGCACAGGCGAGCCGGAACGCCCCCAGCCCCGATCCGGCGGCAATGTGGACACGCCCGAGAAAGCGGTTGGACCCGGGAAGGCCGGCGAGCGCCCATAAGTGAGGCTCGTCGATGCCCAAGGTCGTTGTTGGCGCTTGGGCGAAGATTATGCCGTCGATGTCGGAGTCATCGACGCCTGCATCCTCGAGCGCCAGCCGCGACACCCTGCCGACCAAATCGGCATAGGTGTGGTCCGGCAATCTCGTCCGCATCGGCACCTGGGCGACGCCGAGGATCAGTGCCTGGGGGCTCATGCCTCGCTGCCCCGCTCGAGCAGAGCGACGGTGACATGCTGGCTGAGCGGACCCGACAGATCCGCGGCCACCGAGACGCTGCCCTCCGGCTGCCCCGCCAGCGCCTCGGCGGCGAAGGCAATCTGGCGCAGTCCCGTCGCCGGCCCGAACCAGGCCGCGGCACCGCCGCCAGAACCATTGCGCCGCGTGCGCTGCTGCGTCGCCAGGACATCGAGCGCCCGCAATTCGCCCAGCACCGTGGGAGCAGCTACCTCGACGTCGTGCGGTATCCCGTCGGCCGCCTTAAGCAAGGATACGGCTTCCCGGACCCAAACGGCAGGATCGAGCACCTCGTCGTCCGGGCTATAGGCGCGCGATATCGAAGCGAAATCCTTCACTGCAACCCGGCACGGCCCTTCCCGCGCTTCCAGCACGATGGCGACGGCGCCGTCGCACGGATTGGGCTCCGCAGCGTCTTGCGCCTTCAAGGCATCCGAGTCGAGCAAGCCCAGGTCGAGCAATTGCTGCGCCTGGATGGACGCGACCGCGCGCGGCAATGCACCGATCGGGCGCGCATGGAAAGGATCGGCTTGTAGAGTTCGCGGATCGAACGCGCCGAATTTCTCCATGGCTCCCCAGCCGACCAGGAGGACTCGCTCGGCCTGCCCGGATTCGATCATCACCACCGCGGCCCCGAGCGCATGGCCGGCACTCGACGTGATGTGGCAATAGGATCGTCCGAGATTGCCGGCGATCTCGCCCCGAACGGGAACCAGCAGGCCGTCGAGCGTGTCGCTGGCGACCGTGACGACGGTGTCGATGTCGGCCAGCGTCAGCCGGCACTCGCCAAGCGCCTTGGTCACGACGTCGTGAACCAGATTGTCGATCGGCGCGTCCCACGACGTATGGATCGCACTGGCAGACCCTCTGATTGCGGCGCGAGGCATCTATCGGTCTTCCGGCTCGAACCAGTAGTCGGTCGCTGCGCCCGTGGGGATCGCAGCAAAGCGTGCGCCTACCCGCGCGCCTGGCTGAGGGGCAGCGCCTTCGGCAAAGGCGATGCGAGCAAACAGCGGTGTGCTGGCACCGTCCAGCACCACACGGCCGAGACATACGCAGCGGCCGCCTTCGCTAGCGAACGACACATCGCGCGCGAGCGTCAGCAAGCGCGCGCCGGGGCCGACCTCGACGAACGCGCCCGGCTCGCCGAAATCCTTGGGCGGGACATGGACCGTTCCGGTGCGGTCGATACGCCAGCCGAGAATCCGCGCGTCATCGCGCAAGGCCCGCAGGTATTCGCTGCCGAGACGGCCGGCGGAATGGCGAAAGCGCGCCTTCCAGCTCTCGACGATGTTGCCGTTCTCAATTCTCATCGGCCGGCTTCTTCGGTTCCACCCATATTGTCATAACATTATACTTACTTGCGCTGCGGACAAGCCCGCAATGGCGGGTGCGGCGACAAAGCTAGCGGCCTTCGAAGCGCGGTTTCCGCTTCTCGAGGAACGCCGCCATGCCCTCCTGGCGATCGCGCGTCTTGGTCAACTCGGCGCCCAACTGTCTCTCGAGCAGCAGGCCGCTCGCGAGATCGGCTTCCATGCCCTGCCGCACGGCCTTCTTCAGGTTCGCCAGGCTGAGCGGCGCGCGCTCGGCATAGACCGCGGCCAGCGCAAGTGCCGCAGCAACGCTCGCCCCGGCCCCGACCTTTTTGTGGATCAAGCCGATACGATAGGCCTCGGCCGCATCGATCGGCTCGGCCGAGAACAACAGATCGAGGGCACGCGGCACGCCGATCGTGCGTGGCAATCGCTGGGTTGCGCCAAACCCCGGCACCGATCCCAGCCTGGCGCTGGTGATGGCGAAGGTGGCGCCCTCGCCCGCGATCCGGATGTCGCACGCCAGCGCGAGCTCCAGTCCGCCGGTGAAGCAGAAGCCGTCAATGGCGGCGATGATCGGCACGGGCGCGCTCTCCATCGCCTCGGTGAGACGCCCCCAGGCTTCGACTGCCTCGGAGCCGGCGGTCTTGGACGCTTCCTTGAGATCGCGCCCGGACGAGAATGCCTTGTCGTTTCCGGCGATGACGAGGCTGTGTACGCCGCTGGCCGACGCCGATCGAACGGCTTCGGTGAGTTCCGCCATCAGCGCCATGCTGATCGCGTTGCGCGCCTCGGGCCGATTGAGACGGATCAGCGTCGCCTTGTCGTGCCGGCTGATCTCGATCGTGCCATTGCCCATCTCGACCTCCGCCAAAGTCAATGTCAGCGGAGCGCTGAAATTCCAGTGATCGCCCGACCCTCGATCAGGGTCAGAATTTGATTGGTGCCGTCCGGAATGGGCAGCATGCGAACGTCGCGATAGAGTTCCTCGAGCCCGAGCTCCGTGCTGATGCCCATGGCGCCGTGCACCTCCATCGCCAGCGAGACCGCGCGCTGGCAGGCGGCGATCGAGTAGCGCTTGGCCATGGCGCTGAGCTGGCTCGCGTCCTTGCCCTTGTCGACGCAATCGAGCGCGTAATAGCAGAGCAAGCGGCTCGTCGTGACGGCCGTGGAAATCTCGGCCAGCAATTCCTGCACGAGCTGGAAGCTGCCGATCTTCCGGCCGAACATCACCCGCTCGCCGGCATATTTCACGGCGGCATTCATGGCCTTCTCCGCCATGCGCACCGCCAGCAGCCCCATCATCGGCCGCTGGGTCGTCCATGTTTGCGACAGCACCTTCGCGCTGCCACCCTTGGCATCGCCGATGACGTTGCGGACGGGCACGCGATAGTCGTCGAAGATGGCCTCGCCCAGGTGCCCGGTGCGGAAGCCGAGGGTCGGCGTCTTGCGGGTCGTGAAGGGCGCGTCCTCCTGATCGGCGACCACGCGGATCAGGGTGTTGAAGCCGCGCTCGTCGCTCCCCGCCGAGGCGACAACCAGCATGATGTCGCAGACCGAAGCATTCGACACCCAGGCCTTGCGGCCGTTCAAGACGACGTGATCGCCGTCGAACACCGCCTTGGTCTTCACGCCGCGCGGATCGGAGCCGGTGTCGGGCTCCGTCGTGCCGGTGCATCCCAGCTTGTCGCCGTTGACGAGGGCCGGGATGTAGCGCTCGCGCTGCTCGGGCGTGCCGCCATGATAGATCCGGAAGGCGGTGGTCTCCTGGCCGCCGCAGATGAACGACACGACCGGCGGCAGGGCCTCGCGCATGATGCCGAAGGTCAGCGCCGAGACGTTGCCGCCGCCGACCTCGGCGGGAAGCCGGGCCGATGTCAGCCCGAGCGGCGCGCAAATCTTCACGATCTTCTTGACGACCGGCTTGGGCAACGGGGCGTCGGGATCTTCCTTGGCGATCAGGGGATCGATCTCTCGCTCGACCATGGTTCGGATCGAGTCCTGAATCATGACCTGCTCGGGTGACAGCTCGAAATCCACTGCGTCGCTCCTACCGGCTGGTCGCTTCGCGCGCTGCCGCTCGCTGGACAAGGAGAAGGCTTATTCGATATAACATTATGTGTAAGTGGCTTTGCCCGTCAAGGCGCTTGCGGCGTACCTGATTCGAGCCCTGGAAACGTCGATGGCAAATGCACTCGAAGGAATTTTGGTCACCGAGATCGGCGGACGGATCGCGGCCGGCGTCTGCGGCTCGCTGCTCGCGCAGTTCGGCGCCACCGTCGTCTACGTCGACGGCCCGGCATCGCCGATCGGAAGAAAGGGCGATCACCGCGAGCAGTTCGCCGCCGGCAAGCTGAGCTTCGCTCCCGATCTGGCCCAGCCTGGGGATCGTACCCTTCTTCAACGGCTCGCGTCGGCGAGCGACGTCGTGCTCGTATCGAGGGACGTGGACGACCCCGCATCGACCACTCTCATCGAGGGCACGTCGAACAGCATCGTCTGCGATGTCACCGCCTTCGGGCGCAGCGGCCCCCTCGCCGGAGAGGCCTTTAGCGAGACACTGGTTCAAGCCATCTCCGGAATCGCCGACACCACCGGCATGCCGGACGGCCTGCCGGTTCCGATCGGCGTGCCGGTCGTCGACTTCCTGGCCGGGACCTATGCCGCCAGCGCCGTGCTTTCAGCCCTGCGGGTCAAGCGGCTCCATGGCATCGGCCAAGCCATCGACATCGCCCTGTTCGACTGCGCCTTCGTGACCCTGCATTCGTTCCTGTCGTCGGTGCTCGCCAACAAGACGTCCAACACGTCCCGGCTCGGCAACAATCACCCGACAGTGGCGCCCTGGAATCTCTACAAGTCGAGCGACGGCTGGATCCTGATCTGCGCCGGCAACCAGGCCCAATGGGAGCGCCTTTGCGACCTGATCGAGCGACCCGATCTCAAGGCCGACTATGCGAGCCAGGCCGCTCGCGTCCACAACCGCGGCCTCATCGATGCGGCGATCGAGGCATGGACGTCGCAGCGCTCGACCGACGAGGGTGTCCGCCGCATCTCGCAGGCAATGGTCGCCTGCGGCCCCATCGCGCCGATCGATCTCTACCCTCGCGAAGACAATCTCGCCCATCGCGGGATGGTCCGGGAACTCTTCGATCCGGTGAAGCAGGCCATCGCCTTCGTGCCCGGCTCGCCCGTGCGCATGTCACGCTCTCCCGGCCGGTCACCCGAGCGCATCCCGGCCGTCGATGCCGACCGTGCCGAGATCGAGCGTCTGGTTTCGCGTCCCTCGCGCACGACACGCGAGAGCACGGCCGCCGATCGGCCCCTGAGCGGCGTCCGCGTCATCGAGATCGGCCAGTACACGACGGCACCGCTGTGTGCCCGGCATCTGGCTCATCTCGGCGCGGAGGTGATCAAGGTCGAGCAACCGGGCGGCGACGAGTCGCGGACATGGATGCCGCACATTGCCGGCAAGTCGGTCTCTTTCCGCATCAACAATTCCGACAAGAGAAGCCTTACGCTCGACCTCAAGAGCGAGCACGGCAAGCAGGCGCTCGGCCACCTGATCGAGTCGGCCGATATCCTGCTGGAGAACATGAAGCCGGGCGCGCTGGCGAAGCTCGGCTTTCCACCGGACAGGATCGCCCGCCTCAATCCCCGGCTGGTCTACGGCGCCATCACCGGCTTCGGAACCGATTCGCTTTATGCCAACCGCCCGGCCTTCGACATGGTCATCCAGGCCATGTCGGGCTTCATGACCGCCGTCGCGCCCGGCGACAAGCCGCTGAAATCGGGCATCTCGACGGCCGACACCATGGGAGCGGTGATTTCCATCGCGGTGCTGCTGGCCGCGCTCGAATATCGCGACCGGACCGGCAAGGGCCAGTATGTCGACCTGTCGATGCAGGACGTCTCGACCTGGCTCACTCAGACCGCCTGGAACACGCCCGACACGCGGCGTCCTGCGGTCGTGCCGTGCAGCGATGGCTGCATCGTCGTCGAAGGCGAGCGCGCGGCGGCACTGGCCACCCTCGGCCTCGCGGCATCCTGGGCAGGACCGTTGCCCCTGACGCGCGACCAGGCGTGCCACAAGCTCCGACCCACCCTGTCGTGCGCGCCCGTGCTCACCGTTTCGGAGTCGGCTCACCACGCACATACGCGCGATCGCGCCTTGTGGTTCACGATGCGGCAGGACGGCGTCGATTGGCCGATGCTGACCAGCCCGATGCGCCTGGAAAAAACCCCGCCACGCGTGACGCACCTCGCGCCAAACGTGAACCAGGACGGGCCGGATATCTTGAACGAACTCGCCGCCCATCAACCGATCAAAGCGACAGGAACAGCATCATGACTGACCGAACCGTCGGCTTCATCGGCCTCGGCAACATGGGATTGCCGATGGCCCAGCAGATCCTGAAGGCAGGCTTCGATCTCACGGTGCTGGACACCAAATCCGAGGCTCTCGCCTCCTTCCAGGGAAAGGCCGCCATCGCCACGACTCCGCGCGAGGTCGCCGACAAGGCGGCGCTCGTCTTCGCCTGCCTGCCTTCGCCCTATGTGAGCCTGGACGTGGCGCTCGGCAGCAACGGGGCGGCCCACGGCAAGGCAATGGAGGTCTATGTCGAGACCTCGACGCTCGGCACGGAGACGGTCGCCAAGCTCGAGGCCGGTTTGCGAGAACGTGGAATCGCGTTGATCGACGGTCCGATCAGCGGCGGTCCACCGGCGGCCCGAACCGGCACCCTGTCCGCTGTCGTTTCCGGTCCGGCGGAGGCCTTCGCCAAGGCCGAGCCTGCGATCCAGGCGTTTGCCAACCGGATATTCCGGTTGGGCGACCGCCCCGGCCAGGCGCAGATCGCCAAGCTGATCAACAACCTTCTATCGTCGGTCGGGCGCGTCGCGGCTTTCGAAGGAGCCGTCATGGGCGAGAAGGCCGGCCTCGATCTGAAGACGCTGATCGACTTCATCAACGTCAGCACCGGCCGCAACTCCACCACGCTCGACAAGTTTCCCGCAGCGGTCCTGCCGCGGACCTTCAAGTACGGCGGCAATCTCACCACCGGCCTCAAGGACGCCGAGCTGATCGTCAAGGAGGCGGCCGCGCTGGGCGCTCCGCTCTTCGTCATGCCCAAGGTCCTGGAACTTTTCCGCGACGCGGCGGCGGCCGGCTACAAGGACCGCGAAAGCCTGCGCGTGCTGGAATATGTCGAGAAGCTGGCCGGCATCGATACGCCGCCCGCGCCGCAATGAGTGCGGGAGCGATCGTGTTGTCTGCACGGGCGGCGTCGACCTTCGCGAAGGCCCTGTCGATCGCGCTGGCGGCGTTGACGCTGGCCACGCAGGCCGAGGCCCAATGGCCTGCGCGCCGCGTCAACATCATCGTGCCATTCGCGGCGGGCGGCGGCGCCGATCCGGTGGCGCGGCTGATCGCCGACGACATGAGCAAGCGCCTGGGCCAGCCGGTCACCGTCGAGTTCAAGCCCGGCGCCAATGCCACGATCGGCACCACCGCCGTCGCGCGGGCGCGCCCCGACGGATACACGCTCCTGCTCACCTCGCCGGCCCCCATCACCAACGCCAAGCAACAGACTCCCGATTTGGCCTACGATCCGAGACGCGACCTGATCCCGATCATCCACATCGCCGATTCGCCGCTGTCGCTGATCGGCAACGCCGACTTCGTGGCCAAGGACTTCAAGGAGTTCGTCGCCTACGCCCGCCAGAACCCGGGCAAGGCGACCGTGGCCATACCCGGTGTCGGCGGCCTCGGCCATCAAGCCGCGGCGCTGCTCGCCTACAAGACGGGGATCAAGGTGAACTATGTTCCCTACAACGGGACCGGCTCGATCATGACCGACCTCTTGAGCGGCCAGGTCAACACGTCGACGGGATTCCCCGCGGCCTTTCTCGGGTCGATCAGCGAGGGAAAATTGCGCGGGCTGGTGCTGCTGTCCGACAAGCGCATGGACGAGCTGCCCGACATGCCGAGCATCGCGGAAAGCGGCTACCCGGACGCGCAGATCAGTGCGTGGTACGCCCTGTTCGCGCCCAAGGGCACGCCGCCGGACATCACCGCCAGGGTCGCGAAGATCGTCGGCGAGTATCTCGCGACCGATACGGCGCGGGAGCGCTTCAAGGCGATCGGCTACCGCATAACCGGCTTCGACGCCCGGAAAACGGCGGAAGTCATCGACAAGGATACGGCGGCCTTCACCGAGCTTTTCAACGCCGGCATTATGAAGATGCGGTAGGCCTCGGGCCGCCTCGAGTTGATCAGCAAGCGAATGTCGTTGGTCGCGATATTGGCGGTTGCCACGAGCTGGGCCATCTTGACCATGGGAGGATGCTTGGCACCGGCTCGGTTCCATAGACGCAAATCGTCGGTACGCTTGATCGGATAACCTAGACTGCGTCGAACGACCCTCGGAAAGCTGGGTCCAGACCTGTCGATCACGCGGCCTTTCTATCGGGCACGACAGAAGCCGATACGCCTCAGGAGGCACGCAACGGCTTTGTACGGATGGCAGCGTTCCCGGCCGAGCGAGGTATCGAGTGCGATGTCATCAATTTCCCGATCCTGTTGTCTCGGGACGCGTTCTAGCAGGACGATCGGCGTGGCTGGCCGACCCTCGAACGAGCGTGTCAGCAGATCGTTCGGCATTGCGTTTCGTTGTTGCCCGTACTCGATCGAATGTTGGCCGAAGGACAGGCAGTCGAGGACGTCTCGGGAGGCCGCTGCCATCCCAACGGTGCGTTTGCTGCCGCGGCGGCACTGGTGATTATCGAAGCTTTGCGACCCGAGCCCCGATCGGGCCTCCCGTCCATGGCGAGATGACATGCGAGGATCGCCGGGCTGGTCGTTCAGCTATCGGCAATCGTGCGCATGCGTTTGCGGATGATCGCAATGAAACTGCGGGCCGCGGGCCGCAGGGTGCGTTCGCGCTTGTAGGCGATACCTAGCTCGGCCGCCGGGGGCTTGTCTCGCCAGGCCAGATCGAGAACGGCGAAGCGGCTGGCGGCGAGGCCGTCCCTGATCTGGCTGATGTGTCCGATACCGATGGCGTCCGTTTCGGCAACGATGTCGCGAACCGTCCGGAACGTCGATACGGCAATCGACGGGAGGACGTTGCCGCCAGTCGCGTCCTGAGTGAAGCCGGCATCGAGACCGTCGATCAGCGAGGATTGATGGCGAGGCATGCCCGGCATGACGAACGGATAGCGGCGAACATCGTCCGGTCCGAGCGCGGTCTTTCGCACCAGGGGGTGGCCCTTGCGACAGAAGTAGCTGCCGCGAAACACGCCCAGCGGTTCAACCTGTAGTGCCGGCATGCTGCGCAGCGACTCAATGTCGAAGACGGCAAAGTCCACCTGATCCGTCATCATCAGCGCCAGCACAGCCGCCCACTCCCGTTCGAGCAGCTCCAGGCGGATCGACGGATTCGCGTTGATCAGCTCGATCGACGCCGGCTGGACGGCGATATCGAAGGCGTAGGTGCCGGCAACGACGCGCAAGCGCCCGCCGCGGCCGTCGCGTACGAGCTCGAGGCGTTGCGAGATTGCCTCGGCTCGTGCGACCAGCTCGTCAGCCATCCTGAGCACGTCGTCTCCGGCGGACGTCGCCACGACGTCGCGATGCGAGCGCTCGAAGACGCGCATGCCGAGCTGCTTCTCGAGCGTGGCTATGTTGCGGCTGAGTGTCGGTTGACTGACGCCGAGCGCCGCCGCCGCCCGGCCAAAATGACGATGCCGGGACAGGGTGACAGCGTAGTGCAAAAGCTTAAGATCGATTTCCATTCGCGTTCTGTATCGATTGCCCCGTTGCGCTGCATCGTACCGTGCAGGAATTTGATCCGCGAAGCTCCAATTGGGAGGACATCCAATGATCAAAGGAAAATTCGCGAAGTTGCTGTCGTCGGCCGCGCTTCTCGTCGGCCTTTCTGGCGGCATGACGCCGGTCGCCGCCCAGACCAGTGCCAGGCCCAACATTCTCGTCATCTTCGGCGACGACATCGGCTACTGGAACGTCAGCGCCTACAATCGCGGCATGATGGGCTACCGCACACCCAATATCGACCGTATTGCCCGCGAAGGCGCGATTTTCACCGATTATTATGGCCAGCAATCCTGCACAGCCGGCCGCGCGGCATTCATCACCGGCCAGTCGCCGATCCGCACCGGCCTGTTGAAGGTTGGCCTGCCGGGCGCCCCCGAAGGCCTGTCGGCCAAGGATCCGACCATCGCCGACCTGCTCAAGAACCAGGGTTACGTCACCGGCCAGTTCGGCAAGAATCATCTCGGCGATCGCAACGAGTTCCTGCCGACCGTGCACGGCTTCGACGAGTTCTTCGGCAACCTCTACCACCTCAATGCCGAGGAGGAGCCGGAGAACGTCGACTACCCGAAAGACCCGGCCTTCAAGGCCAAGTACGGCCCCCGCGGCGTGCTGAAATGCCTCGCCCAGCCCAACGAGCAGCCGGGCGAGGATCCGCGCTTCGGCAAGTGGGGCAAGCAAAAGTGCGAGGATACCGGTCCGCTCACCCAGAAGCGCATGGAGACGGTGGATGAGGAGTTCCTCGCCGCCACCCTCGATTTCATCGATCGCGCCAATCGCGACAAGAAGCCGTTCTTCGTGTGGACCAATTCCACCCGCATGCACATCTGGACGCATCTCAAGAAGTCGTCCGAGGGCAAGACCGGCCTCGGTGTGGTCGCCGACGGCATGGTCGAGCACGACGGCCAGGTCGGCCAGCTCCTGCAGAAGCTCGACGACCTCAAGATCGCCGACAACACCATCGTCATCTACACGACCGACAACGGCGCCGAGGTGATGAGCTGGCCGGACGGCGGCACGACGCCGTTCCGCGGCGAGAAGAACACCAACTGGGAAGGCGGCTACCGCGTGCCGTGCGTGGTACGCTGGCCGGGACTGGTGAAACCCGGCACCGAGATCAACGACATCGTCTCGGCCGAGGACTGGCTGCAGACCCTGCTGGCGGCCGTCGGCGAGACCGACCTCAAGGCCAGGCTGATGCAAGGCGCGTCCTTCAACGGCAAGGACTTCAAGGTCCATCTCGACGGCTATGACCAGCGCGAGCTCCTGAAGAACGGCAACGGCAGCGCGCGCAAAGAGTTCTTCTACTGGACGGACGACGGCGGGCTGGCTGGTCTGCGCTACGACAGGTGGAAGCTCGCCTTCATGGAGCAGCGCAAGCACGGCTTCGACGTCTGGCAGGACCCGATGGTGACATTGCGTGTGCCCAAGCTGTTCGACCTCAGGGCCGATCCTTTCGAGCGCGCCGATCACGAGGGCATGGGTTACGGTCGCTGGCGCATCGACCGCATCTTCCTGCTCGTGCCGGCGCAGGCCTTCGTCGCACGCTACATCGAGACGCTGGTCCAGTTTCCGCCGCGCCAGAAGCCGGGGTCGTTCAACCTGCAGGGCGTGCTCGACAAGCTGATGTCGCCGCCCCAAGGCGCGAACTGATGTTGCCGGTAAAATCGGCGTCCCTGATCGGCTCGAGGGGCTCCGACCTTTTCTTCGCCCAGCAAACGCAGATCGACCTGACGCGCGCGCGCCTCGACGAGGCGCTCGCTGCGCCGCAGCCGGTCGACGCCTAAAGCGAGGGTGGCGATGGATGCGGGCGCGCCGGACTCCCTGACCGCCGGGATGATCCGCATCCCCGGCGGCACCTTCCGCATGGGCTCGGACCGTCACTATCCGGAGGAAGCGCCGGTGCATGGCGTGACGGTGGACGGGTTCTGGATCGACGCGACGCCGGTCACCAACGCGCAGTTCCGCACCTTCGTACAGGCCACAGGCTATGTCACCTGGGCCGAGATCGATCCGGATCCGAAGGACTATCCCGGTGCCCGTCCTGGCATGCTGAAGGCGGGCGGGCTCGTCTTCACGCCGCCCAACAGTCCTGTCGATCTTTCGGACTGGAGGCAGTGGTGGCGCTTCACCTTCGGCGCGATGTGGCGTCGGCCGCATGGCAGGGGCAGCCACATCGGCGGGCTCGACGACCATCCGGTGGTGCAGGTCGCCTACAGGGACGCGGAGGCCTATGCGGCATGGGCCGGCAAGGCGCTGCCCACCGAAGCCGAATGGGAGATCGCCGCGCGCGGCGGGCTGGACGGTGCCGAGTTCGCCTGGGGCGATGAGCTGACGCCCGGCGGCCGCCACATGGCCAACACGTGGCAGGGAACCTTCCCACACGAGAACCTGCGGAGCGACGGCTGGGCGCGCACCTCGCCGGTGCGGACGTTTCCGCCGAACGGCTACGGCATCTTCGACATGATCGGAAATGTCTGGGAGTGGACCGCCGACTGGTATTCGCCGCGGCACGAGGCCGATGCGGCGAAAGCCTGCTGCGTGCCCCAGAACCCACGGGGCGGGGCGATCGAGGGCAGCCACGACCCCCACGACCGGCTGCGTATCCCGCGCAGGGTCCTGAAGGGCGGCTCGCACCTCTGCGCGCCCAACTATTGCCGGCGATATCGACCGGCGGCGCGCCATGCCGAACAAGTCGACACGTCGACCAGCCACGTGGGATTCCGATGCGTGGTCAGATCGAGGAACCGCGAGGCGGCCAACGAGCAAAAATCGAGCGGAGGCGGCGGCAATCCGGCGCTTGATTGAAAAGATGATCCTCCGGCCAGGCGCGAATTGATCTTGAGCCTACGCCCCGCCTTGTCGTGCTCCATTGCTTGCTTCCCCCGGAGAAGTGTCGAAGACAGGGAAGCAAGAAAGGATCCCGAGGATCCTTTCCGAAGAGCCGATCTACTCTGACAAAAATTGGAGCGGGCGAAGGGATTCGAACCCTCGACCCCGACCTTGGCAAGGTCGTGCTCTACCCCTGAGCTACGCCCGCGCTCCGATCCGGCCGGGTAGGATGCCGGAAGGCGGCGTTGATAGGGCTTTTCGGCCGCCATTGCAAGCCCGCCAAAACCTCAGCCGCGGGCCAGAAGCCCCTGCAGATATTTGCCGTATTCGCTGTCGCGGATCGGCTCGATCAGGCGGGCGAGGCCGGGACCATCGATATAGCCTTTGCGCCAGGCGACTTCCTCGGGACAGCCGATCTGCAGGCCCTGGCGCTCTTCGACCGTCTCGACGAACTGGGCGGCGCGCAGCAGGCTCGACGGCGTGCCGGTGTCGAGCCAGGCATAGCCGCGGCCGAGCTTCTCGACCGTCAGGCGGCCCTGCTTCAAATAGTGCGCGTTGACGTCCGTGATCTCGAGCTCGCCGCGCGCCGAGCGGGGAAGATGCGCGGCGACGTCGCAAACATCGGCATCGTAGAAATAGAGACCCGTCACCGCCCAGTTCGAGCGCGGCTCCTTCGGCTTCTCGACGATGTGGATCGGTCGGTCCTGGGTGTCGAACTCGACCACGCCGTAGGCCGAGGGGTCGGCCACCCAGTAGGCGTAGACCACCGCGCCGGTGCCCATGGCGCCACGCTCGGCCACTGCCGGCAGCGAATCGCCGTAGAACAGATTGTCGCCCAGGATCAGACCGACCCGGTCCTTGCCGATGAAATCGCGGCCGAGCAGGAACACTTCGGCGATGCCGCCCGGCTTCGGCTGCACGACATAGTCGATGGCGAGACCCCATTGCCGGCCGTCGCCGAACAGGCGGCGGTAGGCCTGCTCGTCGTGCGGATTGACGACCAGCAGGATGTCGCGGCAGCCGGCCAGCATCAGCGTGGTCAACGGGTAGTAGACCATCGGCTTGTTGTAGACCGGAAGGAGCTGCTTGTTGGCCGCCCGCGTCATCGGGTAAAGCCGCGTACCGCTGCCGCCCGACAGAACGATGCCTTTCATGCAGGTCCTGTAACCCGATGCTCGACCCCCAACAACTCTTCTCCCGGCTGGCCGAGCTCGGCATCGCCCAGCAGAGCGTCGAGCACCCGCCGGTCTTCACCGTCGAGGAGGCGAAGGCGCTGCGCGGCAACCTGCCCGGCCACCACGTCAAGAACCTCTTCCTGCGCAACAAGAAGGAAGAGATGTGGCTGGTCGTGGCGATCGAGGATCGCGCGGTCGACCTCAAGCGGCTGGGCGAGGTGCTGGGCGCCGGCCGGCTGTCGTTCGGCAGCCCCGAGCGCCTGCGCCGCCATCTCGGCGTCGAGCCAGGATCGGTGACGCCGCTCGCCCTGATCAACGACGAAAGCCGGAACGTGCGGCTCGCCTTCGATCGCGGGCTGATGGACGGCGGGCCGGTCAACGTCCACCCCCTCGTCAACACCATGACGACGGCGATGACGGCGGCCGACCTGCTGCGCTTCTTCGCCGCCACAGGTCACCCGCCGCACTGGCTCGACTTTCCTCTTTGATGTTATATTATAACACAATGCTGCGTCGCTCCCTGCTCGCGGCGGCGACGCTTCTCGCCGTGCGCCCGGCCCATGCCCAGCCCAAGCTGCGCGTCGTGGCGACCTTCTCGATCCTCGGCGACCTGGTGAAGGAGGTCGGCGGCGACCGCCTCGATCTCGCCGTGCTGGTTGGCCCCGACGTCGATGCCCACACCTATCAGCCGAAGCCCACCGACGTCCGCGTGCTGTCGGTCGCCCAGGTGCTGGCGAGCAACGGGCTGAGCTTCGAAGGGTGGATCGACCGTCTCGCCGAAGCCGCGCCCTTCAAAGGCCGACGCGTGATCGCGACCACGGGGGTCGCGACCTTGGCGGCCGGCGGCCAGGACGGTCACGGCCATAGCCACGGCCAGGGGCCCGACCCGCATTGCTGGCAGGATGTCGGGCGGGTCAAACGCTACGTCACCAACATTGCCGACGGGCTGGCCGCGGCCGACGCGGCAGGTGCGGCGATCTATCGCGAACGCGCCCAGGCCTACGGCGCGCGCCTCGACGAGCTCGACCGCTGGGTACGCGCGGCCATCGCCGAGGTGCCGGCGGGCCAACGCAAGGTCATCACCGGGCACGACTCGTTCCGCTACTTCTCGAACGCCTATGGCGTTCAGTTCCTGGCGCCGCGCGGCTTCAAGACCGACAGCGAGCCGACTGCCAGGGACGTGGCCGCGCTGATCCGCCAGGTGCGCGAGCAGAAGATCAAGGCGTTGTTCGTCGAGAACATGACCAATCCCGGCCTGGTCGACCAGATCGCCCGCGAGTCGGGCGCCGTCGTCGGCGCACGCCTCTACAGCGATGCCCTCTCGGCCCCCAACGGCCCGGCTGCGACCTACGAGGCGCTGATGCGCCACAACGTGACGGCGCTGGTCGCCGGCATGGCGAAGAACTGACGAAGCTCCGCCTCGGGCCAACGAGGCGACCCACAGCGTCCCGCGCCGGACATTGACAAGGCGGGCTGCGATGGGGTCGCCTGTGACGCTTCCGCCGATCGGCTGCCTCTAGACGGAACCAGAGGCAACGACAGGAAGCGCAGCGAGGCCGGGAATCGACATGACGTCTCGATCCGACGACCAGCTCCCCGACACGCAGTTCGCGCAAGCCGGGGATGTCAGCATCGCCTATCAGGTGATGGGCGACGGGCCGCTTGCGCTGGTCGTGGCGCCCGGAATGGTGTCGCATCTCGAGTTCTTCCACGAGCTGCCGGGCTACACCCGGTTCATGCAGCGGCTGGCGCGCTTTGCCCGCGTCGCGGTGTTCGACAAGCGCGGTCAGGGTCTGTCGGATCGGATCACCGGCGTTCCGTCGCTCGAGGAGCGCATGGACGATCTTTGGGCGGTCATGCAAGCGACCGGCCTGCCGAAGGCGGCACTCCTGGGCAGCTCGGAAGGCGCGTCGATGTGTGCGCTGTTCGCGGCCACCTGGCCGGAAAGGGTTTCGCACCTCGTCCTGTACGGCGGATTCGCGCGCTTTGCGAACTGCGCCGACTTCACGCTGATGTACGACGCCGGCTTGCTGTCGCAGATGGCGGCGGCCTGGGGCACCGGCCTGTCGATAAAGGCCTTCGGGCACAGCCATAACAAGAACCCGGACATGCAACGCCTGTGGGCCAAGGGCGAGCGCCTGATCGCCAGTCCCGGCACCTTCAAGGCGATGATCGACACCAACATGCTGATCGATGTCCGCGCCGTGCTGCCCCAGATCCACGTGCCGACCCTGGTGCTGCACCGCAAGACCGATCGCGCCATCCCGGCCGCCAACGGCCGCTTCCTGGCGGAGCAGATTCCCGGTGCGCGCTACATCGAGTACGACAGCGGCGACCATGCGATCTTCTCCGGAACGGACGTGGAGCCGATCTGCGGCGACATCGAGGAGTTCCTGACCGGTCAGCGCGACCTGCCGCCGGTGGAGACCGAGCGCGTCCTCGCCACCGTGATGTTCACCGATATCGTCGACTCGACCCGGAAGCTCGCCGAGATGGGCGACGGCGCCTGGCGCCGCACCCTCGACGAGCACGACAGAGTGGCGCGCCGGGCGGTCGAGCAGAACCGCGGACGCTTCGTGAAAGGAACCGGAGACGGCGTGCTGGCGACGTTCGACGGGCCGGCCCGCGCCGTTCGCTGTGCCAGGACACTGGCGGATGGCGTCCGGCATCTCGGAATCGCCGTCCGCGCCGGCCTGCACACCGGCGAGATCGAGCTGCGCGGCGACGACGTCGGCGGACTCGCCGTTCATGTTGCCGCCCGGGTGATGGCCGAAGCCGCCCCCGGCGAGGTCCTCGTCTCGCGCGTGCTGACCGACCTGGTCGCCGGCTCGTCGCTCGCCTTCGCCGCGCGCGGATCCCGTGCGCTCAAGGGTCTCGACGGCGACTGGGATCTCTTCGCGGTTCAATAAGCGCTGGCAAAGCCGGGTTAGGCCAGACCGGCGCGACCGGCGCGTTGCTCGATTGTCTCGAGAGCCCCGCAGCTATGCTCTTCGTTGTCGGCCGGCCGTCGCTCTCTTCGAGGTCTTCGCGGGCCATTCCAATTGGGTCGCGTCAGACGCGACCCAATTGGACAGGCAGCAAAAAGTGAACCAACGCCATGTTGGCCGACTATCGTGACACGGCGAAGATGCTACTGCGAAGGTGCATCACGCTGTCTGGAGGAACGAACATGCATGGCAATCCCCGAGGGACGCAAGGAGACCGCAAGCTCGCTCGCTTTCGTCCCTATCCAAGTCCTTGATCTGCAAGGGTTCCGACCGCACGGGACAGTCGGACCGCAGAAATCCGGCCTTGGCGGGCAAACTGGTGCCTGGCCTAGTCGGCGGCGGAGAACTCGAGCCCCGAGGCGCGGCGCGCCTCTCGCAGGGTGTTGAACATCAGGCAGGCGACCGTCATCGGCCCGACGCCGCCCGGCACCGGCGTAAGATGGCCGGCCACCTCGACTGCTTCGTCGAATGCGACGTCGCCGACCAGCCGGGACTTGCCGTCGGCGGTCGGCACGCGGTTGATGCCGACGTCGATCACCGCGGCGCCGGGCTTGATCCAGTCGCCGCGCACGAATTCGGGCCGGCCGATCGCCACGACGAGGATGTCCGCCGTGCACCCCAGCGCGGCCAGATCGCGGGTGCGCGAATGGGCGATGGTGACCGTGCAATCGGCGCGCAGCAGGAGTTGCGCCACCGGACGGCCGACCAGGTTCGACCGACCGATGACCACGGCGCTGCGGCCGGTCAGCTCGCCCAGCGTGTCCTGCAGCAGCATCGACACGCCGAGCGGCGTGCACGGCACCGGGAAGTCGAGCGGCGCGCGCGGCGCCACCGTCCCCAGGCGCCCGACATTGAAGGGGTGAAAGCCGTCGACGTCCTTGGCCGGGTCGATCGCCATCAGGACCTGCATGGTGTCGATGTGGGCCGGCAGGGGCAACTGCACGAGGATGCCGTGCACCCGCTCGTCGGCATTGAGCTCGTCGATCACCGCCAGCAGCTCGGTTTCCGTCGTCGTCTCGTCGAGCCGGAAGTCGAAGCTCGCCATGCCGAGCTCGCCGGCGAGCCTGACCTTGCTGCGGACATAAACCTCGCTCGCCGGGTCGGCCCCGACCAGCACCGTCGCGAGGCCGGGCATCGGCCCGCCGCGGGCGATCAGACGGGCGACGCCCTCGCCGACACGGTGCCGCAGCGCCGCCGCCGCGGCCTTGCCATCGATCAGCTTCGCCTCAGCCATGGTTGTCCGCCTGCTCCTTCAGCCATTGGCCGATGCGGCCGGCGAGCTCGCCAGGTTCGCCGGCAAGCTTCACCACCTTGTCGCGGGCTGCCGCGCCTCGGGTGACCGCGATAGTCGATCTCGCCAGCCGCCATTCGTCGGCGATCAGGTCGATGACGGCGCGATTGGCCTTGCCGTCCTCGGCCGGTGCCGTCACAGCGGCCTTCAAGCTGCCCTCGCCGCTGCATTCCAGCGCCGTGCGACGGGCCCGCGGGTGGACGCGCACCTCGATCGTCACGCCGTCGCCGGCGCGGCGCAGGAATGCGGGATCGGCCATGGCGTCAGTGGACGAGGGCCGGCCAGACGTATTCCCACAGCAGGCTGCGAACGAAGAACAGGCCAAGCAGCAGCACAACCGGGGAGATGTCGACGCCGCCCAGGTTGGGAAGGATGCGGCGAATCGGCCGCAGCACCGGCTCGGTCAACCGATAGAGCAGATCGACGATGATCCGGATGAACTGGTTGCGCACGTTGACGACGCCGAACGCCACCAGCCAGCTCATGATCGCCCCGGCGATCACGATCCAGGTGTAGATGTCGATCACCTTGTCGATCAGCACCGCCAGCGACAGCATTGCCTCTCCGTTCCCCAGATGCCGGCGGGCCGCCGGCCGCGCACCCTACTCGGCGGGGATTGCCGATCCAAGCCCATTCGAAATTCCAGAAAGCCCCCTCTTCCCCCTCCTCTCCAACTGACCTGCCACGGAATGGACACATCTCCGAGTTCCCCTCCTGCGGCGATGGCGAAGAAGCAATGGTTCGGTGCACAGCCGGCCAACCGAGGGGTTTCGCCCCCTTCTTTCCGAGCACACATCCCCGTCCCTATCGAATGGGCAACGTCCGACATCCCTGCACCCCGCCTCGGCATAGGTGCCGACGGCGAGGAATCGACGCGACCCTGATTCGGATACCAAATATCGAGGCGAGCAAGATGACATGGCTGACGATGGTGTCCGCTCCGGGGCAGTGCCGCTGTGGAGGAGAGCGAGAGGTCAGCCCACCAGCGCCAGCGGGGCGATGAAGCGGGCGATCTCGGTCAGCACGTAGGTCGGCTGCTGGAGGTGCGGGCTGTGGCCGCAGTCGGGCACCAGACGAGTTTCGCAATAGCCGCCGACCTTGCCGGCGATCAGGCCGAGCTGCAGCTCGCTGCCGTATTCGTCGTCCTCGCCCTGGATCGCCTGGACGGGGACCACGATACGCGGCAGGCGGCCGTCGGCATCCATCGGCTGGAAGCCCGGCGCCAGCCAGGCGTCGGCCCATAGATGAAAGGCATGGTCGACATGGCTGTGGTACTTGGCCAGGCGCTGGCGCAGATCGCCTGCCGCGAAGGCCGCGCGCGCCTTTTCGATGCTCGTGGTGCATACTGGCTCGTTGATGGCGTGAGCGGCCAGGGTCACGACGGCGCGCAGCGGTTCGGGATCGGCAGCGGCATAGTTGAGCGCAATCGTGCCGCCGTCGCTGTGGCCGACCAGAACGCAATCCGCGATGCCCAGCGCGGCGAGCAGGCGCGGCAGGACGAGGTCGGCCTCGACCTCCATGTAGTCGAGGCTGGGCTCGCCGGGCCATGGGCTCGAGCCGCCATAGCCGGTGCGGTCGTAGACCATGCCGGGGCAGCGCGTGGCGTCGCAAAGCTTTTGCGGGAAGTCGCGCCACATCTCGATGCACCCCAGGCCTTCGTGCAGGAACACGAGCGTGGTGCGCTCGAGGCCGTCGTCGTGACGGGGCGCGAGACGGCGCGCGCGCAAGCGGCGGTCGCCGAGATCGATCAACTGGTCGGCAGGGTTCACGCCTCAGATGTAGCCAAGACGCGGCGGCGTGAGAAGGTGCCGAGGATCGCCGGCAACACGGTGAGGAACAGGATCGGCGCCAGCAACATGCCGCCGACCACGACGATGGCGAGCGGGCGCTGGACCTGGCTGCCGATCGCCGTCGAAAAGGCGGCGGGCAGCAGGCCAACGCAGGCAGCGATGCAGGTCATCAGCACCGGCCGCATCTGCAGATCGCAGGTACGGCGCAGCGCCGCCTCGCGCTCCAGCCCGCTTTCGATCAGCCGATTGAAGCAGCTCACGACCATGATGCCGTTCATCGCGGCGATGCCGAACAGGGCGACGAAACCGATGGCCGCCGAGATGCTGAACGACATATCGGCGAGGTAGAGGCCGAGGATGCCGCCGATCAGGGCGAGCGGAATCGCGCTGCCGGCGATCAGCGTGTCGGTCAGAGAGCCGAAGCTGACATAGAGCAGCAGCAGGATAACGGCGATGGCGATCGGCACGGCGACGGCGAGCCGCGCCACGGCATTCTCGAAATTGACGAAGTCGCCAGCCCATTCGAGACGATAGCCGGTCGGCAGCTTGACCTCGGCGGCGACTCTTTCCTGCGCCTCGAGCACGGCGCCGCCGAGATCGCGGCCGCGCACGCTGAACTTCACCGGAATGTAGCGTTCCTGGCGTTCACGGTAGATGTAGAAGGCGCCGGTCGACAGACCGATGTTAGCGACCTCCGCCAGCGGCACCTGAACGACGCCGCCATTCGGCCCGGGCGTGCCGATGGCGATCCGCTTCAGCGCCTCCATGTTCTCGCGGTAGCGCGGCGCCAGACGCACCTTCATCGGGAAATGGCGGTCGCTGCCTTCCTCGTAAAGATCGCCCGCAGCCTGGCCGCCGACCGCCGCCTGGATGGTGGCGTTGATATCGCCGGGCGACAGGCCATAGCGCGCGGCGCGCTGACGATCGATGTCGATCTTGATCGTCGGCTGGCCGAGCAGGGGCGGCACCTGGATGTCGGTGATGCCGCGCACCCCTTCCAGCACGGTGCGAATCTCGACGGCGATCTTGCGCAGGGTAGCGAGATCGGGGCCGGTGATCTTGATGGCGTTCTCGGCGTCGATGCCCGAGGCCGCCTCCTGCACATTGTCCTGAATGTACTGCGAGAAGGCGAAGGTCACGCCGGGGAATCCCTTGCGTAGGGCGTCGGCCATCTCGGCGATCAGTTGCTCCTTGGACAGGTTCTTGCGCCATTTGTCGGCCGGCTTGAGCGGCACGAAGAACTCGACATTGGAGAAGCCGTCGGGATCGGTGCCGTCGTCCGGTCGACCGTGCTGGGTGATCACCGTCTCGATCTCGGGGAAGCTCTTGATCAGCCGGCGCATGCGGTTGGCGTAGACGTTGCCTTCATCGAGAGACACCGACGGTGGCAGTGCCGCGCGCATCCAGATGTTGCCTTCCTCCAGCTTGGGCAGGAACTCCAGGCCGACCGTGCTGGCGGCGAGGCCCGCGCACACCACCAGGGCGAGGCCGGTGACGAGCGTAAGGGCGCGCTGGGCCAGCACCAGATCGACCACCCGGCGATAAAACCGGCGCAGGCCGCGCACGATGATCGTCTCTCTCTCCGAGACCTTCTCCGGCAACAGCACGGCGGCGAGTGCCGGCGACACGGTGAAGGTGGCAAGCAAGCCACCCGACAAGGCGTAGGCATAGGTCTTGGCCATCGGGCCAAAGATGTGGCCCTCGACACCCGACAAGGTGAACAGCGGCAGGAAGCCGGCGATGATGATGGTGGCCGAGAAGAAAATCGCCTGCGTCACCTCGCTCGATGCCTGGAAGATGGTGGCCTGCTTGCTGTTGAAGCCGCGCGGCACGGCAAAGCCGGCGGGCCGCGTATGTCCCGCGCTCGCCTCGGCGAGATGGCGGAAAATGTTCTCCACCATGATCACCGTGGCGTCGACGATGATGCCGAAATCGATGGCGCCCATCGACAGAAGGTTGGCCGACTCGCCGTTCAGCACCAGGATGACGACGGCGAACAGCAGGGCGAAGGGGATGGTCGCCGAGACGATCAGCGCGCTGCGCAGGTCGCCGAGGAACAGCCACTGGATCAGGAACACCAGGGCGACGCCCACCACCATGTTGTGCAGCACCGTGCTGGTCGTCACGTCGACCAGCACGCTGCGATCGTAGATGCGCTCGATGCGCACGCCGGGCGGCAGCAGGTCCGAATCGTTGATGCGATCGACCTCTCTCTGGACCGCACGTAGGGTGGGCATGGTCTCCGCGCCGCGCCGCATCAGCACGATGCCCTGCACGACGTCGTCGTCGTCGTCGTGGCCGGCGACGCCCAGCCGCGGCTCGTGGCCGACCGTGACGGTGGCGACGTCCGATACCAGCACCGGCGAGCCATCACGCACCGTGAGCATGGTGTTGCCGATGTCGGCCATGGTTCGGATCTGGCCGACGCTGCGGATCACCGCCGACTGCGGGCCGAGGTTGACGGTGTTGGCGCCGACATTGATGTTGGCGCCGTTCAACGCATCGAGCACTTGCTTGAGCGTCAGTCCATAGGCCAGGAGCTTGTCGAGATCGACGGTGATGTCGAACGTCTTGCTCTTGCCGCCCCAGGTGGTGACGTCGATGACGCCCGGCACCGACTTCAGCCGCCGCTCGAGGATCCAGTCCTGGATGGTCTTGAGGTCGGTCACCGAGTAGCCCGGCGGACCGACCACGCGGTAGCGGAATATCTCGCCGATCGGGCTGGTCGGCGAGATGAAAGGCTGCGCGCCGTTGGGCAGCGGACCGAGCTGGGACAGGCGGTTGATCACCATCTGCGCGGCCTGCGGATAGGTCACGTCGTAGGTGAACTGCACCTTCACGTCGCTGAGCCCAGTGAGCGAGATGGTGCGCACCGAACTCACGAAGGGCAGGCCCGACATCTGCACCTCGATCGGGATCGTGATGTAGCGCTCGATCTCCTCCGACGACTGGCCGGGATTCTGGATCACGATATCGACCAGGGGCGGCACCGGGTCGGGATAGGCCTCGATGTTCAGCTTCTTGTAGGCGAACAGGCCGCCGGCGATCAGCGCCGCAGCGAGGATTAGCACGAGGACGCGATACTGGATCGCTGCGCCGACGATTGCGTGCATCGGGAATCCTTACGGGCGTCCTGCCTGCACGGCCGGCGCCGCCGGCCGAGGCGGCCGACAGGTCATGCGCTGGGTCGGATTGGCACTCTGGTCGGGCCTGTTCCACCAGCCGCCGCCCAGGGACTGAAACAATGCGGCGGTGTTGGTGAGCCGGGCCGATTGCAATTGCACGCGATTGAGCAGGGCCTGACGATAAGTTAGCTCGGCGGCGAGCACGACGACGTAATTCGTGTCGCCGAGCTCGAGGCGGCGGCGTGCAATGTTGAGACTGTTGGCCGAGGCGCGCTCGGCGGTCACCGCCGCCTGCAGCGTGATGGCGTCGTATTCCAGCGCCCTCAGCGTGTCGGAGACATTGCGGAACGCACCGAGGACGACCGAGCGATATTGCGCGGCAGCCTGCTCCAGGTTCGCTTGCGCGGCGCGCTTCTTGGCGGCCAGCGCGCCGCCGTCGACGATCGTCTGCAGGATGCTGGTGCTGGCGACCGAATTCAGCAGCCCCGGCACGAAAAGCTGATCCAGTCCGAGCGCCGTCGGCGCTATTCCTGCCGTCAGGGTGATTTGCGGAAACTGGTTGGCGGTGGCGACGCCGACGAGGGCGCTCGCGGAGTGCAGGTTTGCCTCGGCGGCGCGGACGTCGGGCCGCTGCTCGACGAGCTGCGACGGCAGGCTGAGCGGCAGATCCGCCGGCAACGTAAGATCGGAGAGCTCGAATTGCTCGGCGAGCCGGACGCTGGGCGGCTGGCCGGTCAGCGTGATCAGGAGGTTGCGGCCTTGCGCCAGCGCTTTCTGCAGCGGCGGCAGAGTGGCCTGGGCCTGGGCCAGCGCCGCTTCCTGCTGGGCGACATCGGCGCCGGTGACGGCACCCAGCCCTTCCTGGCGGCGCAGGATATCGAGCGTCTCGCGCTGGGCGGCGACGATGCGCTGGGTGGCATCGATCTGGGCGCGCAGCGACGCTTCCTGGATGGCGGCGACGACCACGTTCGAGGCGAGCGACAGATAGGCTGCCTCGACCTGGAAGCATTGCGCCTCCGCCAACGCTTCCAGCGATTCGATGGCCCGGCGGTTGGCGCCAAACAGATCGAGCGTATAGCTGATGGTGAAACCCAGGGTGAACAGGCTGTAGATGAAGTCGCCGGAAGACGTCGGCGCAGAGAGCACGGTCGACACCTGGTTCTGCGACGAGGTGAAGCCGGCCTGCACCGTCGGGAACAGCGTCGCGCGCTGAGCGCGCGCATTGGCCTGGGCGGCCCTGAGCGCAGCCTGGGCAGCGTGGATGTCGGGATTGGCCGCGAGCGACCGCCCGATCATGTCGTTGAGTGGTCGCGACTGGAACACAGTCCACCATTGCCCCGGAATGTCGAGGCTCTCGACGATGCGCTGCGCCTCGCCGCCGGGGATATGGGCCGCCACGAGTGCCGAGGGTTGACTGTCGGCGAGATAGGCCCGCTCCTTGGGCTGATCGGGACTTTGGAAGTCCGGCCCCATCGTGCAGGCCGCAAGCATGCAGGCGCTGCCGAGAACAGCGTAGGCGAGACGGCGCATCATCGAAGGGCCTTCGCCATGACGCCTAGGGGCTCCCGGCGAGAGCCGCGCCGCGGCGCGAGAGCAGGCAGTTTGCCGGGGCGAAAGTGGCCGTCGGCAGGCACGAATGCGATGCCATCGCGAGGATGATCGTCAAGACATGCTGCTCGAAAGCGGCGGCGACGAGAGCTTCCATGCAAGGCGGACTGCCGGATCGTCTGGGTCAGTCGCGCTTGGCGGCGCGGTCTATGAACAGGGTGCCGCTGGTCACCACCGTCTCGCCGACCGAGAGTCCCTGGCGCACCTCGACCATACCGTTGACAGTGTCGCCGACCGTGATGGCGCGCGACACGACCGTCTTGTCGTCGGGCCGTGCCAACCAAACGCGCGCCTTGTCGCCTTCGTAGACGATCGAATCGGCCGATACCGCCGGCATCAGGCGGCTCTCGCCAGAGATGATGCGGAACGAGGCGAACATCTCGGGCAGCAATTCGCGGTTGGGATTCTGAATCTCCGCGCGCACCGACAGGCGCCGCGTGTTGGGGTCGAGCGCCGGTGCGACGTAGCTCAGCCGGGCGCTGAACACCTTGCCGGGAAAGGCCAGCACCGTGACCTCGACCGCCGCGCCGAGCTTCATGTAGGGCGCGTCCGATTCGCGCACATTGGCGATCAGCCAGACGGTCGAGAGGTTGCCGACCGTGAACACCGGATCGGTGGCGCCGGCGTTGATGTATTGGCCGAGGCCGACCCGGCGCTGGATGATCGTGCCGGCGATCGGTGCGCCGACAGTGACCTCGGCGCCGATGCGGTCTTGCTTCTCGAGCTTGGCGATCTCGTCGTCGGTGCGGCCGAGGATGCGCAGCCGATTGCGCACGGCGGCCAGGGCGATCTCCGCCGCGCGCAGATCGCCTTGCGCGCCCACCAGGTCGGACTGCGCCTGCTCGAGATCCTTGGCCGCGCCGCCGCGGATCGCCAGCAGCTCGCGCTGGCGCTTCTCGGCCGCCTGCGCCAGCACCAGCCGCGACTGCGTCTTCTCGACACCGGCAACCGCGGTCACCAGATCGTTGTGGCCTTGGACGAACTCGCTGGCCTCGATGGCGAACAGCGGCGCCCCACGCTCGACGAAATCGCCCGGCCGTGCGATCAGGCGGCTGACTCGGCCCGAATAGGGCGAGAACACGGGGGTGGTGGTATCTTCGTTGATGGCGATCTTGCCGTCGGTCGACCGCTCCTCGCGAAACGCGACTTGGCGCACCGCCGCGAGATTCAGGCTGCTCCACTGCGCTTCGCTCGGCCGGAAGGCACCATCGGGCTCAGGCATGCTCCGCTCGGGGCGCGCCACCGCGTTGCCGGGACCGGCATCCACGGCCCAGATCGTCACCACCACGGCCGCAGCCAGCATGACCCCGCCAGCGGCGACCCAGGAACGGTTCCGCCGAAGCCGCATCATGAACGAAGGGCTGGGTTGGGGAGACATAGGCTTGAAACTCCGAGGCGGATCTTCCGCGCGACGGGCGACAAGGTAGCGCTTTCCAATTACGCCAACCTGACGCATCCCGTTGCGTGTGGCGTGCTAGAATTCATCTTAGGACGGCAAATCAACCCGGAGGCACGTGCCGATGAGGGTGCTGTTGGTCGAGGACAATGCCGAGCTGGTCGAGCTCTTGAAAAAGGGCGTCGCCCTGGGGGGATTCTCAGCCGATTCGGTGGGCACCGCCGGCGATGCGGCACACGTCCTGTCGACCATGCGGTACGCTGCCGTCGTGCTCGACCTTGGCCTCCCCGACAACGACGGGCTGAGCCTGTTGCGCGACCTGCGCCAACGCGGCGTTTCGACACCGGTGCTGGTGCTGACGGCCCGCGACGGGGTGAGCGATCGGGTCACGGGCCTGCGCGAGGGGGCCGACGACTACATGGCCAAGCCTTTCGCCATGGAAGAGCTGGTCGCCCGCCTGCAAGCCCTGCTGCGCCGCCCCGGCAACCTGCTCGGCCGGCGCCTGACCTTCGGCAACGTGGCGCTCGATACCGAGGGGCGGCAGGTGATCGTCGACGGCACGGTGCGGGCCTTCCCCGCCCGCGAAACAGCGGTGCTCGAGATCCTGCTCCGGCGCAGCGGCAATGTGGCCCCCAAGCGCCTGTTCGAAGACCACCTGTTCGGGTTGTCGGGCGATGTCGGCTCGAATGCGGTGGAGGTCTACGTTCACCGGCTGCGCAAGATGCTGGCCGACGCCGGTGCCACGGTGAAGATCCATACCGTGCGCGGGGTCGGCTACCTGATGGCCGAGGAAAAAAGCGGGTGAGACGATTTCGCTCGATCATCTCGCGGGTCGTGGCCCTGCACGTCGTCGCGATCGGCGTCACCTCGATCCTGATGCCCTTGGCGCTCTACCTGCTGCTCGACCAGGCGGCCAACAGCCTGCATCGCGACGCCTTGCGCGGCCAGGCCAGCACGATCGGCAGCTTCCTGCGCCCGCAGCCCGCCGGCGGCGTCGAGCTCGATATTCCCAGCGAGCTGCAGCCGCTCTACTCGGGCGGCTACGGGCTCTATGCCTACGCCGTCCTCGACTCGACGGGGCGTGTCCTCTTCTCCTCGCGCGCCGACGGAGCGGCGCTGTTTTCTCCCGATGAGTCGAAGTTCGGGGACTGGCTCATGCGCCGGCGCAGCACCGGCTCCGTGCTGTTCGGCATCAGCGTCGCCCGCGCGGTCGGCGACCGGCTGTACTGGATCCAGGTCGGCCAGGATCTGGCGCACCGCGACGTCATCATCGACGACATCGTCAGCTCGTTCTTCCCGCGGGTGGCGTGGATCACCTTCCCGATCCTGCTGGTGCTTTTCCTGTTCGACATCCTGATCTTCCGCCGCGCCCTCGATCCGGTGCGCGCCGCCTCGACGACGGCGGCGGCGATCGGCCCGTCGCGCACCGACGTGCGCCTGCCCGAGCAGTCGATGCCGGCCGAGATCGTGCCCCTGGTCCATGCCGTCAACCAGGCGCTCGACCGCCTCGAGGCGGGCTTCCAAGCCCAGCGTGACTTCACCGCCGATATGGCGCACGAGCTGCGCACGCCGCTTTCCATCATGCGGGCGCGGGTCGATGCGTTGGAAGCGGGCGCGGCGCGCGACGCGTTGCGCGCCGACCTGGTCGCCATGACCCGCACGGTGAGCCAGGTGCTCGACATCGCCGAGCTCGAGAGCTTCATCGTCCGGGAGGATGCGCGGGCCGACCTGCAATCGGTCTGTGCAGAGGCCGTTGCCATGATGGCGCCGCTCGCCGTCGACAGTTCCAAGGGCATCTCGCTGAGCGGTGCGGAGGGCCCGGTGTGGGTGCGCGGCCATGCCGAGGCGTTGTTCCGCGCCGTCCGCAACCTGATCGAGAACGCCATCCGCCACACCCCCAACGGCGGCGCGGTCGACGTCGAGGTCTGGACCGACGGGGTGGTGCGCGTCCTCGACGACGGGCCCGGCGTGCCGGAGAGCGAGCGCGAGTCGATCTTCCGCCGATTCTGGCGGCGCGATCGGCACGAGTCGGGCGGTCGCGGCCGTGGCCTCGGCCTCGCCATCGTGGCGCGTGTCGCGGAGACCCACGGCGGCAGCATCACCGTCGAGAACCGGCGCGGCGGCGGGGCGACCTTCACGCTGCGCCTGCAACCGGCGGCTGGCTTGACCGGCGCAAATTGACTGTGGCTATCTGACCGGAGAAATCGCCACAGACAAAAACAAGCGCGGCGGGCACAGGGAGCAAGGATCGGCGATGACGACGCCAGCGGCCGACGGCCGAACCGAGGATCGCGACACGTTTCCCAAGCTGCTCGCTCTGCGCGCCGCGAGCGGTCCCGACCGGCCGGCCTATCGCGAAAAGGAATACGGCATCTGGCAGACCTATCGGTGGGCCAAGGTCGCCGACGAGGTGCGCCGGCTGGCGGCGGGGCTGGCCGATCTGGGTTTCCGCCGGGGCGACCGCCTGATCGTGGTCGGCGACAATCGGCCTCGGCTGTACTGGTCGATGTGTGCCGCCCAGTCGCTGGGCGGCATCCCGGTGCCGGTTTACCAGGATTCGGTGGCCGACGAGCTCGCCTATGTCGTCGAACATGCCGGCGCCCGGTTCGCCATCGCCGAGAATCAGGAGCAGGTCGACAAGCTCCTCGAGATCCGGCGCAAGGTGCCGTCCCTCGAGGTCGTGATCTACGTCGACCCGCGTGGCCTCCGCCACTATCCCGACGTGCTGTCCTACGAGGTGGTCCAGCAGCACGGCGCCGAGCGCCTCGAGGCCGAGCCGAACCTGGTCGACGCCGAGGCAGCCCGAGGGCAGGGCGCCGACGATGCCATCATGCTCTACACCTCGGGCACTACCGGACGGCCGAAGGGCGCGGTGCTGAGCTACGACAATCTCGTGTGGGCGGCGAAGGCCGGCGCCGAGTTCGACGGCCTGCGCGAGGGCGACGAGCTGCTCTCGTACCTCCCGATGGCCTGGGTCGGCGACCACATCTTCTCCTATGCCCAGGGCTATGTCGTCGGGCTGGTCGTCAACTGCCCGGAATCGGCCGACACGGTGATGACCGATCTGCGCGAGATCGGGCCGACCTACTATTTCGCGCCGCCGCGCGTGCTCGAGAACCTGATCACCCAGGTGACGATCCGCATGGAGGATGCGGGCTTCCTGAAGCGCCGGCTGTTCCAGTTCTTCATGACGCTGGCGCGGCGCGTCGGGCCGGCGCTGCTCGACCGGCGGAGCGTGGGCGTGGTCGACCGACTGCTTTATGGCCTCGGCAACCTGCTGATCTATGGCCCGCTCAAGAACACGCTGGGCATGAGCCGGGTGCGCGTGGCCTATACTGCCGGCGAAGCGGTCGGGCCGGAGATCTTCAACTTCTATCGCGCGCTCGGCGTCAACATGAAGCAGCTCTACGGCCAGACCGAGGCGTCGGTGTTCGTCACCATCCATCCCAACGGCGAGGTCTATTCCGACACGGTCGGCAAGCCGGTTTCCAAGGTCGAGCTGCGCATCGCCGAGTCGGGCGAGGTGCTCTATCGCAGCCCCGGCGTGTTCAAAGAGTATTTCAAGAACCCGCAAGCGACCAACGACACCAAGACCGCGGACGGATGGGTCCATACCGGCGATGCCGGCTACCTCGACGACCGCGGCCATCTGCGCATCATCGATCGCGCGCGCGACGTCGGCCGGCTGAACGACGGCACCCTGTTCGCGCCCAAGTTCATCGAGAACAAGCTGAAATTCTTCCCCCACATCAACGAGGCGGTGGCGTTCGGGCACGGCCGCGACTATGTCGCGGTGTTCGTCAACATCGACATGATCGCGGTCGGCGACTGGGCGGAGCGGCGCAACATCGCCTACGCGAGCTACCAGGAGCTGGCCGGCCGCGAGGAGGTCCACGACCTCGTCGAGAGCGAGATCGCCCAGGTCAACCGCGACCTTGCCGCCGATCCGCGCATGGCGGGCGCTCAGATCCGCCGTTTCCTCATCCTGCACAAGGCACTCGATGCCGACGACGGCGAGCTGACGCGCACCAACAAGGTGCGCCGGGGATTCATCGCCGAGCGCTATAGGCCCCTGGTCGACGCACTCTACTACGGCTCGCGTCGAGCCAGAATCAAGGTCGAGGTCACCTTCGAGGATGGCCGCAAGGGCATGATCGAAGGCGATCTCGAAATCCGCGACCTGGCGCCCCAACCGGGGGCGGGCACAGCACTGCCGCTCAGGAAGGCGAGCTGATGCTCATGGTGGAACAGCTTGCTCACCTCCCCAGCTTCGCTGCTAACGCGTGGACACATCTCAAACCCCTCCCCCGTAATCGGGGGAGGTGCCCCCGAAAGGGGGCGGAGGGGGAAGGCCCCAGTCGAGATCCATCCGAGTCCGACGTCGACCTCCGAAGTGTCTCGTCTGTGGCTCTCCCCCTCCGCCCCGTAAGACGGGGCACCTCCCCCATACTGGGGGAGGAATTCGAGATGTGTTGCTTCCGTAGCCGCCATGCGCGAAAGGTGACCCGCAGGGTCGGCGAGGGAGCGCCGCGCACAAGACGCTTTGGGCTTCGACTTTGGAATCGGAAAAATCTCGCCTGCGGCCTTCCCCCTACGCCCCCTGCGGAGGCACCTCCCCCGACTACGGGAGAGGGGTCCGAGAGGAGTCCGCGAGGATGAGCCGCCAGCGCTCCTTCGACGAGGTGTTGCTCTCGGTCGAGAACATCAGCCTGTCGTTCGGCGGCGTGAAGGCGCTCACCGACATCAGCTTCGATATCCGCAAAGGCGAAATCCGCGCCATCATCGGACCCAACGGCGCCGGCAAGTCGTCGATGCTGAACTGCATCAACGGCTTCTATCATCCGCAGCAGGGCGCGATCACCTACAAGGGGCGGCGGCGCAGCCAGATGCGGCCACACGAGGCCGCCGAGCAGGGGATCGCCCGCACCTTCCAGAACATCGCCCTGTTCCGCGGCATGTCGACCCTCGACAACATCATGACCGGACGCAACCTGCGCATGAAGACCGGCCTGCTCTGGCAGGCGCTGCATCTCGGCCCGGCCCGGCGCGAGGAGATCGAGCATCGCCAGGTGGCCGAGCGGATCATCGACTTCCTCGAAATCCAGCACATCCGCAAGGTCCCGGTCGGCCAGCTCCCCTACGGCCTGCAGAAGCGGGTCGAGCTCGGCCGCGCGCTGGCGGCACAGCCCGAGCTGTTGCTGCTCGACGAGCCGATGGCCGGCATGAACATCGAGGAGAAGCAGGACATGTGCCGCTTCGTGCTCGACGTGAACGACGAGTTCGGCACCACGATCTGCCTGATCGAGCACGACATGGGCGTGGTCATGGACATTTCCGACCGCGTCGTCGTGCTCGACTACGGCAAGAAGATCGGCGACGGCGTGCCGGACGAGATCAAGAGCAGCCAGGCGGTCATCGACGCCTATCTGGGAGTGAGCCATTGAGCTTGTGTTTCCCATTCCTCCCCAGCTTTGCTGGGGAGGAGAACAAGTAGCGAGAGCCCCATGCTAGGTCCCTTCCTCGAGACCTTGATCGGCGGCCTGCTCACCGGCGTTCTCTATTCGCTGGTGGCGCTCGGCTTCGTGCTGATCTTCAAGGCGTCCGGCGTGTTCAACTTCGCCCAGGGTGCGATGGTGCTGTTCGCCGCCCTGACCCTGGCGCGACTGACCGGCGAGACCGACCGCGAGGTCGATCTCGCCCACTTCGTCGTCGCCGCCGCGATCTTGGGCATCGCCGTGGCGCTGATCGGCTGGTACGCGTGGCGGGAATATCTGGCGCGCGGTGGCGGGCCGGGCGAACGGTGGCGGATCCAGGTTTTGGTCGCGGTCGGTGCGATCGCGGGCGGAGGTGCTGCCTATCTTTTCGGCAAGGGCGCCTGGCCGATGTGGCTCGCCATTGCCGCATCGGCTGCGATCATGGGATTGCTCGCCTATGCGATCGAGCGGCTCGTGCTGCGCCATCTCGTCAACCAGGAAGGCATCATCCTGTTCATGGCGACGCTCGGCATCGCCAATTTCCTCGACGGCTTTGGCCAGACGCTGTGGGGCAGCGACATCTACAAGATCGCCCTCGGCTTGCCCAAGGATCCGATCTTCCTGCTCGAGGGCGTGTTCGAAGGCGGTCTGCTGGTCGATCCAGGCGACCTCGTGGCCGCTCTCATTGCCGCCGCGCTTGTCGTCGTTCTCGCCATCTTCTTCCAGAAGACGCGAGTTGGCCGGGCGCTGCGGGCCGTCGCCGACGACCATGCCGCGGCGCAGTCTGTCGGCATCCCGCTCAACACCATCTGGCTGATCGTGTGGACAGTCTCGGGTCTTGTGGCGCTGGTCGCCGGGATGATGTGGGGCGCCAAGCTCGGTGTACAGTTCTCGATCTCGCTGGTGGCGCTCAAGGCGCTGCCGGTGCTGATCTTAGGCGGCTTCACCTCGGTGCCGGGCGCCATTGTCGGTGGCCTGATCATCGGCGCCGGTGAGAAGCTTTCCGAGGTGTTCCTGGCGCCGATCCTGGTCAAGGCGTTCGACCTGGCCGGCGGCGGCATCGAAAACTGGTTCGCCTACATGCTGGCACTGGTCTTCCTGCTGTTCAGGCCGCAGGGTCTGTTCGGCGAACGCCTCATCGAACGAGTCTAACGGGGGCCGAGCGCAGACGATGCTTTACCGCGAGGCCGGCCAATTCAAGTCCGACTACGCTGCCGACCAGCAGATTTTTCCGATCTTGCAGGACCGCATCTTCGTCTTGGCGATGATCGTCTTGGCGTTCCTCGCCGTGCCGATGATCGCGACGCCTTACCTCTACACCGAAGTTCTGATCCCGTTCCTGATCCTGTCGCTGGCGGCGATCGGGCTGAACATCCTGGTGGGCTATTGCGGCCAGGTCTCGCTTGGCACCGGCGGCTTCATGGCGGTCGGCGCCTACGCCGCCTACAATCTCTGGCTCCGCGTGCCGGAACTCAACAATCTCGTCGTCGTTTTCTTGTTCGGCGGGCTGATGGCGGCGGCCGTCGGCATCCTGTTCGGCATTCCCTCGCTCAGGATCAAGGGTTTCTATCTCGCCGTCGCCACGCTCGCCTCGCAATTCTTCCTCGACTGGCTGTTCGCCCGGGTGAAGTGGCTGACCAACTACACGCCCTCGGGCTCGGTCGCGGTCGGCCGGCTCGAGGTCTTCGGCTGGCACGTCGATACGCCGATGGAACGCTACCTCCTGATCCTGACCATCGTCGTGGTGGCCACGCTGGTCGCCAAGAATCTGGTGCGCGGCCACATCGGTCGCTCGTGGATGGCAATCCGCGACATGGATATCGCTGCCGAGATCATCGGCTTCAAGCCGCTCCGCACCAAGCTCTCGGCCTTCGCCGTCAGCTCGTTTTTCATCGGCATCGCCGGGGCGATGTGGGCGTTCCTGCGGCTCGGCGCCTGGGAGCCGCTCGCCTTCGACATCAACCGCAGCTTCCAGATCCTGTTCATGGTCATCATCGGCGGGCTGGGCTCCCTGCTCGGCAGCTTCCTGGGCGCTGCGTTCATCGTCCTGGTGCCGCTCATGCTCAACCAGCTACCGGGCTGGCTCGGCGTCCGCATGTCGACCGCGCTGCTCAGCCATCTCGAGTTCATGGTGTTCGGTGCGATGATCGTCTTCTTCCTGATCGTCGAACCGCATGGTCTTGCTCGACTGTGGTCGGTCGCCAAGGAGAAGCTGCGGCTCTGGCCGTTCCCGCATTGATCCACTAGGCTTTTGACAAGGGCCGGCCTCGGGGAACGGCCCATATCGCGAGGAGGAAACCGATGGGATTTCGTAAAGCAACGCTGCTCGGCGCCGCCGTCGTTGCGGCTGCCGCTGTCGTGGCGACAACCGCGCCCGGCACGGCCTGGGCGCAGAACGAGCAGTTCATTGCCGGTCTGATCTACCGCACCGGCGCCTATGCGCCTAACGGCATTCCGTTTGCCAACGGCATCGCCGACTACTATGCGCTGATCAACGCCCGTGACGGCGGCATCAACGGTGTCAAGATCAGCTACGAGGAATGCGACACGGCCTACGCTACCGACCGTGGCGTGGAGTGCTACGAGCGGCTGAAGAACAAAGGCCCGACCGGCACCGCCTATGTCGCGCCGTTGAGCACCGGCATCACCTTCGCGCTCACCGAGAAGGCGCCAATCGACAAGATTCCGATCATCTCGATGGGTTACGGTCGCTCGGAGTCGCGCGACGGCAGCGTGTTCCAGTGGAACTTCCCGCTGCTCGGCACCTATTGGTCGGCCGCCGACATCATCATGCAGCACATTGCCAAGAAGGAAGGCGGCTTCGACAAGCTCAAGGGCAAGAAGATCGTGCTGGTCTACCACGACTCGCCTTATGGCAAGGAGCCGATCGCGCTGCTCGAGCAGCGCGCCAAGATGCATGGCTTCGAGTTCACGCCGATGCCGGTGACCCATCCCGGCGTCGAGCAGAAGGCAACCTGGCTGCAGATTCGCCAAAGCCGGCCAGACTACGTCCTGCTGTGGGGATGGGGCGTCATGAACTCGACCTCGATCAAGGAGGCCGCCGCGGTCGGCTTCCCGCGTGACAAGATGTACGGCGTGTGGTGGTCGGGCGCGGAACCCGACGTGCGCCCGGCCGAGGGCGGCGCCAAGGGCTACAACGCCGCCATGCTGCAGCACGGCGCCGGGCAGTTCGCCGTCCACAACGACCTCAAGAAGTACCTTTACGACAAGGGTCTCGGCCAGGCGAAGTGGGAGGAGACCGGCGAGGTGCTCTACGTCCGCGGCCTGATCAACGGCATGCTGGGCGTCGAATCGATCCGCAAGGCGCAGAGCAAGTTCGGCAACAAGCCGCTGACCGGCGAGCAGGTTCGCTGGGGCATCGAAAACCTGGAAATCACCGAAGCACGCATCAAGGAGCTGGGCTTCGAGGGCGTGCTGAAACCGATGAAGGTGAGCTGCTCGGACCACGAGGGCACCCGCGCCGGTCGCATTCAGCAGTGGGACGGCACCAAGTGGACGGTCGTCAGCGAATGGTACGAATCCGATGACAAGGTGATCAAGCCAATGGTCGAATCGGCAGCCAAGAAGTACGCCGACGAAAAGAAGCTATCGATCCGCGACTGCTCGAAGGAAAGCTGAGCTGGCCTGCGCTGCGACCCGGATCGCAGGCTTACCGCGCGATCCGGGAGAGCGCTGGCAAATCCGAGGGGAAGCAGACGAGGAATGAGCCCACCCGTCATCGACGTGGCCAGCATCGAGGTCATCTACAACCATGTCATCCTGGTGCTGAAAGGCGTGTCGCTGACGGTGCCGGACGGATCGATCGTGGCCCTGCTCGGCGGCAATGGGGCGGGCAAGTCGACGACCCTGAAGGCGATCTCGAACCTGCTGCGGACCGAGCGCGGCGAAGTCACCAAAGGCCAGATCCATTGCCGCGGCGAGCGGGTCGACGGGCTCACGCCCAACGATCTCGTGCGCCGTGGCGTCATCCAGGTCATGGAGGGCCGGCACTGCTTCGGCCATCTCACGGTCGAGGAGAACCTGCTGACCGGCGCCTACATCCACGGCGGCAAGCGCCGGCAAATCGCCGACGACCTCGACAAGGTGTATCACTATTTCCCGCGCCTCAAGGAGCGGCGCTCGAGCCAGGCTGGCTACACGTCGGGCGGCGAGCAGCAGATGACGGCGATCGGCCGTGCCCTGATGAGCCGGCCCAGCACCATCCTGCTCGACGAGCCATCGATGGGCCTGGCGCCGCAGCTCGTCGAGGAGATATTCGAGATCGTGAAGAGCCTAAACGAGCGGGAAAAGGTCTCGATTCTGCTGGCCGAGCAGAACACCAATGTCGCCCTGCGCTACGCCCACTACGGCTACATCCTGGAGAATGGCCGAGTCGTGCTCGACGGCGACGCCCGGCACCTGCGCGAGAACGAGGACGTGAAGGAATTCTATCTCGGCATCGGCGGCGAAGGTCGGCGCTCGTTCCGCGACGTCAAGCACTACCGCCGGCGCAAGCGCTGGCTATAGGAGCCGGCCTGGCGTCAGCCGTGCGCCTCGACCAGGGCATCGGCATTCTTGACCCCGATCACGACGGTCAGCGGATCGCTGGTCACCGGGTCCAGCAATTGCGTGGCGGCAATCCTGTCGCTGTTGCCGGCCCATTGCGTCCCGTGTAGCTCCTGGGCTTGGACGTACTCGAGCGCCACTGCCACCTTGCCCATCAGTGTGGTGATGTCCTTGCCGGCAGCCGTATCCTGGGCGCCGCCGATGATGCTGACGAGGACCGACCCGACGAACTGGCCCGCTTCCAGGGTCTGCTTGATCTGGTTGGTCCAGTAGGCGAGCCCGGCCGCATCGGAGGTACGATTGAACAGGTTGTTGTAGACGCTGTCGAGGAAAGCCCCGATGGAGGCGTCGGTCGCGCCGAACGGGTTGGCGAGGAAGGGATAGAGCGCCTGGGCCTCGGCGCTGATGCCGAACGAGCTCGCGATGTTGGCAAACAACTTTCCCGGGCCCTGGCTCGGCAATCCGGCCTGGAACTGGTCGACCCAGAACTCGAAGCCGTCCGCATCCGGCCCACGACCGAAGAAGGCAGCATAGGTGCTGGCAATCTGCTGCTGCGCCGTGAGGCCGAGCAGGTTCAGAGTCGTCGTCTCGCCGGCCGAGACAGGCACGACGTATATCCGCACGAACGACTCCGCCGAGCTGCTACCGTTGGCGTCATAGACGAAGCCGTCGACCCCGCTGAAACCCTTCCATGAAGTGTAGGTGAAGCTGCCGTCGCTGGCGAACTGCAGATCGCCGCTGCCCGTGCCGCTGTTGGCGAGCACTGCCGACGAGGCATTGTCGTCGTTCGCCAGAACCCCCGCCGACACGGGAATGGTGAGCGTGTGGCCCTGCAAGACGACGTAAGCGTCGCCGCGCGCAACCAGGGGGCCAGGCGTCAGGGATGACGGCGTTGAAATCGAATTTCCAAACAGCGGCGTTCCGTCGACAGCCGCTTTCAGGTCGAGGCTCGATGAAGTCTGGGCATTGATCATCGTCACCATGACACGTCACTCCACGCACGCTACCTACGCGGCCGCCGCCAGATGATCGTATCCTGGCGCGATCGAGCGCTTGCCGCCGGCCGCAACTCACCTCGTACAGCAGCTCGAAAGCCAAGTACAGTAACTCTATTACCGACCTCGAGGGAGTGAAGAAATGCCGCAACGGCGCCCCCCGATCGCGGCGGGCGGGCCTATGACACCCGATAACGGCAGCATTGTGAGGCGAGACAAGTCAGGTGCCGCCGAAGGTGCAGGCCCAATTCTAGCCGCGGACGAATGTCGTCCAGGCCGCGAAGGCGAGCGGCGGCACCGCCGCGATGTCCGCAATGGCGATGGAGCGCAGGGTGCCGGCAGGATTGCCGTAGAGGGCGAAGAAGCCCAGGAACCCCGCGACGTTGATGGCCGCCGCCAGCAGGGCCGCCGGCCGTACCGTGGGCGACCAGGCGGCCCACAGGCAGAGCAGGCCGACCAGCGCCAGCAGGAGCGCGCGATGGCGCATCAGCAGCAGCAAGGCCGTATCGCCAGGGACGATGCCATAAAGCCGCAGAAGCGTATCGGGCGCGAACACCGGCGCCACCGGCAACAGATGAATGACGCCGACCACGACGAAGGCAAGGGCAGTCCACATGCCGACAGCATGGCCGGAGCTCCGCGAGGCCGGCAATTACCAGTGGGGTAAGGGCTCAGGCTGCGGCGCGCCTGACCACAAGCTTGCCGATCGGCGGCGCGAAACGGAAGGCGGCGCCGAGCCGGTTCCAGGCATTGATCGAAGCGATGGCGACGCTCAGGAACACCACCTCGTCCTCGCCGAAATGCGCGCGCACGGCAGCGTAGGCCTCGTCGGGCACGCTGCGGTCGGCGAGGCGGACCAGTGTCTCGGCCCACGCGAGCGCGGCGCATTCCTTGTCCGAGAAGATGCCGGCCTCGTGCCAAGTCGCCACCAGGTCGAGCTTCTCCTGTGCGATGCCGAGCTTGCGCGCGACGTTGAGATGGATCTGCAGGCAGAAGGCGCAGTTGTTGATCTGCGACACCCGCAGCTTGACCAGCTCGATGATCTCCTTGTCGAGGCCCGATTCGTCGGCGCACTTGCCGAGTGCGAGCAACGCCGCCTGGGCGGCGGGCGCCGTCTTCTGGAACGTGTCGTAGGCGATGCGAACATTGGACATGGCATGCTCCAAAGATATTCGAACGCTGATATCCTATTTTAGGCATCCTTCTCAAGCCCGTCATGACACAATTGCAAGGAGAGTATTACGACCGTTATTCTACATTATGTTGCCATGATGGCCGACATTCTCGAAGGCTTGGCGCTCGAGCACCTCCGCATCATCCGTTCCGGGCTGGACGAGGTGCGGGTGGACATGCGTGGTGTAAAGCGCCGGCTGACGCCCCTCGAATGCTCCGTCGCCAACCTGAGGGGCGGGATTGCCAGCTTACACGGCGACTTCGCCGGCCAGCCGGGGCGGATCGACCGTATCGAGAGCAGATTGGAACGGATCGAGTATCGTCTCGAATTGCGGGACTCCCAGGCAGTCGCACCGTCACCTCCCTGCAACGCGCGGGAGCGGACTTTGGCTTCATGCCGCCTTGGCAAGGGGGCGGCGCGGCGTCTACCGTGCCGGCGAAAGGCCGAGGAAACATCCATGTCCAAGCACTACGACACGCTGGAGACCCGTTCGTCCGCCGAGCGCGAGAAGGCGCTGATGCAGGCGCTGCCGCAGCAGATCGCCCATGCCAAGGCAAACGCGCCGTTCTTCGCCGGGTGGCTGAAGGGTGTCGATCCAGCGGAAGTGACGTCGCGTGCGGCGCTGGCCAAGCTGCCGGTGCTGCGCAAGGCGATGCTGGGCGAGGTGCAGAAGAAGGATCCGCCGATGGGCGGGCTGATCGCCGTGCCGATGAGCAAGGTGCGCCACGTCTTCATGTCGCCCGGCCCGATCTTCGAGATCGATACCGACGAGCCCGATTATTTTCGCGGCGCGCGCGCCATGCATGCCGCGGGCTTCCGGCCAGGCCACGTCGTCTACAACACCTTCTCCTATCACCTGACGCCGGCCGGAATCATGATGGAGTCGGCGCTGCGGGCGTTGGGTTGTGCCGTCGTGCCGGGCGGCGTCGGCAACACCGAGCTGCAGCTCGACGCCATCGCCGCCATCCGGCCGAACGGCTATGTCGGCACGCCGTCCTTCCTCAAGATCCTGATCGAGAAGGCGGCCGAGCTCGGCAAGGATATCTCCTCGCTGAAGCACGCCTTCGTCGGCGCCGAGGCGCTGCCGCCGTCGCTGCGCCAGATGTTCATCGACAAGGGCATGACGTGCCTGCAGAGCTACGGCACAGCCGATGTCGGCACCATCGCCTACGAGTCCGAGGCGATCCAGGGCATGACTGTCGACGAGGGCGTGATCGTCGAGATCGTGCGGCCGGGCACCGGCGATCCGGTGCCCGAAGGCGATGTCGGCGAGGTCGTGGTCACCACCTTCAACCGCGCCTATCCGCTGATCCGCTTCGGCACCGGCGACATGTCGGCCGTGCTGGCGGGTCCGAGCCCGTGCGGGCGCACCAACATGCGCATCAAGGGCTGGATGGGCCGCGCCGACCAGCGCACCAAGGTGCGCGGCATGTTCGTCGATCCCGAGCAGATCGCCGAGATCGCCAGGAAGCACCCCGGGCTGGGCCGTCTGCGCCTGGTGATCGACTGGATCAATCAGGCCGACGTGATGACGCTCAAGGTCGAAGCCAGCCAGCCGTCGGACGATCTCGAGAAGGCGATGGAGGGCACGATCCGCACGGTCTGCAAGGTCGGCGGCAAGGTCGAGTTCGCCGCCCTGGGCAGCTTGCCGAACGACGGCAAGGTGATCGACGACGTGCGCAAGTACACCTGAGAGGCACCCGACGGAGAGGGAGGCGGCAACGTCGGTCATCATTCGCCCGGGCACCGGTGGCGATATCGAAGCCGCGTGGCATTGCGTGGATGTGGTGGCGCGCGAGAAGCTCTATCTCAGCTTTCTCGAAGGCCCGCCGCTCGGGGAGTCGCGCAAGTTCTGGAACGGCCTGATCGAGAAGGGCTACCCCTTCGAGGTTGCGGTCGATGGCGAGCGCGTCGTGGGCTGGTGCGACATCACGCCGATCGCCCGGCCGGTCCTCAGTCACATCGGCGTGCTCGGCATGGGCTTGCTGCCGAGCCATCGCGAGGCCGGCATCGGCCGACGGCTCCTGGCGACAACATTGGAACAGGCACGCGCCTGCGGCCTGGAGCGGGTCGAGCTGCACGTCTTCTCGGCCAATGTCCGGGCGCGCCGTCTCTACGAGAGCCTCGGCTTTGCTGTCGAAGGCGTCATGCCGCGACGGGTCAAGATCGACGGGCAATATCAGGACGAAATCATGATGGCGGTCACGCTGTGAGGATTCGCGATGCCCAAGGAACCGACCTTGCCGCGATACACCGCCTGATCGGCCACTTGGCCGACGTGCCGGACGAGGCCGAATTTCGCGCTCGCTTCGAACGGACCACGTCGGCACCGGGTCATCGGGTCATCGTCGCTGAAATGGATGGCAAAGTTATGGGTGCCCTGCATGTCTTCGAGCGACCGGCGCTCGAAAAGCCTTGCGAAGCTGTCATTCAAGCCTTGGTGGTCGACAGCAGCCGACGGAGTGCGGGTATCGGCGAGGCGCTCATGCGCGAGGCGGAGGCCTGGGCCGAGCGTCGCCAGCTCGTCTCGACGGTGCTCTACACCCGCATCGACCGCGACCGGGCGCGGTCCTTCTACGAACGAATCGGCTATCGCCTGAAAGCGACATCGCACCTCATGGGCCGCCCGGTTCTTTCAAAGGATGACCCATGCCCGCCAACGTCGTTTCGCTGATTCCCATCGGGACGCGGCCGCTCGTGCCGCCTCGAGATGACCTTTGGGATGCTCTCGGTTCTGCTTTGCCTGCTCTGCACGCTGGCGACATCCTCGCCATTACGTCGAAAGTCGTGGCCATTCATCAGGGTCGATGCGTGCCGGTCGCGGAGGTCGGCGACCGCGAGGAACTGGTCGCGACCGAGGCCGATGCATGGATCGGCAGGGCGTCGTCGCGCTACGGCATCACCCTCTCGATAAAGGGCGGAACCTTGGTGGCGAGCGCCGGTATCGATGCCAGCAATGCCAACGATCATTACGTGCTGTGGCCTACCGCGCCGAACGAATCTGCCGCCGAGATCGGACGTCGACTCAGGCGGGAGCACGGCGTGGACAAGCTCGGTGTGATCCTCACCGACAGCCACTGCACCCCCATGCGGCGCGGCACCACCGGCATCTCGATCGGCTTCTACGGCTTCGACGCCCTGCACGATTATCGCGGAAAGCCCGACATATTCGGTCGCTCTCTCGCCGTCAGCGTTGCCAATCGAGTCGATGCGCTGGCAGCGGCTGCCGTCGGTCTCATGGGCGAAGGGGCTGAATGCATCCCCGCGGTTGTCATTCGCGGTTGGCCGGATTTGGTTTTCAACGACACCGCCGGTCAGGAGGGCTTTGTCATTCCACCGGAACAGGACATCTTTGCGCCGCTACTGCAATGCTTTTCCAGGTCGTGATCCCGCGGCGCATTAGCTCCAATGGTCCGCAGATCGACCAAAGCGCGCTCGCGACCCCGGGGCGACAGTCCTACTGTGTTCGCAAGCGGGAGCGAGCGAGACATGGACGCAAGGAATGAGCAGGGCGCCGTCGCCGAAGGGTTGGCGACGATCGGCGCTGGCGGGAAGGTTCTCGATTCGTGGTTCCCACGGCCTCGGCTGGAAAGCGGCGTTGCGGCCTCTGCGACCGAGCGCCTGTCGCAGCACGAGGCCGTCGCCACGCTCGGCAGTGACGTTGCCGAATGTCTCGGCCGCGAGTCGCGGCGCGATGTCGAGGTGGTCGCCATTCGCACGCGGGTGCCGTCGCTCGGCCAGGCGCCGGCCGACGTCCACGACGTCTATCTCCGCCTCCACCTCCTGAGCCACCGGCTGGTCAAGCCGCATGGCGTCGACCTCGCCGGCATGTTCGGCCTGCTGAACATTGTTGCCTGAACCTCCCTCGGTCCCTGCGAGGTCGAACGGGTCGACGCTGCCCGCCTGCGCGCACGGGCCGCGGGCATCCCTCTGCAGGTGACGGGAGTCGACAAGATTCCGCGCATGACCGATTACGTCGTGCTGCCCGATGTCCGCATCGCCGACGCCTCGCGCGTGCGGCTGGGCGCCCACCTCGCCGCCGGCACCACGGTGATGCACGAGGGCTTCTGCAACTTCAATGCGGGCACGCTCGGCGCCTGCATGGTCGAGGGCCGGATCAGCGCCGGCGTCGTCGACGAGGCGAGCGACGTCGGCGGCGGCGCGTCGATCATGGGCACGATGTCGGGCGGCGGGACCGTGCGCATCACGGTCGGCAAGCGCTGCCTGATCGGCGCCAATGCCGGCATCGGCATCTCGCTCGGCGACGACTGCGTCGTCGAGGCGGGCTGCTACGTCACCGCCGGCTCGCGCGTGCGCTGGATCGATGGCTCGGTCGTCAAGGCCCGAGAGCTCTCAGGCCGCCCCGGGCTGCTGTTCTGGCGCAACTCCCAGACCGGGGCGCTGGAGGCGGTCGTGCGAGAGAAGGTGTGGGGCAAGCTCAATCCCGAGCTGCACACCATCGCTTGAGGAAAGTCAGAGATCGCTCCTCAGTTGACGTCGAGCTTCAGGCCTTCCTTGTCGATCACGCTCTTCCACAGCGCGATCTGCTGATTGACGAAGCCGGCGAATTGCTCGGGCGTGCCATAGGCCGGGAAGCCCGCCATGGTCGTGAACCGCTCCTTGGTCTTGGCGTCGTCGAGCCACAGCTTCATCTGGGCATTGTAGGCATCGACGATCGGCCGCGGCGTGGCGGCGGGCAGGAACACGCCGAACCAGGTCGAGACATTGAACGGCTTCAGCTCGGGCATGGTCTCGCAGATCGGCACCAGGTCGGGCGTCAGGGGGTTGCGCTCGGCCGAGGTGAGGCCGAGCGCGCGCAGCTTGCCGGCGCGCACGAACTCGATCGCACTGGTGAGATTGTCGAAATAGAACTGGGTGACGCCGGCGGTCAGATCCTGCAGGGCAGGCGCGGCGCCGCGATAGGGGATATGCTCGGCCTTGGTGCCGGTGAGCTGCAGGAACCAGGCGCCCGACAGGTGTGGCGACTGGCCGGTGCCGGACGAGGCATAGGAGGCCTTGCCGTTCTGCGCCTTCAGCCAGGCGACGAACTCGGGAACCGTCTTGGCCGGCACCGACGGGTGCACCACCAGGACGTTGGGGGCGGTGAGGACGGCCGACACGCCGACCAGGCTCTGCGGCGTGTAGGGCATGTTGCGGTAGAGCGAGTAGGCGATCGATTGCGGCCCGATATTGCCCATCAGGGCGGTCAGGCCGTCGGGCGCTGCCTTGACCACCTCGTTGGAGCCGATGACGCCGCCGGCACCCGACTTGTTGTCGACCACGCAGGACTGACCCCACGCCTGCTGCAGGAAGGCCGCCAGCAGGCGGGCCACGATGTCGGTCGTCCCGCCGGGCGCCGCGGGGACGACGATGCGCCCGCCCTGGGTGGGCTTCCAGGCGGCTTCGGCGCGCAGGGAAGCGGGCAGCAGGGCAGCGGCCGGCAGAGCCGCGAGGGCAGTGCGGCGGAGAAGTCGACGGGTCATTCGGTTTCCTCGATGATTTCCTCGTGCTTGAGGCGATCCCTAGCACGCACGTGCTGGCAAATCCGCCACAATTCCCGTATCAAGTAGGCGTGCGGTTGCCCCCTCGATCACCGGGCTTTTCCGGTGGTTTTACCCTCTCAATCTCGGGGGCCGCGCCAAGGAGGATATCTTGAAGAGGCGTACTTTCGTCTCCGGCAGCGCGGCGCTGGCAGCCGCCGGTCTTGCGTTGCCGGCATCGGCGGCGACCATCAAGCCCTATAGCTGGGATCTCAACCCGCCGACCGACACGCGCGACAATTTCATCGCCTGGGGCAAGGCCCGCGGCGAGGATCCGATGTTCCTCGGCCAACGCTGGGACCGCTTCCAGGCGCTGGTGAAGAACAAGGACATCTGGGGTCAGGCCACCATCCGCGCCTTCCTGCTGACGCCGCGCGAGGAGTTCTCCGCGATCAACCCGGCGATCCACAAGCGTGCCTACGAGCACGCCTTCCTCGACATCGGCTACGGCGTCACCATGTCCGGCCCGCACATCCAGGGCCGCATGACCAACGTCATCGACGTCAAGCGCGGCGAGAAGGTGCTCGAGATCGGCACCGGCTCGGGCGTGCAGTCGGCCTACATCGCCAACCTGACCGAGAACGCCTACACGATCGAGATCATCGCGCCGTTGGCCGCCCGCACCCGCGGCCTCTACGACAAGCTGATCGAGAAGGGCTACACCGAGTTCAAGCACATCAAGACCAAGGCGGCCGACGGCTATTACGGCTGGGAGGACGCCGCCCCGTTCGACAAGATCATCGTGACCTGCGGCATCGACCACGTGCCGCCGCCGCTCCTGCAGCAGCTCAAGGCCGGCGGCCTGATGGTCATCCCGGTCGGCCCGCCGGGCGCCCAGCGCGTCCTCAAGGTCACCAAGACCCAGGGCGCCGACGGCTCGATCACCACCACCCGCGAGGACATCTACGGCGGCAAGATCGTGCCGTTCGTGCCCTTCACCAAGCTCGAAGGCGACAAGATCGTCGGCACCCACAACCGCTGACGACTGGGTGCTGACAACGCCACCCGGGAGCCGCGCGCGATGTACGCGCGGCTACCCTCGGCCGTAACACCGGCCCAACGACGGAGCCCCCCTTGACCGTTACGGTCGATCTCGACCATCGCCCGCCGCTTTCCTTCTATCTGTCGGTCGGGCTGGTCGCCGGCAGCATCATCGCGCTGCAAATCGGCATCATGCGCGTGTTCTCGGTGGGGAGCTGGGCGCATTTCGGCTCGCTGGTGGTGAGCCTCGCCATGTTCGGCTTCGGGCTGACCAGCGCCGTGATGTGCGTCGCCAAGGGCTGGTTCGAGCGCCATTGGGAGGGCTCTGTCAAAGGCGCGCTGCTGGCCTTCGGGCCACTCATGGTGGTGTGCAATCTCGCCGCCCAGCAGGTGCCGTTCAACGCCATCTTCCTGGTGTCGGACCCGATGCAGAAGTGGCGGCTGCTCGCCAACTTCGTGCTCTATTTCCTGCCCTTCCTGGCCGGCGCCCTCTATCTCGGCGTGGTCTTCCTGAAGGCGCAGAAGACCTTCAACCGCGTCTACTTCGCCGATCTGGTCGGCTCCGGCCTGTGCGGGCTCACCGTGCTGCTCGCCATGTATTTCTACCGGCCCGACGACCTCATCATGGCGCCGCTGATCCTGTGGCTGGCGGGCGGCCTCCTGTGGTTCGTGGCGCTGGGCGACCGGCGTGGCATGGGCCTCATCGTGGCCGCCGCGATGCTGTCGGCTGCCGTGCATTACCTGGCGCCGTCCGTGCTCGGCATCCCCAAGCTCGCGGTGTCCGACTACAAGGGCGTGTCCTACGCTCGCAAGTTCCCCGACGCCAAGCGCATCTACGAGCGGGCAACGCCGTTCGGCTATCTCGAGGTCTATTCGAGCTCCTACCTGCATTTCGCCCCTGGGCAGTCGGACAACGCGGCCTTCAACCTGCCCACCATGCCGGCCAATGCCTATCTCGGCCTCTACATGGATTCCGAGGGGCCGTCGGGCATCATCAAGGACCTGCCGGCCAACGAGACGGCCTATTTCAAGTATCTGTCGATGTACTACCCGTACGTCCTGAAGCAGAATCCGGACACGTTCGTCGTCCAGTTCGGCGGCGGCCTCTCGACGGCGGTAGCCCTGAAGGCGGGCTCCCAACACGTGACTGTCGCCGAGGGCAATCCGGCGGTGCTGACGGCGTTTCGCGAGGACAAGGGCCTGCGTGACTTCACGGGCGACATCCTCAACAACCCCAAGGTCACCGTCATCGACTATGACGGCCGCCTCTACGTCGCCCACACCAAGAACCGCTACGACGTCATCGACCTGTCGCTCGCCGATTCGGCCGGCCTGTCGAGCCCGGGCGGCTTCTCGATCGTCGAGAAGTACTCCTACACACGGGAGGCGATGAGCGCCTACATGCGGGCGCTGAAGCCGGGCGGCATCCTGTCGGTCACCCTGTGGAACAAGGAGGAGCCGCCCAAGTCGGTTCTCAAGCTCTATGCCACCATGGTGGCCGCCGCCCGCGACGTCGCCGGCAGCGAAGGGCGGGCCGACATTGCCAACGACTTCTACGTCGCCTCCTCCTATCTCTCGACCGCCACCGTGCTCTACAAGCGAGGCGGCTTCACGGCCGAGGAGATCGCCAAGCTCAACGCCCACACCAAGGCGATGTCGTTCGACGCGATCTACTATCCCGGCATGCAGGTCGACACGGCCGACTTGAAGCAGATCCTGCAAGACTACCACGATCAGTTCTTCTTCGACGGCACGGCACCCGATCCAACCGGCCCGTCGGAGAAGGAGCCCAACGACAAGCCGCCCCCGGGAATGACTCCGACACCGTCGGACAACAAGGAAGAGGCCAAGGATGCGGCACCCCCGGTGCCGCGCCTGCCGGCAACCGTGCTCGGCCGCCTCGCCTGGCACTACCTGCTGGCCGGCGACTGGCAGAAGGTTGCCGACGAGTATGTCTTCGATACCCGCGTGCTGACCAACCATCAGCCCTACTTCGCCGCCTACATCAAGGTGAAGGACCTGCTGAAGTTCAGCGACCGGCTCGAGCTGGTGCAGGACGAATGGGGCTACCTGCTCCTGTGGGCAACCCTGGGTATCGCCGCCGTCTTCGCCTTCACCCTGGTGCTGTTCCCGGTCATCTTCGGCTGGCGAACGATCTTCAGTCGCTATCCGGGCAAGCTCGGCACGATGATCTATTTCCTCTGCCTCGGCCTCGGCTACATCATCGTCGAGGTGGGCATGATCTCCCACTTCATCCTGGCGCTCAGCAACGCCACGGTTTCGGCGTCGGTTCTGATCACCGGCATGCTGGTGTTCTCCGGCATCGGCAGCTTCTTCTCCGAACGCTATCTCGACCGCGCCCGCACGGTGATGCCGCGCATCTTCCTGGCGATCTTCGCCATCCTGGCGCTCTACGCCTTCACCATCGACTACGCGCTCGACTGGATCGGCACGCTGCCCTATGCGCTGCGCATCGTGCTCTGCCTGCTGCTGGTGTTGCCGCCGGCCTTCCTGATGGGCTTCCCCATGCCGACGGCCATGACGACCCTCGGCCGGCTCGGCAAGGACCACATGTTCCTGTGGGCCTGGGGCATCAACGGCTGCTTCTCGGTGATCGGCGCCGCCCTGGTGCCGATCGTGGCCACGAGCTTCGGTCTGCCGGCCGTGGTGCTGGTCGGCGCTGTCGCCTACCTTGTGGCGCTGCCGGCCTTCTTCTCCGTGTTGATGCCGCTCCGGGCAGAGCGGCGGCTCGCCGTCGCGTGAAGCGGCGGGCGCTTCTCCTCGGGGGGGCCGTGCTGATGCCAACGATGGCGCGCGCGAATACGGCAAAGCAGTCGTCCAAGAAGTCGGCCGCCGCGCCGGCTTCCGTTCCGACGGCAATGCAGCCGCTCCTGCAGGCGCGCTCGCAGCTCGTCGACTTCAACGCCTCGGCCTTCCCGTATCGTGGCTTCCTTCCAGGCAGCACCAAGCCGTTCCTCGATGTCCGCGACGGCGGCAAGCGCGGCCACACCAACCTGCGCGGCGATGTCTTCTGGGAAACGCCGACCTACAACGACCGCCGCTCGCTGGTCTACTTGCCGCCGGGCTTCGACGCGCAGAAGCCGGCGCTGATCGTGCTGTACCTGCACGGCCAGGGGGCGACCCTGGAGCGCGACGTGGTGGGCCGCCAGGGCGTGCCGCGCCAGCTCGCCGAGTCGCAGCGCAACATGGCCCTGGTGGCGCCGCAGCTCGCCGTCGATGCCGCCGATTCGAGCGCCGGCAATTTCTGGAAACCGGGCCACTTCGCCGCCTATCTCGACGAATCGGCCGAGCGGTTGATGCGGCTCCACGGCGATCGCAACGCCGGCCGCCAGTTCAACATGGCGCCGGTCGTGATCGTGGCCTACAGCGGCGGCTACCTGGCGGCGGCCTATGCGCTCGACCGTGGCGGCGCCGGTCATAGGATCAAGGGCGTGATCCTGATGGATGCGCTGTACGGCGAGGAGGAAAAGTTCGCCGCCTGGATCGCGGCGCGGCGACGTCAGGCCTTCCTGCTCAGCGCCTTCACCGAGTCCACACGCGACGAGAACGCAACGCTGCAGGGCCTGCTGCAAAAGCGCCGGGTGCCGTTCGGCAGGTCCCTGCCGGCCAACCTGTCGCCCGGCACCGTCGCCTTCGTGAGCTGCGGCGGGCTCGAGATGCATGGCGATTTTGTTACCAATGCATGGCGTCCCGATCCGTTGCAGCATGCGCTGAGCAAGATTCCCGGCTACTTGAATCATGGTAAACAGGGCGCATGAGCGATCCCTTGCGGCAGGAACTTCTCGAAATTTTTGCCGGCCGCGCCACGCGGCGGTATGGTTTGAGTGAGATCAACCAATTGCAGCACGCCTTGCAGGCGGCAGCCCTGGCCGAGGCCGACGGCGCGCCGCCGGCCACCGTGCTGGCCTCGCTGCTGCACGATGTCGGTCACATGATTCACGAGCTCGGCGAGGACCCGGCGTCGCGCGGCGTCGACGACATCCACGAGGAGCTGGGTGCGCGTTGGCTGGCCGAACGATTTGGCCCCGAGGTCAGCGAGCCGGTTCGCCTGCATGTCGCCGCCAAGCGCTACCTGTGCGCCGCCGAGCCGGACTATTTCGGCAAGCTGTCGTCCGACTCGGTGCGCAGCCTGGCGTTGCAAGGCGGGCCGATGTCGGCCGAGGAGGCCGAGGCGTTCCAGCGTCATCCGCAATTCGCCGAGGCAGTGCGCCTGCGCCGCTACGACGAGGCGGCCAAGGACCCGCGGGCACGCACGGCGGACTTCGATCATTTCCTGCGCCACGTGCCGGCTTGCCGCAAGTAGCGCTGCACCCTTCCCCGCTGCGACAGCGCCGCTCCCGTGGCGCGGTCCCAGCAATGAGCTTCGACGGATAAGTCCCGATGATCGACCGCAGCAATGTCGAGGCGGCGTGGCGCCTCATCCAGCCGTATGTCCGGCGTACGCCGGTCATCGAGTTGCCGGCGGGGTCGTTCGGCGTCGCGGCGCCGCTTGCCCTCAAGATCGAGGCAATGCAGCTCAGCGGCTCGTTCAAAGGTCGCGGCGCCTTCCACAAGCTGCTCGCCTCGCAAGTGCCGGCAGCGGGAATTGTCGCCGCATCCGGCGGCAATCACGGCGCTGCGGCCGCCTACGCCGCCCGCGCGCTCGGCCATCGCGCCGAGATCTTCGTGCCGACCATCGCCTCGCCGGCCAAGGTCGCGCGGCTCGAGGCCTACGGGGCGGTCGTCCATCAGATCGGCCCGGTCTATGCCGAGGCGCGCGCCGCCTCGGAGCGACGAGCGGCCGAGACGGGCGCGCTGATCGTCTATGCTTACGACGATCCGGTCGTGTTCGCCGGCGCCGGCAGCGTCGCACTGGAACTTGCCGAGCAGGCCCGCTTCGACACGCTGCTGGTCGCGGTCGGCGGCGGCGGTCTGATTGCCGGCTGTGCGGCAGCAATCGGTGCCGGCGTGAAGATCGTCGCTGTCGAGACAGAGGGCACGCCGACCTTGTACGAGGCCTTGCGAGCCGGACGCCCGGTCGATGTCGCCATCTCCGGCATTGCCGCCGATGCCCTGGGGGCGAGCCGCATCGGCACGCCCAATTTCGAGATCGCGCGGCAGTTGGTTGCCGGGTCGGTGCTGGTGAGCGACGACGCAGTGCGCGCGGCCCAGAGAGCACTTTGGGACGAGCTCCGCGTGATCGCCGAGCCGGCCGGCGCCACCGGCCTCGCCGCGCTGATGGCCGGCGCCTATCGCCCAGCTCCGGGCGAACGCGTCGCTACGCTGGTTTGCGGCGCAAACACCGAGCTGGCATCCATCGCCTGATGGCCGGCACCGGCGATCCGATCGCGGCGCGATGGCCGCTCGCGGCCCACAACCGCTTGATCTTGCGGCATCTGCGTTCGGGTGACGGCATCTAGCGCACTGCCGCCAGAAGCGTCGAGAGAACCGGTGTACTGCGAGAGCTGAAGCCCTACTCGCCTTTGATCGTGGGCACGATGCCGATCGACGTGCATCTGCTCGGCAGCGACCTCGACATCGTTTGCTGTGTGAGATCGCCCGACCGATTCTCGTCGTTGCTGATCGAGCGCTTCTACAGGCGGCCGTTCTTCGAGCTGCACCGAACGAAATTGCAGAAGCGGCCGGCCGTGGTGTGCCGATTCAGGCATCACGACACGCTATTCGAGATCGTCGGCATGCCCGCCGCAACCTCGGCCCAGCAAGCCTACATTCACCTGATGGTCGAGGCGGATCTGTTGCGGATAGGCGGCCGACCAGCCCGCGCGGCCATTTGTCGGCTGAAGTATCGTGGTTTCGCGACGGAACCAGCCTTCGCCTTGTATTTCGGTCTGGCTGGGGAACCCTACCAGGCGGTAGCGAAGCTGTGGCGCGGCATCGATCGGCCTCTCGACCTCGACGCCGAACACCTGAAAGAGGCTCTTCCGACGCGACGGCGACAGTTGCTCAGCGCGTGACGCTGGTCACCACGGCGCGGTTGGCGCGGCCGGCGCCGTCGCTGTAGTCGTAGCGGATGGCGAACTTGTCGGCGGGCGAGATCCACCAGCGCGTGATCGAGCGCTGATCCTTCGGGCCGCTTTCGTTCATCTCGATCAGGAACGTGTCGATCAGGGCATCGCCGGGGCCGGTGCGCTTCTCGTAGCGTGCCACCGACAGGACGTAGGTCCAGGTCTGGCCGCCGACGCTGTAGCGCGCCTCGATCTTCTTGCCGACCTCCAGCGGCCACAGCCGTTCGGGCCTGAGTGCGGCGATATAGGCCGAAGTATCGGTGCCGTCGGCCGAAGGGTTGTCGAACAGCAGGGCGGCGATCCTGAATGGCTTGCCGCCGACCCTGTCCATCAGGCAGTCCATGCCGTCGCGGCCGCGCGCCACGACCTTGGTGCCGCTGTCGTAAGTGAAGGTGGTGCCCGGCGCGGGGCAGGCGAAGTCCATGGTCTGGGCGGCCAGTTCTCCAGAGGCCAGCCCGCCAGGGGCCAGGGCGGCAAGCAGAGCCGCGACGAGGCGTAGTCTCATGGGGCGATCATAGCTCAATCATACGAAATGGCACGCGGCCAGCCCGCCGTCGGCGGTCGCACGCAGCACCGGCTTGTCCTGCCGGCAACGTGCCTCGGCAATCGGGCAGCGCGATTGGAACGGGCAGCCGGGCGGTGGATCGATGGGGCTCGGCAGCTCGCCCTGCAGGATGGTGCGTTGGCGCGTCCGTGCCGCCTTGGGATCGGCGATCGGCGCCGCCGCCAACAGCGCCTTGGTGTAGGGATGCTGCGGCTTGCGCCAGATCTGATCGCGCCCGCCGACCTCGACCAGGGTGCCGAGATACATCACCGCCACCCGGTCGGCGATGTGCTCGACCACCGACAGGTCGTGGCTGATGAACAGATAGGAGACGCCGAATTCGCTCTTCAGGTCCTCCAGGAGGTTGATCACCTGGGCGCGCACAGACACGTCGAGGGCCGAGACCGGCTCGTCGCAGATGATCAGCCTGGGATTGAGGGCGAGTGCGCGAGCAATGCCGATGCGCTGGCGCTGGCCGCCGGAGAATTCGTGCGGATAGCGCTGCTTGGCGTCGATCGGCAGACCGACCCAGCCCAGCAGGGTATCGACCCGCTCCGCCGCGGCGTCCTTTTTCCAGCCGGCGACCAGCAGCGGCTGGGCGACCGAGCGGCCGACGGTCGAGCGCGGGTTGAGCGAGCCGTAGGGGTCCTGGAAGATCATCTGCACCTTGCGACGCATCTCGCCCAAGTGCTTGCCGGCGAGCGGCGCGATGTCGACGCCGTCGACCACGATTGCGCCGCCGGCGATCGGCACCAGCTTGACAATCGCCTTGCCGAGCGTGGACTTGCCGCAGCCCGATTCGCCCACCAGCCCCAGGGTCTCGCCGACCGCGAGCTCGAGGCTGATGCCGTTGACGGCGCGCACCAGGCCGCCCGCGGTGGCGAAGTGGACATGGACGTCGTCGAGGGCGAGCAGTGCCATGGCTCACACCTGCTCGACGGCGAAGCAGGCGACCAGCCGGTCCGGCGCCGGCCGGGTGAGCGCCGGCCGCTCGTGCCGGCAGCGCTCCATCGCCCGCTTGCAGCGCGGTGCGAAGGCGCAGCCCTGCGGCAGGGCGTTGAGCGGCGGCACCATACCCGGGATGTCGGCCAGGCGATCGGCGCGCGCCGCTCCCGGCACCGGCGTCGCCCCGATCAGGCCGACCGTGTAGGGATGCAGCGGCGTCTCGAACAACGCGTCGACCGACGCTTCCTCGACCTTGCGGCCGGCATACATCACCACGACGCGGTCGGCGGTCTCGGCCACCACGCCGAGATCATGGGTGATGAAGATCATCGCCATGCCGGCGTCGGCCTGCAGGCGCTTCAGCAAAGCCAGCACCTGGGCTTGGACAGTGACGTCGAGTGCCGTCGTCGGTTCGTCGGCGATCAGCACCGACGGGCTGCAGGCGATCGCCATGGCGATCATGACGCGCTGGCACATGCCGCCGGAGAGCTGGTGCGGATAGGCGTCGAGCCGCCGCCCGGCGTCCGGCATGCCGACCAGCTCCAGGAGCTCGTGCGCGCGGGCTCGCGCCTGGCCGCGACCGAACTCGCCGTGGGCCATCAGCACCTCGGCGATCTGCTTCTCGACCGTCGCCACCGGATTGAGCGAGCTCATCGGGTCCTGGAAGATCATGCCGATCTCCTTGCCCCGGATGGCGAGCATGGCTTCCTCGGGCAGGGCCACGAGGTCGCGGCCGTTGAGCGTCACCGTTCCGCCGACAATGCGCGCCGGCGGCTCGGGCAGCAGGCGCATGATCGACAGGGCCGACAGCGACTTGCCGCAGCCCGACTCGCCCACCAGGGCCACCGTCTCGCCGGCATCGACCGCAAGCGACAGACCGTCGACCGCCTTCATCTCGCCGCGCCGGGTGAACAGAGTCGTGCTGAGGTCCTGCACTTCGAGAGGACGGGTCATGGCCCCCTCATCTCCTCCCCAGCTTTGCTGGAGAGGTGTCGCCGTCTTACGGTGACGGAGGGGTCATGAGCATCGCGACTGTGGCTCATGACCTCTCCGTCGGCGAATACGCGGACACCTCCCCAGCTTCGCTGGGGAGGAGAATGTAAAGCGCACCAATCGGACCGCGTACCATCAGCGATCCCTGAGCTTTGGATTGAGCGCGTCGTTCAGCCCGTCGCCGATCAGGTTGAGGCAGAGCACCGTCACCATGATGGCGACGCCGGGGATGGCGCAGATGTACCACGAGCTGCGAATGAGCTGGCGACCGTCGCCGACCAGACGGCCCCAGCTCGCCACGTTGGGATCGCCCAATCCGAGGAACGACACCGCCGATTCGAACAGGATGGCGCCCGCCATCACCAGCGAGGACAGCACGATCACCGGAGGCAGGGCGTTGGGCAGGATCTCGCCCAGAATGATGCCGCCATTGCCCATGCCCATGGCGCGGCAGGCCTGCACGAACTCGCGGTCGCGCAGCGCCAGGAACTCGGCACGGGTCATACGCGCGATCGACGTCCAGCTCACGATACCGATGGCGATCACGATGTTGGTCAGGGTCGAGCCGAGGATGACGACGATGGTGAGGACGAAGATCAGGTTGGGAATGGTCTGGAACAGCTCGGCCGCGCGCATCACGATCTCGTCGACCCAGCTTCCGAAATAGCCGGCGACGGCACCGATCGCGACGCCGATCAGGGTGGCGACGGCCGAGGCGCAGAGACCGATCAGCAGGGTGGCGCGCGCGCCGTGCACGATCATCGCCAGGATGTCGCGGCCGAGCGAATCGGTGCCGAGCGGAAAGTCGGGATCCTCGCCCGGCCACAGCTCGGGCGTGCCGACGATGCGCAACGGATCGGTCGGGAAGAGCAGCGGCGCCAGCACGGCCATCAGCGCCACGAGGAAGATGAGCCCTGCCCCGACCAGGGCGCCTCGGTTGCGCGCGAAGCGGACCACGAACTCGAAGCGGGGGAATTCGAAACGCGCCATCAGCGGATCTCGATGCGCGGATCGAGCCACATATAGACCAAGTCGACGGCGATGTTGGCTCCGATCACCACCAGCGAGCCCAGCACCATGATGCCGAGCACGACCGGGTAGTTGCGCGAGCTCACGCTGTCGAACAGCAGCGAGCCGATGCCGGGCCAACTGAAAACGCTCTCGATCACCACGCTGCCGGCCAGAACCGTGCCCATCTGCACGCCGAGGATGGTCACGACCGGCAGCAGCGCGTTGCGCAGCACGTGGCTCAACGTGACCTTGTTGCGGCTGAGGCCCTTGGCGCGCGCGGTGCGCACGAAATCGAGCTGCGCCACCTCGAGCATCGAGGAACGCATGACGCGGGCGTAGATCGCGGCATAGAACAAGCCGAGCGCCAGGGTTGGCAGGATCAGATGGTGCAGGATGTCCAGGACGCCTGCGACGCCGCCGCCCGCGCCGCCGATCGTCGCCATGCCGCCGACCGGCAGCCAGCCGAGCTTCACCGAGAACAGCACGATCAGCATGATGCCGAGCCAGAAGCTCGGCGCTGCGAAAAAGAACATGGCGGCGATCGAGACCAGCGTGTCCCACACCGTGCGCACCTTGACCGAGGCGACGACGCCCGCGGCCACGCCGACGGCGAGCGCGAGCGCGATGCTCGACGTCATGAGCAGCAAGGTCGCCGGCAGGTGCACCGAGATCGCCTGGATCACCGGCATGTTCTGGCGATAGGAGAAGCCGAAATCGAATTGCAGCAGCGCCCAGATGTACTTCACGAGCTGCAGCCACACCGGATCGTCGAGCCCATAGGTCTTGCGCAGGAGCGCGACCGTTGCCGGATCGCTGACCTGGTTTTCCGCCGTCATCAGGTCGAGGAAGCTGCCGGGCGCGAGCTGGATCAGGCAGAAATTGATCACGACCACGCCCAGCATCAACGGCACCGCTTGAATCAGCCGCCGTCGCAACAGCCGGAGCGCCGCGCGATGCCGCGAGCTGGCGGCTATGGCCACGACAATTCACTTGCCTCCCCCGTCCTTCGGGGAAGGTGGCCCGGAGGACTGGAGGGGGAAGGCCACGATCGAAATCCATCTGATTCCGACGTCGGCCTCTCGAGAACCTCGACTGACGCCTTCCCCCTCCGCCCCCTGCCGGGGGCACCTCCCCCGTATGACGGGGGAGGCAAGCGAAGAGCGGATGAGGATATGGTCAGCTCGCCAGCCATATGTCGTACCAACTCGCCGCCAGGTAGTTCGGGTCGTTCGAATGGTTCTGCACCTTGGTGCTGGCGACGGTGATCGATTCGAGCTCGACCAGCGGCAGGTTGGAGCATTCGAGCGTGGTGACTTTCTGGAACTCGGCGACCAGCGCCTTGCGCTTGGCGGGATCGGTCTCGACCTTGATCTTCTCGACCAGCGCGTCGACCTCGTCGGTGTGGAAACCCGAGGCGTTGCGGAACGGCACGCCCTTCTTGATGCCGTCCGACGTGTAATACTGAGTCGTCGACGGCACCGGCTCGGACGGATTGGCCTGGTTGGAGATCGCCAAGTCGAAATCGTAGTCGGTGTAGATGCGCTTGATCGAGGTCGGCCGGTCAGGAACGGTGAGGTTGATGCCGACCCCGACATCTTCCAGCCCTTGCTTGACGATGGCGCCGATCTTGCCGTTCTCAGCGAACCAGCCGGCCGCCAGCAGGTTCAAGGTGAAGCGCTTGCCGTCCTTCTGCTTAGGATAGCCCGCCGCGTCGAGCAGGGCCGCCGCCTTCTTGGGGTCGAAGACGGTCTTGAAGGTATCGGCGGTGAAGAACTCCTTGTTGGGCGAGAAGATCGGGCCTGTGCCCGGCCGCGCATAGCCGTAGTAGACGGTCTTGGCGATCAGGTTGCGGTCGACGGCGAAGAACATCGCCTGCCGCACCTCGCGCTTGGCGAAGATCGGATTGCGCATGTTCACCTCGAAGGAGGTCGACCAGACGGATTCTTCATAGCCCTTGGGCGTGGCGACGAACTTGCCGGTTCCGGTCAGGCGCTTGATATCGGGCGGTGCCACCGGATTGAACACGCCGATGTGGATGTCGCCGGCCTCCATGGCAGCGGCCCGGCCGGCCGGATCGCGCACGTAGCGGATGATCAGCCGATCCATGTAGGGCATGTCGGGGCGCCAGTAGGAGTCGTTGCGGACATACTCGAAGTGGCTGCCGCGCACCCATTCCTTGAACTTCCACGGCCCAGTCGCGATGGGGGCGTTATTCGCAGGATTGGTGACCGGGTCGGAGCCAGCATAGACGTGCTTGGGCACGATGTAGTTGACGTTGCCGCAGAGCAACGACGAGAAGAAGAACTCCGGCACTGGTTTGCTGAACTTGACCACGACCGTGTCGCCGTCGGGCGCCTCGACGCCTGCAAAATCGGTCATCGCCGAGGCGGCGGCGTATTTCTTCCAGATTTCGTCGATCGAGTAGACGACGTCGTCGACAGTCATGTCCTTGCCGTCGTGGAACTTCACGCCCTTGCGAATCTTGATGGCATAGGACTTGAAGTCGGCCGCCGGCTTCCACGCTTCCGCCAGTTCGCCGACGAAGGCGCCGTCCATCTTGCGGTTGCCCAGCCGCTCGAACAGCTTGGACGAGGAGAAGGTCGGGCTCGATCCGCCGCCGGCCGGCACGTAACAGGCTTGCGGCTCGCCGCCGCCCCAGGTCGCCACCAACGTGCCGCCGCGTTTGGGCGCCCCTTGCGCGAACGACGCGGCGCTGTTGCCGACGATCCCGGCGGCGAGCGCGCCGGTGCCGAATGCGCGACGTGAAAACCTGCTGGTCATTAAGTCCCTCCGTCCCGTGATCCCCGAAGCAAACTCTGTACCCATCAACTTTCCTCCCCCCGTTTTACGGGGGAGGTGGCCCGCAGGGCCGGAGGGAGGAAGGCCCCAGTGGAGATCCATGAAATTCCGACGTCGGAAACTCAGAAATCTTGACTGTTGCCTTCCCCCTCCGCCCTTCCCGGGCACCTCCCCCGATTACGGGGGAGGCGAAACTGCGTCCCCTCAATTCAACAGTGTCGAATACGTCGCACGCCCCACCGCCAGCAGCGCCTTCTGCTCGTTGAACACATCGACGTCGACGACGCCCACGCTCTTGCCAGCGCGCCGTACTTTGGCCGTAACGACGAGGCCGGTCTTGATGGCGGGTCTGAGGTAATCGACACGGAAATTGATCGTCGGCAGGCCGCGGCGCAGCGCCATGATCAGCGCATAGTCGCCGACCGTGTCGATGATGGCGGCGAGCGGCCCGCCATGCCACTGGCCGGTGCCGGCGCCGCGCTCGAACTCCGGCCGCATGGCACAGGTCATGGTGAGCTGCTCGTTGGCCGGATCGGCCTCCGTCACCTTGAGACCGAGGAAGGCGATGAAGGGCGAATGGTCCAGCATCCCCTGCAGCTCTTCCTTGGTGAGGGGAACGATCTTGTCGCTCACGGCGCCACCACGATCTTGCCGAACACCTCGCGCTCCTCGATCACGCGCAGCGCCTCGCGTGTGTCCTCGAGCTTGTAGATCTTGTCGACCAGCACCTTGAGCTTGCCTGCCTGCACGAGCTTCAGGAGCTCCTCGACGTCGGAGCGCATCCAGCCATTGGAACCCAGCACCTTTAGCTCGAAGGTCCATATGAAGCGAATGTCCTCGGTGGGGCCATAGCCCGCGGTGGCACCGCAGGTCAGCAGCCGGCCGCCGACCTTCAGCACCTTGAGCGACTTCACCCACGTATCGCCGCCGGTGTAGTTCACCACCACGTCGACGCCGCGATCGGTGCCGCCCCCGCGTCGCGTCGGCTTGCCGTAGAGCTTGTAGATCTCGTCCTGGAAATCGTGCGTGACGTAGTTGATCGTCTTGTCGGCACCGAGCTCCATCAGCCGCTTGGCCTTGGCGTCGGTGCCAGCACAGGCGATCACTTCCGCCCCCGCCAGCTTGGCGATCTGCAGGCAGCACACGCCGACGCCGCCCGAGGCGCCGAGGATCAGCACCTTCTCGCCCTTCGCCACGTGGCCGTTGGTCACCATCATTCGCAGCGCCGTGCCGTAGGCGCAGGGCAGCGCGGCGGCATCGGAGAAGCTCACGCCGTCGGGAATGCGGATGAGCTGATGGGCACGCGCACGGCACAATTCGGCCAGGCCGCCATGGATGGTCTCGCCCATCAGGCCGCCTTCGACGCGATTGATCGGATCGACCAGGACACGATCGCCCTTCTTCCAGCCGGTCACGCCGGGACCGACCTCGGCGACCTCGCCGGCCACGTCGAGGCCCATGATTGCCGGCATCGGCACCTTGATGCCGGGCATGCCGCGGCGCGTGAAGACGTCGTGATAATTGAGCGATGCAGCCTTCACCGCCACGATCACGTCGCCCTCGCCGGGCTTGGGATCGGGGAAGTTCGACTCGAAGTTCAGACGGTCCGGCCCGCCATGCTCGCGGACGACTGCGGCTCTCATCCCTGGATCTCCCCTTCGGTTGGTATCTGTCGCGCCAGCACGCGCTTGTCGATCTTGTTGGTGCCGGCGAGCGGCATCTCGGCGACGAACAGCACGCGCCGCGGATGCTGGTAGGCCGGCGCATGGGCCAGCGCGTAGCTCTTGACCGCCTGCTCGTCGAGCTCGGCGCCGGGAGCCTTGACCACGAAGGCGATCGGCTTGTGGCCCTTGAGCTCGTCGGGCACCGGCAGCACGGCCGCCTGGTGAATGGCGGGATGGCGTTCCAGCATCTTCTCGACTTCGCCGGGATAGATGTTCTCGCCGCCGCAAACGAACATGTCGTCGGCCCGACCGACGAAAAAGAAAAAGCCGTTCTCGTCGCGCCGGAACACATCGCCGGTCCGGTAGTAGCCATCGGGCGTCATCGCCTTGGCCGTCACCTCGGGCAGCTTGTGATAGTGCGTCATCAGGGCGCCGCACTTCATCTCCAGCACGCCTTCGTCCTGCACCTCGCGGCCGTCACGCACCAGGCGCAACGCGACGTCGGGATGCGGATAGCCGGTCGACAGTTCCGGCTGGGCGATGCCCTTGGGGTGCGGGCCGAACACCACGGGGCCCGCTTCGGTCGTGCCGTAGCCGTTGCTGATCTGCGCTTTCGGGAAGGTCTTGCGCACCTGATCGATCAACGACTGGGTGATCGGCGCCGAGCCCATGCGCACTGCCTCGACGGCCGACAGATCGTTCTTCGCCAGCAAGTCCGGCTCGCGCAGGATCATGGCGATCATGGTCGGCACCGAGGTCAGGAAGGCGACGCGATGGCGCGCCGCCGCCTCGACATATCCCCGCGTGGTGAATTGCGGCAGCAGGACGACGGTGTCGCCGTGGCTCAACGTGGTCTGGCTCATGGCCAGCCCGTTCATGTGATAGAGCGGTGCCGCGACCAGCGAGCGTTGGCCGATCGGCACCGGGCGGCGCATCCGCTGGCTGATCGCCCACAGATGCGAGTAGTGCGACAGCACCACGCCCTTGGGCCGCCCGGTCGAGCCGGACGTATAGAGGAACATCGCCGGTTCCTCTGGCCTCATGGCGATCGGCGTGAACGGACCTTCGTCGAGCAGGGCGGAAAAATCGCGATCGAAGGAGATCTTGGGGACATTGTCGGGTGCCAGAGGAAGGCGCGTGTCGTCGCCGATCACCAGCTTGGCATCGCAATCGCCGACGACGTAGCCCACCGTCTCGGCCGGCAGCTTGTAGTTGACCGGCACGGAGACCAAGCCTGCTTGCATGGTGCCGAGGAAGGTCAGCAGGAACTCGGCGCGATTGGCCGACAGGATGGCGACCCGATCGCCGCGGACGAGCCCGCGCTTCAGGAGGCCGCGGGCGATCGCGCCGCTCAGACGCCGGATATCGGCATAGGTGTAGCGGCGTTCCGTGCCGTTTCCGCCGTCGTCGATGAGCGCCAGGCTGTCGGCCGGCACGTCGCGCGAGATCGCATCGCCCTGATTGTCGTACTTGATGGTCACCATCGGTCTCTCTCGCCTATTCGACGAACTCCAGCACGGCATTCAACGCCTGCTGGGCCGGCACCACCAGGCGGCCGGCGCCTGGCCTGACGTCGGCGATCCTGCCCGCATGCAAGGCTTGCGTGGCCTTGTGCAGCGACACGACCCGGAAGGTGAGGCCGGCCATGTAGGCCTTGCGGCCTTCCGGATCCGGTGCGGCATCGCCGAATTGATCGCGCAGCTCGGCTTCGGTCACGATATCGAAGCGCGAATTGCCGACGATGACCGACTTGCCGCCCTTGATGTTCCGAATGGACTCCGGTCCGAACATGCCGCTGTAGAGCTTGGCGCCGGAAGCGGGATCGGGCTCGACGATCAGGGCGCGCGCCACGGCGACGGTGCCGTTGGCATGATGGCGCCACTCGTCGCGCCAAACCAGGTCACGGGTGAAATGATGGCAGTAGTAGACGCGCCCGTAAGGCACGACACCTGCCTTCATGCGCACCGTGCGGAAACGCGCATCGCGCTTCTCGCCACCGACCTCGACCGGACGCGTGAACTCGACGGGCGGATCGACCGGCACCCCGGCCTTGGCGAGCGCGTCGTAGGTGATTGCCGAATCCTCGGAGCCGAACACCAGCCCGTTCAGCCCGAACGGGAAGGTCAGGAGATCGAGCCGCCCGCTCGTCGCGCCTTTCGGAACGGCGATCAGCTCGAGATAGTCGGTGCCGAACATCGCGAGATGGTTCGTCGAGCCCAGCGAGTGGTAACCGCGTGGGGTCAGAGTGAAGCCCAGGCGCCCATAGATGTCGGCAGCGCGATCCATGTCGTCGCGCGCATTGATGACCACGTGGTCGAGCGTCGGCACAGGCAATGTCATGAAATCCCCCTCTCCCTCCCAAGGTGCCGCATCATGGCATAGCTGGCGCGTCGGGTTTTCTCATAATTCGCGGAACCGGCCCGTTGGGCGGAAATGATTTCCGAACTCGAGAGATTCCTGAAAAAGAATTGCCGCGCGGATCAGTAGGACGAGACCTTGTCCGGCTCTCCCCTGGAAGGCCAGACGCGGCTGTAGAGGAACAACATGGCTTCGCCCGACGGCATCTGGTCGAAGGTCGGCGGATGCTCGGCGTCGACGCAGGTGGGCAGCGGGCGGATCACGGTGTCGTAGTCGGGGTTGGCGAACACGCCCACCGAATAGCGCTCGCGGCCGTAGTGATTGACGACGCGGTGCAGGGTCGAGGCGAAGCGGTTGTTGGTCCACAGCCGCATGCTGTCGCCGATATTGACGACGAAGCTGTTCTCGACCGGCGGCACGATCAGCCATTCGCCCGACTTGCTCTTGATCTCGAGCCCGCCGACGTCGTCCTGCTGCAGCATGGTGAAGCCGCCGCCATCCTGATGGGCGCGACTGTCGCCGCCTTCCAGCGCCGCCTGAGTTTCCTGCGGCAGGTAGTGCAGCAGGCGCACCTGAATCAAGGGCTTCCTGTAGAATTGAGCGAAGTAATCCCGCGGCAACCCGAGACCGCGCGCGAACACCGACGCAAGCAGGGCGGCGAAGCCGGTCATCGTCGTGTGATAATCGAGCACCGTCTCGCGAAAGCCCGGTAAATTCTCCGGCCACAGATTCCGACCGTGCAGGGGCTTGCCGGCGAGCACGTCCGGATCGTCCGGCGGCAGCTCAAGCGAGGCCTGGAAAGCCTCGTTCAGGTGCGGCTTGCGCGCCTTCATGCGCGCCGGGTCGAGATGCGGCTGGAAGCTCTCGATCGCCTTGCCGCGATAGGCGGGCTGCCGGCCGGGCTCGTCCATCGGCAAGTAGCCGCGGAACAGGTTGGAGTTGCCCATGTAAGCGTGCATCTTGTCGGCCAGCGGCAGGGCGAAGAAGCGCTTGGCTGCCGCGAAGATCGCGCGAATCTTTTCGGGCGGCACCGGATGGTTGACGATGGTGAGGAAGCCGATGTCGCGGCAGGCATCGTGCACCTCGCGGGCGACACGCTCGATCGCCTCCTCGTTTTTTCCGCTCACCGGCGTGAAATCGATCACCGGCAGCTCGTTGGCGTTGGCCCAGCGACCCAGGCTCGGCGCGGGCATCGACGGGACGGCGGCAGTCTGGGCTTCGGTCTGCATGGCATATCCTGTGTCGGATCGACGATCTCAGCGTACCACGACACTTGTGCCGCAGCGTCGAGCCGTCGAGCGATTTCCGTGCCATGGCCCACGCGGCCAGGGCCGCTCACCCGCTGCTGTCGAGCCGGGCGTCGGGGTGACGGGAGGGTTCGTCACCCCGAATGCGGCTAGGGAATTTGGCTCGCGCTTTCGGCCGATCCGCACCCGGTCACCGGAAAAGGCGAACGCTCACGAGCCTTCGTGCGACAGGACCTCGCCGAACAGCCGCCACGTCTCGCCGTCGAAGCGCGCGAGCTGGACCGACTGGATGGGATAGAAGTCGGTCGGGCTGGTGTTGATCTTGATGCCGGGCAGCAGAATCGGCACCACCAGGTCCTTCATGCTGGCCGCCTGTTTCATCAGGTTGGCACGCGTGAGGTTGTCGCCGCACTGCGTCAGCACGTGGCGCATCGTGCACGACACCGAGTAGGCATAGGTGTACGAGGCGTCCGACATGTTGCCCTGCGGCACGTACTTCTCCATCCACGCCTTCCATTCGAGGAAGTCCGGCGCATTGGCCCATTGCGGATCGGTCGGATCCTTGAGGTAGGCGGCCGTGATGATGCCCTTGCTGTTGTCGAGGCCGGCGGGCTTGAGAGTCGATGCCACAGACGCCGACACATTGGCGAGATAGTGGGCGGGCTTCCAGCCGAGGTCGGCAACCTTGCGAATCGCCTGCGCAGCGGCCTTTGGTGCGGCGTCGTTAAAGAAGACGTCGGCACCGGAATCCTTGAGCTGGATGATCTGGCTGTCGACCGTGGGATCGGTGACCTCGTAGCTCACCGTCTTGATCAGGAACTTGTCCTTGTCCTTGCCGAAGCCCGCAATGAAGCCGTTGAGGTAATCCTTTCCCGAATCGTCGTTCTGGTAGAGCATCGCGACCTTGCCATTGGGATGGTTGGCCATGATGTGCTTGGCGTAGATGGCGGCCTCTGTCGCGTAGTCGGGCTGCCAGCCCATGGTCCACGGGAACTCCTTGGGCATGCCCCACTTCGACGCGCCGGTGGCGACGAAGAGCTGCGGCACCTTTTTCTGATTGAGGTACTTCTGCACCACCGTGTTGGTCGGTGTGCCGAGGAGCTGGTAGATGGCGAAAACCTGATCGTCCTCGACCAGCTTGCGCACCATCTCGACAGTCTTGGGTGGCTGAAAGCCGTCATCGTAGGTGATAAAGTTGATCTTGCGGCCGTTGATGCCACCCTGGTCGTTGACCATGGTCCAGTAGGCGGCGATGCCCTTGCCGATCACGCCGTAGGCGGAGAGCGGCCCGCTATACGGGTTGGTGTGGCCGAGCTTGATCTCTTTGTCGGTCACGCCTGGATCGTATTTCTTCTGGGCACGCACGACGGCCGGTGCAAACGTGAACGCGGCGCCGCCGGCAATGAGCGCGCGGCGATGAATCCTCGACATGCTGTTTCCTCCTCAGACCCCTGTTGCTCAGGGTTGCTGAGAGCAGACTAGCGATTCCCGCCGCTCGCCTTCTAGCCTTCGGCAGACGATCCTTCCGCCCTGCACATCGAGCGTGTCGTGGTGCATGCCGGCGGACCGGAATGTTCTCTCTAGGCGGTGTCACCCGAGATGACGTCGCCGAAGAGCTTCCACGTTTCGCCATCGAAGCGCGCCAGGCACAGCGACTGGATGGGATAGAAGTCGGTCGGGCTGGTGTTGATCTTGACGCCGGGCAGCAACAGCGGGGCCACGAAGTCCTTCATGCTGGCGGCCTGCTTCATCAGGTTGGCGCGCGTCAGCTCGTCGCCGCATCGTGTCAGCACATGCCGCATCGTTGTCGACACCGAGTAGGCATAGACGTAGGACGCATCCGCCATGTTGGCGCCCGGCATGTACTTGGTCATGAAGGCCTTCCACTCGACGAAGTCGGGTGTGGTCTCCCACTGCGGGTCGGTGGGGTCCTTCAGGTAGTAGGCGGTGAGGATGCCCTTGCTGTTCTCGAGCCCGGCAGGCTTCAGAGTCGAGGCGACCGAGGCAGAGACGTTGGCCAGGTAGTGGGCCGGCTTCCAGCCGAGGTCGGCCACCTTGCGGATCGCCTGGGCCGCCGCCTTGGGCGCGCAGGCATTGAAGAAGACATCGACGCCGGAACTCTTGATCTGGATCACCTGGCTGTCGACGGTCGGATCGGTCGCCTCGTAGCTCATCGCGGCGACGAGCTGCTTTGCATCAGCGCCCAGTCCCTTCTGGAAGCCGTGCAGGTAGTCTTTGCCGGCGTCGTCGTTCTGGTAGAGCATGCCGATCTTGGCGCCCTTGTGATTCTCCTGGATGTGCTTGGCATAGATCGTCGCCTCGGAGACGTAATCGGGCTGCCAGCCCATGGTCCACGGGAACTCCTTGGGCATGCCCCACTTCGACGCGCCGGTGGCGACGAAGAGCTGCGGCACCTTCTTCTGGTTGAGGTACTTCTGCACCACCGTGTTGGTCGCCGTGCCGAGGAGCTGGAAGGTGGAGAAGACGTGATCGTCCTCGACCAGCTTGCGCACCATCTCCACCGTCTTGGGTGGCTGGAAGCCGTCGTCATAGGTGATGAAGGTGACCTTGCGGCCGTTGATGCCGCCCTGGTCGTTGACCATGTTCCAGTATGCGGCGATGCCCTTGCCAATCACACCGTAGGCCGACAGCGGTCCGCTGTAGGGATTGGTGTGGCCGAGCTTGATCTCCTTGTCGGAGACGCCGGGATCGTACTTCTTCTGGGCGCGGACGATGGATGGGGCAAACGCGAAAACGGCGCTGCTCGCGAGCAGCGCACGACGCCGAATCCTAGGCATGATGTTTCCTCCTGAACGCACCCTGTTTTCAGGGTTGCGGCTGGGAGCTTAGCGGCTTCTACCGCCTGGCGGCTAGGCCATCAGCGCTTCGACGGCCGTGAACGGCAGGCCGAGCGCCTCGGCGACCGGCCGGCAGGTCAGCTTGCCGTCATGCACATTGAGACCATTGCGCAAATGCACGTCATCCGCGATCGCCTTGCGCCAGCCTTTATCGGCCAGCGCCAGCGCGAACGGCAGGGTGGCGTTGTTCAGGGCGAAGGTCGAAGTGCGGGACACCGAGCCCGGCATGTTGGTGACGCAGTAATGCGTCACACCTTCCTCCAGATAGACCGGGTGCGAATGCGAGGTCGGCCGCGAGGTCTCGCAGCAACCGCCCTGGTCGATTGCGATGTCGACGATGACGCTGCCGGTCTTCATCGCCATCACCATGTCGCGCGTCACGATCTTGGGCGCCGCCGCCCCGGGTACCAGCACGGCGCCGATCACGAGGTCGGCCCGCCGCAGGATCTGGCTCACCGCATCGTGGGTCGAGAAGATGGTGCGCGCCGTCGGCATCTGCGCCGCCACCCGGCGCAGCACCTCGGCCGAGCGATCGACCACCGTCACCGTGGCACCCATGCCGAGCGCGATGGTGGCGGCGTGCGTGCCCGACACGCCGCCGCCCAGCACGACGACCTCAGCCGGCGGCACGCCCGGCACGCCGCCCAGCAAGACGCCGCGGCCACCCTGCGCACGCTCGAGATAGTGCGCGCCGACCTGCGGCGCGAGGCGCCCGGCGATCTCCGACATCGGCGTCAAGAGCGGCAGGCCGCCGCTCGGCGAGGTGACGGTCTCGTAGGCGATGGCGGTGACGCCGCTTGCGAGCAGGTCGACCGTCTGCTCGCGGTCCGGCGCCAGATGGAGATAGGTGAACAGCACCTGGCCGCGCCGCAAGCGCTTACGCTCCGGCGCCAGCGGCTCCTTGACCTTGACGATCAATTCGTTGGTCGCGAACAGCTCGTCGACGTCGGCGACGATCGTGGCGCCAGCGGCAACGTATTGCTCGTCGTCCAGGCCGGAACCCTGGCCGGCGCCGCGCTCGATCTGCACCGCGTGGCCGTGCCGCACGAGCTCGGCGACCGACGACGGCACCAAGCCGACCCGATCCTCGTGATCCTTGATTTCCCTGGGAACGCCGACGCGCATGGGAGGCTCCACGGAGTGACTACAGCAGGTGACCCGCCCGCTCGGCCTTGGTGCGTAAGTAATTTTCGTTGTGGCCGTTGGCCGGGAAGGAATGCGCGACGCGCTCGGCGACCTCGATGCCGTAGCGTTCGAGCTGGGCGATCTTTTCGGGATTGTTGGTCATCAGGCGGACGCGCTTGATTCCCATGCGCGCCAGCATGGTGGCGGCCGGCGCGTAGATGCGTTCATCGGCGTCGAAGCCGAGCTGCTCGTTGGCGTCGATCGTGTCGAAGCCGTCGTCCTGCAGCTCGTAGGCGCGCAGCTTGTTGACCAGGCCGATGCCGCGCCCTTCTTGCGCGAGATAGAGCAGGACGCCGGAACCACGCTTGGCGATCTCGGCGATGGCACCGCGCAACTGCACCCCGCAATCGCAGCGCAGTGAACCCAAGAGGTCGCCGGTGAAGCATTCCGAGTGCAGGCGAACCAGGACTGGCTCGGTCGGGTCGATCTCGCCGACCACGATGGCAAGATGCTCCTTGCCGCCGTCGCTCGGCCGCCACGCGAGAATACGAGCATTCTCGGCGCCCTCCAGCGGCACATGGGCCTGGGCCACCTGCTGGAGATTGCGCGAGGCGGTCTCCTCGTAGCCGAGCACGTCGGCGGCATCGACGTAGACCAGATCCTGGTCGCGCGCCCAATCGCGCCGCTTGTTGCCGGGGTCGCGGCTGAGCGGTCCCAGCACGACCGCCGGCAGCAGGCGGGCGAGCTTGGCCAGCTCGATGGCGGTCTGGGCGATGCGCTCGGCGCGGTTGACCACCGGTCGCGACAGGTGGCGTAGCGCGGCGTGGCGCAGCGGCGCGCCGGCGACGTTGGCCGGGTCGTACTCGTGTGGTCGCAGGATGATGTCGACCGGGACGCCCTCGGGCAGATCGAGTGTGATCGGCTTGTTGGTCTCGCCCAGCCCGCCGGCGATGTGCGGCGGAATCTCCATGCCGATCGCCTCGACGCGACGGCGGGTCGTAACCAGCGTGGGGGCATCCTGGGCAAGCCCTTGCAGGCGCTGCAACGCGCGCGGGCCGCAGGATTCGGCCGCGATCACCAGCCCTCCGGCGCCGTCCTCGTCGCGCAGGACGACGATACCGCCTCGACGCAACTCGGCCAAGGCGCGCTCAACGGCGGCCAATGCAGTGGCCGTGCGGAAATGGATCTGTGCCGTACTCATACCTTGCTCATTTCTAGCATGCCGCAGCCTTCCGTCGAAGAGAACCGCTTTTGCTGTTGCTGCGTACTAGATGATAAAGTGTTTTGAGGTGCCCGCAGGAAGCAGCATGACCCAAAATAATCGTGGCAAGAAAATCCTGCTCGTCGACGACGACCAGACATTGCGCACCGTGCTCGCCGAGCAGCTCGACCTCTATGACGGCTTCACGACCATCCAGGTCGGCACCGCCGCGGAAGGCCTCGAGAAGGCCAAGCTCGCGCACTATGACGCCATCCTGCTCGATGTCGGCCTGCCCGACATGGACGGTCGCGAGCTCTGCAAGCTGATGCGCCGCCAGGGCGTGCGTGCGCCGGTGATCATGCTGACGGCGGCCGACAGCGACGCCGACACCATCCTGGGCCTCGAATCGGGCGCCAACGACTACGTCACGAAGCCGTTTCGCATCAACGTCCTGCTGGCCCGCCTCAGGGCCCATCTGCGCCAGCACGAGCGCAGCGAGGACGCCGTGATGACGATCGGGCCTTACGAATTCCACCCGGCGGCCAAGATGCTGCTGGAGAAGGGCGGCAAGAAGAAGGTGCGGCTGACCGACAAGGAGACGTCGATCCTGAAGTACCTGTTTCGCGCCGGCGACCGGCCGGTGGCGCGCGACGTCCTTCTGAACGAGGTCTGGGGCTACAATGCCGGGGTGACGACGCACACCCTGGAGACCCACATCTACCGCCTGCGCCAGAAGGTCGAGAAGGACCCGACGGCGGCCGCCATCCTGATCACCGACCGTGGCGGCTACCGGCTGCAGCCGTAGCCATGTTCGCCTCTCCACACAGTGGAGAGGTGTCCGCGTCGTCGCGGACGGAGATCATGAATTACGACCCCTCCGTCCCGTAAAGCGGGACACCTCCCCAGCTTCGCTGGGGAGGAGATTGAATGGCGCCGCTTGCCAGAAGGTGACCTAGGCGTCATCTTTTACGCGTTAGCCTGCGACATTTATCCGGAGGGCTCGCCAATGAGCACCCAGCGTCTCTATGCACTGCCGGTCGACATCACCGAGTGGAAGTTCGACGGCGCCACCGAGATCATGTTCAACTGGGAGTACGATGACGGCTCCGATGCCCTGCTCGACCTCTACGACAAGGGCAAGCGGCAGCAGTGGGACGCCAGCACGCGGCTCGACTGGTCGCTCGAGCTCGATCCCGACAACCCGATGCAGCTCAAGGACGAGGCGATCTCGATCTACGATACCGACTACTGGCGCAAGATGGACGCCAAGGAGAGATCGTGGCTGCGCCGCCACCTGCAAGCCAATTCGATCTCCCAGTTCATGCATGGCGAGCAGGGTGCGCTGATTGCCACGGCCAAGATCGTCAGCACCGTGCCGGACATGAACGCCAAGTTCTACGCCGCCACCCAGGTGATGGACGAGGCGCGCCACGTCGAGGCCTACAAGCGTCTGCTGCATGAGAAGTTCGAGCTCGCCTATCCGATCAACAAGGCGCTGAAGGCGCTGCTCGAGCAGACGCTCTCCGACCGGCGCTGGGACATGACCTATCTCGGCATGCAGGTGCTGATCGAGGGCTTGGCGCTCGCCGCCTTCCAGTCTCTGCGCGACAAGGCGGGCAACACGCTGGCCGGTGCGGTCAACGCTTACGTGATGCAGGACGAATCGCGCCACGTCTCGTTCGGTCGGCTGGCGCTGCGCGACTACTATCCGCACCTTTCGGAGGCCGAGCGCGACGAGCGCGAGGAGTTCGTGGTCGAGGCGCTCTACTTCATGCGCGACCGCTTCAATCAATCGGAAGTGTGGGAGCGGCTCGGCCTGCCGGCCGACGTGCTCGACGCCATCCACTACAATTCCAAACAGATGACCTCGTTCCGCGGCCGCCTGTTCAGCCGCGTCGTGCCGACGGTCAAGGATATTGGCCTGTGGGGCGAGCGCGTGCGCAAGGCCTTCACCGACATGGGCGTGATGGACTACGCCAAGATCGACGTCGCCGAACAGCTCGCCAACGACGGCCGCGTCGCCGAGGAGTTCGACAAGAAGATGTTCGTCGAGAAAGCGATCGCCGCCGAGTGATGGCGTAGGCCGACGAAGTCTCTTGACCGTCGGACAGACGGAGCCGAGCGCCACACCACTCACCTCATCCTGAGGAGCGGCGCGTAGCGCGGCGTCTCGAAGGATGGGCCACACACATCATGCCTGATCCCGACCCTTCGAGACGGGTGCTGCGCATCCGACTCAGTGAGGCTTCTTTGGTCGTCAGCGTGTGGTTCAAAGGCATTCGGCCCACAGCGTGCCCACTGGCTCAGTCACAAAGCCGTGCGTGTTGCCGATTGCCGCCGATGTGCCGGGCCGCGAATGGTAGAACACGGCATCGTCGGAGGGTCTCGATGCCTCGTTTGCCGCGCCGCCAGCTCGTTCTTCTCGGTCTTGCCCTGAGTGTTGTCGCCTCGCCGGTCGCTGCCCAGGAGACGGTGCGCGTGCGCGGGGCGATCGAGCGCAAGGACGGGGCCGCCTACATCGTGAAGACGCGCGACGGCGAGGCGGTTCGGGTCGAGCTCGCCGACAAGCCGGTGTTCGTCGCCATGGTCAAGGCGTCGATGGCCGACATCAAGCCCGGCATGTTCGTCGGCGCCACCGCGATGCCGGGCGATGGCGGGAGCCTCGACGCCGTCGAGGTGCACATCTTCCCCGAGGCGATGCGTGGCGCCGGCGAGGGCCATCGGCCGTGGGACCTGAGGCCGCAAGCGACCATGACCAACGCCAATGTCGACACGATCGTCACCGGCGTCGACAGCCACACGCTGACCATGAAGTACAAGGACGGCGAGAAAAAGCTCGTGGTCACGCCGCAGACTGTCGTCGTCACCTACGCGCCGGGCGATGCGGCCGAGGTCGGGCCAGGCACCAAGATCTTCATATCGGCGGCGCAGAAGCAGGCCGACGGCAGCCTGAAGTCCCCGCGCATCACCTACGGCAAGGACGGACTAACGCCGCCGATGTGATCCCTCAGGAGGAAGATCACCCCCACCAGCAGCGCTGCCGGCACCAGCAGCGGGTACGGCATCGCCTTCAGCAGCAGGGCGCCGACGACCGCACCGACCAGATAGCCGAGCCAGGTCAGCGCGAGCAGGCGCGGCGTCGTCTTCGCCGGCGGCGTCTTGGCGGCCCCCGGCAGCAGCGCATCGAGGGCGGCGTCGGCGGTACGGGCGAGCGTGCTGGTCACCACGACGGTGCTGATGGCGGCGCCGGCGAACTGGGTGACTGCCGAGGCCTGCACGCCCATGGCACCGGCGACAATCAGCACCTTCCCCTCCGTCGCCACCGGCAGGAAGTCGAGCGCGGCCAGCAGCACAGCCTCCAATCCGATGGCAACCGCAGGCCTCTGCCACAGGCGCAGGATGAGGCGCGCCAACATGGCGCCGATGAAGAACGTGACCAGTGGCGACAGGTGGTTGAAGGCGTCGCCATAGCGTCCGTGCGCGGCGGCGATGCCGGCCAGCACCGTGTTGCCGGTCATGTTGGCCGCGAACACGCCGCCCATGGTGATGTAACCCACCGCGTCGGCGATGCCGGCGACGACGGTCAGGAGCGTGGCCTGGAGCGACGGGTAGTGGGCGATCGCTACACCACGTCGTAGGTGATCTCGACCTCGGCGCCGAAGCAGTGGCCCTGGCAGGTCAGGATCCAATTGTTGGCGAGATCATCGTCCGTATAGATGTCGTTCTTCGCCAGCACGACCTTGCCCTTGATGCGCTTGGCCGCGCACGAGGCGCAGAAGCCTTCCTCGCAGGACGACAGCGGGTTGAGCCCGGCGCCGCGCGCCGCCTCGAGGATGCTCAGCCCCTTGCGATAGGGCACCTTGTGCACCTTGCCCTCGAAATGGATGGTGATCTCGCTCGGAATCACGTCGCCTTCTTCCGTGGGCTCGATCGGCACGGCGTCGTTGCCCGAGGCCTCGAAGCGTTCGATGCGCACGCGCTCGCGCGGCATGCCGGCGCCGAGCAGCGTGCTCTCGACCAGGGTCATGAACGGACCGGGCCCGCACAGATAGGCTTCCGCCGTCTCGAAGCCCTTCAGCGTGGCGACGATCTCCTCGGCCTTGGTGAGGCCCTGGCTGGCATCGAGATGATGGATCACCTCGAGGCGGCCTGGGTGGGCTGCGCTGAGCGCCTCGAACTCGGCATCGAAGATGATCGAGGGCTTATCGCGGTTGGCGTAGAACAGCCGAATCTTGCGCTGCGTGCTCTTCAGCGCCGACTTGATGAGCGACATCATCGGTGTGATGCCGCTGCCGCCGCCGAAAAGCAGCAACGGTGCCGCGCTGTCGTTCAGCACGAAGCGGCCGGCCGGCGGCAGCACCTCCAGCATACCGCCTTCCTCGAGCGCATCGTGGAACCAGTTCGAGCCCTTGCCGCCGGTAACCCGCTTCACCGTCACCTTGGGTAGATCGTCGATCTCCGGCGCGCTCGACAGCGAATAGCAGCGATTGAACGCCCCCTCGGTATGCGGCACGCGGAAGGTCAGGAATTGGCCGGCCTTGTAGCGGTATTTGTCGGCCAGGTCGGGCGGCACCTCGAGCACGAAGGAGCGCGCGTCGGGCGTCTCCTGGATGACCTTGGCGATGCGTAACTGATTGTATGCCATCGATGAATCCGTGTTCAGGGGGCCTTCATTATCCGCGCGAGACTCTTCTAGCAGGGTGTGATACGTTCCGCCGCGAAAAATGACCGGAGCGTCAACTTTGCCGCTCCGCGCGGGGGCATGGGACAGCGTTCAGCGCCAGGAGGCAAGGGCCATGACGACACAAAAGATCTATCAGCTTCCGGTCGACATCACGCAATGGAAGTTCGATGGCGCGACCGAGATCCAGTTCAACTGGGAATATGACGACGGCTCGGCGGACCTGCTGAATCTCTACGAGAAGGGCAAGCAGCAGCAGTGGGACACCAGCACCCGCCTCGACTGGAGCCAGGAGCTGTTCGAAGGCAACCCGATGGGCATGTCCGACGACTCGATTCCGATCTACGGCTCGCCGTTTTGGGAAAAGATGACCGACAAGGAAAAGGATTGGCTGCGCTTCAACCTGCAATGCCATTCGATCTGCCAGTTCATGCATGGCGAGCAGGGCGCGCTGATCGCGACCGCCAAGATCGTCAATACCGTGCCCGACATGAACGCCAAATTCTACGCCGCCACCCAGGTGATGGACGAGGCGCGCCACGTCGAGACCTACAAGCGGCTGATCCACGAGAAGTTCAAGCAGGCCTATCCGATCACCGAATCGCTGAAGAATCTGCTGGAGCAGACGCTCACCGACCGTCGTTGGGACATGACCTACCTCGGCATGCAGGTGCTGATCGAGGGGCTGGCGCTCGCCGCCTTCCAGCGCATCCGCGACACCGCCAAGAACAACCTGGCCGGCGCGGTCAACGCCTACGTCATGCAGGACGAGGCGCGCCATGTCACGTTCGGCCGCATGGCGCTGCGCGAATACTATCCGCATCTGTCCGACGCCGAGCGCGCCGAGCGCGAGGAGTTCACCGTCGAGGCGCTCTATTTCATGCGCGACCGCTTCAACCAGGGCGAGGTCTGGATGCGCTCGGGCCTGCCGGTCGATAAGCTGATGGAGTACGCTTACAATTCGGGCGCCATGCAGAACTTCCGCACGCGCCTGTTCACCCGCATCGTGCCGATCCTGAAGGAAATCGGCCTGTTCGGGCCGAAGGTGCAAAAGGCGCTGGGCGACATGGGCGTGATGGAATACGCCAAGATCGACGTCGAGAAGCTGATCGGCAATGACATGAAGGTTGCCGAGGATTTCGACGCCAAGAAGTTCGTCCAGCAGGCCGTCGCGGCGGAGTAGTCGTCTGCCGGACCGCGGACGAGACCGTCCGCTCTCGAGAAGGGCGGGCGGGACGTCTGCGGGCGGGACGAGACCGGTCTACTTGCAGGCCTCGATCTTCGGCGGTGCGCCGATGACGGTGGCCACCTTGGAAATGTCGAGGCAGCGGGTGCCGATCCACCCGCGCAATTGCACGAAGATGGCGTAGCGGGCGAAGGTGTCGGCTTGCTCGGCGGGCGTGCCCTTGGCACGCGCCAGCAACCAGTACAGGGCGTAGATGTTGCTGGTGGCGTAGTCGGCCGCCGCCAAGTCGAGATCCAAGCCCCACAGCGCCGCATTCTTGGCCGCCGCGCCGGTCGGATCGGCGATGCCCGCCAGCCACGTATTGGCGTTGGCGACCAGCGCATAGGGCCCGCCCTGCTGGGAGCGCAGCGATTTCGCCTGCTCGGCCACGGCGACATAACCCTGGCCCGCGATTGTGCTGCCGGCGCAGCCGGCGCGACACACGGCGACGAAGGTCAGGTACTCGGCCAGGATGATCTCGACATTGCCGTTGTTGTGCTTGCGCCAGGCGCGCGCCAGGTTCCAGCCCTGGGTGGTCTCGTTGCTCCACGGCTTCGACGCGAGCGGCGTGTCGCGCTCGAGGTCGCTGATCACTGCCTGCGCAGCGGCCTGCCATTCGGCGGGGATCTGAGCGAACGACCTGCCCGCGCCCAAGCAGGCGAGCAGCATCAGGGTTATCAAGATCTTCACGGTCGTCCTCCCGAATCTCATGCTGCCTGCTTTCGTCTGGTCGGCGGGTATTCGACGATCCCGTCGATTTTCACCTCGAACGCGTCGCGGGGCCGCAGACGCCGCGCCTGCGCTGGCGTGATGACAGGATAGTGCCGCGCATCGTCGATCGCGGCACCGACCTCCCAGCAATCGTCCTCGTCGGTAATCCACTCGGCGCTCGGAAAGCGTCGCATGTCGATCGTCCGCGAGTAGGCGCGCAGCGACTTGTGCTCCTTGCGGGCGTATTCGTGGAAGTACGACATGATCAGCTCGCGCAGAGTCCGATATACCGGGTCACGCCAGCGCAGCCACGCATGGTTGGTCTTGGAGATGGCGCCCCAATAGACACCGCGGCGAAACACCGTGATGACATGATCGGCGTCGCCCTGAGCGGTCATGTCGACGACCAGCGGCGGCCGGCCCTGCAGCCACAGCGCGCAAGCCGCGACGAAAGCGCCTTCGAGGCAATGAGCCTTGCGGTGCCGCAGGACTCTGCGCACCGAATAGAGCGTCGCGCCGTTCTCCTCGTGATTGGCGGGCAGGCTGGTCACGTATGCCTGGACGTCCTCCGGCGTGGCCAGGGACCGTAGAAGACGGCCTTCCCTGCCGTCGAGGCCGAGGTCGGCGGGCGTTGGCTTGTCGAGGTAACGCATCTTCTGCAATTGTGCCGCGACGGCCGCCCGTCGGCCAGAGAACGCAATTCGGGCCGCCGGTTGGTGGAGCTGAGGGGGATCGAACCCCTGACCTCCTCATTGCGAACGAGGCGCTCTCCCAGCTGAGCTACAGCCCCCGACAACCGGCTCGGGGCCCGAGGAGGCGCGGATAATGGTTGGCGGGTCACCTGTCAAGCAAGGCCACCTGTGTTAGCGTCCCACCCGCAAGGCGAAGGAGAGTTGGTCAGTGACAGATACCGACAAGCAGGGCGGCAGCAAGCGGGCCGTTCAGACAGATGGCGCTCCCAAGGCACTCGGTCCCTATTCGCAGGCCATCGTGGCCAACGGCATGGTGTATTGCGCCGGCCAGATTCCGCTCGATCCGGCGACCGGCAACCTGGTCGAAGGTGGCATAGCCGAGCAGACGCACCAAGTTCTGAAGAACCTGCGGGCGGTTCTCAAGGCAGCCGGCAGCGATCTCGACCGCGCAGTCAAGGCAACGGTGTTCCTGAAGAATATGGACAGCTTCGCCGCCATGAACGAGGTCTACGGCCGGCCCGAATATTTCGGCGCACAGCCGCCGGCGCGCTCGACCGTCGAGGTGGCCCGCCTGCCGCGCGACGTTCTCGTCGAGATCGAGATCGTGGCTCTCGCCTGACCGATGTCCGCTTTCAGGCGACGCCCAATTCCAACCGATATTCACCGTTAACCGATGAACGACCCGATGACCTGGCTCCTGGGCCTCGGCGCCCTCGTCCTCCTGGCAGTGGCGATCGGGCACGTCCTGATCGCCCTCATCCTGATCATCCCGACCTGGCGCATCTGCGTGCGGGCCGGATTCTCCGGCGCTCTGTCGCTGTTCCACCTCGTGCCGGTCGTCGGCCCGTTCATCGTCATGGCCGTGCTGGCCTTCAGCACCTGGCCCAATGGCGAATCCTCGGCGGGACGCTGAGCCATGGGTGGAGAAATCGCGGCCCTCTCGGGCTTCTTCGGGCTGACCAGCCTGTTTGCCGTGGTCGCAGCCGCCTTCGCCGGCTGGATGGCTTGGCGCATCGTCGAGAAAACCGGCCTGCCAGGCTGGCTGGGGCTCGGCGCCATGTTGCTCACCTTGACCGGCATCGGCTCGATCATACCGTTGGTCTTGCTGTGGATTTTCGCGTTCATGGACTGGCCGCGCGATGGCGCTGCCGGCGCGCCGGCACGCCAGTCGGTGCCGCCTCCGGGCGGAGCACCGACGCCGGCAGCGCCGCCGGTGCTCGCCGCGCCGCCCGCCTCGCTGGCCGATCGGCGGAGCTGGCGGCTCAGCGGCAAGGTCATGGGCGGCGGCGACGTCGCCCTGGTCGTCAACGACGGCGTCCCGGCCTATACGGTGACCGGCGCGGCGGCCGGTGGGCCAACCGAGCTGTCGCTGCCCGACCCGTCGGTCGGCCAGCCGCATGCGAGGATCCTGACCGCCGTCGGGCGCATCGGCCTCGAGGATCTGGGAACCGCCAACGGCACGTTGATCGACGGCGCCCGTCTGCTGCCCGAGCACGGACCGCGCGACATCAGCGCCGCCCGCATCATCCGCATCGGCAGCGTCGATCTCGTCCTGTCGCGCGCCTGATCTCTTTCCGCCCGAACGGCGCTGCGACGGAGGAGACATCTCTCCGAGCGCTCATCCCGCGGTGACGGCGAAGTAGCAGTCGTCGCGCACGCAACGCGTCCCTGCTCGGGAGGACCAACTGCCGATACAGGCCGGAGTGACACGCGCGGCAGGCGGGGCCACTCCGTAGCAGCTTCGCCGGGGAGACTCACAGCCGCTTCAGCTCGCTGGTCGCGGCCCAGTTGAACTCGGACACGGTCGGGCAGCGCGCCTGGGCGAGCTGCAGTTGCTCTCGGGCACGCTGGCGGTCGCCGCGCCGGAGCGCGTCCATGGCGATGAAGAAGGCAGCCGGGCACTTGCCGTTGCTGCGCTTGGCGGCCTCGTCCGTTTCGGCGATCACCTCGAGCTCGCCGGCCGGCAGCTTACCGAGCAGAAAGCGCACGATGGCACCCGGCCATTCGTCGAGGCTCTCGGTCCCGATCTCCCGGGCGAGCGTGCCGCGTGGATCCTGGCGGGCGCGGACCTGGGCGGCGGAGCGCCAGACCAGCGGACCGAGCCGCGATTTCAGCGTCGGGCGACCGGGCAAGGTGGCCTCGAAATCCTGCGCGGCTTGGGCGTATTGGCCGAGGTTGAATTCGGCGTGGCCGCGATAGAACAGCGCGGTGCGGCGGTCGATCTGGGTGGCAGCGCCGGCCAGCGCCGCATTGAGCAGCTCGAGCGCGCGCGCATAGTCGGCAATCTGCATGTAGACCTGAGCCTGGGCGATCACCAGCCAGGCATCGCCCGGCTTGTGCTGCAGGGCGCTGTCGAGCGTGCGCAGCGCCGCCGCGCGGTCGCCGCCCCCGGCCAGTTCCGGCAGCGTGCCCGACAGCACGAGTTGCCAGGCCGTCGGCAGGACCCGGCCCATCTCGGCGATATCCTTCTGGCTGTCGGCCGCGCGCCCGAGGCGATTCAACTGGTAGGCGCGGATGCTGAGATAGATCGAGCGGTCGAAGGCCGACAGCTTGGGGCTCGACAGGATCTTGTTCAGCGCCTCGAGGGTGGTGTTGCGGCCGTCGCCGGGCAACCCCGTCGCCTCGCCGGACCGGCCGAAATCGCGCGCCGAGGGATCCCAGGAGTCGACATCACTGCGCTGCGCCAGGGCCTGACCCGACACGGTCACGAAGGCTGCAAACAGAGCAATCGCCCGAGCCATTTGCCATCGCATGCGGGCAATCTGGCACAATGGGCCGGCGCTCGCATCCGCCGATTGCCTCGCTGGGATCATGCTCCTATTTTGCCACCCCAACGCACGCTCGACCGCAAGGAGTTTAGACGATGGCCGCCGCTCACCCCAACAGTTTCAAGGCCCGCAAGACGTTGAAGGTCGGCGCCCGGAGCTACACCTATTTCAGCCTCAAGGCGGTCGAGAAGGAGGTCGGCGACCTGTCGCGCCTGCCGGTCTCGCTGCGCGTCCTGATGGAAAACCTGCTGCGCCACGAGGACGGCACGACCGTCAAGAAGGCCGACATCGCGGCCTTCGCCGGCTGGCTGAAGAACGGCGGCAAGTCGGCCAAGGAGATCAATTTCCGGCCGGCCCGGGTGCTGATGCAGGACTTCACCGGCGTGCCGGCGGTCGTCGACCTGGCGGCCATGCGCGACGCCATGGGCGCCCTAGGCGGCGACCCCAAGAAGATCAACCCGCTGGTGCCGGTCGACCTCGTCATCGACCATTCGGTGATCGTCGACAATTTCGGCAACTCGAGCGCCTTCGGCGCCAACGTGAAGCTCGAGTACGAGCGCAACCTCGAGCGCTACCAGTTCTTGCGCTGGGGCCAGATGGCGTTCGACAATTTCCGCGTCGTCCCGCCAGGCACCGGCATCTGCCACCAGGTCAATCTCGAGTACCTGGCCCAGGTCGTGTGGACCAGGAAGGAAGGCCGCGAGACGATCGCCTACCCCGATACGCTGGTCGGCACCGACAGCCACACCACGATGGTGAACGGCCTTTCCGTGCTGGGCTGGGGCGTCGGCGGCATCGAGGCCGAGGCCGCCATGCTGGGTCAGGCCCAGCCGATGGTCATCCCCGACGTGATCGGCTTCAAGCTGACCGGCAAGCTGCGCGAAGGCGCCACGTCCACCGACCTGGTGCTCACCGTCACCCAGATGCTGCGCAAGAAGGGCGTGGTCAACAAGTTCGTCGAATTCTACGGCGAGGGCCTGGCCGAGCTGCCGCTCGCCAACCGCGCCACCATCGCCAACATGGCGCCGGAGTACGGTGCGACCTGCGGCTTCTTCCCGGTCGACGAGATCACGCTGGGTTACCTCAAGACGACCAACCGCGGCCCCGCGGCCAAGCTCACCGAGGCCTATGCCAAGAAGCAGGGCCTGTGGCGCAGCAAGAGATCGCCCGAGCCGATCTTCACCGACACCCTGTCGCTCGACCTCGGCGACGTCGAGCCGAGCCTCGCCGGGCCGAAGCGCCCGCAGGATCGCGTGCCGCTGTCGCAGGCGGCGTCGCAGTTCGTCGCCAACATGGAGAAGGAGTTCGACCGCAAGGACGACGGCAAGCGCGTCAAGTGCGACGGCGCCGACTACGACCTCGGCCACGGCGACATCGTCATTGCCGCCATCACCTCGTGCACCAACACGTCCAACCCCTACGTCATGCTGGGGGCCGGCCTGATCGCGCGCAATGCGGTGAAGCACGGGCTCAAGGTCAAGCCGTGGGTCAAGACCTCGCTGGCGCCGGGCTCACAGGTCGTCACCGAATATCTCCAGGCCTCCGGCCTGCAGAAGGATCTAGACAAGATCGGATACAACCTGGTGGGCTACGGCTGCACGAGCTGCATCGGCAACTCGGGCCCTCTGCCCGAGCCGGTGACCAAGGCGGTGAACGATGCCGACCTGGTGGTCTGCGCCGTGCTGTCGGGCAATCGCAACTTCGAGGGCCGCGTCAATCCGCTGACTCGCGCCAACTACCTCGCCTCGCCGATGCTGGTGGTCGCCTATGCGCTGGCGGGCTCGATGAAGATCGACATCACCAAGGACCCGATCGGCACCGGCAAGAACGGCAAGCCGGTCTATCTCGCGGATCTCTGGCCGACCAACGCGGAAGTCTCGAAGCTGGTCGACAAGTTCGTCACCGCCAAGGCGTTCAAGAAGCGCTATGCCGACGTCTTCAAGGGCGACAAGTTCTGGCGCGGCATCAAGACCAAGCCCAGCCTGACCTATGCCTGGGACGACAAGTCGACCTATGTGCGCAACCCGCCCTATTTCGACGGCATGCCCAAGACGCCAGGGGCATTGAGCAACATCAGCGGCGCCCGCCCGCTCGGCCAGTTCGGCGATTCGATCACCACCGACCACATCTCGCCCGCTGGCTCGATCAAGAAGGACAGCCCAGCCGGCGCGTACCTGGGCGAGCACGGCGTCGCGCCCAAGGACTTCAACCAGTACGGCACCCGGCGCGGCAACCACGAGGTGATGATGCGTGGCACCTTCGCCAACATCCGCCTCAAGAACGAGATGGTGCCGGGCATCGAGGGCGGCTTCACGCATCATTTCCAGACCGACCAGCCCGAGCCGATCTACGACGTGGCGATGCGCTACAAGAAGGAGCACACGCCGCAGATCCTGATCGCCGGCAAGGAATATGGCACCGGCAGCTCGCGCGACTGGGCAGCCAAGGGCGTCAACCTCCTGGGCGTCAAGGCCGTGGTGTGCGAGACTTTCGAGCGCATCCACCGCTCCAACCTGGTCGGCATGGGCGTGCTGCCGCTGCAGTTCAAGGACGGCATGACGCGCAAGACACTGAACCTCACCGGCCACGAGAGCTTCGATGTCGGCGGCATCGACGGTGCGTTGACGCCCGGCATGGACGTGCCGCTCACCATCCATCGCCGCGACGGCACCACGGACAAGATCATGCTGACCTGCCGCATCGATACCGCCGAGGAGGTCGAGTACTTCAAGAACGGCGGGGTGCTGCACTACGTGCTGCGCAACCTCGCGCAGGCGGCCTGAGCGACACGGCCATGGCGACGACGGGGCTGGTCAGTCACTTCGTCGCCATGGCCGGCAACAATGCGTGGGCCAATCACCGGCTGCTGACAGCCTGCAAGGCGTTGACGCCGGCGGAATTCGCCGAGCGGCGCACCGGATTCTTCCCGTCGTTGCGAGCGACGCTCAATCACATCCTTTGGGTCGACGTCTACTATATCGACGCACTGCATCGCGACCCGACGGTGCTGCGGCGCTACGACGATCCGCCGCCGGATTTTCCCGATGCCCACCAGCTTTACGAGGCGCAGCGTGTCAGCGACCGCCGGCTGATCGACCTCTGCGCACGCCAGACCGAGGCCAGCTTGGCCGAGGGCTTGGTCCTGCCGCGGCCCAATCGGACGCCGCCGCCCAGCAGCGTCGCCTCGATCCTGGAGCATCTCTTCCAGCATCAGATCCATCATCGCGGCCAGGCTCACGCCATGCTGAGCAGCACCCACGTCGAGCCACCGCAGCTCGACGAGTTCTTTCTGGCCGGCGAAGAACATCTCCGGCGCGACGAGCTGCGCGCCCTCGGCCTGCCCGAGACGTAATGCGGCCGCGTTCGTCCTTTGCCGGCGCCGCAATCGAGGTGAGCGATCTCGCCCGTTCGGTGGCCTTCCATCGACTTTGGCTGCCGATGCTGGGCTTTCATCGCGTGTGGGCCGGTCCCGACCGCGTGATGTGGTCGCGCGGTTACGATCATTTCGTGATGCGCCAGGCCAAGGACGGCGTGCAATACGGGCCGGGCGCGCTGTGGCTCGCGGTGTCGGCCGAGAGCCGCGCCCAGGTCGACCAGGTCCATCTCGAGCTACGCGAGGCCGGGGCGCAGATTCTCCAGCCGCCGCAGGAGCTCGACTATTTCGCACCTGGTTATTACTCGGTGGGCTTCCGCGATCCCGACGGCGTGCCGATCGAGGTGGCCCATCGCTGGGATGAGCTGCCCGACATCGCCGACGCTGAGCAGGTGCGCGTGCCGGGGCACGGCGTCACCCTGGGCGGCTATTTCTTCAAGCCGCAGGCCGGCAACCCGCCTTATCCAGCTCTGATACTGCTGCACGGCTTTGCCGGCCATGCCCACACCATGGCCGGCTTGGCCCGCGCTGCCTCGGCCAACGGCTACGCCGCCCTCGCTTTGTCGTTGCGCGGCTGGTTGGGCTCGGAGGGCGAGAGTGACCAGGGCCTGCGCCAGCCGCTCGACGTTCTGGCGGCCATAGACTGGCTGGCCAAGCGGCCACTGGTCGACCGCGACCGGCTGGGACTGGTCGGCGCCTCGATGGGTGGCCAGGTGGCACTGCTGACCGCCGCCCACAAGCCGCCGGTGCGTGCCGTCGCTGCCTTCTTCGCGCCGACCGATCTCGCGCGCTGGCGCGAGGCCAATCCGTTCATCCGCGACTATCTCGACGATCTGTGCGGCCCGGAGGGACTGCCGGTACGCTCGCCGATCCTGCGGGTGACGCAGATCGACGTGCCGATCCTGCTGATCCATGGCGACCACGACGAGAACGTGCCGGTCGCACAGACGCTCGCCATGGCGGAGGCGCTCAGCTCGCACGGCAAGGAGGTCGAGACCCTCATCGTGCAGAGCGGTACGCATTTCTTCACCGAGCAGCAGAGCGCGTTGGCGCGTCGTAAGCTCTTCGACTTTCTACGGCGCCATCTCAATCGGAGCTGACCTTTCATGCACGTTTCCGAAGCCATCGCCTCTCGCCGCTCGATGCGGACCTTCAAGCCCGATCCGGTGTCGCGCGCCGACGTCGAATGGATCATCGCCAACGCCGCGCGCGCGGCATCCAACGGCAACTTGCAGCCATGGAAGCTCTACGTCACCACAGGAGTGGCGCGCGAACGGCTGTCCGGCGCCATCCTCAAGGCGATCGATGCCGGCGACAATGGCCCCGGCGGCGAGTACGATGTTTATCCGAAGGAATTCACGCCGCTCTACGACGCCCGCCGCAAGCTGGTCGGCAAGCAGCTCTACACCGTGCTCGGCGTGCCGCGCGGCGACGCCGCCGGCATGCTGAAGCAGTTCCGCCGCAACTTCCTGTTCTTCGACGCGCCGGTCGGCATGATCCTGTGCGTCGAGCGCCGCATGGGGGGCGGCCAGTGGATCGACTGCGGCATCTTCCTCGACCAGCTCATGCTGCTCGCCCGCGAGAAAGGCCTGCACACCTGCCCGCAGGCCGCCTTCAGCCGCTACCAGCACGTGGTGCGCCGCGAGCTCACCATTCCCGACGACCAGATCGTGATCTGCGGCCTGGCGCTGGGCTACGCCGACCCCGACGAGATTCCCAACAACCTCATCACCGAACGCGCCCCGATCGAGGATTTCACGACCTGGTTCGAGGAGTGACTCTCTTTGCCTCCCCCGTCATCGGGGGAGGAACATGAAAAGCGGGTGTAGCCGCCCGTCCAAAGTCGAATTGCCCAGGTTGGCGGGCGCGAGCTAAAACCCGGGAAATTATCGGCAAAGCGGCTCACCGGAGGAATGCCATGAGCGACGAACTGATCGATGTCAGCGGCGAGTGGGCCAAGCGTGCCTATGTCGACGACGCCAGGTACAAGGCGATGTACGACGCCTCGATCAAGGACCCGGCAGGCTTCTGGGCTGAGCACGCCAAGCGCGTCGACTGGATCAAGCCGTTCAGCCCAGGCGCGGTGCGCGACGTCGACTACACCGGCGATGTCCGTATCCGCTGGTTCCACGACGGCGTGCTGAACGTCTCGGCCAATTGCGTCGACCGCCATCTCGCAAAGCGCGCGGACCAGACGGCGATCATCTGGGAAGGCGACGACCCGGCCAAGTCCAAGCACATCACCTACCGCGAGCTGCACGCCGAAGTCTGCCGGATGGCCAACGCGCTCCGTCAGCTCGGCGTCAAGAAGGGCGATCGCGTCACCATCTACCTGCCGATGATCCCCGAGGCGGCCTACGCCATGCTCGCCTGCACGCGCATCGGCGCCATCCATTCGGTGGTGTTCGGCGGCTTCTCGCCCGACAGCCTGGCCAACCGCATTGTCGACTGCGACAGCAACATCGTCATCACCGCCGACGAGGGCCTGCGCGGCGGCAAGCCGGTGCCGCTCAAGGTCAACACCGACGAGGCGCTGAAGAAGTGCCCCGGCGTCAAGCATGTGCTGGTCGTCCGGCATACCGGCGGTCGGGTCGGCTGGGACTCAGCGCGCGACGTGTGGTGGCACGAGATCGCAGCCAAGGTGCCGGCCGAGTGCGCGCCCGAGCCCATGGGCGCCGAGGACCCGCTGTTCATCCTCTACACCTCGGGCTCGACCGGAAAGCCCAAGGGCGTGCTGCACACGACCGGCGGCTACATCGTGTTCGCCTCGATGACGCACCAGTACGTGTTCGACTACCACGACGGCGACGTCTACTGGTGCACCGCCGACGTCGGCTGGGTGACCGGCCACAGCTACATCGTCTACGGCCCGCTCGCCAACGGCGCGACCACGCTGATGTTCGAAGGCGTGCCGAACTATCCCGATGCCAGCCGCTTCTGGCAGGTCATCGACAAGCACAAGGTCAACATCTTCTACACCGCGCCGACCGCTATCCGCGCCCTGATGCGCGAGGGCGAGGCGCCGGTGAAGAAGGCGACGCGCAAGAGCCTGCGCCTGCTCGGCTCGGTCGGCGAGCCGATCAATCCCGAGGCGTGGCTGTGGTACCACCGCGTGGTCGGCGATTCGCGCTGCCCAATCGTCGATACCTGGTGGCAGACCGAGACCGGCGGCATCCTGATCACGCCGCTGCCCGGCGCCACCAGGCTCAAACCCGGCTCGGCGACGCGGCCGTTCTTCGGCGTGCAGCCGGTGATGGTCGACGCGGAGGGCAAGGAGCTCACCGGGGCGGCCACCGGCAATCTCTGCCTGATCAACTCGTGGCCGGGCCAGATGCGCACGGTCTACGGCGACCACCAGCGCTTCATCGACACCTACTTCAAGACCTACCCCGGCAAGTATTTCACCGGCGACGGCGCAAGGCGCGACGCCGACGGCTACTACTGGATCACCGGGCGGGTCGACGACGTGATCAACGTGTCGGGCCACCGCATCGGCACCGCCGAGGTCGAGAGCGCATTGGTCGGCAACCAGAAGGTCGCCGAGGCTGCCGTCGTCGGCTACCCGCACGACATCAAGGGCCAGGGCATCTATGCCTACGTGACCTTGAAGATGGGGCAAGCTCCATCGGAGGAATTGCGCAAGGAACTGGTTGGCTGGGTGCGCAAGGAGATCGGCCCGATCGCCACGCCCGACGTCATCCAATGGGCGCCCGGCCTGCCCAAGACCCGCTCGGGCAAGATCATGCGCCGCATCCTGCGCAAGATCGCCGAGAACGATTTCAGCAATCTCGGCGACACCTCGACGCTCGCCGACCCGACCGTGGTCGACGATCTGGTGAAGAACCGCGCGCCGTGAGCGCCTTCTCCTCCCCCGTCATCGGGGGAGGAGGATGAATTCTTAGCAAGGAGTCCCATGGCCAACCCAACGATCCAGACGCTCGCCGCCGACCTTGCCGCGGGACGCACATCGTCGCGCACGCTCACCGAGGAAGCGCTGGCCCGCATCTCCGATCCGGCCGGCGAAGGCAAGCGCGCCTTCATCAAGGTGTGGCGCGAGCAGGCGCTGGCCGCCGCCGATGCGAGCGATACGCTGCGCAAGGCGGGCGTCGTGCCCTCGCCGCTCGCCGGCATTCCGGTCTCCATCAAGAACCTCTGCAACGTCGCCGGCGAGACCACGCTGGCCGGCTCGAAGGCGCTCGACGATGCGCCGCCTGCCACCGCGGACGCGCCGGTCGTCGCCCGTTTGCGTGCGGCCGGCGCCGTGATCGTCGGCAGCACCAACATGAGCGAGTTCGCCTTCTCGGGCGTCGGCTACAACCCGCACTACGGCACGCCGGGCAACCCGGCCGACCGCAAGCGCGTGCCCGGCGGCTCGTCGTCCGGAGCCGCCGTATCGGTCGGCGACCGCATGGCCGTCGCCGCGCTCGGCACCGATACAGGCGGCTCGGTGCGCATTCCCGCCGCGGTGTGCGGCATCGTGGGCTTCAAGCCGACGGCGCGCCGCGTGCCGATCGACGGTGTGGTGCCGCTCTCGACCTCGCTCGATTCGATCGGCCCGCTGGCCAATTCCGTCGAGTGCTGCGCCATCGTCGACGCCGTGTTCGCGGCCGAGCCGATCGCCGTGCCCGAGCCGATGCCACTCGCCGGCCTGCGGCTCGCCGTGCCGCGCCACTTCGTGATGGACGAGCTCGATGCCGTCGTCGCCCGCGCCTTCGAGCGCGCCCTGCAGGCGCTCGCCGCCCAGGGCGTCCGCATCGAGCCTATCGACCTGCCGCAGCTCGACGAGCTGCCGGCGATCAACGCCAAGGGTGGCTTCGCGGCCGCCGAAGCCTATGCCTGGCATCGCGAGCTGATCGCCCGCCGCGGCAACGTCTACGACTCGCTGGTGGCGCCGCGCATCCGCCGCGGTATGGAGATGTCGGCCGCCGATTACATAGAGCTGCTGGGCAAGCGCGCCGACCTGCAGCGCCGCGTCTCGGCGATCACCGCCAACTACGATGCCGTGGCGATGCCGTCCTGCGCCATCGTCGCGCCGACCCTCGACGAGGTCGCCACAGCGGATGGCTTCACCAAGAAGAACATGCTGCTGCTGCGCAACACCACGGTCGGCAACTTCCTCGACCGCTGCGGCATCAGCCTGCCCTGCCACGCCCCGGGCGAGCTGCCGGTCGGCTTCATGCTGATGGGCGAAGCCATGGCCGACAAGCGCGTGCTGGCGATGGCGCGGAGCGTGGCGCCGGTGGTGGCGGGGTAATTGAAGTTCACGTTCCTCTCCCCCCAGCGAGGGGAGAGGAGAAAGAAGCCCTTCCCGCTACTTCGGGTCGTCGGGGCGGCGCATGCGCCAGACGTTTTCGGTCGTCGTGTACTCGCTGTAGCCCAGGCGGGCGACCGGCTTGAAAGCGAGCGTGTCGACGCGGCCGTCCTTCAGGATGGCGTCGTCGATGTGCACACCGACCACCTGGCCGAAAACGACCGAGCCGCGCTTGTCCTCGTGGCCCTTCTCGACCGGCAGCTCGATGGTGCGCCAGTACCTGCACTCCAGCGCCACCGGCGACTCCTTCACGCGCGGCGGCTTGACGAAGCGGCTCGGCTCGGGCGTCAGGCCGGCGAGCTTCAGCTCGTCGACGCCGAACTCGACCATCGCGGTGGTGATGTTCATCTGCTCCTTCAGCGCCTCGCTCACCATGTTGACGACGAACTCGCCGGTCTGCTCGGCGTTCATGCGGCTGTGCTTGGTCGGCGTGTTGCCGTAGGTGCCGGTGATGGCGAAGTAGACCATCGGCGGAAACTCGCCGACAGCGTTGTAGAAGCTGTAGGGCGCGAGGTTGACCCGGCCCTGCCGGTCGATCGTCGAGATCCAGCCGATCGGCCGCGGCACGATCAGCGACTTCAAGGGATCCTGCGGCAGGCCGTGATCGCGTTTGGCGGCATCGTAGAACATCGCGGTCTCCTCCCGGCGTCGGCTCGCCGGCCTATCGGCCGTAGCGCCGTGCGGCCTCGGCATGGGCCGCGTCGAATGCCTCGTCGAGCGCCGCATTGAGTCCGCGGCACGATCGCACGACGTCTGCGGCCCACACGACATAGTCGGCGAGCCGCGTCTCTGTCCATCCCGCCGGCGGCGTGGAGACCAGGGCGCGCAGATTGGAGGTCTTGTCGGCGATTTTCAGGAGCTTGGCCCGCGCCGACTTGCCGGGAGTCTTGGCGATCTGCAGGCGCTTGCGCTCCTCCTTGGGTAGCGACTTGTCGTCCGTCACCTCGGCGACCAGCGCCGCGACCTCGGGGCCGAAGCGCTGCTCGAGGTCTTCGTAAGTCGCGTCGGTGTCCTCGAGCGTATCGTGCAACATGCCGGCTGCCAGCAGCACGGCGTCGTTGCCGCCGGTGGCCGATGCGAGAAGGTCGGTCACCTCGGTCAGATGATTGACGTAGGGTTCCGACCGCTCACCCTTGCGTCGCTGGGAAACGTGCTGGCGGGCGGCGTAGTCGGCGGCTCGGGCGAGCAGGATCAGGTCGGCGCTCATGGCCCCTCTTGTGCGACGCGCGGTCCGGCTTGTCGAGACGGCAGGCCCGGCCCATCTTCGGTCCATGTCACGCACCATGAAGGCGCTGCTCGGCGCCTGGATCGCCATACTGGTCGCCGTCGTCGGCTGGGTCGCCTGGGACGCCGTCGGCGGCGGCGGCCGGCCGACGATCGGCGGGCCGTTCGCGCTCACCGACCAGAACGGCACCACCGTCACCAGCGACAGCCTCAAGGGCAAGCCAACCTTGATCTATTTCGGCTTCACCTTCTGTCCCGATGTCTGCCCGACCTCGCTGCTGCTGATGGAGAACGCCCTCGACAAGGTGGGGCCGGACGCCGCCAAGAAGGTGAACCTGGTGTTCATCACGATCGATCCCGAGCGCGACACGCCCAAGCTGCTCAAGGGCTATGTCGAGAATTTCAGCCCGACCTTCATTGGCCTGACCGGCACGCCGCAGCAGATCGCTGACGTCGCACGCGCCTATCGCGTCTATTATCAGAAGGTGCCCGGCAAGGACGGCGGCCCTTACCTGATGGACCACTCCTCGATCGTCTACCTGCTCGACCGCAACGGCCGCTTCGTTACCCATTTCACCCACGAGGCCAAGGCCGAGGCGATTGCGGCGGCGGTGCGGCGTTTGCTGTAACGGGCTCGCTAACCGGCTGAATCTTCGAGTTTTTTGCACTGCACAATTGAAGTGACAAGGCATCGCAGGTGCGTACAATCCGCGCCCCATGCTGTATGCCACCTACGAATTCCATCGCCAGCTCGCCGGACCCGTCAGGCTTTGGGCGAACGCTCTGGAGCAGGTCTATTCGCACCCCTACAACCCGCTGACCGATACTTGGTTCGGCAAGTCTGTCGCGGCCAGTGCGGAAATCGTCGCGCGCCTCACCCAGAACTACGCCAAGCCGAGCTTCGGGCTCGCGACGACGCAGACCGGCAACGAGACCGTCGCGGTCAACGAAGAGATCCTGCTGCGCAAGCCGTTCTGCCAGCTCGTGCGCTTCCGCCGCGATACGACGCGGCGCGATCCCAAGGTGCTGGTGGTGGCGCCGATGAGCGGGCACTTTGCCACCCTGTTGCGCGGCACGGTCGAGGCCCTGCTGCCCGACCACGACGTGCACATCACCGATTGGACCGATGCGCGCGAGGTGCCGCTTGGCCACGGCAACTTCGATCTCGACGACTACATCGACTACATCGCCGACTTCTGCCGCTATCTCGGGCCGGACGTGCATGTCATCGCCGTCTGCCAGCCGTCTGTCCCGGTCATGGGCGCCGCGTCGCTGATGGCCGAGGCAAACGATCCGCGCCAGCCCAAGTCGATCACCTTGATGGGCGGCCCGATCGACACGCGCGTCAGCCCGACCGTTCCCAACGACCTGGCGATGCGCAACTCGATGATGTGGTTCCGCCAGAACGTGATCTCGACGGTGCCCTTCCAGTATCCCGGCGCCATGCGCCGCGTCTATCCGGGCTTCCTGCAGCTCACCTCGTTCATCAGCATGAACCTCGACCGGCACGTGAACGCGCACATGCGCCAGTTCGAGCACCTGATCAAAGGCGACGACGATTCGGCCGACTCCCACCGCGCCTTCTACGACGAGTATCTCGCGGTCATGGACCTGACCGCCGAATTCTACCTGCAGACCATCGAGGTGGTGTTCAAAGAGCACTACTTGCCGCGCGGCGTCTGGCTGAGCCGTGGGCGCAAGATCGATCCGTCCTTCATCGAGACCGCCCTGATGACGGTCGAAGGCGAGCTCGACGACATCTCCGGCATCGGCCAGACCAAGGCCGCGCACGCCCTCACGCCCAACATTCCAGGCGCCCGACACGTCCACTGGGAGCAGCCGCGAGTCGGCCACTACGGCATCTTCAACGGCCGCAAATGGCGCGAGCAGATCATGCCGCGCGTGCGCGGCTTCATCCGCGACAACGACGCGCGCTAGACTGCCAGCAGCAGCGGGAATCCCGGGGGTTTCACCCAGGTGCCCGGACAATGGTGGTTCGCGACCCAGGGTGCCGCGCTCGCGGGTTGCGGATTCATGGTCTAGAGTTCCCGCTATGGATATGCCCATTACGGTCCCCGTCGAGATTACCGACTGGAAGCCGGCGCCATTCGACCTCGCGGGCGAAACGGTGTTCGCCATTGGTGACGTTCATGGCTGTGCCGTAGAATTGCGCGGCCTGCTCGACTGCATCGCCCATCTCGCCGGCGAAGCGACGGGCCGCCGGCGCCTGATCTATCTCGGCGACATGATCGATCGTGGGCCCGACGGCATCGGCGTGCTCGAACAGTGGGCCGAGAGCGCGGACGAGCGCGGCGTCGACCATATCGACCGCGTGATGGGCAATCACGAGATCATGATGATGCTCGCCGCGATCGGCGGACCGCACGCCGACAAGGCCGCCACGATGTGGCTCAGCAAACGAATGGGCGGCCAGACCCTGCTCGACCAGATGCGCGCGCGGACCGGCAAGCCTCAGGCGGCGCCCGATCAGGCCTTGCTCGCTGACGCGTTGGGGGATGCCGTCGTGCACCGCCTCTACAGCATGCGCTCGCATGTCAGGCTGGGCAATGCTCTTTTCGTGCATGGCGGGCTCGATCCCCATGCCGATCCGGACGAGTTCCTGACCCGCCCGTGGACGATCTTCACCGAGGCACGCTGGGCGTGGATCAACCATGGCTTCCTCGACTGGAAGGGCGGCTTCGGCGGCACCCTGGTGGTGCACGGCCACACGCCGCCCGACAAGCACCGGGCGATCAGCGGCATGGCCGATCCGCACCTGTTCGAGGGCGACCGGCTGGGCCTCGACGGCGGCAGCGCCCGCACCGGAATCGTCACCGGCGCCGAGATCCAAAACGGCCGCTACCGCATCCTCAAGGCCGGCACCCCCTTCGCGACGCCGCTGTCGTCGGAGGGGGAGTAGACGCAAGACCACCTCTGAACTTCCTCCCCCGTCATCGGGGGAGGCGAGCAAGATGTTTCCTCTCCGTGGCAGCACGGCCGCTGAAGAGAATACGATTCACCGCGCCGCGCCGCGGATGACCTCGAGGAAAGCGTCGCCGAAGCGCTCGAGCTTGGCGTCGCCGACACCGTGGATCTCGCGCATCGCGCCAGCCGTGGCGGGCCGATGCGTGGCCAGCTCGACCAGCGTGCGGTCGGAAAACACGACGTAGGCCGGCACCTTCTGCGCCTGGGCGAGCCGGGTGCGCAGCGCCTTCAGGGCGCCCAGCAACGCTGCATCGGTGTCGGCGACGACGGGCGGCGCGGCGGCGGCCTTGCGGTCGCGCCGCCCGCCCTTCGCTTCGGCCGACGCGAGGTTCTTGCGCAGCTCGATGCGCGCCTTGCCCTTCAGCACCCGCCAGCCCTCGTCGGTGACCTGCCAGCGGCCGTGCTCCATCAGATCCTGCGAGATCAGGCCGGTCGCCGAAAGCTGGCGGAAGATCGAGCGCCACTCGGCAGCCTTGCGATCGGCGCCGACGCCGAAGGTCGGCAGGCGCTCGTGATTGAACTTCAGCACGTTCTCCGTGCGCTCGCCGATCAGGATGGCGACGACGTGCTCCATACCGAAGCGCTCGCCGGTGCGCACGATGGCGGACATCGCCTTCTGCGCCTCGATCGTGCCGTCGAACAGCTCGACGCCTTCCTGGCAGAGGTCGCAATGGCCGCACGGCTGCGACGCCTCGCCGAAATAGGCGAGCAGCGTCTGGCGCCGGCAACGCGGCGCCTCGGCGAGCGAGAGCAGCGCGCTCAGCCTCTGCCGCTCGATGCGCTTGCGGTCGTCGGATTGCTCGCCCTGCTCGATCTGCAGGCGACGCAATTGCATGTCGCCCAGGCTGTAGAGCGTCAACGTGTCGGCCGGCAGCCCGTCGCGGCCGGCGCGACCGATCTCCTGGTAGTAGGCCTCGACGTTGGCCGGCAGGTCGGCGTGACAGACGAAGCGCACGTCGGGCTTGTCGATGCCCATCCCGAAGGCGACGGTCGCGGTCATCACCACTCCGTCCTCCTGCTGGAAGGCGTCCTGATTGGCATCGCGCACCGACTTGTCGAGCCCGGCGTGATAGGGCAACGCGCGCAGGCCGGCCGCCGCGAGCCCGGTCGCCAGCTCCTCGACCTTGCGGCGCGAGGCGCAGTAGACGATGCCGCTTTCGCCGGCATGGCTGCGGACATACGAGAAGACCTGGCGCGTCGAACTCTCCTTCGGCTTGAAGGCGAGCCGGAGGTTGGGCCGGTCGAAGCTGCGGACGAAAACGCGCGGCGGCTCGGCGAACAGCTTGTCGACGATGTCGCCGCGCGTCGGCGCATCGGCGGTCGCGGTCAGCGCCAGAGTCTGCAATGGGCCACCGATCTGACGCGCGAGATTGCCCAGGGCGAGGTATTCGGGGCGGAAATCGTGACCCCACTGCGACACGCAATGCGCCTCGTCGATCGCCATCATGCGGACGTCGGAGTCGGCTAGCATCTCGATCGTGTCGGGCCGCGCCAAGCGCTCGGGCGCGACATAGAGCAGGCGCAGCTCGCGCCGGCGCAGGAGGCCCAGCACGCGCGCGTTCTCGGCCCATTCGTTCGACGAGTTGAGGCTGCCCGCAGCGACCCCCGCGGCCGTCAATGCGCGCACCTGGTCGCGCATCAGCGCAATCAGCGGCGACACGACCAGCGTCAGGCCCGGTCGCGCGATCGCAGGGAGCTGGTAGCAGAGCGACTTGCCGCTGCCGGTCGGCATGACCGCCAGCACATTCTCGCCGGCCAGGACGGCGGCGACGACCTCTTCCTGGCCGGGACGAAATTCACTGAAGCCGAAGACCGAATGAAGCAGCGCCGATGCGTTGGCGGGAATGTCGGACATGTCGCGGCCACCCTATCACGGGTCGGCGTACGTGACGCCAGTCACACGCACGGCGGATGCACGCGCGTCTCGATTTCGACGCATTGCATTCACCATCGGTTCGTCTCCACGACAATCGAGCAAGGTCACAGCCCGTTCGAGGGACACTCGCGCCGATCGCCTCGTAAAGCTCGAGGTCGAATGTCGTGGAGTCGATTCATGAGCCTGCAAGCAAAGTTCGGACTGGCCATTGCGATGGCAGTCGCGCTGGTGTCGCCTGTCGTCGCACAACCGGCCATTCCATCATGGAAGGGGTTCTATGCCGGCCTCAACGCCGGCGGCCTGTTCGGGAGCACGTCCGCCACCTTCGCCGGGCCTGCCGGCCCCGGCGGCTTTTTCGGCACAGGCAGCGGCTTCGTCGGCGGTGGGCAAGCCGGCTACAACTATCTCTTCGGCCCCGTGCTGTTCGGCGGCGAGATCGACTTCCAGGGATCGACCTATGCGGCGGGCGTGACCGGCGGCGGCGCCTTCGGCCCCCTCGGTGCGACCGAGCGCACGCCCTGGTTCACCACCATGCGCGCCCGCGTCGGCTACCCAGTAGGCTCGGTGATGCCCTACGTCACCGGCGGTGCCGTATGGGGCCAACGCACGATCGATGGGCCGATCTCGGCCAGTGCCAACTATTGGACATGGACTGTGGGCGGCGGCGTCGAAGGAATGATCGCCGATCGCTGGTCGATGAAGCTCGAATATCTCTACATGGGCACGCCGAGCACGTCCTTGCTGCCCGGCCTCGCCGAGACCGCGAGCGGCAACCTGCTGCGCGTCGGCGTCAACTTTCACTTCTGACGCCGCACATGCCCTGGCCGCGCCGCGCGCGATCATGCTGACCTCGTGCCTATTGCTGGCGGCGCTGGGCGTCGCCGTCTTTCCGTGCTGGCGTCACAGCGCCGCCTGGGGCCATGGACCGAGCATCGCCGTCGGCGGCCTGCTGATCTTCCTGGCCGCGCTGGCCGTGAGCGGCAAGAGCTGGCAACGCGCCGACGCCGGAATCGCGTCGGCGTCCGTCGAGCTCAGTGTCGCGCCGCCTGACCGCCGTCGAGAGTCATCACCACGCCGCTGATGTAGCTCGCCCGATCGGAGGCGAGGAAGACGGCGAGGTCGGCGACCTCGTCAGGTTCGGCCGGGCGGCCGAACGGCAGGTGCTTGGTGAGCTCGGGCCACCGTTCGGGATCGCCGAGCTGCTTCTCCGCCTGGCCGCGCAGCAGGGTGAGCATGCGATCGGTGCGGGTCGCCGGCGGGTTGATCGCCACCACGCGCACGCCCTGGTCGACGCTCTTGGAGCCGACGGCGCGGGTGAAGGCCATCAAGCTCGCATTGCCCATGGTGCCCGTGACGTAGTCGTAATTGAAGCTCTCGCCAGCGAGGCCGATGATGTTGACGATCGCGCCCTTCCTGCGCGCGTACATTTTCTCCAGCATGGCGCGCGTGGCGTTGATGTAGCCGAACACCTTGAGCTCCCACGCCTCGCGCCACTTGGGCTCGGTCATGCCGAGAATGTCGCCGCGCGGGATGGCGCCGGCATTGTTCACCAGGATGTCGGCGTGGCCCACGGCGTCGACCACCGACCGCACCGTGTCACCGTTGGCGAAGTCGGCGGGATGGATCTCGACCGGCACGTTGTGGCGTGCGCGAATCTTGTCGCGCGCCGTTTCCAGGGATTCCTTCGAGCGCGAGGCGATGTGCACGGTGCAGCCTTCGGCAGCGAACGCCATGGCGCAAGCGAAACCGATGCCGCGACTGCCACCGCTGATCAGCACGGTCTTGCCGGCGAGTTTCATGTCCATTCGTCGTTTCTCCCTCTTTCAGTTGCCTCCCCCGTCTGACGGGGGAGGTGGCCCGCAGGGCCGGAGGGGGAGGGCCTCAAACGAGATCCATGAGAGGCCGACGTCGGAGCTTCATGGATCTCGACGGAGGCTTTCCCCCTCCGCCCCATAGGCGTTAAGTTAAGTCGAACGTTCAACAAGGACCTCATCCTGAGGAGGCCGCGCAGCGGCCGTCTCGAAGGATGGGCTACAGGCGAAATCGTTGGAAAAGCGACGTTGCAGCATCCGCACTGTTGCCGACCCTT
>JAXMCO010000007.1:0-294375 GCA_046349335.1 Reyranellaceae bacterium
CGGTATCCTCCCCTGGCGGTGTGGTTCGGCAAAGCGTCGCGCTGGAACAGGGCGCGAGCCCGGGCAATGGCTAAGTTAGAGGGCGGCGTCACAGAAGAGGCCCCTCGCGACGCGGTCGAGCGGAACAGCATGCTGGCCATCGTCATTACCGGTGTGACGAAGCTCGTCCACTCGTCGTGCCGACGCGGTCAGATTACACGATAGCGGCCTGCGGGCGAATGGCACGTCTCCGATTATGCTTCGGCGGTGGAGCAGAGAGGGATCGACGCTCATTCACAAAAGCAGAGGGTAATTGGGAGCGCAAGCCTTGTCTCGTCCGCCAAGCGACGTGGAATAAATTTCTTTCTGTAAGGACGTTGGGAGACTAGCCTTTCCTCGGGAGGAACAGGATGTCGACTCAGGGGGAAGCGATCAACGACCGCCATGCGGCGGCTCTCGGGCTAGATACGCCGAGCGCCGATCGGATCGCGCGCACCACCTGCTACATGTGTGCCTGCCGTTGCGGCATCAAGGTTCACCTGAAGGACGGTCGCATCCGTTACATCGAGGGCAATCGCGACCATCCGGTGAACAAGGGCGTGCTCTGCGCCAAGGGCTCGGCCGGGATCATGACGCACTATTCGCCGGCGCGTCTGCGCAAGCCCTTGCGCCGGGTCGGGCCACGCGGCAGTGGCGACTTCGAGGAGATCGAATGGGACGAGGCGATGTCGATCGCGACCGATTGGCTCGGCGCCATCCGGCGCAGCGATCCGCGCAAGCTCGCCTTCTTCACGGGCCGCGACCAGAGCCAGGCGCTGACCGGCTGGTGGGCGAGCCAGTTCGGCACCCCCAACCACGCCGCCCATGGCGGCTTTTGTTCCGTCAACATGGCGGCTGCCGGCCTCTATACCGTCGGCGGATCGTTCTGGGAGTTCGGCGAGCCGGATTGGGAGAACACGCGGTACTTCCTGATGTTCGGCGTTGCCGAGGATCACGATTCCAATCCCATCAAGATCGGCCTGGGCAAGCTCAAGAGCCGCGGCGCCGCCAAGTTCGTATCGGTCAATCCGATCCGCACCGGCTACTCGGCGATCGCCGACGAATGGATCGGCATCCGGCCGGGAACCGACGGCCTGTTCATCCTGGCGCTGATCCAGGAACTGTTGCGCGCCGGCAAGATCGACGAGGAGTATCTCTGTCGATACACCAATGCGCCGTGGCTGGTGATCCAGGACGAGGGCGCGGCTGATCACGGCCTCTTTGCGCGGGACGCCGCGGGTCAACCCCTGGTGTTCGACGGTGTGACCGCGACCGTCACCGGCGCCCATCAGATCGATGCCAAGCCGCAGCTTGCCGGAAAGGTCACCTTGGCCGACGGGCGCACCGCGGTGCCGGCTTTTCATCTCGTCGCCAAGCGCTGCCTCGAGCCACAATATGGGGCCGATGCCGTCGCGGCCGAGACCGGCATCGGCGCCGATGTCATCCGGCGGATCGCCGCCGAGCTGGCGCATGCCGCCTTCGAGCAGACCGTCGTGATCGAGCAGCCGTGGACCGACTGGGCCGGGCGCCGCCACGACAGGATGGTCGGCCGGCCGGTAGCGATGCACGCCATGCGCGGCATCTCGGCTCATTCCAACGGCTTCCACACCTGTCGCGCCATCCATGTGCTGCAGATGCTGCTGGGCGCTGTCGATTCGCCGGGCAGCTTCCGCTACAAGCCGCCGTTTCCGCGGCCCACGCCGCCTGGCAACAAGCCGACCGGCCGTGCTGCCGACGTCCAGCCCGGCAAGCCGATGCCGGGGCCGCCGCTCGGCTTCCCGACATCGCCGGCGGATCTCCTCGTCGAAGCCGACGGCTCGCCGCGGCGCATCGACAAGGCTTACTCGTGGGAGGCGCCGCTTGCCGCCCACGGTATGATGCACCAAGTCATCCGCAACGCCTGGGCGGGCGATCCGCACAAGATCGACACGCTCTTCCTGTTCATGGCGAACATGAGCTGGAACTCGTCGATGAACACGGCCGGCACCATCGAGATGCTGACCGACAAGGACCCGGCGACCGGCGACTACAAGATCCCGCGCATCATCTATTCCGACGCCTATGCCAGCGAGATGGTGCCTTATGCCGACCTGATCCTGCCCGACACGACCTATCTCGAGCGTTGGGACTGCATCTCGCTGCTCGATCGCCCGATATGCGACGCCGACGGTGTCGCCGATTCGATCCGCCAGCCCATTGTCGCGCCCGATCGCGACGTGCGTCCTTTCCAGGACGTGCTGATCGACCTCGGCGCGCGCCTCGGCCTGCCCGGTCTCGTGAAGGAGGACGGCAGCCCGCGCTATCCCGGCGGCTATCCGGACTACCTCGTCCATCACGAGCGCAGGCCCGGCATCGGCATGCTGGCGGGTTGGCGCGGCGCGGCCGGCGACAAGAACGGCATCGGTCCTGTCAACGAGCGCCAGCTCGACGCCTACGTCGCCAATTCGTGCTTCTGGCGTCACGAAGTTCCGGCCGAGGCCCGCTATTTCAAGCATGCCAATCGCGCCTATCTCGACTGGGCGGTCGGCATGGGCCTGATCGACAAGCCCGATCCCATCGTCCTGCAGCTCTATAGCGAGGTCCTGCAGAAGTTCCGCCTCGCCGCGCAGGGCCACGGCGAGATCCAGCCGCCGGACCAGCACCGCGACCGCGTAAAGACTTACTTCGATCCGCTGCCGCTCTGGTACATGCCGTTCGAGGAGGCCGAGATCGCGCGCGACGCCTTCCCGCTGCACGCGATCACGCAGCGGCCGATGGCGATGTATCATTCGTGGGGGTCGCACAACGCCTGGCTGCGCCAGATTCACGGCGAGAACCGCTTGCACATCCATCGCGCGACGGCTGCCCGGCTCGGCATCGCCGATGACGACTGGGTTGCGGTCACCAGTCATCACGGGCGCATCAAGGTCCAGGCCAAGCTGATGGACGGGGTCAACCCGAACACGGTGTGGACGTGGAACGCCATCGGCAAGCGCGCCGGTGCCTGGAACCTCGAGCCGCAGGCCGCCGAGTCGCAGCGCGGCTTCCTGCTCAATCACGTCATCTCCGAGTTGCTGCCCGAGCGCGGCGGCGGCTATCGCTATGGCAACAGCGATCCGATCACGGGCCAAGCCGCATGGTACGACCTGCGGGTCCGTATCGAGAAGGTCGCGGCAGGCGACGGCGTGAGCGAGCCTACATTCCCGACCCTGCCGTCGCCGCCGCATCTCCCCGAGCGTCCGGGCGTGCTGCGCTATGGAGCCGGCTTCAGGGCGGCCGCTCGTGGAGACGCGCAAGTGACCGGAGCTCGCAAGTGACCAGCCTGCCTGCCCAACCGTCGGCCAAGCGTCTGGGTCTGGTCGTTGACCTGGATATCTGTGTCGGCTGCCACGCCTGCGCCGTGAACTGCAAGGAATGGAACACTGGCGGCGTCGCAGCGCCGCTGACCGATCAGGCGCCGTATGGCGCCAATCCCGACGGCGTCTGGTTCAACCGCGTGCACACCTACGAGGTCGGCGAGGGGCCGACCGGCCGCACGGTGCATTTCCCCCGCTCGTGCCTGCACTGCGCCCAGCCGGCTTGCGTGACGGTGTGCCCGACAGGCGCATCCTACAAGCGCCCCGAGGACGGCATCGTGCTGGTCAACGAGGATCTCTGCATCGGCTGCAAGCTCTGCTCGTGGGCATGCCCCTATGGCGCCCGGGAATTCGACGAGGACGCCGGCGTGATGAAGAAGTGCACGCTCTGCATCGATCGCATCTACAACACCACCTTCGAGCCCGAGGACCGCGTGCCGGCCTGCGTCGCCACCTGTCCTGCCTCGGCGCGACATTTCGGCGACCTCGGCGATCCCGATTCCGCGGTCTCCAAGCTGGTTGCCGAGCGCGAAGGCTTCGACCTGATGGCCGAGATGGGCTACGCGCCGACCAACAAGTATCTGCTGCCCCGTCCTCATCGGCAGAGCGCCGGCTGCACCGGGGCGCCGGCCCAATTGACGCCGGCGGCGCCGGCACAGGCCGGCGGCCTGCTGGGATGGCTCGACCGGCTGTTGTCGCAATGAAGAGAAACCAGACTAGTCCTGGGGAGACACTGTGCATCCTTCGCTGTCGGTGATTTTCTTCACCACCGCCTCGGGAGCCGGTTACGGGCTCCTGGCTTTGCTCGGTGTGCTGGCACCGTTCGGCGTGCTGCCCACCGACCGGACGTTCGGTCTGGTGGCCTTGGCCTTGGCGCTCGGCGCCATCACGGCAGGCCTGCTGTCGTCGACCTTCCATCTCGGGCAGCCCCAGCGTGCTTGGCGGGCGTTCTCGCAATGGCGGTCGTCGTGGCTGTCGCGCGAGGGCGTCGCTGCTGTCGCGACCTACCTGCCGGCCGGGCTGCTCGGCATCGGCTGGGTGTTCCTCGGTGTCGTCCCGACAGTGGCGAGCCTGCTGGCCGCACTCGGAGCCGTCACCACGGTTTTCTGCACGGCGATGATCTACCGGTCGCTGAAGCCGATCCCGCGTTGGCACAATCCGTGGGTCGTGCCGAACTATCTGGCGCTTGGCCTCATGACGGGCATCCTTTGGCTCATGCCGGTGCTGCAGATCTTCGACCCTCGGCCGTCTCTGAACGCGTTGGTGCCCCTCGTGATCGCGCTCGCCGCCCTTCTGAAGCTGGGCTACTGGCGCTCGATCGACGACGCGCCGATGACCAGCACGACCGGCAGCGCGACCGGCCTCGGCTCTCATGGCGCGGTGCGTCTCTTCGAGGCGCCGCACACGTCGGAGAACTACCTGCTGAAGGAGATGGGCTTCAAGATCGCCCGCAAGCATGCCGCCAAGCTGCGACGCATCGCGCTGGCGCTGGGCTTCGGGCTGCCGTTCCTTTTGTCATTCGCCCCGTTCCTCGTTTCCGGCTGGCCCACGGTCGCGGCGGCGCTCCTGGCGGCAATCCTGGGAACGATCGGCGTCTTTGTCGAGCGCTGGCTCTTCTTCGCCGAGGCGCAACACGCGGTGACCCTCTACTACGGTAGATCCGCGATTTGAGCAGCGGCGGCTGCGACGGCGCCATGGCGCCGTGGGTCACTTGGCCGGGCCGGTAAGTTATCGCGCCGATGCCTTGACCGGATCGGCCGCCTTCTCGGCGATCATGATGATGGGGATGTTGGTGTTGCCCACACCAGCGCCGGCATCACCGAGCCATCGACCACGCGCAGCTCCTCCACATCGATCACCCGGCAAGATGGGGCAACCACGGCCAGCCGGTTGTCGCCAGCACCGATGCGGCGAGTCCCAGCGGGGTGGAACATCTGGCCAACGGTGGCGAAGACGATCTGCTTCAGTGCGGCTTCGTCGGTCGGCGCCTCGGCCAGCGGCATGCCGGCGCGGGCGATCAACCGGCCGATCACGTCTGCCGGCGTGCCAGCCTGGAAGCCGATGACGAGCTGCACCGTCTTACCGTCGAAAATCGGTTGGGTGTTGGCGACCATCGGCGCGGTCGCCGCGATGGCGCCCAGCCCCTGCAACTCCATTCTGCGACTGAATTGTTGCACTGTCGTCCTCCCACCAGAACGACCAAGCTCAAGAAGTTCGCTTTTGGGAAGATTTGCCAATGTAAGGCAATATATCGAAAGAAAATAAACGTTACGAAGTCTGAATACAGGCCAACAATCGCGCATCATCGACCGGTTGAGCGATGGGCCGTTGCGGGGACGAAGACAGATGCCGAAAGTCGTTGCTTTCCCGAGGGTCGGCATGACGTAACGACGGCGCCGCAGGATATCAGCGGCAAGGGTGCCGCGACTTTCGATGTGCTGCGCAAGATGAGCGAGGATATCCCATGCTGCGTGCTCAAGCCGGACCAGAAGCTGGGCTTTGGCGAGCTGCGCCAGCATTATGGCTCATCCGTCGGAACCTTACGGGAGGCGCTGTCACACTCGGTTTCCGAGGGCTGGGCGCGTACCCCGAGACGGTCCGGAGCGGATCATCAACATCTGCGCGCATGAATCCGGTGAGCCGCTTGCGCTACATCAAGAGCGGCTCGGAGTTCGTGCCCTAGCTTTTTTCAGCGGAGGTTTTCTTGAATATTGCGACGAAGGCGGCGACATCGGCCGAAGTTCCCGAAGCTAGGCGCCCCTCGCACTCCGTCCCGGCCGACGATCTCATTGCGGCGGGCAAGCGCCTGCGCGACACGGTTTCTCGGGCGGGTCAGGGCACGTGGAAGCGACCCAAGAATCGGCTGGACCCTGTCGAGCTGCTGAGGGCTTCTGATGCTGGGCGGCTGCCTGAACTCGTTCCGATCCGATATGGCCGTATGCTGCACACGCCCTTCACTTTCTTTCGCGGTTCGGCCGACGTTATGGCCGCCGATCTCGCCGGCGCACCGATGACCGGCATTCGTGTCCAGGCTTGTGGTGATTGTCATCTGCTCAATTTCGGTGGTTTCGCCACGCCCGAGCGCAACATTGTGTTCGACATCAACGACTTCGACGAGACGCTTCCGGCCCCGTGGGAATGGGATGTCAAGCGGCTCGCCACGTCGTTCGTGCTGGCTGCGCGATCGAACGGCCAGTCGGACTCGGCGGGCCGCGATGCGGCGGTAGCCTGTGCTCGCAGCTATCGAGAACGATTGCGCGAGGTAGCCGAGATGAGCCCACTAGAGGCGTGGTACGCCAGGATCGGTCTCGAGGATTTCACCGACTTGATCGACGACCGCGCGGTGAGGAAGCGCGTACTCCGACGGGTCGAGAGGGCGAAGGAAAACACGGCCTCCGACGTCGACTATCCGAAGCTGGCTGAAATGGTCGGCGGCCAGATCCGCATCAAAGATCAGCCGCCGCTGATCTTCCACCTGGAAGCGCAACGCGAAGAGGGCTTCAAGGCCTTTCTGGACAGGGCGATTGCCGACTATCGAATGTCGCTGCCCGACGACCGTCGTGCCCTGCTTGACCGCTATCGCCTGGTCGATGTGGCGATCAAGGTCGTGGGCATCGGTAGCGTTGGACGCTACTGCGCCATCGGCCTGTTCATGTCGGCCTCGAACCAACCATTGTTCCTGCAGTTTAAGCAAGCCGTCACATCCGTGCTCGAGCCGTATGCTGGCAAGAGCGCCTATGCACACTCCGGGCAGCGCGTGGTGATGGGCCAACGCTTGATGCAGTCGTCGTCCGATATCTTCCTCGGGTGGATTACCGGCCAGGCAGGGCGGCACGTCTATGTGCGCCAGTTGTGCGATGCCAAGGTCAAGCCGCTGATCGAGACATTCGATCGTGGTCTGCTGGAAACTTACGGCAAGGCTTGCGGTTGGGCGTTGGCGCGAGCTCATGGCAGGGCCAGCCATCCCTGGCTGGTCGCCGGCTATCTCGGCACCAGCGGTGCGTTCGACGAGGCAATGGGTGAGTTTGCCGTCGCTTACGCTGACCAAGCTGAGCGCGATCACGCCGCACTCAAGGCCGCTGTCAACGCTGGCACGGTCGAGGTCCACATCGAGGACGAAAGGTAACGCACGTCCCCTTTTCAATCCCGCACGCTGCAAGCGCCCACCATGATGCTCGACGTCACCGATCTTCCCCTGTTCGTGATCTTCCCGGCCAGTCTGCTACTGATTCTGGGCGCAGGCGAAATGGGTCATTGGCTCGGCGAACGGGCCGCTCTGCACGGAGCCCCCGGAGTGTCGACACTGGAAGCGGCCATCCTCGGTCTTCTGGCACTGATGATCGGATTCACTTTCTCCATGGCCTTGTCGCGCTTCGAAGCGAGACGGGATGGCGTCGTGATCGAGGCGGCAGCGATCGGCACGACGGCGCTACGTGCCCGCCTGCTGCCGGCACCGCACGATCGAGAGGTGGTAAAGCTCCTGCGTGATTATGTGCAGCTGCGGCTCGATCTCACTCTCCGGTCGATTTCCCCGCGAGAGTTCAACGACGAGATTGCGCGGTCGAATGCGGTCCAGGAGGTGCTCTGGCAGCAGGCTAAGGCGGTTGCGGCGAAAGACAACGCCATGGTGCCGACCGGGCTTTTCCTGCAGTCGCTCAACGAGATGATCGACGATCAGGAGAAGCGCTTGGCAGCCTACCACAACCGCTTGCCGGCGATCATCGTGGTCGCGCTCTATAGCGTTTCCCTGGTCGGCATCGGATTCGCCGGCTATGGCAGCGGGGTCGAGGCCAAGCGATCGCGGGTACCAGTCCATCTCACCGGCATGCTTGTCGCCGCAATGGTACTCCTTATCCAGGACATCGATCGTCCGGGCGCGGGCTTCATAAAGGTGAGCCAACAGTCGATGGCCAACGTCGCGGCAACACTCGCGGCGTTCCCCGACTGACTGGTGGCTGTGAACCATTCCGTGTCGCTGACCGGTAAGAGGCTGCGTAGCCCGAAGGCCGCTGCCGTTGCCGGTATCTTGTTCGCCGTCCTGCTCATCTCCGTGCTGTTGCTCTTCCGGTCGTCCGTGCCCCGGGACGTCCTCGACGACGGCGCATGGCTGTCGGCCAGGCTGGAGCGGCTCATGCTCGCCATCAACCTGATGCCTTTTGCCGGAATTGCCTTCCTGTGGTTCATCGGTGTGGTGCGCGACCGGATGGCAGACACTGAGGATCGGTTGTTCGCGACGGTGTTCCTGGGCAGCGGCCTGTTGTTTCTTGCCATGATGTTCGTCGCGGTTGCGTTATTCGGCGCAATGGTCGCCGTGCAGCTATCGCGCCCCGGAAGCCTTGCCAACTCGACCACCTTTGCGCTGGCGCGAGCACTCGCCTACACAATCGTCAATGTTTACGCCATCAAGATGGCGGGGGTTTTCATGCTTATCACCTCGACGATTGCAGTACGCACCGCCTTCGTGGCGCGTTGGCTGGCGGTACCGGGCTTCGTCATGGCTCTGTTCCTGTTATTTGCCAGCCAATGGGTCGATTGGAGCTTCATCGTCTTTCCAGCGTGGGCCCTGCTTATCAGCGTGTACATCCTGATCGCCAATCTCCACCGTGCATCGGTCACCTAGCGAACCGTACCAAGCGAATTCGTGCCGTTTCGACGAGCCGATTCCTGATAGACCAATTCCGCTGGCTTTCCGCGCGCATCAGCGACGCCAACTCTTGTCGCCCATACATACTCAGATCGAGAATCCGGGTGATGCTGCCGAATTTCGAGACGCAGGCACCTGTTACAGCTCACAAGCTGGACAGTCAGCATCCTAATCAACTGGCACCGATACGGTCCAAGAATCCTACGACAGCAGGCCGAGGCTTCTGAAGCTCGCGTGGCCCTTGCGGCCGATCACCAGGTGGTCGTGTATAGCAATGCCCAGCGCCTCGGCCGCCGTCTTGATCTCGCGCGTCATCTCGATGTCGTCCTGTGAGGGCTTGGGGTCGCCCGAGGGGTGATTGTGCACGAGGATCAGCGCCGCCGCGTTCAGCGTGAGGGCGCGCCTCACCACCTCACGCGGGTAAACTGGCGTGTGGTCGATGGTGCCGCGCTGCTGAACCTCGTCGCCGATCAGCACGTTCTTGCGGTCGAGGAAGAGGATGCGGAACTGCTCGGTCTTCTCGTGCGCCAGCGCGGTGTGGCAGTAGTCGATGAGCTGCTGCCAGTTGGTCAGCACGGGCATGTTCTTGACCTTGCGCTCGGCCAGCCGGCGCGCGACCTCGCGCAGCGCCTTGAACTGGACCAGAGTGCGCTGGTCGATGTCGAATTCGCGGAGCTGCTCGGGCTCGGCCGCGAACACGTCGCCCAGGGTGCCGAAGCGCTCGAGCAGGCGCTTGGCCAGCGGCTTGGTGTCGATGCGCTGGATCGAATAGAATAACAACAGCTCCAGCAGCTCGTAGTCGGCAAACGGCTCGATCCCGGCGGCGACCACGCGCTCGCGGACGCGCTGGCGATGGCCGTGATAGTGCGGCTTGGGGGCGTCGGGCGCGCCGCTGTTGTGGCCGCTGGCCGGCGGCGGCGCAGTCAGGGCCGTGGCGATCCGCACCGTCGGGTCTTCGCCCGCGAACTCCCAGCACTGGTCGAGCTTGTTCCAGAGGCCGCCGGCGCCGCGCAGAAGATCGCGGTTCGGCAGCGTATTGCCGCTCACTTTCCAGCGTCCGTCGGCGATCGACTGGAGGCGCAGGCCGGCCGCCAGCAGGGCGAGCAGGGCGTCGTCGCTGGCGCTGGCATCGGCGCTGCCCACGAGGGCCGGGTCGACGGCTTCCGCCTTGCGCCGCGCCATGCGGCTCAGGCCGTCGCGGCCTGGCGTTGGTCGGCCGGTGAGGCGGCGCCGAGGTCGAAGGGTGGCTTGGCGAGCTCGCGCGGCGAGAGGGTGAAGAACTCGACCCCGGTCTCCGTGATACCCACCGAATGCTCGAACTGGGCGGAGAGCTGCTTGTCGCGTGTCACTGCCGTCCAACCGTCGCTCAGGATCTTCACCTGCCAGGTGCCGGCGTTGACCATTGGCTCGACGGTGAAGAACATGCCGGGCTTCAGCACCGGTCCGGTGCCGGCTTTGCCGTAATGCAGGATGTTCGGCGCATCGTGGAAGATGCGGCCGAGGCCGTGGCCCGAGAAATCGCGTACCACGGAGAAGCGCTGTGCCTCGACATAGCTTTGGATGGCTTGGCCGATGTCGCCGACATGACCACCCGGGCGGGCGGCGGCAATGCCGCGCATCATCGCCTCGTAGGTCACGTCGCACAGCTTGCGTGCCTTCACGCCGACCTCGCCGGCGAAGAACATGCGGCTGGTGTCGCCGTACCAGCCGTCGAGGATCACGGTGACGTCGATGTTCACGATGTCGCCGTTCTGCAGGCGCTTGTCCGAGGGGATGCCGTGGCAGACCACGTGGTTGATCGAGGTGCAGATCGACTTGGGATAGCCGCGGTAGCCGAGCGGGGCGGGGATCGCCTTGTTGTCCAGGATGTAGTCGTGGCAGAGCTTGTCGAGCTCGCCCGTGGTGACCCCGGGCTGTACATAGGACGTGATGAAATCGAGCGTCTCGGCGGCCAGCCGGCCGGCGCGCCGCATGCCTTCGAACCCTTCGGGTCCGTGGAGCTTGATCGTGCGCTCGTCGCGCCGCCAGTAGTCGGCGCTGTCGTCGATGATGTCGCGAGGGCTGCTCATGGCCCATATTTGGCATGCGATACCGGCAGTAACAAGGCCGTGGATCGCTTGGCCGACCGGCTGCCCTCCGCTAATGTCCTGAAAGAAAAGGAAAAAGAGACCTGCATGTCGCTATCGGCAAAAACCGTCACCGCCTGCATCGTCGTCATCGGCAACGAGATACTGAGTGGCCGGACCCGCGATTCCAACATCCAGTATCTCGCCACCGAGCTCGGCGCCCTGGGCGTGCGGGTCATGGAATGCCGTGTCATTCCCGATATCGAGGCGACCATCGTCGCCACCGTCAACGAAGTGCGCGCCAAGTTCGACTACGTGTTCACCACCGGCGGCATCGGCCCGACCCACGACGACATCACCGCCGATTGCATCGCCAAGGCGTTTGGGGTCGGCATCTCCGAGCATCCCGAGGCAGTGGCGCGCATGACGCGGCATTACGGTGACGTGGCGCTGTTCACGCCGGCGCGGCGGCGCATGGCACGGGTCCCGCATGGCGGAATTCTGGTCGACAACCCGGTGTCCGTAGCGCCCGGCTTCCAGATGGAGAACGTCTTTACCTTCGCCGGCATCCCCAAGGTCGCCGAGGCGATGTTCCAGTCGATGAAGCATCGGCTGGTCGGCGGCGCCCCCATGCTGTCGCGCACCGTGCGGACCAATCTGCCGGAGGGCATCATTGCCGAGCCGCTGGGCGCCTTGCAGCAGCGCTACGAGGATCTCGACATCGGCAGCTACCCGGCCTTCCGCAACGGCAAGCCGAGCGTCTCGCTGGTGCTGCGCGGCGTCGACGCGGCACGCCTCGAAGCTGCCGCGGCCGAGCTGATGGCCACCATCCGGACGATGAACGGCGAGGCCGAGGAGTTCACCCAGTAGGTGTTGGCCTGGTCGGCGCTGATCGCTCTGTCCGCCGCGCTCGGCGCCCTGCTGTTCTGGCTGCATGCGCCGGCCGCCCTGATGCTGGGGCCGTTGATCGCCGCCATCGTGGTTGCCGCCGCCGGCGGCCGCGTCCGATTTCCGCTGACGCCGTTCGTGCTCGCCCAGGGCATGATCGGCTGCCTGATCGCCAAGATGGTGCCCTTGTCGATCATGGGCGACATCCTCGCCCACTGGCAGATGTTCACCGCCGCGGTGCTGTTCGTGGTTGCGGCCTCGAGCTTCCTCGGCTGGCTGATGACTCGTCTGCAAGTGCTGCCCGGCACCACGGGATTGTGGGGCATGAGCCCGGGCGCCGCCTCGGTCATGACCATCATGGCCGAGTCCTATGGCGCCGACATCAGGCTGGTCGCCGTCATGCAATACCTGCGGATCGTGATGGTGGCCGGCGTGGCGGCGCTGGTTGCCAAGCTGTTCGGCGTCGGCACCGCCCACGGCGCCCAGGAGGTCGTCTGGTTTCCCAAGCTCGACTGGCTGGCGTTCGGCGAGACCCTGGGGCTCGCGATCCTGGGGCCGCTGATCGCGCGCTGGCTGCGCATTCCCGCCGGTGCGTTCCTGGTGCCGCTGGTCGCCGGCATCTTCCTGACGCACTTCGGCCTGATGACCCTCGAGCTACCCGCATGGCTGATGGCGATCAGCTACACGCTGGTCGGCTGGAACATCGGCTTGCGCTTCACGCGCCCGCTGCTGATCCACGCCGCGCGCGCCCTGCCGCGCATCATCGGCTCGATGGCGGTGCTGATCGCGCTATGCGGCGGCGTGGCGGCCATGCTGGTCTACGGTGCCGGCATCGATCCGCTCACCGCCTATCTCGCGACCAGCCCTGGCGGCTCCGATTCGATCGCCATCATCGCCGCCTCGACCAACGTCGACGTGTCCTTCGTGATGGCGATGCAAACCGTGCGCATGATCGCCGTGCTGTTTCTCGCGCCGATCTTGACGCGCTTCATCGCGCAAAGGCTAAGCTCTCCGAATGACAAGCATCCATGACATGACCGCGGTCGACCTGCTGGCCGCCTACGAGACCCGCAAGCTCTCGCCCGTCGACGCGGTCGACGCCGTGATCGCACGTATCGAGGCCTGGGAGCCCAAGCTGAAGGCGCTCTACGCGCCCGATTTCGAGGGCGCCCGCAAGGAAGCCAGGCTCTCGGAGCAGCGCTGGCAGACTGGTCAGCCGAAAGGCGCCCTCGACGGCGTGCCGATCACCATCAAGGAGAACATCGCCACCAAGGGCGTGCCGGTGCCGCTCGGCACGGCGGCGACCAAGCTCGCCCCGGCGGCAGCCGATGCGCCGGCTGCGGCGCGGGTGCGGGAGGCGGGCGCCATCATACTCGCCAAGACCACCATGCCAGACTACGGCATGCTGTCGTCGGGCCGCAGCTCGTTCCATCCGTTGACCCGCAATCCGTGGAACTTGGCCTGGAATCCCGGCGGTTCGAGCGCCGGCGCCGGTGCGGCGGCAGCGGCGGGCTACGGTCCACTGCATCTCGGCACCGACATCGGCGGCTCGGTCCGCCTGCCGGCGACCTGGAACGGCATCTTCACCTTGAAGCCGAGCCTCGGCCGCGTCCCGGTCGACCCGCCGTACTTCGGCCGTGTCGTCGGACCGATGACGCGGACGGTGGCCGATTCGGCGTTGCTGATGGCCGAGCTCTCCAAGCCCGACTGGCGCGATCACATGAGCCTGCCGGCAACGACGATCGACTGGAGCGCCGGCCCGCTCGATCCCAAGGGCCTGGAGATCGGCCTGCATCTCGATGCCGGCTCGGGCCTGCCGGTCGATGCCGAGGTGAGGGCAGCGATCGAGGCAGCGGCCAAGCTGTTCGCCGACGCCGGCGCGGTGGTTGGCCCGGTGGTGCCGTTCCTGTCGCCCGAGATGCTGCATCTGCAGGATCTGTTCTGGCGGGTTCGGAGCTGGGTCGATTTCTCGGGCCTGAGTCACGCCCGGCAGGCGAGCGTGCTGCCCTTCATCGCCGACTGGTGCCGCGGTGGTGCCGACATCTCGGGCGCGACCGTGATCCGCGCCGTCAACAATTACATGGCGATCCGGGCCGCGGCGACCAGGGCGACGCACGATTTCGACTATGTCCTATCGCCAGTCTCGCCGGTGCCGACCTACCGCGCCGAGTGGGAAACGCCGACCAACGACGTCGAGCGGCCGCTTGAGCACATCTCCTTCACCATGCCCTACAACATGAGCGAGCAGCCGGCCGCCTCGATCAATTGCGGCTACACCAAGGAAGGCAAGCCGATCGGCGTTCAAATCGCCGGCCGCCGCTTCGACGATCTCGGCGTGTTGCGCATCGCACGCTGGTTCGAGACGGCACGAGGCGCCCAAAGGAAGTGGCCGGAACCAGCGTAGGCCTCTCCACGGTCAACATGAAAAGCGGCACCGCTTCGGTGGATCACCTTCGCAGCAGCCGCCGATACACCGGCTCGAGCAGGGTTGGCATCAGGTAGAGCGGGAACTGCACGGCGGCGATGAACAAGAAGATGTCGGGGTCGGCGGAAGCCGGCAGCACCGCCATCAGCAACGCATTGTGGCGGCCACCCGAGCAGTAGCCGGCGGTCAACGCGTCGCGCCGCTCGATCAAAGGCAGGCACACGAGAGTCACGACGAGGTTGCACAGCAGCATGCCGGCAAAGGCGCCAGCTACGAAGCCGGCGAGCTTGAGAGGCTCGGCGGCAGCGCGCGCCACCACGCCGTCCATCAGCGGGATGGCGAAAATCATCAGCACCACAACGGAGAGGCCGTCGAGCGTCTGGACGTGCTCGACAAGGCGGTTGTCGAGGCCTCGGCGGATGGCATAGGCGCCGCCCGCCGCCAGCACGACGACCAGCGCCAGCCGTAGGCTGAGATCGACAGCACCGATATGCAGGTCGAAACCGAGCAGCCATAGGGCGAGCGGCGGCAGGGTGAAGGGCACGAGGAAATTGCTGAGCAGGGTGAGCAGCAGCGCGAGCGACGGGTCGAGGCGCAGGAAGCCCGCCGTCGTCGCGGCCGAGATGATTCCTGGCGCCATGGCACTGAGGCATAGGGCGGTCACCAGCCCAGGCCACAGCCCGAGCGCCTGCCAGACCGGGTACACCGCCAGCGGAACGACGATCAGGTTGACCAGGGACAGGACGATGGCGACCCACGGTCGGCGCAGCAGGTAGGCCACACGGCCCCAGTCCATGCGGGCCAACGCCAGCATCAGCAGCACGACGGCGAGCGGCCAAAGCAGGGGCCGCGCCGCCGCGGCGACGTCTTGGAACAGCAGCCCAACACCGAGCGCCAGCGGCAGGATCGTGGTGGCGCGTCCTCCCATGCGCCGCAAAACGTGAACGACGGGGTTCATTGGCTCCACGCTATCACATGGTAGCGTCCATCATGTTCCGTCGAACGCTTCTGGCTGCTCTGCTCGTATCCGTGCCGGCCCTGGCGCAGCCGGCCGCTGCGCCCGATTGCACCGTCGACGTGCAGCTCACAGGGCGCGGCGACCTCGGCCTCGAGGTCGCGTATCGCTGTCGCGCGACGCAGCCGCTCGCCTTCGAGGCGGGCGAGGCCCGCGCCGCAGCGTACGTGACCGACCTCAAGGTCGAGCAGGGCAACGGCCTCGCCGAGGCGCGCTATCGGTTCAACCTGTCCGACTTCGCGCGCGCCGTCGATTCGACCTCGCTTGCCGTGCAGCGCGGCAATGGCGTGCTCGCGACCTTGGGGAGCTGGCTGCTCGAACCGCACGGCTACGATCGTCCGCCCGTCATCGACATTCGCGTGACCAACGGCCCGGGGCTGGTTTTCACCAGCGGCTTGCCCAAGGTCGGTGACGCGTGGCGGCTCGCCGGCACTACCGTGCGCTTCGCGGGCTATACGGCACTCGGCCGGCTGACCTACCGCGAGCTCGCCGTGCCGGCACCTGGATCCCTGCGTTCCGGCCAGCCGGCTGCCCAGGCCGTGCTGCGCGTCGCCCTGCTCGACGGCGTCGCCGAGGCTGGCCGCGCCGACGTTTTCGATTGGGTCCAGCGCACCGCGCAGGCGCAGACGAATTATTGGCAGGGGTTCACGGCGCGGCAAGCGTTGGTCGGGCTGGTGCCGACGGCGGGCCGGCGCGGCATCGGCTATGGCCGCACGGTGCCGGGCGGCGGCGTCACGGTGATGGTCGAGCTCGGCGCCGACGTCGATCGCCATCGCCTGTTCGACGACTGGGTGCTGACCCACGAGCTGATCCACACCGGCATGCCGTTCATTCGCGGCCGAGGAACCTGGTTCATGGAGGGGGCGGCCACCTACGTCGAGCCGATCATCCGCGCCCGCGCCGGCTGGAAGACCGAGGAGGAGGTCTGGCGCGAGTGGGTCGACAACATGCCGAAGGGTGTCCAGGCCTTCTCTTCCGGCATGGCCAGCGCGTCGGGTCGCGAGAACTACTGGGGCGGCGCCACTTTCATGCTGCTCGCCGATCTCGCCATCCGACGGGCGAGCCAGGGCGCCAAGGGCCTGGAGGATTGTCTCGGCGGCGTGCTGTGGAGTGGCCTGGACGGCGCGCAGCGAATCTCGGTCGGCGACTACGCTGCTGCCTGCGATCGCGCCTCCGGCACGCCGGCGATGAGTGCGCTGGTCGACCGCCATCTCAATCGCGGCGAGCCGCTCGATCTCGCGGCGTTGTGGAAGGAGCTGGGTGTCGCCTTGATCGGCGGCCGCATCGCGCTCGACGACAGCGCACCCGGCGCGCCGTGGCGCCGGCTGATCGTGCCGGGCAACCGGCCGCCCAAGCCGGTGAAGCTGCCCTGGCAGAGTTGAGCGAATCTCTTCGCCGCTTGACCATGCCTGCGGCCGACCTCTACGAAGCGGTATCGACGGTCCTCCTCGATGGAGGCTAACAGGGAATGCCGTGCTGCCTGCGAAGGCTAATCGGCGGCTGTACCCGCAGCTGTAAGCGGCGAGCCACTGCCCACAGGTCACTGGATCACACGATCCGGGAAGGCGGGCAGGAGCCGGGACCCGCGAGCCAGAAGACCTGCCGGCGATAGCGTCGCTCTTCCAATGGACGGGATGATCCAGCGGAACGGTCAACCGAGCGGTGACGCGGCTTGGCGTGAACTGTTCGGGAGATCGTTCGATGACACTGCCCATCCTGCCGACGGCACCGCCCGCTTCCGCCGAGCTCGTCCGCGTTCTGCTTTTGGCGCGCACCGCCAATACGGCCGTGCCCCTCGAGGAAATGGAGCGCATGAGGGGCAAGGTGGCGAGCATGGCCAATGTCGCTGCCGCGGCCTTTGCCTTCAGCGAAGAGGGTATCCCGTCGTTGCGGACGGAACTCGCGAGGCTGGCTGCGTCGGAAGCGATGCCGATCGTGATCGTGCCGCTGGTGTTTCCGTCGGAACCGAAATTCGAGATTTGGCTGCGACGCACCCTTGCACGCTGGCAGGCTGAACGGCCCGGTGCATGGCCGGAAATCCGCTTGGCGCCGTTTCCCGGCAGCCGGAAAGAGATGCACGACCTCCTGAGGGCGCTCGTCACGACGTGTGAGATCAAGCCCATCAAGGCGGCGAAGCCGGCCGGCACCGAAGGTTCGATCGTGCCGGCGCAGAAGCGGCGCGTGCTGGTGTGCATGGACGGTCCCTGCCATGCCGCTGGTGCCGCCGTGATCTGGGGTCACCTGCGCAACGAACAGAACCGCCTCGCGCTCCGCACCACCGGGGAGGGCGCGATGACCTCGAAAACGACTTGCCTGGGGCCGTGCAGCCTCGCGCCGGTGCTGCAGATCTGGCCTGAGGGCACGATATACGGTGGCATCGACGAGGCAGGCGTCGATGCAATCGTCGGCAGCCACCTGCTACACGGTGAGATCGTCGAGCGGCTGGCCTATGCGCCGACCGGAGCAAAGCAACGACTGCGTTGAACCATCGGATGCCGTGGATCATGGCCATGAACAATTCCTCTCTGCGTTCCCGCCGCGTAGCGTATGCGCTTTCCGTCGCGCTGCTCCTGCTCGCGATTGAACCCGGCCGGGCACAGCAGACGGTCACCGTCGGCCAGACCTTCCTGGCCGCGGCGATCGATCCGGCAAAAGGTGCAGCGGGCTGGGCGCTCACCTCGCACGGCGTCGGCCAGACCCTGTTCACCGTGGATCGCGCAGGTCGCATTGCGCCGCTTCTCGCCGAGAAGGCTGAGGCGCTCGATGCGCACACCTGGACGATTCGCCTGAAGCCGGGCCTGCGCTTCTCCGACGGCTCTACGGTCGATGCCGCTTCCGTCGCCGAGGCGCTGGCGCGTACCGTGCGCGACAATCCCGCCGCGCGCGCCTCGGCCCAGCTCACCTTCCAGGCGCTCGACGCGGCGACGCTCCACGTCGCGGCCGACCGGCCGTTGCCCCTCCTGCCGTCGGTCCTGGCGGAATGGCCCTTCGTCGTCTATCGCGAGACCGTGCAGGGCATGGTGTTCACCGGCCCCTGGCAGATCGCTGCCTTCGAGCCTGATCGCGGCATGCGGCTGGTCCCCAATGCGCACTTCCCCGGCGCTACCGGCCGACCCACGATCCGGCTGCAGCGCTTCGTCGACGCCCAGTCGCTTGCCCTCGCGGCGCAATCCGGCGAGGTCGATCTCGCCTTCAACGTGCCAGTGGAGGCGCTGCCTCGGCTCAAGGCCACACCGGGTCTCACCGTGAAGTCCTTCCCGGTCGCCTACCAATATATGGCATGGATGAACACCGCGCGGCCTTTCCTCGGCGACGTGCGCGTGCGCCGCGCGTTGGATCTTGCCATCGATCGCAAGCAGCTCGCTGCGACCTTGGGCGGCGGCGAGCCCGCGACCGGTGCCTTTGCCCGCCAGTATCCCTTTGCGAGCGGCACTGAACGGCCGTTCGATCGCGCGGCGGCCCAGGCCTTGCTCGACGAGGCCGGCTGGAGTCTCGACGGTGGCAAGCGGCAGAAGAACGGCCAGGCGCTCAAGCTCACGGTGCTCGCCTATCCGCAGCGGCCGGATCTCGTGAGTCTGCTGCCGGTGTTGCGCGACCAGTTGATGCGGCTGGGCATCGAGGTCGAGACGCGGGTGGTCGAGAATGCGCAAGCCGCGACGAAGGAGGGCAATTTCGACTTGCTGCTGTGGGCCCAGCACACCGCGCCGGCCGGCGATCCCGCCTTTTTCCTCAATGTTTTTCTGCGATCGGGAGCGGCCAACAACCACGCCCGCTTCGCCTCGGCGGCGCTCGATCAGGTGCTCGACCGTTTCACCGCGGCATCGTCCGCCGCCGAGCGCGCTGCGATCGCGGGCGAGGCCGAGCGGATCGTGTTCGCCGATGCGCCTGTCGCCTACTTGCTCACACCTGTCTGGCATGTGGCGCTGTCGCGTCGCCTCGCCACCTACGAACCGTGGGGCTCGGACTATTACGTGCTGCGCCCCGATCTCGAGGTCGCGAACTGAGCGCCCTCGCGCGACTCGTTGCGCTGAACGCCGCTGCGGGACTGGGCGGCGCACTGGTCTTCCTCTTGGCGGCGAGCCTCGCTGCTTTCGCCGTGGTCCGCGCCATGCCGGGCGACGCCGCCGAGACGATCCTGGTCGCGCAAGGTCTCGTACCGTCGCCAGAGCAGGTAGCGGCCCTGCGAGCCGCACATGGCCTCGATGAGCCTGTGTGGCGGCAATTCGTGCTGTGGCTCGCTCGCGTCCTGCAGGGCGACCTGGGTACCAGCCTGCGCAGCGGTGAGCCCGTGTTGCAGGGGCTGCTGACGCGCCTGCCGGTGACGCTGACCATCGGCCTCGGCGGCCTGCTTGTCGGCACGGCGCTCGCCTATGCATTGGGGCTCGCCGCTGCAGCGAGCCTGCGCGGCGCCGTGACCGCGAGCCGCGCGCTCGCTCTGCTGGCCCAGGCGGTCCCGGCGTTCTGCCTGGCCGTGGTCGTGATCTGGTTCTTCGGCGTGGAACTGCGCTGGATCAGACCGTTCACCGGCGGTGTGGTCGAGCGCATCGTCTTGCCGCTCGTCGTCGTGGCGCTTTATGCGGCGGGGGGCCTGGTCCGTGTGGCTTCGCACGCCGCGGTGACCGCGACGGCAGCGCCTTGGTTCCGCGCCGTGCTTGCCAAGGGCCTGTCGCGGCGACAGGCGGTGCGCCAGCATGCTGGCCCTTTCGAAATGCTCGCGCTGTTGGCGGCATTGCGCGCGGAGGCCGCTTGGGTGATCGGCGGCACGGCCGTGATCGAGGTGGTCTTCGCCTCTCCTGGTGTGTCGGCCTGGGTGGTGGAGAGCATCGCGCAGCGCGACTATCCGGTGCTGCAGGCCTACATCCTCACCGTTGCGGTCTGGATGGTGCTGGTCCGCCTCGTCGTCGACCGGCTTTCGGCATGGCTCGATCCGCGCCGCGAGGCGGCGTGAGGTGGCGTGTCCTTGCGGTGGCATTGCTGGCGCTCGCCGCGCTGGCGGCCATCTGCTGCGGCGGCGAGAGCAGCACGATCGATCTCGCGCAGCGCTTCGCCGCCCCATCTATTTCTCATCCGCTGGGGACCGATCAACTCGGCCGCAATCTTCTACGGCGTCTGGCGGAAGGGGCAGGGCCAGCCCTCGCCGTGGTACTGCTGGCGTCGGCGGTGGCCCTGCTCGGCGGGCTTGCGTGGGCGACGGCGATCCTAGTCGCGCCCGGCGCACTAGGTGGTCTGGCCGAACGAACGGCCGATTTGGCGCTTTCCGTGCCGCCCCTGATCGTCGGCATCGTGGTCGCGGCTATCGTGGGGCTTTCGCCGGTTGCCATTGCGTTGGCACTGGGAATCTCGTCCACCGCGGCCAATGCGCTGATTGCCGCCGAGTTCCTGCGCACCGCGCGCGGAGCGAGCCATGTACGCGCTGCCCGGGCGCTGGGCGGCAGCGTGCTCTGGGTCTTGCGGCATCACGTGTTGCCACAGGCGGCACCCGCCCTGCTGATCTGGCAGACCTATCATGCCGGCCGACTTCTGCTTGCCTGGTCGGCGCTGTCCTTCCTCGGTCTCGGCGCCGATACCAGCCGGGCTGACTGGGGCGCCATGGTGTGGGAATACCGGCTGTTCCTGTTCGACCACCCACAGCTCGCGCTGGCGCCGATGGTTGCGATCTTCGGCTTGGCCTGGGCGCTTGCCCGGATCGGCGACCCCGCACGCTGAGACTGCGCGCCTCAGAACATGCCGTTGCCGTTGGCGGGCTTCTCGGGGACCGGCTGGACGACGTCCCAGTGTTCGACGATCTTGCCCTTCTCGAGCCGGAAGATGTCGACGATGGCGACACCGCGCTCGCCCGGCTCACGCACGCCGTGGACATGCAGGATGACGAAGTCGCCCTCGGCGAAGACCCGCTTGATCTCGCTGCGGGCGTTGGGGAATTTCTCCTTGCGCAGGGCTATGAAGGCCTTGAAGCCTTCGATTCCGTCGGGGGCGTTGGGATTGTGCTGGATATAGCGCGGCCCAAAATGCTGCGCCGCCGCCTCGAAATCCTTCTGGTTGAGGCCCTTCTCGTAAAAATCGAGCACGACCTTCTTGTTTACCTCGGGATCGGCCAAGGCCGGGCCAGTGGCCATGAATAGCAGGGCAAGAGCGATTGCGAGCCTCGGCATGACGTCCTCCTCGTCGGGATGACGTCATGGTAGCGTGAGCCTATGTCCGAGAATACTGGAGCTTGGCTCGAAGACCTGACCTGGCCGGAGGCCAAGGCGCGGTTCGCGTCGGATGTCGTAGTCGTGGTGCCGATCGGCGCCGCCGCCAAAGCGCATGGCCCGCATTTGCCTTTGAAGACCGATGCGCTGACCGCGCGGGCGCTCGGCCAACGCCTCGCCGAGCGCCTGCCTGTCGTCGTCGCTCCGGTCGTGGGCTTCGGCTTCTATCCGGCCTTCACGTCGTTTGCCGGCAGCCAGCATGTGACGGCCAGTACCTTCAAGGCTCTTTTGTCGGAACTTGTGGGCAATCTGCGCGATCACGGCGTCAAACGCATTGTCCTGTTGAACACCGGCGTCTCGACCGAGAAGTCGATCGACGAGATGGCGGCCGGTGCCGACGATCTCCTGGTGCTGCACATGCGCGACCTCGGGGCCGATGCCGAGCGCCTGCTCGACGTGACCGAGGGCGGTCACGCCGACGAGCGCGAGACCTCGGTCATGCTAGCGCTCGATCCGCGCGGTGTCCGCATGGACAAGCTCGCGCTCGATGGCTCATTCGAGCGAACTGGCGCCACCGGCGACCCGACCCGCGCCACTGCCTTCAAAGGTGAACGCATCCTGGCCGCTCGGGTCGACGACATCGTCGCGGCGATTGCGGCGCGTTGGGGAGGAGAAAGAATCTAGACGGCGGGCCGGCTGCGGATCTCGTCAGCCACCTTGCGCTTGAGGAACTTTCCGTGGCGCAGGTTGCCGTGGAAGGCGCCATTCTCCACCACGACGTTGCCGTGCAGGATCGTCGTGGCGGGCCACGCCGTGACCACATGGCCTTCCCAAGGCGTGTAATCGGTCTCGTGTAGGTCGGCGGCACGGATCGTCTTCGAGAGGCCGGTCTCGAGCAGCACGATGTCGGCGTCGGAGCCGACCGTCAGCGCACCTTTGCGGGGATAAAGCCCCATGATCCGTGCCGCGTTGCTCGAGATCATGTCGACAAAATGCGCCGGCGTGTAGCCGCGCTTGCTGACCATCTGCGTGTACATGAGGCCGACGCGCGGTTCGACGCCCGAGTTGCCGCCCGTCGTGTCGTCGATCCGGCTGCCTTGCAGCTTGACGCGCAGCGGACAGCACAGCTCGTCGGTAGCGATGACTTGGATGGCGCCGCGATTGGTCGCCTCCCACAAACGCTTCTGGTCCTCCGGATACTTCAGAGACGGGTAGGTATGAAACATCTGCCCGCCCGGCCGCTTGTAATCCTCGGCATTGTACATCAGGTACTGATGCAGGGTCTCGCCGTACATTGGGAAACCGCGCGCCCGTGATGCCGCGAGCGCCGCCACGCCGGTCGCTGCCGAGACATGGACCATGTAGAGTGCCGCGCCCTCGACGTTCTCGGCGAGCCGGATCACGCGGTTGAACGACAGCTCCTCCGACAGCGCGTTGTGGACCTCGGCCATGTGCTCGAAGCTGACGCGGTTCTCGCGCATCAGCTTCTCGTACATGAACATGACGATGTCGTTGTCCTCGGCATGGATGCAGGCGATGCCGCCCTGCGCCGCGACCACCTTCAGGGCCTCCCAGATATGACCGTGCGGCACCATGCGGCCGAGATTGCCGGGGCGGATGTTGGTGGTGAAGATCTTGATGCTGGCGTGGCCGTCTTGCATGGCGTCGGCGAGCTGGCCGAAATGCGGGGTTGGGATTTCGCCCATGAGCGTCAGGTGGAAGCCGTAGTCGCAGTAGCAAGCATCCTTCCAGGCGGCCTGGGTCTGCGCGATCGATTCCTGGACGGTTCGCTCGTGCACGCACTGCACGAAATCGATCAGCGTCGTCGTGCCGCCGTATAGTGCCGCCTTGCTGACCTGCGATGGCGGATCGGTGAGCACGTCCGGTCGTCCCGGCGCACGTACCGGCATCAGGCAGTGGATGTGGGGATCGATGCCGCCTGGAATCACCAGGCGATCCGCTGCCGACACAGTACGCTCTGCTTGCGGCAAGTTGCCGGCACCACCGACCAGGACGATGCGTCCGTCCTTCACGCCAATGTCGGCGGCCTGGGTTCCGGTCGGCAGCACGCAGGTGCCACCGGTGATGGCGAGGTCGAGCATCAGGTCACTCCTGCCGGAGGGGCAATGCATGTCGGTGCGCCATCGGCGAACCGTTGCAGGATCTCTTCCGGCTGGAGATCCCGCACAATGAAAACGAGCCGGCTGGTTCGATCGGCATCCGGCCAGCGCTCCAGCCAGCGCGGTGGATAAAGCGTATGCTGCACGGCATGAATCGCCGCCGGTCTGTCGGAACGATCGGAAAACTCGACGAGACCCTTTACCCGCAGGAGCTTCTCGCCGTGATCGCTTGCTAGCCTGCCCAACGCCATAGCGAAGCCTAGCCTGCTCATCGGCCGCTGGAGTCGAACCGAAAGCGCATAGATGCCGTGCGCGTGGATCGCGGTCGCGATCGGGCGCGGCCTTGGCAGGGCCTTGGGCGATCCGCCGAACAGCAGGGCGCCGGCGTCGACGTCACCAGAATCGATGATCGGCGCCAGCGGATTCAACGACGCCAAGTGCTGGACGAGCGGCCCCGGGGCAGGGGCGATATCTGTCTTGGTCAGGAGCAGAATATCGGCCACTGCGGCCTGGGCTACGGCTTCGGGATAGCGATCGAGTGTCGTCGTGCCCAGCACCGCATCGATCGTCGTCACGACGCGGTCGAGCCGCAGCGAGACCTCGAGAAAGGCATCGGCAGAGAGCGTGTAGAGCGTCGGCGCGGGATCGGCGAGACCGCTGGTTTCGAGCGCAATGCGCCGGAACGGCGGCCGTCCGGTGGCCCGGCGCGATCTCAGCAACCGGTAGAACGAGTCGGCGAGGCCCTGGCGCACGGCGCAGCACGTGCAGCCGTTGGGCAGCTCGACAACGTCGTCGGTCGTCTCCTCGAGCAGAAGATGATCCAACGCGATCGCACCGAACTCGCTGATCAGGACGGCGGTGTCCCGGAGATCCGGGACGGCAAGAACCCTGGAGAGAAGTGTGGTCTTACCGCTGCCCAGGAAGCCGGTCAGCACCGAGAGCGGGATCGGTTCCGACGGGACTTCCGTCGGGACGGTAAGACGCGGGTTCACGGACCGATCAGACCTCGCGCATCAAGGCGGCACCCTTGTCGAGCAACGGCAGGACCTTGTCCCTGGCTTCGGCCGGCACGCCGAACACGACGCGGGCGACCCCGGCGTCGCGGGCGCGCTTCAGCCCGTCGCCGCTCATGCCGACACCGAACAGCGTGACCGGCACGTCCGCTTCGGCACGGCCGGCCTGCTTCAGCATCTCGCGGAACGGCGGCAGCATGGCTAGCGTGTCGCCGCCGCGACCGCCGATCGGCATCCAGCCGTCGGCATAGGCGACGGCGCGGCGCGCGCCTTGCGGAAAGCCGCCGCCGACGATGATCGGCGGGTGCGGCTTCTGCACCGGCTTGGGCCACTGCATCATCTCGTCGAACTTGACCATCTCGCCCGAGTATTTCGGCTTCGACTTCGCCCAGATCTCCTTCATCGCCTCGATACGTTCGCGCATCAGCTTGAAGCGCGAGCCGAATGCCGTGCCGTGGTCGGCCATCTCCTCGGCATTCCAGCCGCCGCCGATCCCGAACAGCAGCCGGCCATTCGACAGCCGGTCGACGGTGGAGACTTCCTTGGCGGTATGGATGGGGTCGCGCTGGACCACCAGGCAGACGCCGGTGCCGAGCTTGATGGTCTTGGTGACCACGGCGGCCGCGGCCATAGCGAGGAACGGATCGTAGGTGTCGTAGTACCATTTCGGCAGCTCGGCGCCGCCGGGCCACGGCGACTTTCGGCTGGTCGGGATATGGCTGTGCTCGGGGAACCAGACCGATTCGTAGCCGCGCGCCTCGGCCTCCATGGCGAGCTCGTGCGGTGGAATAGCGTAGTCCGTCGCGAACATCGTGACGCCGATTTGCATGATCTGTCCTCCCCCGGTGCTTGGAGGAAGGTAGCCGATTCGTGGGAGTGCAGGGGAGTCGATCCTTACGCTCGCCGCGGTCGTTCATCGGCACGAGCGGCTGATCGTGGCATCTTGGTATGGCGTGCGCGGGAGTCGCGCGCTTTGGCCATTCACCTTATGCTGATTGGTCAGGGAGTGGAGCATCGATGAGAATTGTCGGCATCGCGGCGGCGGTCATCGCCTTGTTGGTTGCGAACGAAGGGCGGGCGCAGACCGCGCTGCAGCCCGGCCTGTGGGAGGCGTCGGACAAGACGACCATGGAAGGCGTCCAACCGATGCCGATGACGTCGCGAAAAGTCTGCCTCAAGGGCGGCGAGGCGACACTTGAGCGGCTGCTCTATCCGGCGCCGGACGTATTCGCCAAGCACGGCTGCACCTTTCGGCCGGCGCCCGCACAGGCCGGCGTCTTCAAGGCGACCACCTTCTGCCCGGCGACAGCGACATTGCCCAGCGTCACGGCGACGGCGGAGATCAGCTACAAGCCCGATAGCTACGAAGGCCTGGGCCAGCTTCTGATCAAGGACGCGGCCGGCACGACGCTCAAGGGCAGCTCGGTGATGAGCGGCAAGCGGGTCGGCGACTGCTGACGGCCGGCTTTACGCGAAGGCGGGCATGACCTGCTCGCCGAAGCGGCGGAGCGAAGCCATGTTCTGGTCGTGGCTCATGGCGCCGAAGCCGGTCTGGCACAGCAAATGCTGGACACCGACATCGCGCAGCTCGGCGACCTGCTCGCGCACGCGCGCCGGCGTGCCGTAAAGGCAGCCCGTGCCGAGAACGTAGGGGATCGCCTCGGCGTCACCCACCTTGGGATCGGTCCATGCATTGAGCGTCGCCGGATCGGGCTGGAAATCGTGCGGATTGTAAGCGTCGCGCACGTGCATCATATGAGCACGGGTCTCGACCAGCAGGGCGGCAAGCTCGTCCTCTGCCTGGGCATTCGATTCCGCGACATAGACGTTGCGCCACAACGCGCTCTGCGCCAGCAGCCGCGCCCGCGTCTCGTCGTCGTGGCCGCCGGCCTCGATCCCCTGGGCGTATGTAGCCCAGCGTTCCTTGATGCGATTGACCGGCAGACGCGCCGTCAGGATGGGTACGCCGAGCCGTCCGCACTCGGCGAAGGACCCGGGCGAGATGACGCTGCGCCATAGCGGCGGGCCAGGCTGCTGTACCGGCCTCGGCCGCAGCGCGGGAATATGAATCTTGTGGAACTTGCCGTCGTAGGTCAGCGGCGCCTCGCGCCAAGCGCGCTCGATGATATCGACGGCCTCCTCCATGCGCTCGCGGCTGTCGTGGCTGCGCAGGCCGTGACCGACGAACTCATACTCATTGTAGACCGTGCCCTTGCCGATGCCGACATCGATGCGGCCCTGGCTGAGATTGTCGAGCAGGGCGAGCTGCGTGGCCAAGCGCACCGGATGATGGAATGGCATCTGCACCACGGCGAAGCCGATGCGGATGCGCTCGGTCTTCATCGCCAGCGCCGCCGCGAACATCAGCGAGTCATTGTAGACGCTCTCGCCGGTAAAGTAGTGCTCGGTCAGCCAGACGTCAGAGAAGCCCAGTCGCTCAGCGGCACAGACCTGCTGGATGATCTGGTCGATACGCGCGCTGTCCTCGTCCGGCGAGGGCGACATGGCGAGGGTGAGCCAACCGAACTGCATGAACAAGCTTAGACGGCATGCGGCACGCGTGTCACCATGAACGGCCCCGCGCATCGCCCTTGCCCTCGATCGTAACCGGTATCGTCAGGGCGTTCGGTTGACGAGGCGCTGTCTCCGTACCGAATCTGAGATGGCCCGTGCGCGGGCCATGGCCCGATTTGTTGCATCGAACCCGATTGTAGGGGGCGACCGCAGACCGGCATCCAGTCGCTTGGGCATTCGACCCTCGTCGAGGGCTCACCGGTGTCGCGCCGCATTTCGAAGCGGCACGAAACCGCACGGCCGAACCGACCTATGCCGCAACCCGTTGTTCTGAAAAATGAAATGCCGGCGGTCCACCCCAGACCAGGCCGGCACTCCACGCGCTGTTCACTGTCAGCGGAGACAGTCCCGGATAAGCCCCAAGACGTACCCTTCCTGCCCAGCCGGCTGACGGTAGGCATCTAGCTGTAGTTGCACGCCCAAGGCAAGAGGATACTAAAATGCATATCTACTGTAGCGTAATGGTCAGGCTGAACAGCGCGCCGCTCGGCCCCGTCGGCCCGACGGTGATGAGGTAATTGCCGGTGGCCGGCAGGGCGCCCATCCAGGCCTGCGCGTTGTCGCCGGACCCGGTGTCCGGCAAGGTCCGGCCTGTGATAAGGGGGCTGCCGTCGGCCGCCCGGGCAATGGTCGTATCCGGCCGGTAGACCTGAAAAGCAAGGCCAGCCGCGGGATTCAGCGAGACCGTCATGGTCTGTCCGGCTTTCGCCGCCACGTAGTAGAGCGTGCGGCCACCCGGCTGAACCTGGCCGCTGACCGCCGCCGTCGACGAGCCTGGGGCGAAGGTGATCGTGGTCATCGGGGGCAGGCTCGTCGCGCCTTGGGCGAGCGTCGGAAGGGGGAATGCGACGGCGCAGGCTGCGACAATTAGTGCCAGCCCGACTCTCCCGAAGTCCGATCGGGTTTGATCTGGTTCAATGCGCGGCATGACTCTCCTTGATCCTGGCGGACGTCTTTCCTTCTTAATCCACAGGCCTTAGGATGCCTCGCTTTCCCGGCGTTTGGCACTCGGAAAGCACATGGCTCACATCAGACTGAACACCCACCCGTCGCAGGGCGGCCAAGCCGCTCCTGTTGTGAAATGGGGCGCGCGCGATCCCAAGGTCCGGGGACCGGTCGTCGGCACCGTGGCCGATCCTGCCAAGCGCAACGCCATCGGCGTCCATTCCGGCAGCTACGGCATCTACCGCGCGCTGGCCATTGCCGCCCACGAGCTCAAGGCCAGCCATCGGCCTGACTTCACCAACACCGCGCCGGCCGAGCCGATCGGGCCGTTCGAGAGCTGGTTCGACCCCAAGAAGATCGTCTCGCTCGATCCCTGGGGCCATATGGTGGCCGAGGTCTTCGCCGCCGAGCTCGCCGCCGGCTGGGACATCCGGCCGACCATCGCCGTCACCAAGGCGCACGTCCAGATGCCGGAGATCAAGGACGCCATCGCCACCGGCCGCCTGCGGCCCGACAACGATCTGCTGATGCCGAACGGCGACGTGCGCGTGACCAAGGCGGCGGTCGAGCCGGTATGGTGGTTGCCCGGCATCGCCGAACGCTTCGGCGTTCGGGAAGTCGACCTGCGCCGCACCCTCTTCGAGCATACCGGCGGCATGTACACCGAGCTGGTGACGCGGCCCGACCTCGAGCTGTTCCTGCCGCCGATCGGTGGCGCCACGATCTATTTCTTCGGCGACGTGCAGCAGCTCGGCAGGCCCGAGACGAAGATCGCCTGCCGCCTCCACGATGAATGCAACGGCTCCGACGTGTTCGGCTCCGACATCTGCACCTGTCGGCCCTACCTGGCGCACGGCATCGAGATCTGCATCGACATGGCGCAGAAGGGCGGCGTCGGCGTGGTCATCTACAATCGCAAGGAAGGGCGGGCGCTGGGCGAGGTGACCAAGTTCCTGGTCTACAACGCGCGCAAGCGCCAGCCCGGAGGCGATTCCGCGGCGCAGTACTTCAACCGCACCGAATGCGTGGCCGGCGTGCAGGACATGCGCTTCCAGGAGCTGATGCCCGACCTGTTCCACTGGCTGGGCATCGCCCGCATCGACCGCTTCGCCTCGATGAGCAACATGAAGTCGGACGCCCTGCGTGAGCAGGGCATCGACGTCGTCGAGCAGGTGCCGATCCCCGACGAGCTGATCCCGGCCGATGCCCAGGTCGAGATGGATGCCAAGAAGGCGGCCGGCTATTTCACGCCACGCAAGCCGGCAACGACGGAGCTGGCCAAGGCCAAGGGCCGAGGCCTCGACGAGTGACCGAGTCCATCGAGTGGCTGCGCACGCCCGCGGCGATCCGCGAGCGCGCCGAGGACATGCTGAAATACGTCGAGGGTGGTCGTTCCGCCTGGTTCGCGATCGACGCGAACGGTCTCGAGGTGGCCGTGCAGGCGACCCTCGCCGTGGCGCGGCGGCGTTTTCCCAATCCGGCCGCCATCCCGTTCCATTCGCGCTGGCGGCATTTCGAGGCCGGCGGCCGTGACCGTTGGGCGGAGCTCGCGCCGCGGCTGTCATCCTTCTCGCGCGAAGAGGTCGCCCGGCGGCGCATCGATCTTGCTGTTGTCTCGGTGCTGCTCGATGCCGGTGCCGGGTCGGGTTGGTCGTATCGCGAACCCGGTAGCGGCGAGACCTATGCCCGCTCGGAAGGGCTGGCGGTGGCGAGCTTCCACATGTTCGCGGCAGGCGCCTTCAGCCGCGATCGGAGTGACCCGCTGCGCGTCGACGCCGAACGCTTGGCCGCATTGACGCCGGCCGACATCGCTCTGGGCTTTCAGGTGCGGGCCCACAACCCACTGACCGGCCTCGAGGGCCGGGCCGAGCTGCTGCGCAAGCTCGGTGCCACGGGACTGGCGCGTCCGGGCGCCTTGTTCGACCTTCTCGCCGTCTCGGGCGAGGTCAAGGCCGAAGCGATCCTCGCGGCCGTTCTCGACAAGCTCTCGTCGATCTGGCCGCGGCCGATGGGCGATGTCTGGCCGCATCCGGCGCTCGGGCTGGTGCCGTTCCACAAGCTTTCGCAGTGGCTGTCCTACTCGCTGGTCGAGCCGCTGGAAGGCGCGGGCGTGAAGGTGTCCGATCTGGACCGCCTCACCGGGCTGCCGGAATACCGCAACGGCGGATTGCTGGTCGATGCCGGCGCGCTCAGGCCGAAGCAGTCGGTGTTGCTGCAGCAGCCTTTCGCACCCGGCGACGAGCCGATCGTCGAATGGCGGGCCTTGACGGTGGCACTGCTCGATCGAATCGCTGGCCATGTCCGCCGTCACCTTGGCCTCGATGCCGAACGCCTGCCGCTGGTCAAGGTGCTGGAGGCCGGCACCTGGTTCGCCGGACGTGCGCTCGCCGCCGAACGGCGTCCGGGCGGCGGGCCGCCGATTGCCGTCGTTAGTGACGGCACGGTCTTTTGAACGAGAATGGGGGAGAGCGATATGTCCTTGCCGAAGTCCGTCCACGTCGTCAGCCATCCGCTGGTGCAGCACAAGCTCACCAAGATGCGCGACCGCCAGACCTCGAGCACCAACTTCCGTCGGCTGCTGCGCGAGATCGGCCTGTTGCTGGGTTACGATGCCACACGCGACCTGCCGCTGGTCGAGACCGACATCACCACGCCGATCGCGCCGATGAAGGCGCCGCTGCTCGACGGCAAGAAGCTCGTGGTGGTGCCGATCCTGCGCGCCGGCCTGGGGCTGGCCGAAGGGATCATCGACCTCGTGCCGCTGGCGCGCATGGGCCATGTCGGGCTGTACCGCGATCCGCGGACGCTGCAGGCGGTCGAATACTACTTCAAGATCCCGCAGGACATTTCGGACCGCGACGTCATCGTCTGCGATCCCATGCTGGCGACCGCGCACTCGGCGATCGCGGCGGTCGATCGGCTGAAGGAGACGGGCGCCAAGCGGATCAAGTTCATCTGCGTGCTGGGCTCGGTACAGGGCGCCAACGCCTTCGCCGAGGTCCATCCCGACGTGCCGGTATTCACGGCGGCGATCGATGCGGAGCTCAACGATCACGGGTATATTGTCCCCGGCCTGGGAGACGCGGGCGACCGCCTTTTCGGGACCAAGTAACGACATTGAAGGGGGAGTGCCGATGTCTCCGGATCTCAAGTATCTCCTATTCTCCACGATCTTGTGCTTCGTGCAGGTGTTGGTCGCCGCGTCGGGCGCCAACAACCAGGTCGGCTTGAATACCTTGGCCGGCAATCGCGAAAGCCTTCCTGAGATCACCGGCTGGGCCGGACGCGCCCGGCGGGCCCATCTCAACATGGTCGAGAATCTGGTTCTGTTCGCCGCCTTGATCCTGATCGCGGCTGCTGCGGGCAAGGCCAATGCGACGACGGCGATGGGCGCCATGATCTTCTTCTGGGCGCGGCTCGCTTACGCGATCATCTACCTGATCGGCATTCCGTGGCTGCGTACCGTCGCCTGGTTCGTCTCGGTGATCGGCATGGCGATGATCGCCTTGGCATTGCTGCAGGCGCTCTGAGTTCCGCTTCCGCCAGGCGCGGGCCAAAGAGAAAGATTCCTCGCTCACGAGCGAGGGATCGTTCTCTATTGAGCGCAATCGCAAGCCATTCGTGGAGGAAGGAAATGCAACGCTTGGCCACGGGCTACGGTCTCATCGAGGGGCCGGTGTGGGATCCGACACGCGGCCTCTATTTCAGCGACGTCATCAACGGCGGTGTATTCCTGCTCGACCGCAGCGACCAGGTGTCGGTGGCAGTACCCAAGCGGCGCGGCATCGGCGGCATGGCGCTGCACGCAGCGGGCGGCCTGGTGGTCGGCGGGAGTGACATTGCCGTCGTCGGCCGCGCCGACGGCGCCACGCATCAGCTCCTCGCCCAGGATGCCATTCCCGGCGCCACCGGCTTCAACGATCTCACGACCGATCAGGTGGGCCGGGTCTATGTCGGCTCGCTCGCCTTCCGCGTGTTCGGCGGCGAGCCGCCCAAGCCTGGCCATCTGCATGTGATCGATCTCGACCGCAGCATGCGCACGCTGTCGGACGGCGTCATGTTGACCAACGGGCTTGGCTTCTCGGCCGACGGCAAGCTTCTCTATCACTGCGACGCCCGTTCCGGCTTGGTGCGCGTCTACGATGTGAGCAGCGACGGCAGCGTCGGCCCCTGGCGGACGTTCGCCGCACTCGCCGCCGGCAGCGTTCCGGATGGCCTGAAAGTGGCGAGCGACGGCTCGGTGTGGGTGGCCGATGCGCATGGCGGCCGGGTCGCCGTGTTCAACCTAGACGGCAGCCATCGACACGACGTGCCGGTACCCCTGCCGATGGTCACCAGCCTGTGCTTCGGCGGCGACGACCTGCGTGACCTCTACGTCGTCACGGGCTCGCGCGGCGGCCCGTCGGAGAATTGCGGTAGCGTGTTCCGTACGAGGGTCGATGTGCCTGGGCTTGCGCTGTATCCGGCGCGTGTCTCGGTGTGAACGCTCGATGAAGGATTCCTCGCTGCGCTCTAGATGACAGGGTTTGCGTGACGAGCATCGCCTGTCACTCCGAGCGCAACGGGGGATTTTTGATTCTTCAGATTATCACCGCCCGTGTTGCCCCGGTGCGGACGTGCCCATCGCCTCGACGGTGAGCTCGACGGAGATGCTGCCGGCCTTCTCGAAGACCAGGGTTGCGGGCACCTTGGTGTCCTTGGCGAACGGTGCCTTCAGGTCGATGAACATCAGATGCAGGCTGCCGGGCTTCAGCGTTACCGTGGCGCCGGGCGGCAGCTCGATGCCCTTGGGCAGCTCGCGCATGCGCATGATGCTGCCTTCCATCGTCATCTCGTGCAGCTCGACCTTGGCGGAGTTCGGGCTGGTGGCGGCAATCAGGCGGTCGGGCGTCGTGCCGGTGTTGACGAGAACGAGAAAGCCGCCGCCCGCCGGCGCTGTGGGCGGCGTGGCGCGTGTCCACGGCTGCTTGATCTCGATCGCGCCGAGCTTGTAGTCGGCGGCATGGGCCGCGGACGCGGCGAGAGCCAACGCGGCGGCGAAGACGATGCGAAGGAAGGACATGAAAAGGCCTCAGGGTCGGGAGTTGCGTTGGGTATCGAGCCAGGTGCGAACCTGGGCGAGATCGGCGACGCCAGGCAGCACGATCGCCTGGCCCTTGGCGTCGATCATCACTGTGCGCGGCAGTTCGCCGGCCCAGGCGGGATCGATCTCGTAGCGCAGACGTTCGTAGAAGCGATCGGTAAAGCTCCAGCTTTCGCTACCGGCAAGGCCGGCCCGTTCCAGGGTCGCAGTCACGCGGTCTGGCTCCTGCGGCAGGGGATCGGCGGCGATCAGCACGAGCTTCAGGTCCGATCGCTCCTGGCGCAGCTTGCCCCACTGCGGCAGCTCGACCAGGCAGGGGCCGCAGGTGAGGCCCCAGAAATGGATCACCATCGCCTGGCCGTTGTGGCTGGCGCGCAGCTTGGCCCAGCTTCCGCGTTCGAAGGCGAGCGGGTTGGTCGGCTCGGCGTTGGCGAGCGACGCCATCGCCACGAGAAAGCCGAGCAGGATGGACAGTCTCATGGCTGGTCCTCCAGCGGGATCAGGCGATAGCCTTCTGTCTTGGTGAGCCACGACAGGTACGTCCGTCCAGCGTGCGCGACCAGCAGCGGATGATCGGAGGCATCGTCGGTTTCGGCAACCGCGCGGGCGCCGCTCCAGGTCAGGCCGCTGTCGCGCGAGACCTGCCAACGGACCGCCACTTTGTCGCCATCGAACTCCTTCCACACGAGATGCAGCGCGCGGCCGTCGGCGAGCAGGTAGGGCCGCGCCGGCTGGCGACCGGGCGAGGACAGGGCGCGCGGCGAACCGAAGGCCGCGGACCCTGAGTCGGCGCGGGCATAGAACAGGCCCTTGCGCGCTGTGCCGTCGGTGAACCAGGCGGCGTGCTGCGACCCATCCGGGGCGACGGCGAGGCTGGGACCGTGATGCGGGCACGCCTCGATCTTCCAGTCGTCGACACTGACGCGGCGCAGCGGGCCGGGCGTCGCGGAGTCCTTGAAGGTGACGACGGCGTGATCGCGGACCGATCCGGCGAAGATGTTTCGGAAGACGATCGCCGGCCGGCCGGCGCCGGCGAAGGCGAGGCCGAGCCGGCAGCATTCGCAGGTGTTGTCGAGCGCGATCGACGTGTCGCCGAAGCCGGCCTCGCCATCCTCCCAGGCGTAGGCGAGGGCAGCGCCGGCGTAGGCCTTGCCGGCCGCACGCGCCCTGGCGACGTTGCGCTTGTCGAGCCAGGTCGCGAACACGCGACCGTCCGGGTCGACGGCGGCGACTTCGAAGCGCTGGCTGGTCGTGTCCGCCGTGATCGGCCGCGGCCGGGTGAAGGTGGCGCCGCCGTCGCCGGAGCGGGCGAAGAAGGCGCGGCCGTTGAAGTTCTTGTCCTGGAAGATGCCGAAGGTGATGATCGGGTTCCCCTTGGGATCGACAGCGATGCGCGCGCGCGCATCGGGTCCCCAGTCGAGGTTCATGGGCTCGGGCGTCACCGTCACCGGGGCGGAAAAGGTCTTGCCGAGGTCGGTCGAGCGCAGCACGACGATGCGATCGGCCATCGGCCGTGCCAACCACAGTGCGCCGTCCGGCGCGAAAGCCGGCGCGGCGGTGAAGGCCTCGGGCGTGCTGCCCGCCTTGCCATGCTGATGCTGGGCGACGGCATCGGGGCCGAACAGGACGAGCGCTGCGAGCGCGAGCAACTGACGCATCAGAACCTCACTCTCAGGCCGGCGATCGCCGTCAGCGGCATGCCGAGCTGCGGGATGGCCGACGCATTGACGGTCGAGCCTTCGAACGACGTCAGCGAGTATCCCTGGGCCAGATACTGGACGTTCGTCAGATTTTGGATACTGCCATAGATATCGACATCCTTGGCAGGCGACCAGCGTACGCCGAGATCGATCAGGGTGGCGCCGTCGTTCAACTGCGTGTGACCGGTGTCGTTCCAGTATTGGGGGAACGACTTCATGGACGCCGTGAGGACCAGGTTCTCGATCGGCCGCCATTCCACCCCGGCCGTGAACATGGTGCTCGGCACCTGGCCGAGCTGGACGCCGGTGCGCACCAGGGTCGGATTTACCGAGCTGGTGAGATAGGCGATCGTGTTGGTGAAGCTGCCCATCAGCTTGAGCTGCTCGATCGGTTGCCAGGTCGCGATGAGCTCGAAGCCCTGGAAGGTGGCGTTGCCGACATTCTGATATTGGCGCACCGACGTGAAGCTGGGGCTGAGCCCTGCCGCCGCGATGAAAGGGGCGGCGCAGGTCGGGTTGGTGTTGCACACCGTCACGAAGTCGATGAAGTTGTTCAGGTTGTTGTTGAAGTAGGTGCCCGACAAGGTGAAGCCTTTCCAGTCGAAGTCGATGCCGACTTCCTGGCCGAAATTCGTCATGGGCTGCAGGTTGGGGTTGATCGCCGTGAACGACGTGCCGCTGGCGAAGCTGCGGTACATCTGGTTCATGCCGGGCGCGGAGAAGTTGCGATAGATCGCGCCGCGTACAGTCACCTCGTCGCTGGCGTAGAACTTGAAGCCGACGCGGGGATCGAAGCTAGACGCGCTGCTGTTCGGTACGACGTTGAGGGTGCTCGAGTTCTGGGTCAGCACGCTGGCGTTCATCGCTTGCCAGAAATCCCCGCGCACGCCGACCGTGATGTCGAGCGGCACGCCGGTGAAGCGGTATGTGCCTTGCCCGAAGACGCCCTGGAACCGATGCTCGCCGTTGACGACGAAGGTCGTCGGGTTCGCCGACACGCTGGCATAGAGATTGTTGTAGTCGGTGATGAGTATGCGCCGCGCATCGACGCCGATCTTGATGTCGCGCACGGGACCGAGGGTTGCCTCGTAGAACAGCGAGCCCCCCTGGTCGGCATTGGGCGTCGCCTCGATCTGGCTGACGAACTGGTTGAGGGCGCTGGTGTTGTTCAGCGTGTAGCCGCCGCTCGCCACGTTGATGGTGCCGAACGAGCCGCCGCTCAGCCAGCCGCTGAAATTAATCGAGGATTGGTCGTCGATCTGGTAGCTGCCGCCCAGCAGCAGGCGGTAGGTCGACCAGTTGTTGTGGGCGAAGGTCCAGACCAGCCCATCCTCGTAGGTCTGGTTCCAGTAGGCCTTGGCGAAGACCTTGAGCTTGTCGTTCGGCGCCAGGAAAACGCTGGCGGCGATGTTGTCGGCCTTCGAGGCCGTCGGCACCAGGTTGGCGTTCTGATATTGCGCCGGCGTGAGGTTGTAGCCCGAGCTCTGAGCATGGTTGTAGCTCGCCCCGACCCTGACCTTGTCGTTGACGACATAGCTGCCGGCGACCTCCGCGGTGGCGGTGTTGTAGCTGCCGTAGCTGGTATCGGCCGCAGCCCCCGTCTTCGTCGGTTCCCGGGTGACGATGTTGATCACCCCGCCCATCGCCATGTTGCCCCACAGGCTGGTGGCGCCGCCGCCGCGAATGACCTCGATGCGCTCGACCGAGTTCTTGGGGATGGTGCTCCAGTTGATGGTGCGGAAATAGGGATCGTTGATCGGCACGCCGTCGACCATGACCAGCGTGTTGATCGTCGTGCTGGTGCCGAAGCCGCGGATATTGACCGGCTGGGCCGTGGGATGGAGCTGGCCGGTCGGGATGTTGGGCAGCCAGACGCCCGGAATGCGATTTACGATCTGGTCGACGCCGGTCTCGGGCAGGGCTTGGATCTGTTCGCGCGTGAGCAGCGTGGTGCTGACGTCGAGCTTGTCGAGCGGCGAGCCGCGGCCGGCGGTCACGGTGATGGGCGGCAGGTCGACGCTCGATGGAGCGGGATTGGCAGGCGGAGTCTGTTGCGCCTCGGCGAGCGCAGGTACGAGGGCCAGTGCCCCCAGGGCGGCGCACGTCACCGCACGGATGGAAAACATGAATACTCTCCCCAACTGACGAACGAATGCCGCGCGTGGGCACGCGCGGCGGATTCACGAGTCAGACGGGGACGGGTGGCGCTCGAGGTTGGCTGGGTCCGTCGCGGATGCCGACCGGCGCCAGCGCCTCTTGCGCGAGGACGGGTCGTTCGACGGAACGTGACGGCAGGTCGACGAGGACGAAGATCGACGGCGGCACGCTCGCCGGAGCGGCGTGGGCGAGTCCCAGGCAGCATTCGTGCAGCCTGCCGGCGATCGGCGTGGTGCCGTCGCCGTCGTTTTGCGCAGCGGCACCGGGCAGGCACATCGCCGCCCAGCTCGCGGGTCCGCCGTCGCGCATCAATGCGGCATGGGCGAGCGGCTGCAGGAAGTTGAGCGTGATCGCAAGCAGCGCGGCGGCGAATGCCGCCGCACGCCAGCCCGATGCGGGTTGCCTGCGATCCATATATCTAGCTACGCACGAATGCTGGCGAAACGGAAGCGGCGGGTTGTCGCTCGGACGCGTCGAGGCGCTCTTGCGGATCGCGGAAGAACTAAAGCTCCAGTGCCGCCAGCCGCGGATCGCCGCTTGCCTGCGCGAACGTCTTGAGCTGCCACAGGGCGGCGAGGTGCAGGCCGGGGATTTCCAAAGTGCCGTCGCCGAGCTCGGCGATGAATTGGCGCCATGGGATTACGTGCGGGCGGATGACCTCTCCGGGGTCGAGCTTCTGGGCGGCGACCGGGCGTGCATCGAGGGCCAGGAAGGCGTGGACGCGGTTGTTCTGGCGCGCCGTGTTGGCGGTCGAGGAGCCCAGCGCATGCCATTCGTCGGCGGCGTAGCCTGTCTCCTCCAGGAGCTCGCGCTGCATGGCGGCGAGCAGGTCCTCGCCGTCGTGGTCGGGGGCGCCGCACGGCAGCTCGATGGAAAGCCGGCCGACGCCGTGGCGGTATTCCTCGATCAGCACGATGTGACGGTCGGACGTGAGCGCCACGGCGCAGATCCATTCGGGGAATTCGAGGGTGTGGTAGGGGGACAGGATGGTGCCGTTGGGCACGCGCACTGTGTCGCTGCGCAGTGCCAGCCAGCGATCGCGGTAGCTGTACTTGGTGTCGAGCACCTGCCAGGGCTCGACGGCAACGGTCTTCCTGTCGTCTGCCATTACACCGCCCTGTCGCTGGCCATCACACCGCGGTCCAGCCGCCGTCGACGACCAGCTCGGCGCCGGTGACGTATGACGATTCGTCCGATGCCAGGAACAGGATGGCGTAAGCCACCTCGTCGACCTCGCCGGCGCGGCCGAGCGGCACGCCCTTCAAGGTCTTGGCGCGGGTCGCCGGATCGGCGGTGCGGCCGGAGGTGCGCATCGGCGGCATCAGGCCGGGATGCACCGAGTTGATGCGGATGCCGTCGCGGCCATGCTGAGCGGCGGCCGCCTTGGTGATCAGTCGCACGGCACCCTTCGAGGCATTGTAGCCGACATGGATGTTGCCCTGGCCGACGATGCCCGAGACCGACGACAGGTTGATCACCGAGCCGCGGCCCGCTTTCTTCATGGCGGCAATCCCGTGCTTCATGCCGAGGAAGACGCCGGTGGCGTTGATGCCCATCAGCCGGTTCCACGCCGCCGTGTCATAGAGATCTTGCTCGGCCGAACCCGAGATGCCGGCATTGTTGACCAGCACATCGAGGTGGTCGTGGTTGGCCACGATGCGGTCGATCAGGCTCTTCCACTGCGCCTCGTCGGTGACGTCGAGATGGGCATAGCTCGCCTTGCCGCCTGTCTTGACGATATCGGCGACGGTCGCCTCGCCTTCCTTGTCGAGCAGGTCGGCGACGATGACGGCCTTGGCGCCTTCGCGGGCAAACAGACGGGCAGTTGCGGCCCCCATGCCGCCAGCGGCGCCGCTGATCAGGGCGACCTTGTCTTTCATGCGCATTGCTTCTCTCCCTTGCAGTGACGATCGGATTGGTTGGATCAGGCGAGCTTGAGTCCGACAATTCCGGCGACGATCAGGCCGATCGACACCATTCGCAGGGTGGATGCCGAATCACCGAATGCCAGGATGCCGACGGCGAAGGCACCGACCGCGCCGATGCCGGTCCACACCGCATAGGCCGTGCCCATGGGGAAGAAGCGTTGTGCCCACAAAAGCAGCGCACCGCTCGCTGTCATGGCGACAACGGCGAAGACGATCCATCCCCAACGGGGACCCTGATCGGTCCAGCCGAGCTTCAGCCCGACCGGCCAGCCGATTTCGCAGATGCCGGCGAGAACCAGATAGAGCCACGCCATTCTTTCCTTCTCCTCGGTAAGCGCGTGCCGGAGCATCGTTGACGACGGCGTGCCGGCCTGTTCTGATTGAGACTTGCACGCATCTTGCAGCATAGCGAGAGCGTCGGCATGGAATGAATGGGAACAGGGTGACGGGAGCGGGACCATGAACGAACAGGAATTGCGCCGCCTGATCGGCGCGGTGAAGACCGGGAAGCTGTCGCGACGCGGCTTCGTCCAGCGGATGGCGGCAGTGGGGCTGGCGGCGCCGATGGCGACCCAGTTGCTCGCCCTCTCCGGTGTGGCCATGGCCCAGCCCAAGTCGACCTACAAGCCGACCAAGCGCGGCGGCGGCGGCCTCCTGAAGGTGCTGTGGTGGCAAGGCGCGACCTTGCTCAATCCGCATTTCGCGGTCGGCACCAAGGATCAGGACGGCTCGCGCTGGTTCTACGAGCCGCTGGCCGGCTGGGATGCCGACGGCAACCTCCAGCCGGTGCTGGCTGCCTCGATCCCCAGCCGCGAGGACGGCACCCTGGCGGCCGATGGCAAGTCGGTGATCTGGAAGCTGAAGCAGGGCGTCACCTGGCACGACGGCAAGCCCTTCACCGCCGACGACGCGGTGTTCAACTGGGCCTACGCGAAGAACCCGGCGACCGCCGCCACGACGAGCGGCTCGTACAACGAGGTGGTGGTCGAGAAGATCGACGATCACACGATCAAGGTCGTGTTCAGCAAGCCAACGCCGTTCTGGGCCGATGCCTTCGTCGGGCCGCGCGGCATGATCATTCCCAAGCACCTGTTCGAGGCCTTCACCGGCGACAAGTCGCGCGACGCGCCGACCAACCTCAAGCCGGTTGGCACGGGTCCTTACATGTTCAAGGACTTCAAGCCGGGCGACATGGTGTCGGGTGTGATCAACCCCAACTACCATATGCCCAACCGGCCCTATTTCGACGCCTTCGAGATGAAGGGCGGTGGTGACGCCGTCTCGGCGGCGCGCGCGGTGCTGCAGACCGGCGAGTTCGACTTCGCTTGGAACATGCAGGTCGAGGACGAAATTCTCCAGCGCATGGAGAAGGGCGGCAAGGGCAAGATCGTCATCTCCCCGGGCGGCAACATCGAGCACATCCAGCTCAACACGACCGATCCGTGGACCGAGGTCGATGGCGAGCGCTCGAGCCTCAAGACCAAGCATCCGACTTTGTCCGACCCGGCGGTGCGCCAGGCCCTCTCGGTGCTGATCGACAAGGACTCGGTGGAGAAGTTCATCTATGGCCGCACCGGCAACGCCACGGCTAATTTCGTCAACAACCCCGACAAGTTCCGCTCCAAGAACACCAAGTTCGAATTCAACGTCGACAAGGCCAACGACATCCTCGAGAAGGCGGGCTGGAAGAAGGGGGCCGACGGCATCCGTGCCAAGGACGGCAAGAAGCTGAAGTTCGTCTACCAAACCTCGATCAACCAGCCGCGTCAGAAGACCCAGGCGATCGTCAAGCAGGCCTGCCAGAAGGCGGGCATCGATATCGAGGTCAAGGCGGTGACGGCGTCGGTGTATTTCTCGTCCGACGTGGCCAACCCCGATACCTACACGAAGTTCTACACCGACCTGCAGATGTACACGACCACCATGACACAGCCCGACCCGGAAGTGTTCATGCTGCAATTCGCGTCATGGGAGGCGGCCACGCGGGAGAACAAGTGGCAGGGCCGCAATATCACGCGGTGGCGCAACAAGGAGTACGACGACATCATCAAGGCCGCCCAGGTCGAGGTCGACCCGATCAAGCGCGCGGCGATGTTCATCAAGCTGAATGACATGGTGGTCAACGACATCGTCGTGATCCCGGTGGTCGCGCGGCCGGCCGTCCAGGCGGTCAGCAGCCAGCTCGTGGCGGCCATGAGCGGCTGGGACAACAATACTTGGGACCTCCAGAATTGGTACAAGGACTCCTGAGGCGCGCGACGTGACGGTCGAGCAGCGGAGGCCGTGAGTGTCCCGTCAGTGGATCATTCGCCGACTATTGCTGGTGATCCCGGCCATGCTCGGGATCAGCGTCCTCCTCTACACCGTTCTCGCGCTGGCGCCGGGCGATCCGTTCTCCGAGCTGGCGCAGAATCCAGCGGTGCCGCCGGAGGTGGCGGCGGCGTTGCGGGCCAAGTTCGGCCTCGATGACCCGGTGTGGGTCCGTTACGGTCACTGGTTCACGGCCATGATGCGCGGCGACTGGGGGTTCTCATTCACCAGTCGAATGAATGTCGACACTCTGATCCTGCAGCGTCTGCCCACGACCCTTGTCGTGATCGGTGCTGCCCAGCTCATTGCCATCCTGGTGGCCCTGCCGGTCGGCGTGCTGGCCGGCATCCGGCCCTATTCGGTGTTCGACCAGATCGCCAACACGCTGGCCTTCATCGGTTTCTCGCTGCCGACCTTCTTCACCGGCCTGCTGCTGATCCTGGTGTTCTCGATCCAGCTCGACTGGCTGCCCTTCGTCTACCGGGCCGACATCAATGCCACCGGCTGGAAGTTCTACTGGGAGCACATCAAGCAGTCGATCATGCCGGTGATGGTGCTCGGCCTGTTCCAGGGCGCCTCGCTGGTGCGCTACGTACGCTCCTCGGTGCTCGATGTCGTGCGCCTCGACTACGTCATCACGGCGCGCTCCAAGGGCATTGGCGAGCGCAAGGTGATCACCCGGCACGTGGTGCGCAACGCGCTGATCCCGGTCGTCACCCTGGTCATGCTGCAGATGCCGGTGGTGTTCGGCGGCGCCATCGTCACCGAGCAGATCTTCCGCGTTCCCGGCATCGGCTCGCTCTTGATCTCGGCCATGCTGGCCAATGACACGCCGGTGGTGATGGCCGTCACCTTCGTCTTCTCCTGCCTCGTCGTCCTCTGCAATCTCATCGCCGATATGCTCTATGCCTGGCTCGACCCCCGCATCTCCTACCGCTGAGGCGCGCCCATGACCGTCACCCAGAGCGCACCCTCCGGCGTCGCGGCGCAGCCCGCGACCGTCGCCGCGCCGGCGCGCAAGCGGCAGCACTTCTCGCCTTGGCAGGAGGTGTGGCGCCGCTTCCGTCGCCATCGCCTGGCGCTGGCCAGCTCCATCGTGCTGGGGCTGATCGTCGCCACGGTCGTGCTCGGTCCGTTCGTCTGGACGGTGCCGATCAACGAGATCGACTTCGCCGCCAAGCTGCAGGGGCCGAGCTGGGCGCATCCGCTGGGCACCGACGATCTCGGGCAGGACGTGCTGGCGCGCATGATCTATGGCGGGCGCATTTCGCTGGCCGTCGGCCTGGCGGCGATGGTCGTCGCCATCTTCGTCGGCGTGCTGGTCGGCGCCATCGCCGGCATGGCGAGCGGCAAGGTCGACGCCGTGCTGATGTGGCTCGCCGACCTGTTCCTGTCGCTGCCGACGCTGCCGCTGCTGCTGCTGATCATCTACCTGTTCCGCGATTCGCTGAAGGCGGTGTTCGGCGTCGAGGGCGGCATCTTCATCATGATCGTCATCGTGATCGGCGGCCTGCGTTGGATGCCCGCGGCCCGCCTGGTGCGCGCCCAGTTCCTGTCGTTGCGCGAGAAGGAGTTCGTCGAGGCTGCCCGCGCGCTCGGCGCCTCGCGCAGCCGGCAGGTGATCCAGCACATCCTGCCCAATGCGCTGGGCCCGGTGATCGTGGCCGCCACCATCGATGTCGCGGCCGCGATCATCCAGGAATCGACCCTGTCCTTCCTCGGGTTGGGCTTCCCGCCCGACATTCCGACCTGGGGCCGGCTGCTGGCCGACGCCAAGGACTATCTCGACATCGCCCCGCACTGGGCGCTGGCGTCCGGCGCCGCGATCTTCCTCACCGTGCTGTCCATCAATTTCATCGGCGATGGATTGCGCGACGCGTTCGATCCTCGCCGCGTCCTTTGAGGTGCCTGTGGCCGAGACGCTGCTCGAGATTCGAGGACTGAAGACCTGGTTCAAGACCGACGACGGCATGGTCCAGGCCGTCGACGGCGTCGATCTGCGCATCGACCGCGGCGAGACCGTGGGCGTGGTGGGCGAATCGGGCTGCGGCAAGACGGTGACGGCGCGCTCGGTGCTGAAGCTGATCGACATGCCGCCCGGCCGTTTCGAGGATGGCAAGATCCTGTGGCGTGGCCGCGACTTGATCCCGCTCGGCGACGAGGAAATGAACAAGATTCGCGCCCGCGAGATCGCCATCGTCTTCCAGGAGCCGATGACCTCGCTCAATCCGGTCTATACGGTGGGCGAGCAGATCGCCGAGGTGATCGGGCTGCACCAGAAGCTCGGACGCAAGCAGGCCATGGCAGGTGCCGCCGAGATGCTGCGCCTGGTCAACATTCCCAACCCGCAGCGCCGTGTGCACGACTACCCGCACCAATTCTCAGGCGGCATGCGCCAGCGCGTCATGATCGCCATGGCGCTGTCGTGCCAGCCCAAGCTCCTGATCGCCGACGAGCCGACGACGGCGCTCGACGTCACCATCCAGGCCCAGATCCTGGAGCTGATGCAGGAAATGAAGGATCGCTTCGGCATGTCGATCATGCTGATCACCCACGCCATGGGGGTGGTCGCCGAGACCTGCCAGAGAGTGACCGTGATGTATGCCGGCAAGGTGGTCGAGGAGGCACCGGTCGGCGAGCTGTTCGGCCATCCGCGCCATCCGTATACCCAGGGTCTGATCCGATCGATTCCGCGCGTCGATCGCGCGGCCGAGAAGAAGCAGCGCCTGGAGGCGATCTCCGGCACGGTGCCGAGCCTGCTCGATCCGGCGCCGGGCTGCCGCTTCGCCGCCCGCTGCCGCTACGCCAGCGACATCTGCGTGCGCGAGATGCCGCCTCTCAAGGAGGCGGCGCCCGGCCATTTCGTGCGGTGCGTGCTGTGAGCGGCGCGGCTGCCACTGGTCCGGACGACGCGCTCCTCTCGGTCCGGGATCTGCGCAAGCATTTCGCCGTCAAGGGCGGCGTATTCGTGCGCGAGATCGATCGGGTCCACGCCGTCGACGGCGTGAGCTTCGACATCGGCGCGGGCGAGACGCTGGGGCTGGTGGGTGAATCGGGATGCGGCAAGTCGACGACCGGCCGATGCATCCTGCGGCTGATCGAGCCCAGCTCGGGGGAAATCCGGTTCAAGGGTTCCGACGTTACCCGCATGGATGCCACGGCGTTGCGATCGCTGCGCCGCGACATGCAGATCATCTTCCAGGACCCCTACGCCTCGCTCAACCCGCGGCTCACGGTCGGCGCGATCATCGGCGAGGCGCTGACGATCCACAAGCTGGCCGGCTCGCGTCAGGCGCAGGAGGATCGCGTCGTCCAGTTGCTTGAGACGGTGGGGCTGCAGCCCGACCACATGCGCCGCTTCCCGCACGAATTCTCGGGCGGTCAGCGCCAGCGCATCGGCATTGCCCGCGCGCTCGCCGTCGAGCCCAAGCTGATCGTCTGCGACGAGCCGGTGTCGGCGCTCGACGTCTCGATCCAGGCCCAGGTGATCAACCTCCTGGAGGATTTGCAGGAGCAGTTCGGCCTCACGTACCTGTTCATCGCGCACGACCTCAGCGTGGTCGAGCACATCTCGAACCGGGTGGCGGTGATGTATCTCGGCCGTGTGGTCGAGATCGCACCGGCGCGCGATCTCTACGACTCGCCGCTGCACCCCTACACCGAGGCGCTGCTGTCGGCCGTGCCGATCCCCGATCCGACGGTCAAGCGCAACCGCATCATGTTGCAGGGCGACGTGCCCAATCCGATCCGGCCGCCCTCCGGCTGCCACTTCCATACGCGCTGTCCGATCGCCAAGCCGGACTGCGCCCAGCGTGTGCCCGAGCTACGTGAAAGCCGGCCTGGCCACTGGGTGTCCTGCCACTACAGGGGATAGGCCGTATCTCCAATCCCTCCTCGTCATACGGGGCGGAAGGGGATAGCCATGGTCGAGATGCTCGTGAGTCCGACGTCGAAATCAAAAAGTCTCGACTGCGGTCTTCCCGCTCCAGCCCTGCGGGCCACCTCCCCCCGACGACGGGGGAGGGAATGGAAGATTCTTGCCACTTGGGCGTGAAGACAGCGAGATCGCCAAGGCCGATCGACCTCTCGATCTCCTGCACTTTCCTGGCGATTTTCTCCAGGCTGTCGGCGCCGTCACTGCGTGCCGAGCTTCCAGCCGACTTCCTTGGCGAACGACTGGAAGAAGTCGATGTCGTAGGCCTGTTCCGGTGTCTCCCGCACGCGCCGGTCGATCTTCTCGGCGTCGGCACCGACCAGGATGCGCCAGCGCTCGGCCTTGACCCCGTCGAGGATGATCGTCGCCGCCTGGGCGGCGCTGGTCGGCGCATTCTCGAGGAAGCTCCGCGCACGCTCGGCCGCCAGCTTGGCGACGTCGTCGTCCGACAGCTTGCTGACGTCGAAGCCCATCGAAGTAATGCGGGCCCGCATCTGAGCTATTTCGGTGGCGTTCATCGTGTCGGACTGGTTGCCGCTCTGGATCTTGCGCGAATTGGACACGATCGATGTGCCGATATGGCCCGGCATGACCACCGAGCACTTGATGTGCGGGGCGTTGATTCGCAGGTCTGTTTGCAGGGCTTCGCTGAAGCCTTTGACGGCGAATTTCGCCGCACTGTACGCGGTGTGCGGCATGGAGGGGCCGACCGAGGCCCAGAAGCCATTGATGCTGCTGGTGTTGACGATGTGACCCTTGTCGGCCTTGAGCAACATCGGCAGGAACGCCCGCGTGCAGTAGTAGACGCCGAACCAGCAGATGTTGAAGGTGCGCTCCCACTCCTCGCGGCTGTGGGCGATCATGCTGCCGCCGCCGCCGATACCGGCATTGTTGAACAGCAGGTGAATTTTGTCGGTATCCTGCTGCTCGGCGACCTCGCGTGCGAAGCGCTTGACGTCGTCCTCGTTGGAAACGTCGGCGACGTGGGTGGTGATGCGCAGGCCTTGCGGCAGGCGCTCGACCTCGCACAGGCGCTTGGTTTCGGCCATGTTGGCAGCCGAGATGTCGCACATCGCGACGTTGCAACCCTCGGCGACGAGCTGCCGCGCCAGCTCGCGCCCCATGCCAGTGCCACCGCCAGTGATGACCGCGATCCTGCCTGCGAAATCCTTCATGTCGCCTTCCTCCCTTGCTTGATCGGCCCTTGTCGGGGCGCGTCGACAGCTTCTATCCTCGTAACACAGTGCTCCTAGAAACTCTCTTGCCGCTCGGCAAGGTCGATCCCGGTCTGCGCGCCCCCGAGATCCCGCTCGATCTCGCCACGGTCGGCGACGACGCCCGCCTGCTCGAGGACGTCGGCTATGACGGCATGGTCGTCGAGGAAACCAAGGACGATCCGTTCGTCATCATGGCGTTGGCCGCGCAGGCGACGACGCGGCTGAAGCTCGCGACATCCGTCGCCATCGCCTTCCCGCGCAGCCCGGCCGTGATGGCGATGAGCGCCTGGACGCTGCAGAAGCTGTCCTGCGGCCGCTTCACGCTCGGCCTCGGCACCCAGGTCAAGGCACACATCGAGCGGCGCTACGGCCTCGCGTGGTCGCCGGCCGGTCCATGGATGCGCGAATATGTCGGCGCCGTCCGCGCTGTTTGGGATTGCTGGCAGAACGGCACGCCGCTCGCCGTCCGCGGCCCGCACTACAAGCTCGACCTCATGGTGCCGCTGTTCAACCCGGGACCGATCGAGCATCCGCGCATCCCGATCCAGCTCGCAGCGGTCAATGCCGTGATGTGCCGGGTCGCCGGCGAGGTGGCCGACGGGATACGCCCTCATCCGGTGTGCACACCGTCCTACATCGCCAAGGTCATGCTGCCCGCCGTTCGCGCCGGTGCGGCCAACACGGGCCGGTCGCTCGCCGATTTCACGGTCTGCATGAAGCCGCTGGTCGCCGCCGCGGCGAGCGAAGCCGAGCTAGTCCCGAAGGTGCGCGATGTTCGCGCGCGCATCGCTTTCTACGCCTCGACTCCGCAATATCGCGCCGCCTTCGACCATCTCGGCCTCGGCGATCTTGCCGATCGGCTGAAGCTGCTGTCACGGGCTCAGCGTTGGGAGGAGATGCCCCAGCACATCAGCGACGAGGTTCTCGAGACCTTCGTGACGATCGGAACCTACGACACCATCGCCCGCAAGCTCTGCGATCGCTACGGCGCGGTCGTTACCCATTGCGAATTCTCGATCCCGGTGAAGGATGCGGCCGACAAGGAGCGACTGCGCGGTCTCGCCCACGCCATCCAGGCGGAGAGCCTGGCTCCGGCGCGGCGTGCCATCGCCGGCTCGGCGGCCTGACGATGTCACCGCGTAGGGTGCGTCCTCCGCAGCGGGCTGCGGCGACGAGTTCCTTTCTTCGGCTTCGCGCGAGAGTGGCGCTACGCTCGGAGCGACTGCAAGGCGCGAGCGGACAAAGCCCGAGCCACAGCCGATTCAGCTCGGCGAAGACACCGACTTACCCCACGCAGGGCTGCTTCGCCGCCACCGCGATCTCGGCGAGCATGGCCGCGAGCGTGACGGTTCGACAATAGCCGCCGAAAGCTTGGAGCGCGTTGGTCTGTCGGCCTGCCGTGTAGGTGCTGCAGCAATCTGAAATGCAGATGGTGTAGTAGCCCCGATCGGCGCCATCACGCACGGCCATGTCCACGCACTGGTCGGTCAGCAGGCCGACGACCAGGAGATGGCGCACGCCGAGATTGCGCAGCACGTAGTCGACGTTGGTCGAGTTGAACACGCCCGACGAGGTCTTCGGCAGGACGATGTCGTCGTCGCGTGGCGCCACCGCGTCGATCACTCGCCCCTCCCACGCGCCCTTGGGAACCAGGATTCCGGAGAGCTTGTGGTCGAGGCTGCGGTCGCGGCCATCGCGGGTCAGGCTTTCGATGACGGTGTAGATGACCTCGATGCCGGCCTGGCGGCAGGCGGCGATGAGGCAGGCAATGTTGGGCACGACGCGTGTGCGCAGGTCGGCAACGAAGGCGGGATGCTCACGCTCGATCGGTGGCGCGATCTCCAGATTCTGGACATCGACCACCAGCAGTGCGGTCGCTTCCGGCTCGATGGGGCGGTCGCGATGCCAGGTTGTCTGGTTGGGGTGAAGCGAAGGAAACGACAAGGAAGACTCCGGATTCACGCCATCAGTGTCGGCGGGTGCGGCAGGAATCGCAGGGAAGTTGCTACGGGGATCAATACTTGCAACGGCGTAACGGACCTCGCCCGCCGAGGGCAATTGGCCCTCGGCGGCGCACTGCCGCGGACGTCCAAGCCATCCCGAGGTTGCGCTGGTGCCCGCTGCCGGACTCGAACCGGCACGGCCTCTCGGCCTCGAGATTTTAAGTCTCGTATGTCTACCATTCCATCAAGCGGGCGTGCGGCAGGACCATATTGGCGTGGGCGAAGCGTGTCACCCGCCGGCGCCGTGGCTGAAGCCCGCGATCATGCCGCCTTCGACCATCGCCCGGAGAAGGCCGGCGGCGCGGGCGGGGGCCGCGTCGTCGCCGGTGAAGGCGGCGACTACTTCGCACAGGTCGGGGAACGGCCGGCCTTCGACCAGGGCGTCGAGCAGGGCGGCTTCGTCGGGCTCGAACGAGCGGAAATTGGACACCCGCTCGGGGCGCCAGACCGCCCAGGCAACGGGTTCCGCGGCGCGCTCGACCTCGAGATTGCCGGGCTCGACCTCGGTATGACGTTGCCAGGCTTGCGGCGTCTCGAATGCCAGGCGCAGGCGCCGCAGCGACGGCAGGGCGGTGAAGGAGAGCGTCTCCCAGGCTTCCGGCGCCAGAGCCATCAGCGCCTCGGCTCCGATCGGCGTGACGTCGGGCGAGTCGAAGGCCTCGCCCAGCGCCCATTCGAAACGAGCCATCTCGGCCGCGGCCGGGCTGTCGCTGTAGGGTCGCGTGCTCGCCATGAAATCGGCGAGGTCCTTGCCGTACCAGCGGATCGACGGATGGTGCGAGTGATGCTTGGCGATGTAGGCACGCGCCAGATGGTCGAAGTCGGCCGGGCCGGTCATCGCCATCAAGCCGGGATAGTCGGTGGTCAAGACCTCGATGAGGCGAAGCGCATAGCCGTCGCGATAGACGTCGAGCAGCGTCGCGCGGTCGGCCTTGCGGCTGTCGCGCACGGCGACGCGGAAGGCATCGTTGCCGCCCAACAGGTAATCCTGGAAGGCGCGTTGCAGGTCGCCCAGAGACCCCGCATTGCCGCCGGCCTGCGGGGTCATTCGGCGGCCTCACGTCGCGTGCCGGCCGCCAGGCGGCGGGCGATGTCGAGCTCGGCCACCAGCTCGGCGTAGGGCGGGATGTCGGCGTCGCGCTCGATCATGGTCGGCACGCCGGGGAACAGGCGCACCGCTTCCTCGTAGAGCGACCAGACGTCGTCGACGATCGGATGGTCGTGGGTGTCGATGATGTGGCTGCCCTTGTGGGTGTGGCCGGCGAGGTGGAACTGGCGCACGCGCTCCTTGGGCATGGCGCGCAGGAAAGTGCGCGCATCGAAATCGTGGTTGAAGGCGCTGACATAGACGTTGTTGACGTCGAGCAGGATGTCGCAGTCGGTGCGGCGTGCCAGCTCGCCGATGAACTCCCATTCGCTCAGCTCCGACGCGGCGTAGGTGACGTAGCTCGACACGTTCTCCAGAACCAGCCGCCGGCCGAGGTGATCCTGCACGGCACGCACACGCTCGGCGACATGGCCGAGCGCTTCCTCTGTGTAGGGCAGCGGCAGTAGGTCGTGCATGTTGATGCCGCGCAAACCGGTGAAGCACAGGTGATCGGAGACCCAAAGCGGCTGGACGCGGTCGGCGAGGGCCTTCAGGTCGTCGAGATAGCGGCGGTCGAGCGGGTCGATCGAGCCGATCGACAGAGACACACCATGCAGCGCTATCGGATAGTCGCGGCGGATGCGCTCGAGCCAGTGCAGCGGACTGCCGCCCGACACCATGTAGTTCTCCGACAGCGCCTCGAACCAGTCGACCCGGCCCGGGTTGGCGGCAATCTCCTCGTAGTGCTCCGGCCTCAGTCCGAGACCAAATCCGATGTCGCCCTTGGGCATGAAGTCATCCTATCGCGAAACCGGGATGGACGCCGCCGGAGTCCCGGGCGGTGGTCGAGAGCCGGACCTTGGATGCTCGAAGATCGGTCGCTCGGCCATCCCGACTCGATGGTCGTGCCCGAGCCCGCCGGGAGGCGGACTCCCAGGAGGGGCGGAGGCGCCACGATTGCCCGCGGCGCCCTGGTTCGCGGATGTGCCGACTTCCTACTGCAGGGCCTTGCCGCCCTGAGTGGTGCAAGTGACCACGTCCCTGGTCTCCGTCCAGCCCTGGCCCTTGCACGCATTCTGTCCTTTGCAGGCCGACGTTGCCGTCTTGCACGCGCTCGTGCCCTTGCACGAATTGACGCCGCCGCACTTCACGCCGGCGTGGGCTGTCGTGGCGAAGCTGCCGGCAGCGAAGACCGCCGCCGCGGTCGCAATAAGAGCCTTCCTGGTCATCTGTCACTCCCTCGTAGAAGCGCTTCGCGAAACGCCGATGAGCGCTCCATCCGAAGCATGACTCGCTCAGCCGCCATCGGGAAGTCAGGTCTTGGCGACGGGGCGTGAAGAGTCGATCACCGCTGTGTGAAGCGCGCCGGCGACAGAGCGGCCTCGGCGACGCCGAGCTCGGCGATGTCGCGAGGCAGGCCGCGGCCCCGTGCCAGGCTTGCCGCCAACCGGCCGGCGGCTTCGCCGGTCTGGATTCCGTAGCCGCCCTGGCCGGCCAGCCAGAAGAAGCCCTCGACCTTGGGATCGAAGCCCACCACGAGATTCTTGTCGGCGACGAAGCTCCGCAGACCTGCCCATTTGTTCTTGATGCGTCGGATGGAAAGGCTTGTCGCCGCCTCGATGCGTTCGACGGCGATGGCGATGTCCATATCCTCGGGCTGTGCGTCGCACGGCGGCGACGGCGTCTCGTCGGCGGGCGAGCCGAGGAACTGGCCGACCTCGGGCTTGATGTACCAGGTCTCGTCGAAGTCGATGGCCATCGGCATCGGCGCGAGATCGAGATCGGCCGGCGCATCGAAAGTGAAAGCGGTGCGACGCTTGGGAATCAGGCCCACCGGCGCCGCGCCGGCCAGACTGGCCAGAATGTCGGCCCACGCACCGGAGGCGTTGACGATGCTTGCGGCGCTGACGCTTTCGCCATCGCGCAGCCGGATCGTCCAGCGTCCATCCTTGCGGTCGAGAGTCGTGACCTCGGCATCGAGGCGCAGCATCGCGCCGGCTGCCCGCGCGCCCTTGAGGAAGCCGCCATGGATCGCCGCCACGTCCATGTCCTCGGCCTCCTCGAAGATGGCGCCGCCGGCGGCCGTCTCGGGCTTGAGCAAAGGCTGTCGGCGCAGCGCCTCCGGCGGATCGAGCCAGCGCACGCTCGGCACCAGACGGGCATACTCGGCGGCGGCCTTCTGCGTAGCTGCCTGCTGCTCGGCGCGGCCGACGATCAGCGCGCCGCGCGGCGTGAGCAGGGGATGGTCGGTGAAGCCGGCCGGCGGCTGGCGATAGAAGCGACCGGACACCACCGTGATGGCGCGGATCTCGGCGCTGCCGTAGGTCTCGGAATGCAGTGCCGCCGAGCGACCGGTCGTGTGGTAGGCCGCGACATGCTCGCGCTCCAGGATGACCACGCTGGCGTGCGGCGCGAGACGATAGGCGGCGGATACCCCGGCAATGCCGGCGCCGACGACGGCGAAATCGAAATGCTGCATGGGCACACATTGCAAGGTCGTCGCCGGGCCTGCAATAGTCGACCGGACGGATCGAGCTGCCATGAATATCGCCAATCTGCTCCTGGGCTCAGCGCGTGAATTCCGCGATCTGCCGGCGCTCGCGCACGGCACGTCGCGCCATCTCGGCTATCGCGAATTGTGGCGCCGGGTCTCGGTGATGAGCATGCATCTGCGGACCCGCTTCCGGCTCGAGCGCGGCGACCGCGTGGCCTTCGCCCTGTCGAATTGCGTGCAGTCGATCGAGGCGATGTACGCCGTGTGGCACGCCGGCCTTTGCACCGTGCCGATGAACGCCAAGCTGCATGCCAGGGAATTCGCCTTCATCCTGGAGAATTCGGGGGCGAAGCTCTGTTTCGTCACGCCCGACCTAGCCGTTACCATCGCCGAGGCCGCCAAGGAAGCGCCGGAGCTGCGCGAGATCGTCGACGTGACGACGCGCTCCTATACCTTCATGGCGGTCGGCGATCCGACGGCGTTGACGGACGCGGAGCCCACCGATCCGGCCTGGTTGTTCTACACGTCGGGCACGACCGGCCGGCCGAAGGGCGCCACGCTCACCCATCGCAATCTTCTGACGATGACGCTCAACTACTATGCCGACGTCGACCGGCCGTCGCCGGGCGGCTCGATCCTGCATGCCGCGCCGATCAGTCACGGTTCGGGCCTGTGGAGCTTCCCCCTGCTGGCACGCGGCGCGGTCCAGGTTTTTCCCGAGAGCGGCAAGTACGACGTGCCGGAGACGGTCGAGCTGATGAATCGCTGGCCCGACTGCAGCATCTTTCTCGCGCCGACGATGGTGAAGCGGTTGATCGAGCACGGCAGCGTCGCCGAGCTCAGGCCCGACGCGCTGCGGCTGGTCTCTTACGGCGGCGCGCCGATGTACGTGTCCGATCTCAAGCGGGCGCTCGCTCTCTTGGGCAACAAGCTCTGCCAGCTCTACGGTCAGGGCGAGAGCCCGATGACCATCACCCATCTCAGCCGCGAGATGCATGCCGACCGCGAGCATCCGCGCTGGGAGCAGCGTTTGGCGTCGGCCGGCCGTCCCGATTCATGCGTCACCGTGCGCGTGGTCGACGAAGCGGGGCGCGCGCTGCCGGCCGGCGAGGTCGGCGAGATCATCGTCAAGGGCGATACGGTGATGGCCGGCTACTGGAACGATGCACCGGCGACGGCTCGCTCGTTGCGTGACGGCTGGCTGTGGACCGGCGATGTCGGTGCGTTCGACGAGGAGGGGCTGCTCACCCTGAAGGACCGATCGAAGGACATGATCATCTCCGGCGGCTCCAACATCTATCCGCGCGAGATCGAGGACGTGCTGAACCTCCATCCCGCGGTTGCGGAATGCTCGGTGGTCGGCCGTCCGCATCCGGAATGGGGCGAGGAGGTGGTGGCCTTCGTCGTCGCTCGCCACGGCAACACGCCGGCACCGGGCGAGCTCGACCAGCTCTGTCTCGACAACATCGCCCGCTTCAAGCGCCCCAAGGACTACAAGTTCGTCGAGGCGTTGCCCAAGAACAACTACGGCAAGATTCTCAAGACCGAACTGCGCAAGCTGCTGTAGCGCACAATGCTCTCCTCGGACGAGGTCAGCGTCCCGACCGTGAGGGCACGTTCAGCGTCGAGATGTAGGTGTCCAATAAGCTGTCGGAGGCATCGAAAAGAAACATGGCATGTTTTGCCCTCGCGCTGAGCGCGCCCCCGACGAGCACCGGACCTGACGAGCGGAGCTCGGTGTACAGGTAGCTGATCATGCTCGTTCCCTGAACAGCCACATACGGGTAAATGCCTTCGCCGCTCGGCGGTCCGAGATCGCGAATGACATCTGCGCGCGTGGTCTGGCCGCGAACTAAGGACGAAATGGTGGTCTCGTTGAAGTTGGTCGAATCGGCCGCGAAGTCGCTCGAGAACACGTAGTAGATCAGGCGATCATTCCAGAATTCGAGCGCGAGACTTCTTCCTCTTGTGTTCACGACCCCGACGAGAAGGAGCGGGGTCGAAACCTGCGTCTGCGAAAATCGCAGGACTTCAATGTTGCCGGGAACGGATGCGTGCTGGAGACCACCGGGACGGCCGGCCTGCGTGGGCTGACTCGCAGCGCCGCTCGTCGTCGTGTGTACACTCGGCTGCCCGTACCTGGCGATCACTTGGCGGACTGTCGTCCTGCCGAGGAACAGGCCGTCAGCCGAATTCTGCAAATTGGGGCCGGTTGGAGCACATCCGGTCAAGATCAACGGGACGGCCGCGGCCATCGCAAGAATTGCTCGCCGTTCCACCCAGCAACGATGCATGGAAGTATTCCCGCTGTCTCGGCTTGGTCATCCACCAAGCTCTGGCAGACCGCCTACCACGGGGCGAAAGCCTCGGCACTCCACATAAGTGCATTTCTCCTGGAGATGCAATCCAAGCGCTTCATGGTGCCTGCGAAGAGAGGTTCACCTTCATGCTAGGCATGCGTTAACGTACGCCTACCAAGGTGAAGGAGGACACATGGGCAGCATGATCGACTTCAAGCGTCCCGACGGCTCGACTTGCAAAGGCTATCTGGCCGAGGCGGGCAGCGGTAAGCCCGGCATCATCGTGATCCAGGAATGGTGGGGCCTGAACGATCAGATCAAGGGCATCGCCGATCGCTTGGCTGCCGCTGGCTACAATGCACTGGCACCCGACCTTTACAAGGGGCGCGTGACTCAGAAGCCGGACGAGGCCAATCACCTGATGACGGGCCTCGATTTCGTCGGCGCGTCGGATCAGGACATCGCCGGCGCGGTCAAGCATCTCGCCGCCAGCAGCCGCAAGGTCGGTGTCATGGGGTTCTGCCTGGGCGGCGCGCTCACCATCGCCGCCGCGGCCCGCGTGCCGGGTGTCGCTTGCGGCGTGCCGTTCTACGGCATTCCGCCCGGACAGCTCGCCGATCCGGCCAAGATCGAGATTCCGATCGAAGGCCACTTTGCCAACCAGGACGATTGGTGCACGCCGCAGCTCGTCGACGATTTCGAGAAGGCGATGACCGCCGCCGGCAACAAGCCGGCGATCTTCCGGTACGCCGCGGCGCACGCCTTCGCCAACGAGAGCAGCGCTGCTTACGACGCAACGGCAGCCAAGCAGGCGTGGGAACGCACGATGGCATTCCTGGGCAAGCACCTCTGACGCGGCCCGGCATCGGCCTCGCCATCGTCGGGCTGGGTGCTTCGCTCGCCCCGCTCGATATCGCCGTCAACGTCGCCCTTCCCGACATCACCCGGCACTTCGGGCTGGTGCTGGGCGACGTGCAGTGGCTGGTGATCTGCTATGTGCTGGTCTACGGCTCGCTGATGCTGGTGTGCGGCAAGCTGGGCGACCTGTTCGGTCATCGCCTGATTTTCCGCAGCGGACTGGCAATCTCGGCGATCGGCTGTGCGGCCTGCGCGGCGGCTCCCGACTGGCCGCTGTTCCTGCTGGCGCGCGCCGGTCAAGGCGTCGGCACGGCGCTGGCGCTCTCCTGCACGCCGGCGCTGGCGACCTCGCTGTTTCCCGAGAGTGCCCGGACGCGCGCTCTGGCGGGGTTCGCCAGCAGCATGGCGATTGCCGCGGCTATCGGCCCCTTCCTCGGCGGCGTGCTGGTCGAGCTCTGGGGCTGGCCGGGCGTCTACTGGGTGCGCGTGCCGATCGCGCTCGCGGCGCTCGGCCTGTCGGGCCTGCTGCCCTCGCCGAAGCCCGATCCGCGGCCGTTCGATGCGCCGGGCGCCATTCTGCTCGCGTTATGCATGAGCAGTCTCCTGCTGTCGCTCGTGCTATCGCAGCGCCGCGAGGTCCCGGGGACATGGTCGGCCGCGCTTTTCACAGCGTCGCTCGTCGTCCTGTTCCTCTATATCAAGCGCGCCGGCCGCGTGCCGGAGCCGATCATCCGGCCCGGCCTCTTTGCCGATCCCGCCTTTGCCGTTCCCAACGTCATGAACGCGCTCGCCAACCTCGCGGGCTTCTCGATCCTGCTGCTGACGCCGTACTACCTCGTCAACGTGCTGCAGCTCTCGGCGCTGGTGAGCGGTCTCGTGCTGGCGTTTGCTTATGCCGGCAGCCTGACGGGAGCGCCCCTGTCGGCCTTTCTGGTGCGCCGGATCGGCCAGCGACCGACGGCCTTCGTCGGCGTGACGCTGGTCGGCCTCGGCCTGTTGCCGCTCGCCTTTACCGGCGCGGCCACGCCGCTCGTCGTCGTCGCATTCCTGCTGATCGTCGAGGGCGTCGGGCAAGGTCTGCTGACCGTAGCCTACACCGACATCGTCACGGCAACCCTGGCGCAGCGCGATCGTGGCGTCGCCGGAAGCCTTTCGCTGCTCACGCGCACGCTCGGCATCGTGAGTGGTGCGTCGGTCCTGACGGCCCTTCAAGCGCGTGGTGCTGGCGACATCGCGGGAGTGGACGGCTTCCTGGCGGGCTATCGTTTCACCTTCCTGGCCGCCGGCGGCGGCCTGCTTGTCGCGCTGACCCTCTCGCGGCTGGTGCCGGGTGCTTGGTCGGCCCGAACGGGTCGTCATGCCGAGCGCGCGAGAGACTGAGCGGCTCCCTCAAATCTTGATGTTCCCCTTGGCGATGATCTCCCCGAACATCCTGGTCTCGTTGGCGATGGTCGTGCGGAAGTCGGCGGGGCCGAGGTAGGTGACGCGCAACCCGCCGGCGTGCGCCCTCTGCGCGATCTCGGGTGTGCGCAGCGACTCCGCGATCGCCTTGTCGAAGCGTGCCACCACCTCCGGCGGCGTGCCGGCCGGCGCCAGGATGCCGAACCAGGAATCGCCGCCATCCTTGCCGTAGCCTTGCTCCATCAGGGTCGGGACCTCGGGAAAATCGGGGTGGCGGATTTCCGAGAGCATGGCGAGCCCGATCAGCTTGCCCGCCTTCACGTGCGGCAGGCAGGTCTGGTCGAACTGCACCTGGACTTCGCCCGCGACCAGGGCATTGGTGGCTGGGGCGCTGCCGCGATAGGGCACGTGGGTCATCTTGATGCCCGCCTCGAAGCACAGCCGCTCGCCGAACAGGTGGGTGATGGTCGCCAGGCCCGAGGAGCTGAAATTGATCTTGCCGGGGTTGGCCTTGGCGTAGGCCACGAACTCGGCGAACGAGCGCGCCGGCACCGAAGGGTGGATGGCCATGATGCCCCATGACGTGGCCATGCGCGACACGGTGAGAAAATCCTTCTCCGGGTCGAACGGGATCGGCTGCAGGTGGCGGGTGATGCAGACCATCGCTGTCGTCGTGGTGAGGAAGGTGTGATTGTCGGGTGTCTGGTTCTTCAGGTACTCGGCGCCGATCATGCCGGACGCACCCGCCTTGTTGTCGAACAGCACCGGTTGGCCGAGGATCTGGGCGGCCCGCTCGATGACGATGCGCGTCGAGACGTCGGAGGGCCCGCCCGGTGGATAGGGGATGACGATGCGGAGCGGCTTGGCGGGCCACTCCTGGGCGGATGCCGGCCCTGCCGCTGCCGCAGCGAGAGCGGAGCCGATGAAAAGGCGACGACGCATAGTGTCCTCCCTGGACCCGTTTTGTCGGAGCGTTGATCGTTCGTAGCGCCGGACCGGACGTTAAGGCAACAAAATGGGCAGGAGCGTGACGACGATCCCGGTCGAGGCGGCCGCGGTGGCGAAGGCACGTCGACCCGTCGGTGGCGCCTGGCGCCGTGATAGTGTCGAACCGATGAGGCGATTTTCCGATGCCCGTGTGGCGGCGATCTTCGACGCCTATCCGCCGCCTATCCGCAGGCGCCTGGCGGCGCTGCGCGCGCTGGTGTTCGAGATCGCTGGCCAGACCGAGGGTGTCGGCCGGCTTACCGAGACGGTGCGATGGGGCCAGCCGAGCTATCTCACGGAGGAGACCGGCAGCGGCACCACGGTTCGCATCGATCGGCGGAAGGCGGGCGACGGCTACGCGATTTTCTTCCACTGCCAGAGCGGTCTGGTCGATACCTTTCGCCGGCTTTATCCCGGTGTGTTCAAGTTCCAGGGCGACCGCGCGATCGTGTTCGGCCCGGAGGAGGAGGTGCCGCCCCGGGAGCTCGGCCACTGCATCGCGCTCGCCCTCACGCATCATGCGAGGAAGCGCAAGCGGCGACGGTAGGGTCGTCGCAAATAAAGGGAGCCTGACCGCACGCGTGCTATAGTTTTCGTTCGTGTTGCTGGGCAGTCGTTGCACGCGCCCGCTAACGGTCCTCGAGGAAGGCGCATCTTCGACATGAGCATCACCGTCTATTCCGCCCGTCGCATCCTGACGATGAATCCGGATCGGCCCTCGGTCAGCCATGTCGCGGTGCGCGACGGTCGCGTCCTGGGCGCCGGGACGCTGGAAGAGCTCCGAGGATGGGGCAAGGTCGAGCTCGACGAGCGCTTCGCCGACAAGGTGATTCTGCCCGGCTTCGTCGAGGGCCACAGCCATGCCTATGAAGGCGGCGTCTGGAAGTTTCCCTATGTCGGCTATTTTGATCGTACTAGCCCCGACGGCGCTCGGTCGAAGGGCCTGAAGAGCATCGACGAGGTCGTGGCTGCCCTGAGCGTCGTCGAGAAGAGCCTGCCCAAAGGGGCGCCCTTGCTCGCGTGGGGCTTCGATCCGATCTATTTCGGCGGCCGGCGCATGAACTTGGGCGACACCGACAAGATTTCGACCGATCGCCCGGTCATGGTGATCCACTCGAACTTCCATGTCGCCAATGCCAACACGCCGGTGCTGGCCAAGGCGGGCATCACGCGCAGCACCAACGTGCACGGCATCGTCAAGGACGAGCACGGCGAGCCGACTGGCGAGTTGCAGGAGATGACGGCCAAGTACATGGCCTACCGCGCAGCCGGCGTCGAGCTGGCGGCCGTCCTGTCGGACGAGCAGGCGGTGTGGCGCTTCGCCCAGGTCGCCCAGCTTGCCGGCGTCACCACGGCGACCGACCTGCACAATGAGCTGCCGGACAGCACCGTCGAGGGCTACCTGAAGGCCAGCGCGTCGGAGGACTTCCCGCTGCGCCTGCTGCCGGCCTTTGCCGCCGCCTCGGTGCCGCCCGAGCAGGGCATAGCCCGCCTAAAATCTCTGATGAAGCGCAACAATGATCGGCTGCGCTTTCAGCTCGTCAAGATCGTCACCGACGGCTCGATCCAGGGGTTGTCGGCGCGCATGCGCTGGCCGGGCTACTACGACGGCACGCCCAACGGCGTGTGGAACATCGGCCCGGACGACATCGACCGTATCCTGCTCGCCTATCATCGTGCCGGCTTCCAGGTGCATATCCATACCAACGGCGACGAGGCCTCCGAGGTCGCCATCGAGGCGGTCGAGCGGGCGCTCGCCGCGGCACCGCGGTGGGATCATCGCCACACGCTGCAGCACGCGCAGATGGCCGACGCCGGCCAGTTCCGCCGCATGAAGGCGCTCGGCATGTGCGCCAACCTGTTCGCCAACCACCTCTTCTATTGGGGCGACATCCACTACGCCAAGACGTTGGGTCCGGAGCGTGCCGAGCGCATGGATGCCTGCGGCACGGCGCTGGCGACCGGCGTGCCGTTCGCCATCCATTGCGATGCGCCGGTGACGCCGATCGGCCCGTTGTTCACCGCCTGGTGCGCGGTCAACCGGCTGACCGCGTCGGGCCGGACGTTGGGCGAGGTCGAGAAGATCTCCGTTGCCGACGCGCTGCGCGCCATCACCCTGGGTGCGGCCTACACGCTGAAGCTCGACGAGGAGCTGGGCAGCATCGACGTCGGCAAGCGCGCCGACTTCGCCATCCTCGACGACGACCCGCTGGCGGTTGCCCCCGACAAGCTCAAGGACGTCGGCGTCTGGGGCACCGTCGTCGGCGGTCGGATTTTCGAAGCGCGCAAGGCGTGAGCGAACGCATCCCTTTCACCGTCATCGGCGGCTTCCTGGGCGCCGGCAAGACCACGTTGCTCAACCGTCTGCTGCGCGGCGCCACTGGGCGGCGCTTCGCCGTGATGGTGAACGATTTCGGCGCCTTGGACATCGACGGCCGGCTGGTCGCCGATCACGCCGGCGACACGATTGCGCTCGCCAATGGCTGCCTATGTTGCACCATCGGCGACTCCCTCGTGACGACGCTGCTCGGATTGCTCGACGGCGAGCGGCGCTTCGATCACATCGTCGTCGAGGCTTCGGGCGTGGCCGATCCCGGCCGCATCGCCGACCTCGCCGTGCTCGAGCCGCGCCTGCAGCGGGACGGCGTGATCGTGATGGTCGATGCCGGCGAGGTGCGCCAGCGTGCCGCCGACCGCCGTGTCGGCGATACCATCACCCGTCAGCTCGCGGCTGCCGACCTGCTGGTGCTGAACAAGACCGACCTCGCCGTCGATCGCGCGGCCTTGCGCGGCTGGCTCGCGGCGCACGCGTCGGCGCCGGTGCTCGAAGCGCAACATGCCGATGTGCCGATCGATCTGCTGTTCGGGTTGGAGCGCCGCGGGGCGTCGCTCGCCGACGCGCCGACCGATGGTTTCGCGAGCTGGTCCTACGAATGGCCCGGTATGGTCGAACGCGAGGGCGTTCTCGCTCTGCTCCGCGACGCGAGGGGGGTGTTGCGTGCCAAGGGGATACTGCGCTTTGCCGACGCGCCTGACCGCCGCACGATCATGCACGGGGTCGGAAGCCGGCTCGAGTTCAGCGATGGCGGTCCGTGGTGCGATGGGACGATGTCGCGCCTGGTGCTTCTGGGGCTCAAGCCCATGCTAGGGTCAGCCTGAAGCGAGGAGCGTCGCATGGCTGGCAGGTTGAAGGACAAGGTGGCGATCGTGGTCGGGGCAGGATCGATCGGGCCGGGCTGGGGCAACGGCAAGTGCACGGCCGTCACCTTCGCCCGTGAGGGAGCCAAGGTTTTCTGCGTCGATCGCAAGCGCGCCGCTGCGGAAGAGACGGTTGGCCTGATCGCCAAGGAAGGCGGCGATGCCGTTGCCTTCGAGGCCGACGCGTCGAGGAACGACAATGTCGCGGCGATGGTCGAGGCCTGCCTGGCCAAATGGGGCCGCATCGACGTGCTCGACAACAATGTCGGCATTGCCTTGACCGGCGGACCGGTCGACCTCAGCGAGGACGACTGGCAGCAGGTATTCGACGTCAACGTGAAGAGCTTCTTCCTGACCGCCAAGCACGTGCTGCCGGTCATGGAGAAGCAGGGTAAAGGTGCCATCGTGAACGTGAGCTCGATCGCCTCGATCCGTAGTCCGAGAGGCATATCGTACGTCGCCTACAATGCCAGCAAGGGGGCGGTGAACTCGCTGACGCTCGCCATCGCTTCGCAGTACGCCGACAAGGGGATCCGCTGCAACGCCATCCTGCCCGGCCTGATGCATACGCCGACGATCGACTCTCTCGCCGAGCAATACGCCCGGGGCGAGAAGGATCACAACCAAGCCTACGACAAGATGATCGCTATCCGCCATCGTACATCGCCGACCGGCAAGATGGGCACCGGCTGGGATACTGCCAATGCCGCGCTCTACCTCGCGTCGGACGAGGCGGCCTATGTCAACGGCCACCTGCTGGTGGTCGATGGCGGGCTCACCGTTCGCGCCTGAGCCCGAAGCGGAAGATGAATGGTCCGGTCAGGATGATGAGGAACAGTCGGAAGAGGTGATGGGTCGCCACCATGGCGATCTCCACACCCAAGGCGAGGCCGATCAGGCTCATCTCGGCGAACCCGCCCGGCGCGTAGCTCAGCACCGTGGCATCGAGGTTGAGGCCGGTCAGCGCGACGGTGATCTTGGCGAACACGACGGCGCAGACGATCAGGATGAGCGCGGCGCCGATCGAGGCCGCCATCTCCTTGTGCAAGCGATCAATCGCGGCACCGACGAAGCGGCAGCCGATGGCGGTGCCCATGACGATCTGGGCCGCCGCCACCAGCTCGCCGGGCGGCTTGGAATCGGTGACGCCGGAGAGATGGACGACGGCGCTGAGGATCATCGGCCCCATCATGAAGCTCGCCGGCAGGCGCAGCAGCCGGCCGAGGGCGGCGCCGGCGATGCCGCAGGCCGCGAGGATGGCGTAATCCTTCCAGTCGTAACTGGAGGGGCCGTGCGTCATGGCGAGCACGCTGGTTTGCGCGCCGTTCACCAACCGGTACCAGACCGGGATGGTGAGCACGACGGTCAGGATGCGCAGCGCGTGCGCAAGCGCGATGGCGCGCTCCTCGCCGCCCATGGCACCCCCCATGATGGTCATGTCGTTCAGGCCGCCCGGCATGGCGGCGAAATAGCAGGTCGGCTTGTCCCAGTTGGTGAAGCGGCGGAACCAGAGATAGCTGATCGTGGCACCGGTCACGGTCATGCCGGTGAGCACGCACAGGCTCACCGCCCATTGGCCGAGCCGCTGCACGAGGTCGGGCGTGAAGCCGGCTCCCAGCAGCACGCCCATGATGATGATCATGCCCTGGCGCAGACGAACGCGCATGCCGATGCGCAGGCCGGAAAAGGCGGCGATCGTCGAGAACACGCAGGCGCCCAGCATCCAGGCGAGCGGCATGCGCAGGTAGTCGAAGACAAAGCCGCCGATCGTGCCGATCATCAAGGCGAGGAGAAGCGGCTTCAGACCCTCGTGGCCGATGATGCGCTTCTTCTCGGGCTTGAAAGGAAGCGGCCGGTTACTCAAGGATCGAACTGCTCCTTGAGAATGCGCTCCTCGAGGTCGTGCTCGGGATCGAACAGCAGGGTGAGCGCAATGTCGGTCGCCTCGGTCACGGTGACCTTCACGACATTTGCGATCTCCACCGAGTCGGCGGCGGCGGCCACGGGGCGCTTGCTGGGATCGAGCACGGTGAGCTCGACCTCGGTGCGCCGCGGCAACAGGGCACCGCGCCAGCGGCGCGGCCGGAAGGCGTTGATCGGCGTGAGCGCGAGCAACCCGGCGCCGAGCGGCAGGATGGGTCCGTGAGCGGACAGGTTGTAGGCGGTCGAGCCGGCCGGCGTCGCCACCAGGATGCCGTCGCAATAGAGGTCGGGCAGCCGGACGCGGCCGTCGACCGCCACGGCGATGCGGGCTGTCTGGCGGCTCGAGCGCAGCAGCGACACCTCGTTGATGGCGATGGCGTCGACAGTCTTGCCACGGTTGTTGGTCGCCACCATGCGCAGCGGCGCCAGCGTGACCTGTCGGGCCTTCTTGAGGCGCTGCAGCAGGCCGGCCTCCTTGAAGGTATTGAGAAGGAAGCCGACCGTGCCGAGATTCATGCCGTAGATCGGCGTCCGCCGATTCATGTTGCGGTGCAAGGTTTGCAGCATCAGGCCGTCGCCACCCAATGCCACGATGACGTCGGCTTCGGCCTGCCCGACCGCACCAAAGCGCTTGGCCAGTCGATCGCGTGCAGCCCGCGCGGTCGGTGTCGCGGCGCAAACGAATGCGAGGCGGGGAGAGGTCGAGGAGGAGGGTGCCATCGGGATGTCTGCAATGCCATCGATGCAAGAGTCGTACTATAGTGGCCAGTTGTCGCGCGGCGATAGAATGGCGATGGAACAAGCGTGGGGAGGATCGCGATGGAACTGGTTCCGCTGGGCCTTGGATTCGGGGTCGAGGTGAGGGGTGTGAGCATGGTCGACGTCGCGACCGATGCGGAGGCCTACAAGGCCGTGCGCGCCGCCTTCGAGACCCATTCCCTGCTGGTGTTCCGCGAACAGGAGATCGCCGACGACATCCAGGTCGCCTTCAGCCGCGCCTTCGGCCCCTTGGAGCTCACCAAGGTGGCGTCGCTCGGCGCCAACAGCTTCTATTCGCGTCTGACTAATATCGGCGAGAAGGGCGAGATCGTGCCGCCCGACCATCGCCAGGTGCTGATCGCCCAGGCTAATGCACTGTGGCACACCGACTCCTCGTTCAAGAAGACCCCGGCGCTCGCGTCCGTGCTGACCGCCCGCGTGCTGCCCGGCACCGATGGCGATACCGAATTCACCTCGACGCGGCTGGCTTGGGACCGCCTGCCCGCCGACCTGCAGGCCAGGCTGAAGGACGCGGTAGCGACCCATTCCTACGCCAACAGCCGCGACCAGATTCACCCCGACCTCGCCAATGCCGAGGAGCGCAAGGCGCTGCCGCCGGTGCGCTGGCGTCTCAACTGGCGAAATCCGGCCAACGACCGGCGTGCGCTCTATGTCGCCAGCCACGCTTATGCGATCGACGGCATGGACGATCGCGATGCCGGGCAGTTGCTCGCCCAACTGCTCGACGAGGCAACGCGGCGCGAGTTCGTTTACGTCCACAAATGGCGCCCGGGCGACGCCGTGATGTGGGACAACCGCGCCATGCTCCATCGCGGCCGTCCGTGGGACTACACCAAGGAACGGTCGATGATTCGCACGACCATCTCGGCCACCGATGCCGACGGCCTGAACGAGGTCAAGCCGCCGGTGCTGCACTAAGTTCGTCTCCTCAGCTCTGCCGGGGAGCACGAACGGCTGCACCGAGAAGTCGCGAACGCCGTAGGTTTCTCGCCGTCCGTCGTTGCCGGCGGCCGGCGCCGGGCCGGTTATTCCGCGGCTTCCAGGCGTTGGATATTGTTGGCGGCAGCCACCTTGGCGCGAGCCAAATCCTCGCCGCGGCGCTTGCTGAGCGCCGCTTCGCCGCCCGCCGTGTCGGCGAACAGGGCAAGCTTGTCGAGGTCTTCCTCGATCACCGGCGAGAGGGCGAGATCCATGTACTCGTGGCGCTTGGGGTCGAATTTGACCTTCTGACCGATGCGCCAGCCCTGCCAGGCCAGCCGGCCGTAGATCTTGAGCTTCTTCCAGGATTCGAGTGCCAGCTTCCAGTGGAACACACCCACCGGCTCGATCGGCATGCCGTAGCGCCGGTCGCGGCGATACTTCATGCGGACGATGCCGCCTTCCAGCGGATGGACGCCTTCGGCTTCGAACATGATCTTGAACATGGTCATGAACTGGGCGGGCTCTGCTGGATTGCGGCCGGGGATCGACCCATGCCGGCGGGCCACGGTCTCGATGTGCTCCGGGGTGTAGTAGGACCGCCAGGCGTCGCGATAGGTCTGCTCGTACTCGGCATCGCTCATCTTCGGGTGATGGACGACGCGATGATGCAGGTCGTACTTATTGAGGTCGGGATCCATCCACACGCCCTGCTTCCAGAGCTTCTGATGATCCTCCGAGCCGGGCAGCGGCGTGAGCATGAACAGCTCGAGGATGTCGAGCGGCAGCTCCTTCTTGATGATCTCCATGTCGCGCAGGATCGATTCGCGCGTGTCACCGGGGAAGCCGAGGATGTAACCGGCCCAGGTCGAGGCACCGCTCGTGTGCCAAGCCTGCAGCATCTTGCGATATTCGGTGATCTTGTTCTGGCGCTTCTTGGCCGCCAGCAGGTTGTCCGGGTTGACGTTTTCCAGCCCGATGAACACTCGGTAGACGCCGGCCCAGCGCGCCTTCTCGATGAAGCGCGGAATGCGATGGCATTGGGTGTCGACCTGAATAATCAGGGAGACCGCGATGCCCTCGTTTTCCTTGAGCTCGATCAGCCGGTCGAAGAAGTCTTCCCAATGCTTGTTGCGGGCCATGTTGTCGTCGGTGATGAAGAACGACGTGATGCCCTGCTTGTAGTTCTCGCGGACGATGTCCTCGAGGTCGTCGGCATTGCGGAAGCGGCTCTTGCGGCCCTGGACGTTGATGATGGTGCAGAATGAGCACTGGAAGGGGCAGCCGCGGCCGAGGTCGAAGCTCGACTTGCGGCCCTCGTTGCGCGCCAAGGCGGCGGGCGGCAGGCGCGGCGTCGGCGCGCGCTCGATGCCCGGCAGGTCGTCCATGTAATTGTAAAGCGGCTTCAGGGTGCCGTTCCAGGCGTGCTGGAGAATCTCGTCGAGTCGACCTTCCTCGGCCTCGCCAGCGAAGATCGAGACGCCCATGTCCATGGCCGCCTGGATCTCGGGCGGCACGACCGGCAGCATCGACAGGCAGCCGGCGGCGTGAAAGCCGCCCATGGCTACCGGCAGACCGGCTGCAATGAATTGGCGGGCGAGGTCCACCGCGCGGGGAAACTGGTTAGACTGGACGCCGACCAGGCAGATCAGGGCCTTGCCGCCGCTGCGTCTGACGTCGGCGATTATCTTGTCGGGCCTTACCCGAGTATTGGTCTCATCGTATGGCCTGAGGACGAAATCGACATCCGGCCCGAGCACCTGGCGGGCGCGGCAATCCTCGGCCAGCCCGTAGAGGGCGGCCAGCGTGTTCGACGGGATGTGGGAGCGCAGCCAAGTAATGGGATAACCGTCGTCGTCGTAATGCGTCGGCTTGATCATCACCAATTGAAAGGTGGTCTTCGTCACGGCACCGTCCATTGCGGATGACTCCAAAGCGAACAACCCGCGTGCGGTCCGGTCGTATGCATCTCACCGCTTAAGGGCATCCCAAAATTCACAATGCTCTGAGAGAGCCTGCAACGCAACTGCAAGCGGCGCACAATCGAAACCGAATATGCCCATAGGACCTACTCGCCGTAGGGCTATGGGGCGAAGAGCCCCGCAATTCCTGGGGGCGGGGCATGAACAAGAGATAATTGCAGTCTACGCCGTTCGCGCGCACCGTATGCGCGGCCCCGAGGCGCTGCCCAAAGACGTCCGGGGGAGGAACGAACAAGACCTTGAGCCTCATCACGCGCGTACCGGCGCTGGCACCGTTCAAGGTCTCCAGCTTCCGTTTCCAATGGCCGGCCGACCTGCTCGCCTCCTGGGCTTTCGAGATGGAGGGCGTGATCCTCGGCTGGTTCGTGCTGGTGTCGACTGGCTCGGTGCTGGCCCTGGCGGTGTTCGGCTCCCTGCAATTCCTGGGGACGTTGATCTCGCCGCTGTTCGGAATGGCCGGCGATCGCATTGGCAACCGCAACCTTCTTTGCCTCATGCGGGCGAGCTACGCGCTGATAGCGGGGCTCCTGATGCTGCTGTTCTTGTCGGACCTGGCCGCACCCGTACCGGTATTCGTGCTGGCCACGCTCATGGGGCTGGTCAGACCTTCCGACATCACCCTGCGTAACCTGCTGGTCGGCGAAACCATGCCGACGGACTACTTGATGAGGGCCATGGGCGTATCGCGTACGACCGCCGACTCGGCGCGCATCATCGGCGCGCTGTCCGGGGCGGGACTCGTCGCTGCCTTGGGGTCCGGCCTGGCCTATGTCGTGGTTTGCGCCACCTATCTGGTGAGTCTCGCCTTGACGCTCAATGTCGGGATTCGCCGTGTCAGGGTAGTGGGCGAGCAGACAACGCCGGTTTCGCCGCTCAAGGCGCTTGGACAGGCCTTTGCCTATGTCTGGTCGACGCCCGAAATGCGTGCGCTGATGCTGATGGCCTTTCTGGTCAATTTTGCCGCCTATCCTCTGGTCGGCTCGTTGCTGGCCTATGTCGCCAAGGACGTCTACGGGCTCGATCAGACGGGCCTGGGTTGGCTGATCGCCTGCTTTGCCGCCGGGGCCCTGACAGGATCCGTTGCCATATCGATGCATGGCCCCCGCATCCGGGCGGGCCGGACGATGCTGGCCTGCGCGATCATCTGGTTCGGCCTCAACCTGGCGTTCTCCTGGATCGAGGTCGCGCGGTGGGGCGAGATCGTCCTCTTCGTCGCCGGCCTCGCCCAGAGCTTCTGCATGATCCCGATGGCGGTGCTGCTGCTGCGGGTCGCGGACCCGGCGTTCCGCGGCCGTGTCATGGGCGTCCGCATGCTGGCAGTCTACGGCATGGCGATCGGTCTGCTGCTGTCCGGTCCCCTGGTCGAGCATGTCGGCTTCGCGCTCACGGGGACGATCTTCAGCCTGGTGGGCATCGTCTTCACGCTGCTGATTGCCGTGCGCTGGCGGCGCCATCTCTGGCATCGGTCGGCGACCGCGAACGACCGATAGGCCGGGAAATCCGGCGCCGCCGGGCCAAGCAAGCTTCGGCCCGGCGGGCTTTCGACGCGGGGCTGCGATCAGCCGAGGTTCTTTTCCGCAAACGACCAGTTGGCGAGCTTGTCGAGCCACGCCTGGATGTGGTCGGGCCGGCGATTCTGGAAGTCGAGATAGTAGGCGTGCTCCCACACGTCGGCGACCAGGAGCGGCTTGCGGCCGTGCGCCAGCGGCGTGTCGGCGTTCGCGGTCGTCTCGATCGCGAGCTTGCCGTTGCTTGCGACCACCCATGCCCAGCCGCTGCCGAACTGACCGACCGCGGCCGCCTTGAACGCCTTCTTGAAGTCGTCGAGGCTACCGAAGCTGTCTTCGACGGCCTTCTTCATCTTGCCTTCGGGCGTGCCGCCCGTGGGCGACATGCTGTTCCAGTAGAATTCGTGATTCCACGACTGGGCGGCGTTGTTGAAAATTCCCTTGGCTTTGTCGTCCTTGGCCGACTTCTTGATGATGTCCTCCATCGACAGGTCGGCATAAGGGGTGCCGGCGATCAGGTTGTTGAGATTGTCGATGTAGGCCTTGTGATGCTTGGCATAGTGGAACGAGAAGGTCTGGGCGGAGATGACGGGCGCAAGCGCATCCTCTGCGTACGGGAGCTTCGGAAGGGTGAAAGGCATAACCAAATTTCCTCGAGCTGGCCCGGCCGCGAGGCCAGGCGGGCAGTGGTGACAACAGAATGCCGCGCGCGCCAACGGTGCGGGCGCGCGCGACCAGCCAAGATTGGCAGAAATGAAGCCTCAAAGGGATACCTTCTTTCTGCTGCAGACGATGCCGCGCCGCGTGCCTTGCGAGCGCATCGAAGTTTCCGCGGTCGTCGGGAAATTGCCCAGTCCCCTGCTGTTCGACGAAAGACCCTACAATCGCTCGGACTTCTCGGTGAACGATCGTTGCACCCCGACTCTTCGGTTGCATGCGCCTCGCCGCAGAGTATCTCTAGGCGACAGCGTATCGCGAGGAGGGGCGCCGTGAAGGGAAATCCACAGGTCATCGCCGAGCTGAACAAGCTCCTGAAGAACGAGCTTACCGCGATCAACCAGTACTTCTTGCATGCTCGAATGCTGAAGCACTGGGGCTTCGAGCGGCTGGGAAAGAAGATCTACGACGAGTCGATCGGCGAGATGAAGCACGCCGACAAGTTGATCCAGCGCATCCTGCTGCTCGACGGCCTGCCCAACCTCCAGGATCTGGGCAAGATCGCCGTCGGCGAGACCACCGTCGAATGCCTGAAGGCAGATCTGAAGCTCGAGGATGCGGCGCGCACGGCGCTGGTCGCCGCCGTCACCCTTTGCGAAACGACCAAGGACTATGTCAGCCGCGAGATCGCCGTCGACATTCTCGAGGATGCCGAAGAGCATATCGACTTCCTCGAGACCGAACTTTCGCTGGTCGACAAGGTCGGCGAGCAGAACTACCTGCAGACGCAGATCGGCGAAGGCAAGGAATCGAGCTAGCGCGTTGCCGGGAGCGCGTCCCTCCGGGGGGCGCTCTGTCGGCCGATCGCAATTCCTGTGAGCACCGCCGAAGGGGCGCGCTCTCGGCGGAAAGGCTAGTCGGCCGCCATCAGAGCCGGCTGATCGGTCTTCGCGCGGGCGGTCGTTTCTGCAATGCGCTCGCGCATGTCGCAGGCGCAGCTACCGCATTGGGCGCTCGTGCCGCAGGCGCGAAATACGTCTGCCGGCCTGCGGGCGCCAGCGCGAACCGCAGCGTCCACCTCGCGCTCCCGTATGGCCCGGCATATGCAGATGTACATCCTTGAGTGCCCGCCTATCTTGCAGATGCGACTTACTCGCATAAACGAAAATTAGGCGTCCGAACTCGGTTGGTCAAGAGACCCTAGAACCCCGGAAGGGCATATTCCGCCAGCCTGGCTCGCAGCGCGGCATCGATGGGATGGGGTGTCTTGCCGCGCAGCCTGACCACGGTCATCTCGGCAGCGACGATGCACACATCGTCCTTGAAGGCGGCCGACCCGACCGTGATCGAGCTGGTGCCGATGCGCATCACGCCGGTACCCAGCTCGACACGGCCGGGCCAGTGCGATTCGGCGAGGAAGCTCACCGTCATGCCAGCCGAGATCCCGCGCACGCCCTCTTCTCGCAGCCCCATGAGGCCCATGTCGCGCATGAAGGTGAGGCGGGCCGTCTCCATGTAAGCGCAAAGCGCCACATTGTTGACGTGGCCGGCGGCATCCTGGTCGGAAAATCGCACCGTGTCGGTGCACCAGTGCGGATAGATCGAGCGATCCTGGAGACGTTTGTCGCGGGACATCGGTGGAGTGTAGCATTTCGCCGCCATGCCACACCCGATCTTCACAGAAGAGCACGACCTCATTCGCAGCCAGCTCCGCCGCTTCGTCGACGAGCAGGTCAAGCCCTCCGGCCCGCAATGGGAGGAGGACGGCTTCGTGCCTCGCGCGGTCCTGAAGCGGATGGGCGAGCTCGGGCTGTTTTCGCTCCGGGTGCCCGAGGCATTGGGCGGCGCTGGGCTCGATGCGCGCGCGTCCGTTGTGCTGGCCGAGGAGGTCGGCCGGTCGACCCATGGCGGCTTCGCCATCACCGTCCTGGTCCATACCGACATGGCGAGCCCCCACTTGGTCCGCTTCGGCAGCAAGCGTCAGCTCGAGAAATACCTGCCGGGCGTCATGGCCGGCACGACCGTCACCGCGGTCGGCGTTACCGAGCCGGGCGCGGGTTCCGATGTTGCCGGCGTGCGCACCCGCGCGGTGCGCGACGGCAACGACTACGTGCTGAACGGCACCAAGATGTTCATCACCAACGGCGTTCATGGCGACCTCTATTTCATCGCCGCGCGCACCGATCCCGAGGCCAAGGGCAGCCGGGCGCTCACCATGTTCATCGTCGAGAAGGGCACGCAGGGCTTTCGCGTCGGGCGGGCGCTCGACAAGACCGGCTGGCGTTCGTCCGACACCGCCGAGCTGATCTTCGAGGATTGCCGGATTCCCGCGGAGAACGTGCTGGGTGAGCCCAATCGCGGCTTCTACGCGATCATGGCCAATTTCCAGACCGAACGGCTGGTGATCGGCGCCATGGCGATGGCCGAGGCACGCGAGGCAATCCGGCTGACCTACGAGCACGTCAACGCGCGCGTCGCGTTCGGCAAGCCGCTGTGGGACAAGCAGGCGATCCGCCAGCGCCTGGCGCGGCGTCTCGCCGAGGTCGAGGCGGCGCGTCAGCTCGTCCACCACACGGCGTGGCTCGATGCCCAGGGCACAGACTGCGTCGCCCAGGTCTCGATGGTCAAGGCGCTGGCCGGCGATCTCGTCAACCAGGTGCTGTACGACTGCGTCCAGTTCCACGGCGGGATGGGCTTCGTCCGCGAGACCGCCGTCGAGCGCATGGCGCGCGATGCCCGCGTCCAGGCGATCGGCGGCGGCGCCTCGGAAGTGATGCTCGAGGAAATCGCCAAGCGCTTCGGCGCCGTGCTGGCCGACTGAACGCGGCGAGACTGAGCTATTTCGGGGCGACCAGGAAGGGGCCGACAGCCGCCACGGCGCACTCGGTGCCGCCAGCTTGAGCGCACTCGCGCAAGGCATCGTTGATCGCGTCGGTCTCGCTCGGCCGGCGAACCGCCATGCCCAGCCGGCCATTACGCCCCAACGCGATGGCGCGCCAGTCGTCGGCCACCAGATAGCGGTCGATGGCTTCTTGTCGGCTGTCGCCGAGGTCGACGAGATCGGGCGGCGTCAGGACATCGACGATGCGGTAGCGTTGCGGCGTCCGCACGACGACCTGCATGTCGATCGAGTACACGATGCAGGGGCGTCCGCTGATGTGTCCGCAGATTTGGAGGTTGCGCTTGATGGCATCGGATTCGGTCTCGCTGGGAGACCACCAATCGACGCGATTGCGGCCGAGCACGAGCGCACGCTTGCGCTCGGACTTGACGTAGCTCTCGGCAAGGTTGAGGCGGCCGGGTTCGCGAACCAGAGGCACGGTGGCCGGATCGAAAGCGATCGGCGGCGCGGGCCGAGTGGACGGCAGGTACGGCGGAGGCGGCAGGGGCGGCGTGCGGAATGTCCATACGACGTCGTTGCCGACGGCGTAGATCATGCACCGATCGTTCTCGCGTGGCTGCGCCACCTCGCGCTGCACGGCCTTGTTGCATTCGTCGAGTGCGACCCGACGCGCCGCAGCGTCGTCGATGCGGCGGGTAGCGATGGCGACGTGACCGCGCACCGTGATCGCCATCGCCTTCGCACCCTCGGCCCGTGCGTAATTCTCAAGTGCGCGTCGGCGAAAGTCGGCGACGAATGGCACGTCTGCCGCAGCGTAGGGGCGAGACGTCGAGGCCGGCGGGGATGCTGCTCCCGGCGAGGCCAGCGGTGCGGCGGGCGGGGTGCTTAGCGTCGTCGATGGATCGGGTGTCGTGGCCGTCGCCGACGGCGATGAGGAAGCAGGCGCCGAGGTTGGCGCTGGCGTGACGGGGGCCGGGGCGGCACTGGGGGCCGAAGCCTGCCCTGGAGGGACTCTGGCTATCGACGCCTGCACTGTGTTGGTCGGCGTTGGCTCCAGCCGGTCGTGGATCAACCATGCGCCACCGGCGGCGACAATCGCGGCGACGGCGGCGATGCCGCCAGTGGTTGCGAGCCAAGAGGGACGCCGGCGCGCCGGCGCACCGCTCGCGGCTTGGACCGGCGGCGCCCCATGCGGGGTCAGCCGATAGGCATGGATCGGGCGCGGGATGTTCTTGACGTGCTGCTCGCCCATGTCCTCGGCGCCCAGAGTGAGCTTGCCGACGATCTGCTCGTAGATCGAGGACGAGACGCAGATGCCGCCGTGAGGCGCAATCGACTCGAGCCGGACCGCGACATTGACCGCATCGCCCATCAGGTCGTCGCCGCTTTCGACCACATCGCCGAGATTGATGCCGATGCGCAGGATGAGCTGGTCGTCGGGCCCGGCAGCGGCATTTGCTGCCCGCATGGCTTCCTGGGTCTCGAGCGCGGCGCGCACCGCTTCGACGGGGCTGGCGAATTCCGCCAGCACGCCGTCCCCAGTGGCCTTGAAGACGCGGCCGCGATGATGCTTCACGATCGAATCTGCGGTGGCCAAGCGCTGGCCGAGCAGCGCCAACGCGTGCTCTTCGTTGCGCGCCGACATGGTGCTGAAGCCGACGACATCGACGGCGACGATGGTGGTCAGGCGCCGGACGAGGCTGGTTTCGTTCATCTGTCGTTGCGACCTCTGCACAGCCTACCCGACGGCTGGCCGCTCGGCCATAGGACGTGCTTGCAGGACCGACCTTGCTCTGCGAAGAGCGAGGACATGCAGTCTAAAGACCCGCGCTATTGGGACGACTACGAAGTCGGCATGAAATTCGAGCTCGGCTCGACGTCCTTCACCGAAGGCGAGATCGTCGAGTTCGCCCGACAGTTCGACCCGCAGAGCTTCCACGTCGACGCGGCGGCGGCCCGCCAATCGATGTTCGGTGGCCTGATTGCCTCGGGCTGGCACGTCACGTCGAAGCTCATGCGGCTGTTCGTCGACAATTATATCGATCAGCGGACCTCGCTGGGCTCGCCTGGGCTCGACCAGGTCCGCTGGCTGAAGCCGGTACGTCCGGGCGACACCCTCGCGGCGTGGGTCGAATGCGCCGGCAAGGTGCCGTCCAAGAGCCGCCCCGAGATGGGCATCATTCACGAACATTGGGGCGCCACCAACCAGAACGGAGAGCTCGTCGTGACGGTCAAGGGGATCAACATGGTGCGGCGGAGGCCGGCATGAGCCGGGCGGTCAGGGGACTCGATCACGTCGTGGTCATGGTCGACGGCATCGATGCTGCCGAGGCGGCCTATCGCCGGCTGGGATTCCAGGTTCAGCCGCGCGGCTTCCATCGCAAGCTCGGCACCGCCAATCATCTCATGATCTTCGACAAGGACTATTTCGAGATTCTGGGCATCGTCGAGGATACGCCGTTCAACGCCGAGCGGCGCGACTGGCTGAGGAACGGCGGCGGGCTGGCCAACGTGGCGCTGGCGACCGACGGCGCCGACCTCGCCTTCGACGCCTTCACGGCCACCGGACTGCAGCCCGACGCGCCGTTGTTCTTCGACCGCGCGGTCGAGATCGCCGGGAAGACCGAGCACGCCCAATTCCGCACCGTGCGCATCCCCAAGACCCACATGCCGGTGGTCGGGTTCTTCGTCTGCGAGCACCTGACGCCGCAATTCGTCTATCGCGCCGAATGGGCGCGCCATCCCAACGGCGCCCGCGGCATCCTGGGCGTCACCGTGATCGCCGAGCAGCCGCAGCGCTGGATCGGCGATCTGGAAAAGTATTTCGGGGACGGATCGGTGCGCCGCGACGGCGACGGCCTGGTGGTCGATACCGGCACGCAGCCGATCCGCTACCTGACGCGTGCGGCCTACGGCCGGCGCTATCCGGGCGTGACGCCGGTGCGGCCGGGCGATCATCCGGCGCTGCTCGCGGTGCGCGTCGACTCGCTCGCCGCTTGCCGGGCTCTGCTGCGCGGCAATGGCGTCGCTGTGATCGAGCCCGATGCCGAGCGGCTGATCGTGCCGCCGTCGGAGGCCGCGCATCTCACCCTCGAATTCAGAGAGCGCTGATCTCGTGACGTTCGACCTGGCCGACCGGCGAACCTACGGTTTCGCCACCGAGGAGCATTTGCGTTTCGCCGACGTCGATGCCAACGGTCACATCAACAACGGTGCCTTCCTGCAGCTTCTAGAAAATGCCCGCGTCTCGTACATGCGCGCCGTAGTGCGTTCCGGCCTGCCGCGCTTTCGTGTCGTGGTCGGCCGGCTCGAGGTCGATTTCAAGCGCCAGATGTTCTATCCCGGCCGTGCCACCGCCTGCGCCCGTCTGCTCGAGGTGCACGAGCGAAAGTGCGTGATCGGGCATGGGCTGTTCGACGGCGACGGCAAGTGTACGGCCGTGCTCAAGGCGATCATGGTGTCGCTCGACGAAGAGACCCATCGCAGCACGCCGTTTGCCCCGGTGGTCCGTGCAGCACTCGAAAGAATTGCGGCTTCCGACGACGGATTGGCGACATGACCGACAAGCTCGTTCCCGAGGGCTTTCGCCGGCTGGAGGTGCCCGACCAGTTCGTCGACCTGGTCGGGCCGCTTTGGATCAAGAGCGAAGGCGAGACGCTGCGGGTCGGCCTGCCGCTGGAGCCGCGTCACGGCAATCCATTGGGCTGGGCGCATGGCGGGCTGCTGGTCACGGTGGCCGACATGGTGATGGGCGTGGGCTCGGGCCACGCGACCGGGATGCGCTGGCCGCATCCGACGATTTCGCTCAGCACCGAGTTCGTGCGCGGCGCGCGGCTCGGCCAATGGCTCGAAGGCAGCGCGCGCATCGCCCGGCGCACGCTGAATTTCTGCTTCTGCAGTTGTGATCTGGTGTGCGGCGGCGAGATCGTGCTGGTCGCCACCGGCGTCTTCAAGATCCCCGACATCGACAAGATCCCCGAGGACCAGCGCGCCAAGGTGATGGGCAAGTGGGGCGAGTGATTTCCTTCTCCTCCCCCGTCATCGGTGGCCCGGAGGGCCGGAGGGGGAAGGCCTCAATCAAGGTTCCCCCGAGTCCGACGTCGGAACGTTTGGCACCTCGACCGAGGCCTTCCCCCTCCGCCCCGTATGACGGGGCACCTCCCCCGATGACGGGGGAGGAGAGCAGATGTGTCTGGAATGAAGATCACTTCTTCTTCCGGCGATAGAGCCGGTAGCGGTCGAAATCCATCAGGTGCTCGTAGCCTTCGAAGGCGTCGGCGAAGATGCGATTCTGCAGGAAGTATTCGAGGTAGTCGAACTCGCGGCCCTGGCACCGCGGGATGCCGGCGATGCGGTCGACGATCAGGAGATCGGGTTGCTCGCGGGCGAAATCCTCGCTCACCGAGTCGAACACGAACTTCTCCGAGTCGCCCATCGTGTCGGGCGGATTGTAGAGTGCTGGGAAGTCGTCGCAGGTCGCGTAGACGCCCTGCAGCACCCACATGGTGAGGAAACGCATGGTCATGCGGCCGCCGATGTAGTTGATCAGCGGCCACAGCGGGTAGATGCCGGGCGACAGCGCCAGGATGGTCCCGTGCGGCGCGTTCTGCTCGATGATGTGCTGCAGCCGGCCGCCAATCGATTCGTCGAACTGACGCTGCTTGTAGAAGGGCGGCGTGTAGAGCGCCGCCTGAAAGTAGAGCAGGACCATCAGGGTGGCCGAGATGACGGCGACCGGCAGGTGGTGGCCGCTGCGGCTGATCGGCAGGTAGCGGTCGACGGTCTGGGAGACAGTGAGGGCCGCCAGCAGGATGGCGGCCGACAGAGCGGGCAGCACGTGGTATGGCCAGCCCTTGGCCTGGGCGATCGCCGAAATCGCCGCGCCGATGCCGAACACGACCAGGACGCGCGCCGATACGGTCTTGGTGAAGACGACGGCGATGGCGCCGAAGATCAGCAGCGCGATCAGGGTCGGGCCGAGCACATTGCTGGCCAGCACGGCACGCCAGCCGGCGTCGCCGATCGGTGCGTAGGCTTCGATCGCGAGCGGCATCACGAAGCGGCCGAAATCGGCGAAGATCGTGTACATCGCGATGGAATGGGCTACGGCGACGAGCCCGATCGACCACGGGATCGGATCGGTGAACGTCGTGCGCCAGCCCCGGCGGACCAGCAGGTAGAGCTCGACGGCCGCTGGGATGGCGAGGTAGTGCGGCTTCATGGCGAGCGCCACGCCCGCGACCAGGCCGATCGCGACGGCGGCGAGGCGCGTCAGCGGCACGCGCTCGGCGCGTGCCATCGATGCGATCATGTAGGGCGCGCAGGCGACGAACATGATGTGCTCGCGCTGGCCGAAATGCTCGTTGGGCAGGACCGTGAAGAGGAACAGCAGGACCGGCGGCAGCAGCGCCTCGGTCAGCGCGTGATCGGCCGATGGAACGAGCCGCACCAGGCGCCGACAAGCCCAGAAGGAGGCGAAAATGCCTGCCACCACCCAGGCCGTGAACCAGAAGGTGGGGGCACCGGGCAGGATCTTCGCCGTCAGGACCGGCAGGGCATGCACGATGAAGGTGAGCGGCAAATTCTCGTCGATGATCTCGACATAGAGCTTCTCGCCGCCGACCCAGCGCGCCGAGACGTCGATGATCGCCGCGACGTCGTGATTGATCGGCGGGAAGAAGTAGCCGGCCAGCCAGACGATGGGCAGGGCGACCAGCGGGACCAGCAGCAGCCGCTCGATGCGCGGTGGAATGGTCGGTGGTTTGGTCGAGGCTGTTGGCAAGGCGGGGCGAAGATATCATAAGCGGGCGATGAAACGACACTCGAGGGAGGCCGGCGCGAGGTGGAGCGGGTCGAGTACGAGCGCATGCACGCGGTCGAGGACCGCATGTGGTGGTACCGCGGCCTGCGTCGCCTTGCCGTGCAGGTGCTCGACAAGGCCCTGGCCGGTTCAGCCGCCGCCGGACCGCTGCTCGACGCAGGCTGTGGCACCGGTGGCATGCTGTTGATGCTGGGGCCGGTACGGTCGGGCCGTTCCACGCTCGGCCTCGAGTACGATGCCGTTGCGGCAGGCCTGGCTTCCGCCAAGGCCGGCCGGCCGGTGGCAGCCGGCTCCGTCAACGAGATGCCGATCGGCGACGGAACGCTGGCGGGCTACCTGTCGCTCGACGTCCTGTGCCATGGCGGGGTCGACCCCGGCCGTGCCCTGAAAGAGGCGCATCGCTGCCTCAAGCCGGGCGCCATCGCGGTCTTCAATCTGCCGGCGTATGGTTGGTTGCTGTCGGCGCACGACAAGCGTGTGCACAATGTCCGCCGCTTTTCTGGCGGCGAGGTGCGGCGGCTGCTCGATCGTCACGGCTTCCGTGTCTTGAGGTCGAGCTATTGGAACACGCTGCTGTTTCCCGTCATGCTGCTTCATCGCCTTATCGAACGTGACGATGCCGAGAGCGACGTGCGCGACTTTCCGCCCTGGCTCGACCGGCTGTTCTCGGCCGCCCTGGCCGTCGAGCGGGCCGTGATCGGGCTCGGCATCAGCCTGCCGTTCGGCGGCTCGCTGATCGTGGTGGCGGCGCGCGATGGCTGACGCGGCGGCCCTGGCTCCGGCGCTGTCCGTCGTGGTGCCGGTCTACAACGGCGCGGCCACGGTCGGCGACCTGGTTCGCGCTCTGCGTAGCCTCGACATCGCGGGCGGGCTCGAGATCGTCCTGGTGGTCGATTGCAGCCCGGACAACAGCCTCGAGGTCTGCAAAGCGCTGATCGTCGAGCCCGGCGCACCGGTGACGGTGCTGAACCTCAGCCGCAATTTCGGGGAGCACAACGCGGTGATGGCGGGGCTTGCGCGCGCGCGCGGCGCCTTCGTCATCACCATGGACGACGACCTGCAGAATCCGCCGGCCGAGGTGAAGCGCCTGTTCGAGCATGCGCGCGACGGCGACTACGATGCGGTCTACACCTACTATGCGGAGAAGAAGCACGCGGCGTGGCGCAATCTCGGAAGCCGCTTCACCAACTGGTGCGCCGATCGGCTGATCGACAAGCCGCCGGGCCTGTATTTGTCGAGCTTCCGCTGTCTGTCGGCCTTCGTGCGCGAGCGCATCGTGGCGGGTTACGAAGGCCCCTTCCCCTATGTCGACGGGCTGGTGTTCCAGGTAACGCAGAATGTCGGCCGATTGCAGGTCGACCATCTGCCGCGCTCCGAAGGTCGATCGAACTATACGATCCGCCGGCTGGTCAGGCTGTGGCTCGCGATGTTCCTCAATTTCTCGGTGATGCCGCTGCGGCTGGCCACCTTGTTCGGGCTGGGCTTCGGCGCCCTGGGCGCGCTCGGTGCCGTCATCGTCGTCGTCGAGGCGATCGTCTCGGTCAGGCCGCCGCAAGGCTGGGCGTCGCTGATGGTCGCGGTGCTGGTGCTGGCGGGCGTGCAGCTCGTGCTGGTCGGGCTGATCGGCGAGTATCTCGGCCGCATGTTCCTGGCGGTCAACCGCAAGCCGCAATATCTCGTGCGCGACGTTTTCCGCCGGGCGCCGGGAGAGGGTGCGCCGGGAATCGAGGTCGAACGGCCGCAGGTCGATACCCGGGCCGCAGGCCAGCCGCATCGTGAACCTTCCCGAGAGGAGCCCCGACGATGACGGTCTATTACGTTGCCTTGGTCATCAGCATCATGGCCGGCATCGGCGGGCAGGTGATGCTCAAGCTGGGTGCCGATGCGCCGGACTTCGTCAGCCAGGTGCTGCGGCCCTCGACCTTCGTCGGGCTGGCGCTCTATGGCTCGGCGGCGTTCCTCTACATGGTGGCGCTGCGCAAGATTCCGATCTCGGTCGCCTTCCCGAGCGTGTCGCTGTCCTACGCGATCGTGGCGGTGCTCGGGCACTATCTTTTCGGCGAGCCGTTCGGCATGAAGCAGATCGGCGGCATCGCCCTGATCGTGGGCGGTGTGGTGCTGATCAACCAGTCGTGAGGAGCGGGCGGTGGAGTACGAACAGATCGAGTATGCGAGCAAGAACGGCATCCTCACCATCACCCTGAACCGCCCGGACAAGCTCAATGCCTTCACCGGCCGGATGCTGTCGGAGCTGCTCGACGCGATGGACCGCGCCGACCGCGACGACGACGTCCGCGCCGTCGTCTTCACCGGCGCCGGGCGCGGCTTCTGCGCCGGCGCCGATCTGTCGGGCGGCGCCAACACTTTCAACGCCGAAAATCGTGGGCCGGTCGATCCCGGGCTGGACGGCCATCGCGACGGCGGCGGGCTGTTCACGCTCAGGCTCTACGACTCGCTCAAGCCCACGATCGCCGCCTGCAACGGGCCGGCGGTCGGTGTCGGGATCACCATGCAGCTCGCGATGGACATTCGGCTTGCCTCGGAGGCGGCGCGCTACGGCTTCGTCTTCACCCGACGCGCCATCGTCATGGAGGCCTGCTCGAGCTGGTTCCTGCCGCGCCTCGTCGGCCCGCAGCAGGCCTTGGAGTGGGTGATGACCGGCCGCGTGTTCTCCGCCGAGGAAGCGCTGCGCGGCCGCCTGGTGCGCTCGATCCACGCTCCCGCCGACCTGTTGCCGGCAGCTTACGCGCTCGCCCGCGAGATCGCCGACAACACGGCTCCGGTGTCGGTGGCGCTCAATCGTCAGATGATCTGGAAGATGCTGGGCGCCGATCATCCGATGGAAGCGCACAAGGTCGACTCGAAGGGTATCTACGCGCGCGGCAAGTCGGACGACGTGAAGGAAGGGGTCACTGCCTTCCTGGAGAAGCGGCCGGCCCGGTTCCCCATGAAGGTGAGCGACGGCATGCCGAGCTATTTCCCATGGTGGCAGGAGCGGACCTTCAAGTAAGGTTCCCGGGCTTCAGGTGTCGGGGAAACGAATCCCAAGGGAGAAACGAATGAGCAAGCTGCACATGCGGCGGCGGGCGGTGCTGGCCGCCGCGCCGATGCTGTTGGCCGCACCCCATATCGCGCGGGCGCAAGGCAAGCCCGAGAAATCCAAGGTCATCCTCGCGGTCGGCGGCAAGTCGGCGCTGTATTATCTGTCGGTCACGATCGCCGAGACCAAGGGTTTCTTCAAGGAGGCCGGCCTCGACGTCGAGATCAACGACTTCCAGGGCGGCGCCAAGTCGCTCGAAGCCCTGATGGGCGGCAGCGCCGACGTGGTGGCAGGTGCCTACGAGCACACGATCCGCATGCAGCAGCGCGGCCAGCCGATCAAGGGATTCGCTTTGATCGGCCGCGGCATGCAGCTTGCCATCGGCGTGCGCAACGACCTTGCCGACAAGGTGAAGGGGCCGGCGGACATCAAGGGCATGAAGTTCGGCGTCACCGCACCCGGCTCGCAGACCCAGATGCTGGTCACCTACTGGGCGGCCAAGGGCGGGCTGAAGGCGAGCGACATCGCGGCGATCGGTGTCGGCGCCGGCGCGTCCGTGGTGGCGGCGATCGAGAACAAGTCTGTCGACGGCATCTCGCAGTCCGATCCGGCCCTGACGATCCTGCAGGAGAAGAAGCTGATCAAGATCCTGGTCGACACGCGGACCATGAAGGGCAATCAGGAGCTGTTCGGCGGATCGATGCCGGCCGCCTGCCTCTACGCCCAGCCGGCGCTGCTCGGCAAGACGCCCAACACGGCGCAGGCCCTGGCGACGGCCATCGTTCGCGCCAACGAATGGCTGCAGACGGCCTCTCCATCGGACGTCGCAGCCAGCGTCCCGCCCGGATACCTGCTGGGCGACAAGGCGATCTACGAGCGGGCCTTCGCCAACGTGCGCGAGACGATCTCGCCGGACGGCGTGATGCCGGCCGACGGTCCGGCCAACTGCCTGAAGTTCCTGGCCGATGGCGATCCCAAGATCGAGCCGGCGAAGATCAAGCTGGCCGAGACCTGGACCAACGAATTCGCCGAACGCGCCAAGAAGCGCAGCTAGCCGATCGTGCCGACTGCCGAGGTGCCGGCGCTGGCGCTGGCCGACATCACCTGCCGCTTTGCCGCGCGCGATGGGAGCGGCGGAGCCTACACAGCCGTCGCCAACGCGACCCTCACCGTGGCACGCGGCGAGTTCGTGTCGGTGGTCGGGCCGACCGGGTGCGGCAAGTCGACCTTGCTGAACGTCGCGGCGGGTCTGCTCGAGCCGTCGTCGGGCACGGTCGAGGTATTCGGCGAGCGCCTGAACGTCGCCGACGGAGTCAATCGGCGCGCCGGCTACATGTTCCAGGCCGACGCGCTGATGCCCTGGCGCACCGGCATCGGCAATGTGATGGCCGGGCTGGAATTTCGTGGTGTCCCGCCCGGCGAGGCGAAGGCGCAAGGCGAGGAGTGGCTGCGCCGGGTCGGCCTGGCAGGCTTCGGCGATCGCTATCCGCACCAGATGTCGGGCGGCATGCGCAAGCGGCTTGCGTTGGCGCAGACGCTGATCCTCAGTCCGGACATCCTGCTGATGGACGAGCCGTTCTCGGCGCTCGACGTGCAAACCCGCCAGTTGATGGAGAACGAGCTGCTGGCGCTGTGGGCGGAGGATCGGAAGTCGGTGCTGTTCATCACGCACGACCTCGAGGAGGCGATCGCGCTTTCCGATCGTGTCGTCGTCCTGTCGGCCGGTCCGGCCACCCATCCGATCGGCGACTTCAAGGTCGACCTCGCCCGTCCGCGCGATGTCTCGGAGATCCGCATGACGCCGGCCTTCCTCGATCTCCATCGCGAGATCTGGTCGGTCATGAAGGCCGAGGTCCTCAAGGCCTACGAGAGTCAGAAGGCCGCCTGACATGCGCCTGCGCCTCCTCCAGATCCTGATTCTCGCCCTGCTGGTTGCCGCCTGGTACATGCTGACTGCCCCCGGCCTGATCCCGCCGTTCTATTTCGAGCAGGACAATCGAGCGGCGTTCTTCTTCGGCGAGCCGCAGAAGGTGTTCTGGGTCGTCGTCGACTGGTTCGTCACTGGCGACATCTTCATCCATCTCGGTGTCACGCTGCTCGAGACGGCACTTGGCTTCGTCATCGGCTCTGCCTTCGGGCTGGGGATCGGCTTGTGGCTGGCGCTGTCGCCCACCGCCTCTGCGGTTATGGACCCCTACATCAAGGGGCTGAACTCGATGCCCCGGGTCGTCCTGGCGCCGATCTTCGCGGTATGGTTCGGGCTCGGCATCTGGTCGAAGGTCGCGCTCGGTGTCACGCTCGTCTTCTTCGTGGTGTTCTTCAACGTCTACCAAGGCGTGCGCGAGGTGAGCCCGAACCTGATCGCCAATGCCCGCATGTTGGGAGCCTCGCCGCGCCAGCTTCTGCGCTCGATCTACCTGCCTTCGGCCATGAGCTGGGTGTTCGCCAGCCTGCACAACGCCGTGGGGCTGGCCTTCGTCGGTGCCGTGGTCGGCGAGTATCTCGGCTCGGCACGTGGCGTCGGCTACCTGATCCTGCAGGCAGAAGGCACATTCGACATCAACACCGTGTTCGCCGGCATCCTGGTGCTGACCGCCTTCGCCCTGGTGCTCGACGCCTTGGTCGGCCGCGTCGAGCGCCGGCTGATGACCTGGCAGCCTCGCGCCGGCGAGACCGAGAAGATCTGACGCAGCAGGCTATCGGCCTGTAAAGCGGGCGGCGCGCTTCTCGAGGAAGTGGGCGACACCCTCCTTGAAGTCGGCGGTCTGGAACGACAGTTCCATCTCGTGGTTCGCCTGGGTGGTGGCTTCGGCCAGAGTCTGGAATTCGGATTCCCAGACTTGCCGCTTCATCACCGCGACCGAGCGCGGCGACACCGTGTCGGCCATCAATCGGGCGTAGGCGCGTGTTTCGGCCATCAGCTTGTCGTCTGGGATGACCCGACTCACGAGGCCCAGGGAAAGCGCCTCCGGGGCACGGATCTTGCGAGCCGAGCAAAGGAGATCGAGGGGTGCCGGAAGGCCGACCAAGCGGGGTAGCAGCCAGCTTACACCATGCTCGGCAATCAGGCCGCGCTGGGCGAACGAGGTCGTGAAGACGGCCGATTCGGAAGCAAAGCGCAGGTCGGCATAGAGGGGGATGACGAATCCCAGGCCCGCCGCCGGACCATTGATTGCAGCTATGATGAATTTTGGGATCGCGGGAAAGTAGGAGTAGTTCATGCGGAATTCGGCCAGCGTGCTGCCGCCGGGCAGGCCGGATTGGGTCATGGTCTTGCGGTCGACGGAGGCACCTCCGCCGATTGCCTGCAAGCCGCCCATGTCTGCGCCAGCGCAGAAGCCGCGACCGGCACCGGTCAGAATGATCACACGAACGTCGGGATTGGCGCCAGCTTGGTACATGGCGTCCTTGAGTTCCGTGTGCATCTCGCCGGTCCAGGCATTGAGCCGGTCCGGCCGGTTGAGGGTAAGGGTGCAAATTCCCTCGGAAATGTCACAAAGAACGGTCTGATTCGCCATTTCGAGGCCTCCACATGTGCATTCTTGCTAGTGGCATGATGAGGAAAAGCAGCAGACGATACAATCCAACCAAGGCATCTGGGCTGAGGGCGCTGAACGACGCCCTCAGGGAAATAATTACACGATAAGTGCGATTTTACCGCACAGGATGAGCAATCGAGGTAGGAAATGGCGAAGAGGGAATTCCTCCATCCCAACGAAATGCACAAATACGTAGGCCAGGAAATCGGTGTCAGCGACTGGGTCGAGGTCTCGCAGGAGCGCATAAACCAGTTCGCCGACGCGACCGGCGACCATCAATGGATCCACGTCGATGTCGAGCGCGCGAAGAAGGAGATGCCGGGCGGCAAGACCATCGCTCACGGCTTCCTGACTCTGTCGCTCATCCCCATGCTCAGCCAGCAGATTTCGCACATCGATAACGTCAAGCGCGGCATCAATTACGGGTGCAACAAGGTGCGCTTCACCAGCCCGGTTCCCGCTGGCGCCAAGGTGCGGGCGCGGGCCAAGCTGATTGCCGCCGATTCGATGGACGGGGGCGGGGTTCGCCTCACCAACCAGGTCACGATCGAGATCGAGGGCCAGGAACGACCGGCCTGCGTCGCCGAAACCATGTCCATTGTCTACGGCGCCTGAGAGGTCGGGCCTTGTTGACACGTGAGGACCTGACGACCGAGCGCGTCGATCAACTCGTCGCCGAGGCGCGCAAGGCCGGATACGATTTCTTCTTGTCGGCGGAACAGCGCTCGGCCAGCCTGAGCGAGGCGATGACCCGCTACCCTGATGGGACAGAGGCATGGATCTTCGCCTATGGCTCGTTGATGTGGAATCCGGCGATCGAGTTCTGCGAATCGCAGGCCTGCACGGTCGACGGGTGGCGGCGCTCGTTCTGCTTCTGGATGCCGATGGGTCGTGGCACACCCGAGTTGCCAGGCCTGATGCTGGCGTTGGAGGAAGGCGGAAGCTGCGAAGGCATCGCCTATCGCCTGTCGCCCGATCAGGTGCGTAGTGAGCTCGGCCTTCTGTGGAATCGGGAGATGTTGGCCGGCGCCTACCGGCCGTGCTGGGTCCCGACCAGGCTGCGCGATGGACGCACCGTCACGGCGGTCACCTTCGCCATGGACACCAGCCATTGCCAGTATTGCGGTGATCTCTCGCTTGATCGCGTCGCCCATCACATCGCCTACGCCGAAGGCCGAAGAGGCGCCTGCCGTGACTACCTCGCCAACACGGCTGCCCATACGCGTGCGCTGGATATCCACGACCCCTACATTGAGGACCTGGTCCGGCGCGTGGCCGCCATGCGCAGCGAATATGTCGTGCCGACCGTCCGCCTGAACGGTGACTCGGTCGGCGAAGCCTGATCGTCGACCGGCGAATCGATTCTCGTCCACAAGCGTGCGAAATTTCACTCGGCATGACATAGTGCCGGGGTGTCTTTCCTCGTCGACCGCTGGCTTGCGCTGACGCCAAACCTGCGGGGCATTCTCTGGGTCGCCGTTTCGGGGGTGCTGTTCGCTCTCCTGAACGTGTTCACGCTGATGCCGGCGGAACACCTCAATTCGTACGTCATGGCGTTCCTGCGCTACCTCTTCGGTGCGCTGTTCCTGATGCCCATCATCCTGCGCCTGGGCATCTATCGGTCGTTTCACTCGCGGCGCATGCCGCTCCACATCTTCCGCGGCGCCCTTCACACCTGCGGCATGATGCTGTGGTTCATCGGCCTGCCGCTCACCACCCTGGCAGAGATCACGGCGCTGGGATTCACCGGACCGATCTTCGTCACCATCGGCGCGGCCCTGTTCCTCGGTGAGGATGTCCGCCTGCGCCGCTGGCTTGCCGTCATGGTCGGGTTTGCCGGCGCCATGATCATCATCCGGCCGGGATTCGGCGTGATCGGCGTCGGCGCGCTCTGCGTGCTCGCCAGCACGCCGATCTTCTCGGCCTCCAACCTGATGTCCAAGGCGCTGGCCCGCACTGATTCGGCCAACACGATCGTCGTTTGGCAGAACGCCGTGATCGTCGTCTGTGCCGCGCCCTTCGCCATCGCCTTCTGGCAGACGCCGTTGTGGAGCGATCTGCTGTGGTTCATGGCAGCGGGGCTGTGCGGCACGCTCGGCCACATCTGCCAGCAGCGCGGCTACCAGCTTGCCGACATCACCCTGCTGCAGCCGATAGGCTTCCTGTCACTGATCTGGAATACCCTGCTGGGCTTCTTCCTGTTCACGCAGAAACCTGACGCCTGGACCTTCGTCGGTGCGGCGGTGATCTTTTCCAGCGCGATGTACATCTCGCACCGCGAGGCCGTGCGTCGGGCCCAGGCCAAATCTGCCCGCTAGCAGGGAGGTCCGTCGGCGTGAGCATAGGTAACTCGCTTCCTCCCGCGTAACCGGGGGAGGAACGGACGAGGAATTTCAGCCGCCAGTGACGCTCATGTGCCGGGGAACCGCCGGCCCGCTGTGACGGCGGTCGATGATGAAATCGTGGCCCTTGGGCTTGCGCGCGATCGCCTCGGTGATGGCGCGGTCGAGAACCTCGTCGCTCTCCGAGGCGCGCAACGGTGCGCGCAGGTCGGCGGCATCCTCCTGGCCTAGGCACATGTAGAGCGTGCCGGTGCAGGTCAGTCGGACGCGGTTGCAGCTCTCGCAGAAATTATGGGTGAGCGGCGTGATGAAGCCCAACCGTCCGCCGGTCTCCTCGACCCGGAAATAACGCGCCGGACCGCCGGTGCGGTAGTCGGTCTCGGTCAAGGTGAAGCTCTTTGCGATGCCGGCACGCGCCAGCGACAGCGGCAGGTATTGGTCGAGCCGCGCCTCCTCGCCGATCTCGCCCATCGGCATGACCTCGATCAGCACCAGATCCATGCCACGGCCGTGGCTCCAGCGGATCAGCTCGTCGAATTCCGTGTCGTTGACGCTGCGCAGCGCGACCGCATTGATCTTGATGTGCAGCCCGGCCCGTTGTGCGGCATCGAGGCCGCGCATCACCTGGTCGAGATCGCCCCAGCGGGTAAGCTGGCGGAACTTGTCCTTGTCGAGCGTATCCATCGACACGTTGACGCGGCGAACGCCGATCGCGGCCAGGTCCTGGCTGTACCTGGCGAGCTGACTGCCATTGGTCGTGAGCGTGAGCTCGTCGAGCGCACCGCTGTCGAGGTGCCGGCCGAGGCCGCGGATGAGCGACATCACGTTCTTGCGTACCAAGGGCTCGCCGCCGGTCAGCCTGAGCTTGCGCACGCCGCGGCGCACGAAAGCCGTGCACAGCCGCTCCAATTCCTCCAATGACAGCACTTCCGCCTTGGGCAGGAACGTCATGTCCTCGGCCATGCAATAGACGCAGCGGAAGTCGCAGCGGTCCGTCACCGAGACGCGAAGGTAGGTGATATGCCTGCCGAACGGGTCGATCATGTCCGGCAATGTAGGGCGCTTTGCCCGCGTTTTCGACCCCAATCGGGGTCGCAGGAGCACTGGGATGACCGTTGATTGTGTAGGGATATAACGGTCCGAAGAGCTCTCAGGCGAGGTCCAGGCGGTCCATGGGCCATGGAACGTCCGATGCGGGTCATAGTCTCCCGGTCGAGGGTGCCAATCTTAGCGCCCAATCGGTCATGCCGAACGCTTACGATCTCGTCGGTGGAGGGCGGCCGGAACGATAGTGCCGGGCTTAATGCTGTCCGGCCGTCGATCTCACCGACCGCGACATCCAGCAGCGGCTTCAAATCCATCGCCGTGTCCACTTGCGAGGCCAGAAGAGATTGCCGACGACACCCACCTACAATGCTCGGCGAGGACCGATCATAGACTCATAGGCTCACCCGTCGCAGTCCTCCGGTATGCATGCGCTCTCGGTAACGTCGGGCAGAAGCTCTATGGCTGTGGGAATTCCTCTTCATGGCCGGCGCTGTTCTCACTGGTAAGATATCAAGTATTCAACGGCTTTCAGGCGCAACGGCGGTCCGCGCCGCCAGCCGCAACAGGGCGTCCACCGTATCCGCCTCGGCGGCGGGCTTGTCGGTGCGGATGCGGCTGATCCGTGGGAAGCGCATGGCCACCCCTGACTTGTGCCGGGTTGAGCGGCCGATACCGTCGAAGGCGATCTCGAGGACCAGCTCGGGCGCGACCTCTCGCACAGGGCCGAAGCGGTTGGTCGTGTGGTCGCGCACCCATTTGTCGAGCCAGCGCAGTTCCTCGTCGGTGAAGCCGAAATAGGCCTTGCCGACCGGCGCCAGCTCGCGCTGCCCGTCGACCTCGCGCCAGCAGCCGAAGGTGAAGTCGGAATAGAACGAGCTGCGCTTGCCATGGCCGCGCTGGGCGTACATCAGCACGCAGTCGGCCAGCATGGGGTCGCGCTTCCACTTGAACCACGGACCCTTTGGCCGGCCGGCGAGATAGGCGCTGTCACCCCGCTTCAGCATGAGGCCTTCGATGCCCTCGCTCGTCATGCTCTCACGCAGCTCGGCGAGGTGTGCCCAGTCGCGAAAGGTCACCAGCGGCGAGAGGTCGAAGCGCGGGCGCGGATTCAGGACCATCCAGGCTTCGAGGTGGCCGCGGCGCTGGTCGAAGGGCAGGGCGCGCAAATCCTCGCCCTCGAGCCGCAGCACGTCGTAGAGCCGGACATGCGCCGGATGATCCTTCAGCATCTTGGGCGTCACGGTCTTGCGGTTGAGCCGCTGCTGGAGGTCGTTGAACGGCGCCACGGTCGCCTCGCGGCGGACCAGCAGCTCGCCGTCGAATACGCCGTCGAAGTCGATCGCCTCGACGATATCGGGAAAGGCGCCCGAGATGTCCTCGCCTGCGCGGCTGTAGAGGCGCTTCACGCCGCCCGACGCGGCGATCTGGACACGAATGCCGTCCCATTTCCATTCGGCGCGGAAATGCGCCGGATCGAGCGTCTCGAGCTCGCTCCGCTCGATCGGGTTGGCCAGCATCGGTGGCAGGAAAGCACCGCCGGCATTGCTGCTGGGCCGAGGGGCGTCGTGCAGCAACCAGTCGAACAGCGGCCGATAGGGCGGCGACAGGCCGTGCCAGATTTCCTCCACGGCATCGACCGGCTGGTTGCCGATATTGGCCACGGCCTGCTTGGCGAGCCGCGCCGACACGCCGACACGCAACGCGCCGGTCAGGAGCTTGAGCAGGGCCCAGCGGCCGGTCGAATCGAGCGCGCCCAGCCAGCGCTTCAGGATACCGGGCGTCTCGCTGCGGCTGGCGCGCTGCAGGGTCTCGACCACCTCGCCCAGCGTCGGCGGCGGACCGGCGTTGGCATCGGTCTCCCAGATCAGCGCCAACGTCTCGGCGAGGTCGCCGACATAGTCGTAGGAGAGATGGAACAGCTCGGGGCCGATCTTGTCCTCCCCGAAGCCGCGCAGCAGGGCGGGCTTGGCGGCCGGAAAATCCAGCCCGCCGGTCAAGGCCGCCAGTCCCCAGCCGCGGTCCGGATCGGGCACCGCGCGCAGGTAGGTTTCGATCAGCCTGAGCTTGGCGTTGCGCGCCGGCTGGAACGACAGCGCATCGAGCAGGTCGGCGAAGGCCTGCACTCAGCCGTCCTCCTCGTCGCGGCCGGCGAGGTGCAGCGCCTCCGCCTCGATGCCGAGCGAGCGGGCGTTCAAAACGAGCGCTTCCTCGCGGCCGTGCGTGACCCACACCTTGGGGGCACCGACATCCTTCAGGGTCTGGCCGAGCTCGGGCCAGTCGGCATGGTCGGAGATCACCAGGGGCAGCTCGGCGCCGCGCTGGCGGGCGCGGGCGCGCACCCCCATCCACCCCGAGCACACGGCCGAGATCGGCTCGGCGAAACGCCGCGACCAGCGGTCGGCGATGGCACCGGGCGGGCACAGCACGATGGCGCCCCTGAAGGTCTCGAGGATCGCCTCCGAGGCCGGCGCCACGTCGCCAAGATCGATGCCGTGATCCTGATAGAGCCTGCACAACGGCACGAGCGCGCCATGCAGCCAGATGCGCTTGTCGTAGCCGGCGGCGCGGAGCAGCCCGATCACGCGCTGGCACTTGCCCAGCGCATAGACGCCCACCAAGTGCGTGCGCTCAGGAAAGGTCGCGATGGAGCGCAGCAACTTGGCCGTCTCGCCGGCGTCTGAGGGATGATGGAACACCGGCAGCGCGAAGGTCGCCTCGGTGATGAAGACGTCGCACGGCACCGGCTCGAAGGGCGGGCAGGTCGGATCGGGCCGGCGCTTGAAGTCGCCCGACACGACGATGCGCTGGTCGCGCCAGGTCAGCACGGTCTGGGCGGAGCCGAGGATATGACCCGCCGGCGCCAGCCGTACGTCGACCTCGCCGAGACGGATCGTCTCGCCGTACTTCAGGGATTGCTGCGCGGTGTCGGGCATGCCGTCGAAGCGGGCACGCATGATCGCGAGCGTTTCGGCCGTGGCGAGCGCGGCGCGGTGGCCGGGTCGGGCATGGTCGCCATGGCCATGCGTGATCAGGGCACGGTCCACCGCGACGGCCGGATCGACATAGAAGCCGCCCGGCTCGCAATAGAGGCCGCGCGGCGTCGGGTAGAGCCAGGATCGGGGGTTCAGTGTGCCGGTTGCCATTGAGCGTGCTGCATCCTACCCAACAGATATGGGGCTGCCCGGGCAATATGCGATGTCCTTGGCCGCCCCTGACGGTGTCAAAGGGTCTCTTATTATTGGGCTTCTGTGTATGCACCAATCGCGGTCGTCATCTCGCGTAACGGCCTGTCACCGATGGTCCGGTGCCAACTCCTTCCGCAGAAAAGGAAGCCCGGTCAGTCGGGGCTGGTCGCGGCAGAATTACCCAAGGCCGTTCGCGTGATGATAGTCTTGTTGTGCCATGCTCCAAACACCTTGGGCCCATTTGACGCCAACGCCAGCCGAAGCCGCGGCCCTCGACGAGGTGCTGCTTACGATCGTTGCTCACGACGAGGGCAAGCCGCGCTGCATCGGAAACAGCTTCGTCATCGCGGCTCAGGGGCGACAGGCGCTTTGCATGACGGCGGCACATGTCCTCGAAGAGGCGCGGGCATTGACGCAGCCCAAGGCCAGGGTGTCGCACGCTTCCATGCCCGACGTTTTCCAGTCGCGAGGCCCTCACCTCTGGAATCCGGGTGATGTTGCTGCGATCGCGACCGTTGGAGACGAGTTGATTCCTTGTGCCATGAAGCGCTTCAACTATGTCACCAGTTATGATGTTGCGTTGTTCATCGTGGAAGCGCCCCATCAGCGGAGCATCTTCTCGAAGTTCATCGCATTGGACTTTGGCGCGCCCTCACCTGGAGATGTCGTCGCGGTCGCTGGCCATCAGTTTGAGACGTCGAACCACCAGGCGGGGTTGCTGGTGGAACGAAAGCTGAGGATTCTTGGCGGGACCGTAGGGGCCGTAGCGATGCTGGACGCGCGACAGAAGCAAAAGCATGCCTTCGATATGACGATCCCGGTCGAGGCAGGGCTTAGCGGTTCGCCAATCATTCGCGATCCGATGCGTGCAGGTACGCTCACGGCGTGCGGCGTTGTTTCATCAGACATCTCCCGGCCCGAGGCCATCAAGGATAGCAACGTGGCAGGCGACTCCGTCGCCGCTATGTTGTGGCCGGCCGCTGGTCTCTTCGTGCCAACTCTGATGCCAGGGGAGAGCGTGCAGCACCGACTATTTTCGGACCTCATGGCTTCGAAGACCGTTGCGAATGTCTCCGACCGGCGAGTATCCGCAAGGGCGGAGAAGTTAGACGAAGGGATTCTGATCAGCTACGTCGACGCACGCCGTGTGCCGACCGAGACGGTGCAGGTCCTTTTGGCGGCACCGCTGCCAAAGGACTTCGCCGCGTAAGTGATGGAAGGTCGTGCTGCATCCAACCCAACAGATATGGGGCTGCCCGACCTCTTTTCACGTTGGTTCGAGAGCCGGGGCTGGCAGCCTCGGCCGCACCAGCTCGAGCTGGTTGCGCTGGCGCTGCAGGGCAAGAGCGCGCTGCTGATCGCACCAACCGGCGGCGGCAAGACGCTGGCGGGCTTCCTGCCGTCGCTGATCGAGCTTACCGAGCGCCGCCGGCGCGGCGAGGACCTGGCGCACAAGAAGGGCAAGGGCGAGCTGCATACGCTCTACATCTCACCCCTCAAGGCGCTGGCCACCGACATCCGGCGCAATCTCGAGATGCCGATCGCCGAGATGGCCCTGCCGGTGCGGGCCGAGAGCCGCACCGGCGACACGCCGCAGAGCCGCCGCCTGCGCCAGCGCGAGCGGCCGCCTGACCTCTTGATGACGACGCCGGAATCGATGGCGCTGCTGCTGAGCTATCCCGACGCGGCGCAGTTCTTCGCCACGCTGAAATGCGTGATCGTCGACGAGCTGCACGCCTTCGCCACGAGCAAGCGCGGCCATCACCTCGCGCTTTGCCTGGCTCGCGTCGCCACCCTGGCGCCGCAGGTGCGCTTCGTCGGTCTGTCAGCGACCGTCGCCGATCCGCCGGCGTTGGCCGAGTTCCTGGCGGTCAAGGACGAGGTCGAGATCGTGCAGGGCGAGCAGGGCGCGCCGCCGCAGCTGACGATCATCGACGCTCACGAACGGCTGCCGTGGGGCGGCCACATGGGCCGTCACGCCATTCCCGAGATCTACAACATCATCCGCCAGCACAAGACCTCCATCGTGTTCGTCAACACGCGTGCCCAGGCCGAGCTGGCGTTCGACGGGCTGTGGCGCATCAACGAGGACAATCTGGCGATCGGCCTGCATCACGGCTCGCTGGCGGTCGAGCAGCGACGCAAGGTCGAGGCGGCGATGGCGGCCGGCCGCCTGCGCGCCGTGGTGGCGACATCGTCGCTCGATCTCGGCATCGACTGGGGCGACGTCGACCTGGTGATTCAGATGGGGGCGCCCAAGGGCGTGAGCCGCCTGATGCAGCGCATCGGCCGCGCCAACCATCGGCTCGACGAGCCGAGCCGCGCCATGATCGCGCCGGCCAACCGCTTCGAGGTGCTGGAATCGCTCGCGGCCCTGGAAGCGGTCGAGGCGCGCGAGCTCGACGGCGACCCGCCGCGGCCGGCCTGCCTCGACGTGCTGGCCCAGCACATCGTCGGCACCGCCTGCGCCCAGCCGATCGATCGCGAAGCCTTCTACGAGGAGGTGCGGAGCGCGCTTCCCTACCGCGACCTGTCGCGCCAGGATTTCGACGACACCTTCGATTTTGTCGCCACCGGCGGCTATGCGCTGGCCGCCTACGATCATTGGCATCGCCTGAAGCAGCTTCCCGATGGCCGCTGGATGCTCGCCTCGCCGCTGGTCGCACGGCAATACCGCATGAATGTCGGCACCATCGTCGAGCTGCCGCTGATCATGGTGAAGCTGCGGCGCGGCCCGGTGCTGGGCGAGGTCGAGGAATCGTTCGTCCAGGGGCTGGTGGCGGGCGACACGTTCGTCTTCGCCGGCCGGTTGCTGCGCTTCGAGGGCGTCAAGGAGCTGGTGGCGCAATGCTCGCCGGCCACCGGCGGCGACCCCAAGGTGCCGGCCTATGGCGGCGGCCGCCTGCCGCTCTCGACCTTCCTGGCCGACCGCGTGCGCGGCATCCTGCAGGACCCGGCGCGCCATCCCAAGCTGCCGCACGAGGTGCGCGAATGGTTGCGCATCCAGCGCATCCGCTCGACCCTGCCGCGCGGCGACAAGCTCCTGATCGAGGGCTTTCCGCGCGGCGGCAAGCAATTCGTCGTCGCCTACTGCTTCGAAGGCCGGAACGCGCATCAGACCCTGGGCATGCTGCTGACGCGGCGCATGGAGCGCATGGGTTTGCGCCCGCTGGGTTTCGTCGCCACCGACTATGTGCTCGGCCTGTGGGGGCTCCGGCCGCCGACCAAGAGCCAGCTCGACCAGCTCTTCGACGAGGACATGCTGGGCGACGACCTCGAATCGTGGATGGACGAATCGACCATGCTGCGCCGCTCGTTCCGCAATGTCGCGGTGATCGCCGGCCTGATCGAACGGCGCTTCCCCGGCGAGGAGAAGTCGCGCCGGCAAGTCACCTTCAGCTCCGACCTGATCTACGACACGCTGCGCAAGCACGAGCCCGGCCACATCCTGCTGCGCGCCACCCGCCAGGACGCCGCCTGGCAGCTCGCCGACCTCAAGCGGCTCGGCGACCTGCTGCGCCGTGCCCGCGGCCGCATCGACTACCGCCGCCTCGACCGCATCTCGCCGCTCGCCGTGCCGGTGCTTCTGGAGATCGGCCGGGAACGCGTGCTCGACGGCACCGCCGAGGACGAACTGCTCGACATCGCCGCCCAGGAGCTGATCGACGAGGCGACGCGGTTGGCGTAGGGCCTGACCGGATTGACTCCTCTTTCCGGATCATTGGATCATTACGCATATCATTATGGAGGCTTCCGTGGCCAGAGTCGTGACGATCAATCGACCCGATGTCGTCGCCCTCATTGAAAAAGCCGCCGACCAGATCACGGGCGGGAACAAGACCGAGTTGGTGGCGACGGCTGTACGACGTCTTCTCTCCGAAACTGCCCGTAGCGGGTCTCTGTTCGGTGCCCATCCCGGCTCTGTTCGCATAAAGCGTGGAGTGGATCTCACAAAACCGGTCTTGGAGGAAGAAACGGACGCGGAGAGTGGGCGCGAGATTGACCGGTGACCGACCTGCTGCTCGATACGCACATCGCCCTGTGGTTGGACAGCGAAGATGATCGCTTGAGAGTAAGCACGCGGCGCATGATCGACAATGCCTGGCAGGATGGCGGCCGGATATTCCTGAGTGCGATCAGTGTCTGGGAAATCGCCGTCCTGGTGGACAGGGGATCGATCGAGTTGGATCTTTCTGTGGAAGATTGGGTGGAACGCTTCGTCAGTCGGCCGGGGCTGGAGGTAGTGGCACTCGACCACGCAGCGGCAGCACGTGCCTATCGTTTGCACGGGTTGGAGCATCGCGATCCCGCCGATCGGCTGCTCATCGCCAGTGCCATCGGTCTTGGTTGCCCGCTCGTCACCTACGACGACCGTATTCGGAGATTCGCCAGAACACGTGGCCGGCAGCACCGGTTCGTCGTCGCCTGACGTCCGGGCACCTCAGTGGAAGTCGCGTGAGGCGATCTTGATCTTGGGGCGATCGAGGGCGATTCGGCTGCGGTCGTAGCCTGGTTGGGTCGGCTGACCCTTGCCGGCGCGATGGCGCGTGGCATTGGCTTCCGGCACGGGAACGGGCGAGCGGACGCGACGATCGCCGGGGTCGGTGCGGACCTCGTCGCCACGACCATGGGCCAGGTGGAAGGTGTCGATGTCGGCGATCGAATCGAGCTCGGCCGACCAGTCCCACAATCGTTCGGCGACGAGATGGATCACCAGACCCTCGCGCTGCACGCGGCCCTGCACGCCGAGCAGGCGCGAGCCCATGACGATGCGGCGATAGTCGTCGAAGACCTTGGGCCAGACGACGAGATTGGCGATTCCGTGCTCGTCCTCGATGGTGACGAACACCACGCCCGAGGCGGTGCCCGGCCGCTGGCGCACCAGCACCAGCCCGGCGAGGGTGAAGCAGTCGCCATTCTTCGACGTCGCCAGCACGGCAGTGGGCGACACGTCTCGTTCGGAGAACCGGGGGCGCAGCAATGCCATCGGATGGGAGCGCAGCGACATCGAGATGGCGGCGTAATCGTCCACCACCTGCTCGCCCAGGGTGAGCGTCGGCAGGCTGACGGCGGGTTCGAGATCGCGCGCCCCCGGCGTGGTGTCGAGCAACGGCAGGCGGGAGTCCGAGAAGCCGCGCACAGCCCACAGCACGTCGCGCCGTGACAGGCCGAGCGAGGCGAAGGCGTCGGCGCGGGCCAAGGCCAGGATATAGCGCTTGGAGAGGCCGGACCGTCGCCACAGGTCGGCCGGATCGCGATAGGGTTCGGTACGGCGTTCGATCATCCGTTTGGCTTCGTCCTCGCCGAAGCCGGTGACCTGGCGCAAGCCGAGACGCAAGGCGCAGCGATTGCCGAGGCTCGACTCCAGCGTGCAATCCCAATCGCTGGCATTGATGTCGGGTGGCCTCACCTCGACACCGTGCTCGCGGGCATCGCGCACCAACTGGGCGGGCGCATAGAAGCCCATCGGTTGGGAGTTGAGCAGGGCGGCGGCGAAGACCTCGGGGTAGTAGTGCTTCACCCAGGAGGAATCGTAGACCAGGATGGCGAAGCTCGCGGCGTGGCTTTCGGGGAAGCCGTACTCGCCGAACCCTTCGATCTGCTTGAAGCAGCGCTCGGCGAAGGCGCGGTCGTATTTCTTTTCGACCATGCCTTCGATGAATTTGTCCTTGAGCTTGTGGATCGTGCCGGCCCGACGGAATGTCGCCATGGCGCGGCGCAGCCTGTCGGCCTCGGCGGGCGAGAAGCCCGCGGCGTCGATGGCGATCTGCATCGCCTGCTCCTGGAACAGCGGCACGCCGCATGTCCGTTTCAGGATCTTCTTGAGTTTTCCTGGATACTCGATCTTCCCGCCTGCGGCGATCTTCTCCCGATTCCTGAGATAGGGATGGACCATGCCGCCCTGGATCGGACCGGGCCGCACGATCGCCACCTCGACGACGAGATCGTAGTAGGTCCGGGGCTTGAGGCGCGGCAGCATCGACATCTGTGCCCGGCTCTCGACCTGGAACACGCCGACCGAATCGGCTCTGCCCAGCATGTCGAAGACGGCAGGATCCTCGTCGTCCATGCCGAGCGTCACTTGCCGATCGTAGTGCTTGCCGATCAGCGCGAAGCTCTTGCGCAGGCAGGTCAGCATGCCGAGTCCCAGCACGTCGACCTTGTAAATCTTCAGGACGTCCAGATCGTCCTTGTCCCATTCGACGACAGTACGATCGTCCATGGCGGCGTTCTGAATCGGCACCAGCTCATCGAGCCTCCCGTCGGTAAGGACGAAGCCGCCGACATGTTGCGACAGATGGCGGGGGAAACCGCACAGTTCCGCTGACAGCTCGAGCGCCAGCCTCAGGCGCGGATCGGTGGGGTCGAGACCGGCTTCGCGCACATGGTCGACTTTGACGCCGCTCGACCCCATGCCCCAGACCGTGTCGGCCATCGCCCCCACCGTGTCGGGCGACAGGCCGAGCGCCTTGCCGACCTCTCGGATGGCGCTACGGCTGCGATAGGAGATCACGGTGGCGGCCAGTGCGGCTCGCGAGCGGCCTTTCTCCTCGTAGATCCATTGGATCACTTTCTCGCGGCGCTCGTGCTCGAAATCGACGTCGATGTCGGGCGGCTCGTCACGCGCGTTGGACAGGAAGCGCTCGAACAGAACCGTAACCTTGTCGGGGTCCACCGATGTTATGCCGAGGCAGTAGCACACGGCAGAGTTGGCAGCCGAGCCGCGGCCTTGGCAGAGGATTCCCAACTTGCGGGCCTGCTGCACGATCTCGTGCACGGTCAGGAAGTAGGGCGCGATCTTCTTGCTGTCGATGAGCTGGAATTCGTGTCGGATCGTATCGACGACGGAAGGAGGAATGCCGTTGGGATATCGCCAGGCCGCCCCTTCCCAGGTCAGTCGGGCGAGCTTGTCCTGCGGGGTCTCGCCGCCTTCGTACGTCACCGGATACTGGTAGGTGAGCTGGTCGAGCGAGAAGCGGCAACGACGGACGATCTCCTGCGTGCGCTCGATGGCGCGCGGATGGCGGCGGAACAGCCGCGCCATCTCCGCAGGCTCCTTGAGATGCCGTTCGGCGCTGGCGAAGCGGCGGAAGCCCAGCTCGTCCACCGTGCAGCCCAGCCGGATGGCGGTCGCCACATCCTGCAACGCCCGTCGCTCGGGGACGTGGTAGTGCACGTCGTTGGTGGCGACCAGGCCCACGCCGGTCTCGGCGGCGAGATTGTCGAGCAGCGCCAGGCGACGCGCATCGGTGCCGCGGAACAGCATGGTACCGGCGAGATAGCAGTGGTCGCCGAACAGGCCGGCGAGGGCGCGCAGACGATCGCGGAAAGCCGGGTCGTCGGCGCGGCGCGGCGGCAGGACGATGGCCAGCAGACCTTCGGCATGAGCCGCCAGATCCTCGAAGCCGAAATCGCAGGCGCCCTTGGCCGCGCGGCGATTGCCGAGCGTCAGCAGGCGCGACAGGCGCTTGTAGGCGTCGAGATCGGTCGGATAGGCGAGCAGCGAATAACCGTCGCGCGTCTCGAGTCGGGCGCCGACCAGCAAGCGGCAGCGCTCGCTTGCCGGGATGTCGGGGTGCTTCTCCTCGTAGAAATCCTTGATCGCCGCGTAGGCGCGCACCACGCCGGCCAGGGTGTTACGGTCGGCGATGCCGATGGCGCTGTGGCCGAGCGCGATCGCCTGCAGTGCGAGCTCGCCGGGATGCGAGCCGCTGCGCAAGAAGCTGTAGTTGGTAGTGACCTGCAGCTCGGCGTACACGGTGGCCTCAAGCCCTCCTCCCCAGCGAAGCTGGGGAGGTGTCGCCGTCATACGGCGACGGAGGGGTCAAGACTTTCATGAGCATGAGTCCATGACCCCTCCACCCCGTAAGACGGGGCACCTCCCCAACTCCGTTGGGGAGGAGAATGAAATTCCTCACGTGCAGAATCCGTGGAGGTACCAGCGGGCGGTCGGTTGGCCGTTGGCGGGTGCGGTGTAAGGGCCGTCGCGGAACAGCCAGAAGCGGCCGCCATCATTGTCCTCGACCCGGTAGTAGTCGCGGAACAGGGGCACCGTGTTGGCCGGCGGCCGGCTGCCGTCGGGTCGTGGCCGCCACCATTCGTCGGCCAGCCGCTCCGGTCCCTCGGCGCGCACGATGCGATGGGCGTGACGGCGCCACTGGAAGGTCATCGGTGGATCGTCGGGCACGAATGCCGTGACCTCGATCGGCTCGGGCCGTTGCAACAGGCGGGTCGGCCGTGCGCCTTTGAGATCGGCGACACGCCGCCAGGCGCCAGCCGGCGCGGGCTTGACCGAGACGCCGGCGGCGGTCTGCACCCGCTCGGGCAGATGGCTGTCGCGCGGCAGCAGCCGCACCACGTTCTCCTCGCCCAACCGCAAGGCCAATCGATCGGCGAGATCGATCGTGCCGTCCTCCGCCAGCGAGGTCGCGAGGATTCCAGACTCGGGCAGCGTGTCCTGCGTGCCGGTCCAGACTTCGATCTCGGGTGCGGCCAGGATCATCAGCTCGACGCCGAAGCCGGGATCGAGCTCGCCGAGCTTCTCCTGGAACAGCTTCATCAGCTTGGGATTGTCGCGATTGGGCCGGCTGGTGCCGATCGAGGTTCGGTCGACCGAACCGTCGACCCGGTAGAGGGTGATCTCGAGCGTGCGCGCTCCGACGCCCGCCTGCTCCAATTGCCGGCACAAGGCGGCGAGCAGGCGGCTGGTTGCGGCGGCAATATCCTCGGGCCGGCCGATCGGCTCGGCGAAGGCGAGGCGCGTGCGGAAGGCAGGTGGCGGCCGGCGCGGCTCGAGCGGTTCGTCGAGCGTGCCCAGCGCCTGATCGAGACGGGCGAGCGGCTGCTCGCCGAAGCGCCGCACCAGCGGCGCGCGCGGCAGGGGATAGAGATCGTCGATGCGACGCAGGCCGAGCTTCAGGAAGGTTTCGAGGATCGGCGCCTCGACTCGCAGCCCTTCGACCGGCAGCGCCGCCAAGGCGGCCCGCTGGCCGTGGCGCGGGCAGAAGAGATCGGCCTGGCGCTCGCCATAGCGCGCCAGCGCCCAGGCCGCGCCCGCCGTATCGGCCATGGCGGCCCGGCAGGTGAAGTCGTGGCGCGACAGGCGTTCGACCAGGTCGGCCAACAGGGCGCGCTCGCCCACCTCGTCCGGGCCGAAGAGATGTCCGCAGCCGGTGACGTCGAGCAGCAGGCCGGCATCGCCGCCGAAGCCGCCGGCGCTGCAGGCTTCCGTTCCGTCCTCGGCGAGGGCGCCGCCCAGCGGATCGATCGCCACCCAGGGCGTGTAGCGATCGCACCAGCCGGCGATGACCTCGATCAGGCGGCGGTCGGCTTGCGGCTCGCCCGCCGTGGTGATCAGGTCGGGCACCAGCGCCCGCGCATCGGCCAATCGCATGTTGGGGCGCAAGCCGGCAGCCCGGGCGTGCGGATTGACGGCGGCGAGGCGCGGACAACCGTCGCGCCAGACGACGGTGGCAGCCGCCCTAACCGACCAGTCGCGCGGTGACCAGTCGCGTGGGATCGGGCCTTGCTCGGTCGACTGCGGCCCGGGGCGGGCCAGCCGATCCGTGGACAGCTTGGGGAACCACAGCGAGATGATGCGTTTCATCGTTCCACTCCACGAGCCAGGATGGGAATTCGTCGACCGAAGGCGTGCCGAAGCGGTTGCGCCGAAGCTCGAGGCGCCAGCGCGGCGCGCCGACATCGCTGAGGCCGGGCGTCGAGCGCGACGGTGCCGAGGCGACACGCCAGCGCGTCGTGCAGACGCTTTGCGGTGGCGCCGGCTGGGACCGCAGCAGCAGGGCGGGAACACCGCTCTTCTCGGCGGCGAGCGACAGGCGCCGGCCGGCGGTGGGATCGGCGGCGCGCGTCTCGCCCAGCACGGCGGCAATGCCGGGGCAGCGCAGGCCCTCTTCCATCGCCCAGAACAAATCCTCGTCGCGTCGCGCCGTGACCATCAGCAGGCGGGCCGGGTCGAACCAGGTCGCGAGCGCGACGGCATAGGGCGGCGCATCGACCGTCGCGGAGGGCCGACGGCACCACAGCAGGGTCCCAGGCCCGAAACGGCCCATTAGATGAGCGGCAAAGCCCATGGCCGCCCCGTCATGGGGGGCCACCCGGCCGGACGGGGCGGGGCCGGCCTCGATCTCGTGCAGGGCGCCGGTCAGCAACCCGCCTTCCGGCAGCAAGGCATCGATCGCTGGGATGCCGAGCGGCACGGCGGCGCGGCCGGCCCGCTGGGCGCTATGGGCACGTTCCAGCCGGCGCACGCGCTCGCGCAGATCCGCCGAGACGGGGGCTGCCGCATCGTTGGCGGCAGAAGGAGTAAAGGCATTTGGGGAAATGACGGGCATCGTCCCCTCGAAATCCGTGAAAGAGCGAAAATATGATGTTCTCTTTTTGTTCTATTTATTTTTGGGGAGAATGTCAATGGAAGGGCGCGTTCTTTGAGCCTCGCCTTTGGCCGGCCGGCGACGGCCCGCAATCGCCCGGCACGCTGCTTGCGAAGCGGCGAAGGTCGGCCGCATCATGCGGCGCAAAGGAGGTCCGATGACCTTTCGCGTTTCGCTGCTTGCCCTGCTGGCGTCGACCTTCGCCCTGCTCGCCGGACCGGCCCTGGCACGCTGCTCCCAGAACCTCGTGGAAAGAGCTTGGCCGGGCGTGCAGGTGGCGTCGCTCGACGGAGTGCCGATCGCCGCCGGCAACTCGCCCAGCCGCGCTGTCATCTCCTTCGTCGGCCATTCGAGCTATCAGATCGACCCGGCACAAGGCGTACGGGCGATCACCGACTACAACGGCTACAATGGATTCGGTCGCCGGCCTGACATCGTCACCATGAACAATGCCCATTCGACGCATTTCACCGACGATCCCGAGGACGGCATCACCTACGTGCTGCGTGGCTGGCCGAGCAAGCCCGGCGAGACCGAAGCCAAGCACGATGTCGCCCTCAAGGACATGAAGGTGTGGAACGTGCCAACCAATGCCCGCGACTGGGGCAGCAATTCGGCGCGCATCAACGGCAACTCGATCTTCGTCTTCGCCATCGCCGATCTCTGCATCGCCCATCTCGGCCATTTGCATCATCGGCTGACCAAGGAGCATCTCGAGGAGCTTGGCCGCATCGACGTGCTGATGGTGCCGATCGACGGCTCCTACACGATGGGCCAGCCGCTGATGGTCGACGTGATCAAGCAGATCCAGCCCAAGATGGTGCTGCCGATGCACTATTGGGGGCGCTCCCAGGTCGAGCGATTCCAGGGTCTGATGCAGGAGCTCGATGCCGAGTTCCTGTGGCCCGATCGGCGATCCATCGAGGTCGTGCGCGAGGAGCTGCCGGAGAAGCTCACCGTCTACGTGGTCGGCGGCAACGGCGGCGATTGACGCCCGCCGCCTACCTCGCCCGCTGGAATCTCGTTCCTGACGGCACGGAGATCGTTACGCCGTCGAGCGCGTTGCTGCCCGTGCGCCGGCGGGGTGAACCGGCGATGCTGAAGATTGCGCGCGACGCGGAGGAGCGGCGCGGCGGTCGCCTGATGGCGTGGTGGCGAGGTGATGGCGCGGCGCGTGTGCTGAGGCACGACGAAATGGCCCTTCTGCTGGAGCGCGCCGACGAGCCAACCACGCTTGCGGCCATGGTCGCCGAGGGCAGGGACGACGAGGCGAGTGGCATCCTGTGTTCCGTCGCGCGCCGACTCCATACCGCGCGCGGCGACCCGCCGCCGTGGCTCGAGCCGCTGGAACGCTGGTTCGCCGCCCTCGCGCCGTCGGCGGTGATCCATGGCGGCATCCTGGCCGAGGCGCACGCCGTGGCCTGCCGACTGCTGGCGACGCCACGCGAGATCGTCGTCCTGCACGGTGACATCCATCACGGCAACGTGCTCGATGGCGGCGCGCGCGGCTGGCTCGCCATCGATCCGAAGGCGCTGCTTGGCGAGCGCGCCTTCGACTTCGCCAACATTGTGCGCAATCCGGATGCCGCCACGGCGCTTGCGCCGGGGCGCTTCGAACACCAGATCGCGCTCGTCAGCCGATCCGCCTCGCTCGAGCGCCGTCGGCTGCTCGAATGGACGGTGGCCTTCGCCGGCCTGTCGGCGTCGTGGCATCTGGCGGATGGCACCTCACCCGCCCTCGACCTCGACATCGCGCGGCTTGCCGCCGCGTCGCTCGAAGCCTGAGCGGTCAGCGGCGGCCGGCTTCGAAGCCGGCAAGGAACTGCACGAGATTTTGACCCAAATCGTCGCTGAGGTAGCCGCCTTCCTGCACCAGCACGGTGGGCAGGCCGAGGCTCGCGATCTTGCCGGCCATGGCATGGAAGCCGGCGCCGGTCACCTTGAGGCCCTGCAAAGGATCGCTCGCAGCGGCGTCGAGCCCGAGGGCCACGACCAGCGCCGTCGGTGCGAAATCGCGGATGTGCGCCAGAGCCTTGTCGCCGGCCTCGAGCCACGGCGCGTCGGGCGAGCCGAGCGGCAGCGGCAAGTTGAGGTTGAAGCCGTGACCTTTGCCGGTCCCGGTCTCGTGGGCGTGGCCCCAGAAATAGGGATAGTAGGTGCTGGGGTCGGCATGGATCGACACGGTCAGCACGTCGTCGCGCTCGTAAAAGATGCCTTGCGTGCCGTTGCCGTGATGGACGTCGACATCGAGCACGGCGACGCGCACATGATCGCGGCGCAAATGTTGGGCGGCGATCGCGCTGTTGTTGAGGAAGCAGAAGCCGCCAGCCATGTCGGCGAAGGCGTGGTGGCCCGGCGGGCGGCACAGCGCATAGGCCTCGCGCGCGCCCGACAGCACCAGATCGGCGGCCGTGACCGCTGTCTCGGACGCGGCCAGAGCGGCGTCCCAGGTATGCGGGCCGATCGGGCAGCCCGTGTCGGCCTGGTGCCAGCCGGCGCGCCCGACGAGTCCCTTGGGATAGGTCGCGGGATATCGAGCGGGATGGACGTTGGGCACGACTTCCGGCCCGGCGCCCGGTAGCGTCGCCCATTCGCGTGCGGCGACCTGCAGGAAATCGAGGTACTCGGGCGTGTGGATTGCCTGCGCCGGCGCGACGCCCGATGGCTTCGGCGTCTCGACCGCGTGGCCGGCCGCCTGGGCGGCGGCGAGCAGCCGGAGCGCGCGCTCCGGCTGCTCGGCGTTGCGCTGGATGACGCCGCGCACCAGGAAGGTCTGCGGATCGTGCTTCGCGTGCCGCTCGGAATAAACGATCTTCATGGCGCGGCGACCGCAATTGCCTTGGCGTCGCGCAAGGCGGCGATCTCGGCGTCGCTGTAGCCCGCCTCGCGCATGATCTCGGCCGTGTGCTCGCCGATCCTCGGTGATATGCGGCGCGTATCGACCGGCGCATCGGAAAGCTTGATCGGATTGGCGGCCGACTTCACCGGGCCGATGCCCGGATAGGTGATCTCGAGCACGCTGCCGCGTGCTTTGGCGTGGTCGCTGTCCATGACGTCGCTCACCCTATAGGCGGCCCCGCAGGCCATGCCGGCAGGAATCAGCTTGTCGAGCAGCTCCTCGGCGGTGTGCCTGGCGAAGTGCGCTTCGATCATCGGCTCGAGAACGGCGCGATGGGCGATGCGGCTCGCGTTGCTGGCGAAGCGTTCGTCGTCGAGCCAGTCCTGGCGGCCGAGCGCGTCACAAAACACGCGCCAGAACGCATCGTTCGTCCCGGCGATGAAGATCGGCCGCGTTTTCGTCTCGAACACGCGCAACGGAACGAGCAGGGTGTTCGACGTGCCCATGCGCACCGGATTCTCACCCGTCACACCGTGATTGGTGATCCAGTGGCTCATCATGTGCATGCCGACGTCGAACAGCGACAGGTCGAGGCGCTGGCCGCGGCCGGTCTTGTGACGGCCGAGCAGGGCGAAGGCGATGCCGGCGGCGCAGAACGAGCCGGTGCAGTAGTCGATCGAGGCGGTGCCGACGCGGCACATCTCGCCACCCTCGGGCCCGGTCGCATCCATCAGGCCGATCTCGGCCTGGATGCAGGGGTCGTAACCGGCGCGCGAGGAATAGGGGCCTGTCTGGCCGTAGCCCGAGATCGAGGCATAGACCAGGCGCGGATTCTCCGCCGACACCGTCTCCCAGCCGAAGCCGAGCTTGTCCATCACGCCGGGAACGAAGGCCTCCATGAAGACGTCGGCCTTGCGGACCAGCCGCATCAGAACGTCGCGACCGCCCGCCGTGCGCAGATCGACTGCCAGCCCGCGCTTGTTGCGGTTCATCGACGGCACCCAGGCGCCGCCGAAATGCGGCCGGAAATGCTCGCCGTGGAGCGGCTCGACCTTGATCACGTCAGCGCCCATGTCGCCCAGGATCTGGCCGGCGGTGGGGCCGGCGATGACTTGCGTGAGGTCGAGAACGAGTGTGTCGGATAGAGGAAGCATGATCCTCTGATAGCGTTGGTCGGCCGATTCGGCCAGCCTCCGTCTAGGCGCCCAGCAGGCGTCTGGCCAGCAGCGCCCGCATATCGCGCCGGCCGTCGGCGATCAGGAGGATGACGACTTCGCGTTCATAGACGCGATAAACGATCCGATAGGGCTTGTAGTACACTTCCCTGAATGAGCGATTGCCGAGGTCCAAGAGCTCGTGGGGATGAGCCCCTCGGTTGGGCATTTCCGCAAGCGACAAAAAAGTCTGCTCGATGCGTTGGGCGACCTGTTCTGCTCGCATGGGCGAATCATGGCTGCCGATGTAGTCCGCAATGTCTTCCAGATCCGAGAGCGCCTGCCTGCTCAAGCGGACCTCGTAGCGCCTCATTTGCGGGACTGTCTGGCCTTGATGCGTTCTCGGACCCGTCGCATCGCGTCAGCAACGGGAACAGTCTTGCCTTCTTGGACTTCCTTTTCGCCAAGCGCCAGGATCTTGAGCAGCGCCAGGGTCTCCTGGGTCCTTTCGTAGGAGACGATATCCTGGACGATGGCCTTGGCCTCGCCGTTCTGGGTGATGATCATGGGTTCGCCGACCTCGCCCAGCTCCTTGATGATTTCTGCGGCATGGGCCTTGAAGTAGCTGATCGGCTTGATTCGGGAGGCACGCGGCATGGTAGGCTCCTGGGTCCGAGAACAAATTTAGTCCGATATTGGTCCGACGACAAATGGAGTGCACGCGATGGCCAGCGCCGACCGACCCAACCTGCGCATCGATGCCGACCGGTTGTGGTCGAGCCTGATGGAGCTGGCTCGCATCGGCGCCACCGACAAGGGCGGCGTCTGCCGCATCGCGCTGACCGATCTCGACCGCCAGGGCCGCGACCTGTTCGTGCGCTGGGCTAGGGAAGCCGGCTGTGCGATCCGCGTCGACATGGTGGGCAACATCTTCGCCCGTCGCGAAGGTCGTGATCCGGCAAAACCGCCGGTGATGACCGGCTCGCACCTCGACACCCAGCCGACAGGCGGCAAGTTCGACGGCGCTTATGGCGTGATGGCCGGGCTCGAGGTGGTGCGCGCCTTGAACGATTCCGGCTACGTCACCGAGGCGCCCATCGAGGTCGCCGTATGGACCAACGAGGAAGGTTGCCGCTTCGCGCCGGCGATGGTGGCGTCGGGCGTGTTCGGCGGCGCGTTCGACCTCGACTATGCGCTGTCGCGCACCGACCGTGACGGTGTGAGCTTCGGTGAAGCCCTGAAGGCGATCGGCTATGCGGGCAGCGAGCCGGTCGGCGGCCGAAACGTCGGTGCCTTCTTCGAGGCGCATATCGAGCAGGGTCCGATCCTCGAGCGCGAGGCCAAGACCATCGGTGTCGTCACCGGCGCGCAAGGCCAGCGCTGGTACGAGATCGCCTGGACCGGCATGGAGAGCCATGCCGGCACCACGCCCATGGAAGGCCGTCGTGATGCGCTGGTGGGTGCCGCCGAGCTGATCGTCGCCCTGCGCCGCATCGGCGAGCGGCCGAACGGGCGCTCGACGGTGGGGGTGCTCGAGAGCCAGCCGCAATCGCGCAACACCATTCCCGGCCGTGTGTTCATGACCGTCGATCTGCGTCATCCCGACAACGACGAGCTGCGCAGAATGGACGCCGAGCTGCGCGCCGCTGCTACCGATATCGCCGCACGCCATCGCCTCGAGGTTGCGATCGAGCAGATCTGGCACTTTCCGGCATCGCCTTTCGCCGAGGAGCTGGTCGAGTCGGTGCGCCGTGGCGCGGTGCAGGCCGGTTACGCGCACATGGACATCGTGAGCGGCGCGGGGCATGACGCCTGCTATGTCTCACGCGTCGCGCCGACGGCAATGATCTTCGTGCCCTGCAAGGACGGTATCAGCCACAACGAGATCGAGGACGCGACCAAGGATGATGCGGCAGCCGGCTGCCAGATCCTGCTCCATGCCATGGTCGAACGCGCCAATGCCTGAGACGTCGACGTGAAGTCGGGTTGGGTATCGCTCGCGAGCGCCTCGTTGGTGGCGACGATCGCGGGCGTCGGCGGCACCTTGCCGGTGATCCTGGCGGCGGCCCAGGCCGTCGGCGCGACGCCGGCCGAGGCCAGCTCCTGGGTGTCCGGCCTTGCCCTCGCGACGGCGGTGGGCGCCCTGATCCTCAGCTTGCGCTATCGCATGCCGATCATCACGGCCTGGTCGACGCCCGGTGCCGCCCTGATCGCCTCGACCTCGGGCGTGCCCGGCATTCGTGCTGCCGTCGGCGCCTTCGTGCTGGCGGCCGCGCTGATTCTCCTCACGGCTGCGGTGCGACCGTTGGGACGCCTGATCGAACGCATCCCCGCCAGCATCGCCGCCGCCATGCTGGCCGGAATCCTGCTGCGCCTGGTGATGGCGATGGTCGAGCACGTGCCGGGCGCACCCCTGCTCGTGCTATCGCTGATCGGCCTGTTCCTGGTCGCGCGCCGCCTGTTGCCGACGCTCGCCTCGCTGGTCGTCCTGGCAGCCGGCGCCTTGCTCGCCTGGTCGTTGGGCTTGGTGAAAGCGTTGCCGCCGATGGCGCTTTCCAATCTCGAGCTGCTGACGCCGGCGTGGGATGTCGCGACCCTGATCGGTCTCGGTGTGCCGCTCTATCTCGTGACCATGGCGTCGCAGAATCTGCCGGGCTTCGCCGTGCTGCGCGCCTCGGGCTACCAGCCGCCGACCCAGCCCGTGCTCGCCGTGACCGGCGCGCTGTCGCTCGTGACGGCCTTCGTCGGCGCGCATACCTCGAACCTCGCGGCCATCTCCGCGGCGCTGTGCACCGGGCCTGACGCTCATCGCGACCCGGCGCAGCGCTGGAAGACCGGACCGCTCTATGCCTTCTGGTGGGCGATCATCGCCCTGTTCGGCGCCTCGCTGGTCGGATTGTTCGCCGCCCTGCCGCCGGCGCTGCTGGCCACCGTCGCCGGCACGGCGCTGCTCGCGTCGATGGCGGGCGCCATGGGCACGGCGCTCGCCGACGATCGCCATCGCTTCGCCGCCGCTGGCACGCTCGCCGTCACGGCCTCGGGCATGACACTGCTTGGCGTCGGATCGGCCTTCTGGGGGCTTTGCTTTGGTCTGATCGTGCTCGCGCTCGACCGCTTTCTCGAACGCCCCGGACGTTAATCCGTGACCGCTCGCCCGAATGTCATTCTCATCGGCGCCGGCATCATCGGCGCATCGATCGCCTGGCATCTGGCCCGTCTCGGCACAGCCGTTACGGTGGTCGAGGCCGGCGAGCCCGGCGGGATCGCGACCCGCAATTCGTGGGCGTGGATCAACGCCAGCATGAGCCAGTCGGAGGCCTATTTTCGCTTGCGTGCCCATGCCATGGCCGAGTGGCGCCGGCTCGAGGCACAGCTTCCCGCGTTGCGGGTCGATTGGAGCGGCAGCTTGAATTGGGAGTTGCCGCCCGATCGCCTGCAGGCGTTGGCGAGCAGATTGTCCGGTTGGGGCTATGACATTCGCTGCGTCGATGCCGAGGAAGCGCATCGGATCGAGCCGGCCGTGCAATCGCCTCCTGAGCTTGCCCTTCACGCCCGCGGGGAGGGGGCTGTCGAGCCCGAGAGCGCGGCGCGTCTGCTCCTCGCGGCGGCGCGCGACCTCGGCGCCGGCATCGTTACCGGCGAAACCGTGTCGTCGATCGAGATGCGCGGAGGCCGCGTCTCGGGTGTGCGCACGCCCTCGGGCCGCCGTGACGCCGATTGGGTGATCGTCGCGGCCGGCGGAGCAACGCCCGCGCTCGCCGCGACGGCCGGTCTCGAATTGGCGATCGACGATCCGGCCGCGCTCCTGGTCGTCACGCAACCGCACGAGCGTTTGCTGCGCGGCCTCGTCATGACGCCGCAGATGCAGGTTCGACAGGCATCGGATGGCCGCTTCGTGGTGGCCGCCGATCTCCAAGGAATGGAGCCCGCCAATGCGGCCGCACGCGTGCTCGGCGCTCTGGAGCGGTTGTTCGATCCGCCGGCGTCCATCGTGCTGGACAGTCATCGGGCCGGCCGGAGGCCGATCCCCAGCGATGGCTTGCCGATGGTCGGTCGTGCCGACACGGTGCCTGGCCTCTACGTCGCCGTCACCCATTCGGGCGTGACCCTGGCTCCCACCGTGGGTCGCCTGGTCGCCGAAGACCTCGTGTCCGACCGCCGCGACCCGCTGCTCGCACCTTTCGGCCTGGCGCGGCTGTCGCGACGATAGTCCGGCACACAACGTCACGGCTTTCCGCGACTGTCTCGAGGGTCTGCGCGCCCAGGTGCTGGCGGCGGGACGCTCCGGCAAGTCGCTGGAGGAGGCCAGGAAGAGCGTCGATCTTTCGATGTACAGGGACTGGGCCGGCTACGAGCAGATGGAGTCGCTCGACATCGAAGGCGTGTGCCGGCTGGTCCACGCGAACCGACGGCCTGGTCAGTGAGGATCGGTGGGGGGAGTCTTCGAGCAACGCGTCGATCAAGAGAAAGCAAGGTCACTCGCCATGCTCGGGATGATATCGAGGGGGTTGCTGCAAAGTTGATGTCATCTGGAGCGATACGAAGGACCTTTGGCTTCACTCAGGCGCGGCAGGAAAACGTGCGCTGTAGTCCTCGAGCGGCAATTTCAGCCCGACGCACAGGAAGTTGATCGTGTGGTAGTAGCCGACCAGCGCGATCGCCTCGAGGATGCAAGTGTCGTCGAAGTGCGTGGTCAGGTGGTCCCACGTCGAGTCTGAGATGACGTGCCGGTCGACCAGGTCGTCGACCAGGGCGATCAGTGCCTGCTCGTCCGGCGCCCAGCAGGGGGCGTCGGCCGCGCCGCTCACGGTCGCGGCCACGTGCTCGACCGAGAAGCCGACCTGTTCGGCGAAGAAGGCGATGTGAACGCCCCATTCGTACTCGCAGCCGAGCCGCGCCGTGGTGCGATCGATGATGGTCTCGCGTTGACGCAGGCTGAGCGGGCCCTTGTCGAGGAGCCCGCCGGCGAACAACCTCGCGAACACGCGCGGGCTTCTTGCCATGGTGCGGAACAGCACCAGTGGCGGCACGCCGGGCGGCATGATGCGCTTGAGCGCGGCGGCGATCGACGGTTCGTACGGCGGTTCGGCGGGGGCGATGCGAGCCATGGTCGGTGTCCTCCGAGATTGCTACAGTTTCCGTAGCGCATCGGATGAGCGGACGCTACAAAAAATGTAGCAACGGAGTGAAATAGATGGTGAAGCGCGTTCGCGGCTCGCGGTCCGGCCGGCCGATCATGGTGCTGCTCGACCTCTTGGGTCGGCGCTGGACGCTGCGCATCCTGTGGGAGCTGCGCGAGGCCTCGCTCCGCTTCCGCGAGATCCAGGATCTAATCGGCGCCAGCCCGACCATCGTCAATGCGCGGCTCGCCGAGTTGCGGGAGGCGAGGCTCGTCGAGCTCGACGAGGCGACCGGCTATCGTCTCACGGCCTTGGGCAAGGAACTGCTGAAGCTCTTCCTGCCCTTGCATGTCTGGTCGGAGAGATGGGCGAAATCCCTTCGAGAGGAGGCATCTACTTGAGGAACGGATTGTCGGCGCCACGACCACGGCGGCGCGGCGGGAAATGCTCGCTGAGATAGTCGAGGATTTCCGCCCGTTCGGCCGCCTTGACCGGCGGCATGCGGTGCTTCTCCAGCATCAGGTCGAAGCTGGAGTCCCAGAGGTCGCGGGTCAGGCCCTGAGCCTTGATCAGGGCCACGCCATGGCAGGCCGTACAAGTGTAGAATGTGATCTCTCGGCCCTTGCCCTCGGGAAGGTCCTCGATCTTGTCGTTGTGCGGCGGTGGCTTGCCCTTCTCGCCGTCGACCGCGGCAGGCGCCGTTGCCGCCGTCAGCTTGGCGGGCGGCGCGTAGGGCGGCTGCCTGCGGCCGAGCTCGCCCGACCGATCGAGAGCGAGCAGCAGGAAGGTCGCCGCCAGGGTGACGACGACGACCGGGGTTACGGTGAGCCGGCTCAAGATTCGACGAGGACGCGGATGCGATTGAGCGGGTTGGCGCCGTAGCCCTGCGGGTTCCAGTTGGCGGCGGCGAAGGGCTGGGTCACACCCTTGCTGTCGGTCGCCTTTGCCCAGACTTCGTAATAGCCCGCGCTCGGCAGGTCGATCGAGGCCGTGAAGCGCTGCCAAGCGAACTTGTTGGGCGGCGGATTGACCTTGGCGCTCTTCCAGGTGACGCCGTAGTCGATCGAGATGTCGACCGTCTTGATGTCCCAGTCGCCCGCCCAGGCGTGCCCGCGCAGATCGACCTTGCGCGTGCCGGCGGCGAGCTTGGTGCCGTCGGCCGGGAAGGTGATGACCGAGCGCACCGGCATCGATTCCAGAATCGCCATGTCCTTGTCGTCGCCCTTGCTGCCCGGCACGATCGGCTTCCTGGGCGTGCGGTAAGAGAAGCCGCCCATGCCCGGCCCGTCGTGCTCCTTGTCGCGAACCCAGATGCGCGACAGCCACTTGGTGGACAGCGAGCCGGCCCAGCCGGGCACGACCAGGCGCACCGGCGCGCCATGGATCAGCGGCAGGTCCTTGCCGTTGATCTTGAAGGCGATCAGCGTGTGCTCTTCCATCGCCTTGGCGATCGGCATGCCGCGCGAGATCGTCGGCTTGTCGGTCTCGCCGGCGAGCGTCGGATCGGTGCCGTAGTGGCCGGTGTAGAGCGCCGAGGATTTGAGGCCGGCGGCCTTCAGCACGTCGGCCAGGCGGACGCCGGTCCATTGCGGGCAGCCGGCGCCGCCGTTGGTCCACTGGTTGCCGCGCGCCTCGGGCGTGAAGAACGAGCGGCCGTTGCCGCCGCATTCCAGCATGAGCTGGTAAGTGACAATGGGGAAACGGCTCATCAGGTCGCCGAGCGCGATCTCGAGCGGCTTGTCGACCTCGCCGTCGACCTTGATTTTCCAAGCCTTGGGATCGGCGGTGAGCTCGGGGACCTGACCGTTGTTGCGCACGAACAGCTTGTCGGTCGGCGTGACATCGTCGTCCATCAGCTCGGCCTGGGTCTCGGCGACCAGCGGCTTGTCGCCCAGGACGGCGAGCTTGGCCTTGCCTTCCATCTCGAGCAGCTTGGGTCCCTTGACGGCGGGCGTGCCCTGGGCGAGGGGGTCGGCCCCCAGCGGCAGTGCGGCCCCGGCAGTCGCCAGGCCGACTCCCATCAGCACGTTGCGTCGTGACGTGTCGTTGGCTTTCGAGCCCTTCATTGCGTCCTCCCTATGACCGAACTCTTAGCCTAAGCCTTGCGGCGCGTCAGCCAGCCCGACAAGACGAGCAGGCTCGCCGCCAGGCTGACGATGATGGTTGCCAGCACGTTGATTTGTGGATCGACGCCCAGGCGCACGCTGGAATAGACCCGCATGGGCAGGGTCTGCGACTGCGCACCCGCCACGAACTGGGTGAGAATCAGGTCGTCGAGCGACAGCGTGAAGGCGAGCAGCCAGCCTGAGCCGACCGCCGGCGCGATCAAGGGCAAGGTGACGGTGAGGAAGGTGATCCGGGGCGTCGCCCCGAGATCCATCGCTGCCTCCTCGAGCGAGCGGTCGAAATCGGCCAGACGCGCCTGCACGACGATGGCGACGAAGGCGATGGAGAAGGTGGTGTGGGCGATGGCGATGGTGAGGAAGCCGCGCTCGGGTCCGCCGAGCAGCCGATCGCTGCCGACGAACAGCAGCAGCATGGAGATGCCCATCACCACTTCGGGCATCACCATGGGGCCGATGACCAGGCTGCCGAACAGCGTGCGTCCAGGAAAGCTCGGCGCGCGGGCCAGCACGTAGCCGGCCGCGAGGCCGATCAGCGCTGCCGCCGAGGCGCTGACCAGGGCGATCCGGAGCGACAACCAGGCGGCCGACAGCATCGCCTCGTTGGCGAACAGCGCCCCCCACCACTTCAACGAGAAGCCGCCCCACACCGTGACCAGGCGCGACTCGTTGAACGAGTAGAGAATCACGACGCCGATCGGCAGGTAAAGGAAGGCGTAGCCGAACGCGAGCGCGGTGAGAGCAAAGCGCGGGCGTCCCGTCATGGACGGCGCTCCAGGCTCCTCGCCTGCTGGCGCTGGAACAGCGCAATCGGGCCGACCAGCAGCACCAGAAGGCAGATCGCCACCGCCGAGGCGAGCGGCCAATCGGCGTTGGTGAAGAACTCGTCCCACAGGACCTTGCCGATCATCAACGTGTCGGTGCCGCCCAGCAGGTCGGGGATCACGAACTCGCCGACCGCCGGAATGAACACCAGCAGGCAGCCGGCAACGATGCCCGGCAACGACAATGGCAAGGTGATGGTGAGGAAGGCCACGAGCGGTCGCGCGCCCAGGTCGGCCGCCGCCTCGAGCAGGCCGAGATCGAGCTTCTCGAGGGCGGCGTAGAGCGGCAGCACCATGAAGGGCAGGTAGGCGTAGACGATGCCGATCTGCACTGCCCATTCGGTGCCGAGGATGGTGGCGGGCCGACTGGCCAGTCCGGTCCACTGCAGGGCTTGGTCGAGCGGGCCGTTGCCGGCGAGCAGGCCCATCCACGCGTAGACGCGGATCAGGAACGAAGTCCAGAAGGGCAGCACCACGAGCATCAGCAGCAGGGGGCGTCGCCGTGGCTCGGCACGGGCGATTGCATAGGCCATCGGATAGCCGAGCAACAGTGTAATCGCCGTGGCAGTGGCGGCGATACGCAGCGACGACAGCCACGCCGCGACATAGAGATCGTCGGTGAAGAGCAGCGCGAAGCTCTTCAGGCTGAAGCCCAGCGCGACCGGCGGTGCCGAATCCGGATCGTTGGTGCCGAGGGCGATCGCCAGCACCAGCGCGAACGGCAACAGGAAGAAGACGGCAAGCCAAGCGTAGGGCAGGGCGATGACGAGGCGCATGGCTTTGGGACGGAGTTCTGCAGGAGTTATCGTGCCGACGATACACGCATGTGCGACGAGCCGCTAGCGAGCGGGCATCGCTCTGGCGCTAAGGATTGGCATGCATTTCGGACTGGCCGAAGCCGTTCTTGGTCGAATACATCTTGAGGACAATATCAATTGCAAACGGCAAAAGACCACCAAACATGCGCGCAATACGCCATCTTGTCATATGCCAGCACAGGTTGTAAATTTTAACTATGAGAAGGAGCCTGATATGGCTACTGAAGAGAGAACTGCCGCGACAGTGACAAAAAAGAGGCTCTTCGGGGAATCGAGTGGGTAGATTCGAGGGGCGGAGTGGTCGCGCTGAGCTTCTTTGCCCGCGAGGCGTGAACTTGAGCGCGTTGACCTCTGCGCACCGCTCGAGCCCACCATTCACGAGGGGCACACCGAAGAAGGCCGTGGATATGTGGACGATCCGCTTCGCGGAGCGGCTGCGCTTCCCCCGCGTTCCGTGCCTCGGTCGGCTTGTGGCAAGGGAACGCGGGGAAATGCTCGCCTTCGCCCACATACCCACCGCCCCTGCCGCAGTCCTGATCTCAGCGTGCCAGAAAAAGACTCTGAGAGAAGGCCGAACGATGTACTCCTCAAAAGGACTCTTGCCCCTTTGATCCTTCGAATCCACCCACTCGATTCCCCGAAGAGCCAAAAAAGAAAGCTATCGCACGCGAAGTGAAAGCGGTCAAAGCGAAGGCATCAGCGAAAGCGACAAACACTGCGTCGAAAGCGAAGTACCCTAGGCACACGGTGGAAAAGGCGCTGCGTATCCCAAGAGCAATCATCGAGCAAAATGCTGGAAAAGACTGCTCGGACAAGGAGGCTGCCTCGTATATTGGTGTTGGTGTGGCAGGGCCATTTCGATTGGAAGTCAGCTCCGCTACCAAGTACGGTTTCCTAACTAGGCCCAAGCCGGGGTTTATTGGAGTAAGCGAACGTGCCCGTCAGGCGATCCGGCCGCAAAAACCCGGTGATGACGTGGAGGCGCTTCGGCAAGCGGTAATGGAGGCACCAGAAATATCTGAGGTATATAAACACTATCGAGGTGAGGATCTACCTGACGGAGCGTTCTTGGCAAACGCGTTGGTCGACAAGTTTCATATTCCGATCGACAAGGTGTCAGAGTTTAAATCCATCTTCGAAAGTTCTTTGCAAGCAGCTCAGTTAATCGAGGTGAAGGGAGATAAGTACCGTGTATTGGATGCTACTTCGGCAGATGACTTAACCCAAAACACGACTGTGAGAAAATCGCCCGCTGCAAAGATGGCTACAGGCGATAGCTGTTTTGTCGTAATGCCTTTTGCGGGCGCTATTGGTGGATATTATCACAATATTTATGAGCCTGCGATCAAGAAAGCTGGATTGGTTGCAGTGCGAGCTGACGCAGATATATTTGGAACCGGCAAAATTATTGATCAGATATGGTCAGGCATCAACGCGGCAAAAGTATTGGTTGCAGAGCTAACTACCAAGAATCCAAACGTCTTTTATGAACTCGGGCTAGCTCATGCACTTAACAAGCCTGTTGTTCTGGTATCGTCGAACGAAGGAGATGTGCCATTTGATCTCAGGCATATTCGTGTCATTTACTACGACGTGAATGATCCGTTTTGGGGCAGCAAACTAATAGAGAAGGTGGCTGAAAACATTCAATCGGCACTTACCAATCCAGAGGAAGCAGTGTTCAATCGGGCGCTTGACTCGAAGTAGATACTAGTCTTCAGCGGGGGTGCCTCCGAACGAAGCTGGGGAAGAGTCTAAGAGTGGCATCGTCCAAGGCTACGCCTCGAGCTCGTGGCCGGCGTCGGCCGCCCAGCCGAGCCAGACTTCCTGGTCGCGCTGCAGGGGCGCGGCCGACCGGCCGATATTGGTGGCGGACACCAGCAGGACGGCATCGTCTCGCGTGGCGACCCGATAGAGAGAGCGGTCGCCCTCGTAGGCGATGTCGACGATCTTGCCGGCCGTGGCGTGCGCGGTGTCGGGGCGATCTAACGACAGCCGGATCTTCTCCGGCCGCAGCGCCAGCCAGCGCCGTCCGTCGGCGAGCGGCAGGATGTTGGCGATGCCGATGAAATCCGCGACGAAGCGCGACGAGGGCCGCTCGTAGACGTCGTGCGGCGTGCCGACCTGGACGATCCGGCCGAGATTCATCACCGCCAGCCGGCTCGCCATCGACATCGCTTCTTCCTGATCGTGCGTCACCATGACGAAGGTGAGGCCGAGCTTCTCCTGCAGCCGCACCAGCTCGAAGCGCGTGCCTTCGCGCAGCTTGCGGTCTAGGGCGGCAAGCGGCTCGTCGAGCAGCAGGAGCTTGGGCCGCTTGACCAGCGCCCGGGCCAAGGCGACGCGCTGGCGCTGGCCGCCGGAGAGCTGGGCTGGACGGCGCGTCGCGAAATCCGAAAGCTGCACCAGCGCCAGCATCTCGGCGACGCGCGCCGCGATCTCCGCCCTTGGCAGGCCTTCGCGGCGCAGGCCGTAACCGACGTTGGTCGCCACGTCCATGTGCGGGAACAGGGCGTAGGACTGGAACATCATGTTGACCGGCCGACGATGTGGCGGCACGCCGGTCATGTCCTGCCCGTCGATCAGCACGCGGCCGCTGTCGGGCGTCTCGAACCCCGCGATCATGCGTAGTAAGGTGGTCTTGCCGCAGCCCGAGCCGCCCAGCAGGGCAAAGAGCTCGCTGCGTTCGATGTCGAGATCGACGCCGGCAACTGCCGAGACCGCGCCGAAGCGCTTGGTGACGCCCTCGATCCGGACGATCGATTGGCTCAACCTAGCGGCCCGTCTTGATCGCGGTCCACAGGCGCGTGCGCTCGCGAACCTGCTCGGCGGTCCCCGCGGTGATGGTGTAGAAGCGCGACCGCACCGACGCTGGCGGATAGATCAGCGGATTGCCCGAGATGTCCTTGGGCAGCAGTGCCGTCGCCGCGGTGTTGGCGTTGGCGTAGCCAGTCAGCTCGCTCGACGCCGCGGCGACCTTGGGCTCGAGCATGAAATCGAGAAAGCGCAGGGCTTCGGTCGGATCGGGCGCGTCCTTGGGGATGGCCGCCACGTCGATCCACAACAGCGAACCCTCCTTGGGAATGGCGTAGGCGATATCCTGCTTGTTCTTCGCTTTCGCCGCCCGGTCGCGCGCCTGGAAGATGTCGCCGGAGAAGCCCAGCACCAGGCAGACGCTGCCGCCGGCCAGCGCATTGATGTACTCCGACGAATGGAACTTGCGGACGAACGGGCGGACCGCCTTCACGACCTCGGCCGCCTTGGCGAGGTCTTCGGGCTTCTTGGAATCGGGATCGAGGCCGAGATAGTTGAGCGCTGCCGGCAGCACGTCGGTCGCGCTGTCGAGCATCATGACGCCGCAATCCTTGAATTTCGCCACGATCGCGGGATCGAAGACGATCTTGAGCGACTCGACCGGCGCATCGGACATGCGCTTCTTGATCTCGCCGACATTGTAGCCGATGCCCGTGGTGCCCCACATCCAAGGAATGGCGTGGGCGTTGCCGGGATCGTACCTGGCCAACGCCGCCATGATCTCGGGATCGAGATTGCCCCAGTTCTTGAGCTTGGCCTTGTCGATGGGCAGGAACAGGCCGGCGGCGAGCTGGCGCACGAAGAACGGTGAGGCAGTCGGCACCACGACGTCGTAGCCCGAGCGCCCCGTCTTCAGCTTGGCATCGAGGATCTCGTTGGAATCGTAGGTCGTGTAGTTGACCGCGATTCCGGTATCCTTCTCGAAGGTCTTGAGCTGATCCTCGGCGATATAGTCCGACCAGTTGTAGACATTGACCTTGCTTTGGCCGAAGGCCGGCGCCGCCATCGCGGCGAGAGCAGAGACGAGGGCGAAAGAGACCAGGGTGGACGAACGCATCGGCGGCTCCGAAGGATCAGACGCCAAGATACCGGTGCTGCAGGGCGCTGTCGCGGGCCAGGGCTCCAGACGTGCCGGTCCAAACGACGCGGCCTTTCTCGACGATGTAGTGGCGGTCAGCCAGACCGACCAGCGCGGCCACGTTCTTGTCGATCACCAGGATGGCCTGGCCCTCGCGCTTGAGGCGGTCGAGGCAGCTCCAGATTTCCTGGCGGATCAGCGGCGCCAGGCCTTCGGTCGCCTCGTCGAGGATCAAGAGCTTGGGGTTGGTCATCAAGGCGCGGCCGATCGCCAGCATCTGCTGTTCGCCGCCGGAGAGCTGGTTGCCCATGTTGCGCTGCCGCTCGCCGAGCCGCGGGAAGAAATCGAAGACGCGGGCCAGCGTCCAGGGGTTCTTGCGCGCGGTGCGGTTGGCCGACGCGGCGACCAGGTTCTCGCGCACCGACAGATTGGGGAAGATCTGGCGGCCTTCGGGCACCAGCCCGAGGCCGAGCCGGGCAATCCGGAAGGCGGGCAGGGTGTCGACACGGCTGCCCTCGAACTCGACCGAGCCGCCGCGCGCGGCCAGCAGGCCCATGACCGAATTCACCGTCGTCGTCTTGCCCATGCCGTTGCGGCCCATCAAGGTCACGACCTCGCCGGCGTCGACGGCGAACTCCATGCCGAACAGGGCCTGGCTCGCGCCGTAGAAGGCGACCAGCTCGCGCACGCGCAGCATCAGGCCTCCTCTCCGAGATAGGCCTGGCGCACGTCGGGATTGGCGCGGATCTCGGCCGGCGTGCCGGTGGCGATCGCACGCCCATAGACCAGCACGGTGATGCGATCGGCGAGCTGGAACACGGCATCCATGTCGTGTTCGATCAGCAGCATGGCCCGCTTGCCTTTGAATCCTTGCAGGAACCCGATCATGCGCTGCGATTCCTCGACGCCCATGCCGGCCATCGGCTCGTCGAGCAGTAGCAGGCGCGGATCGCCCGCCAGCGCCATGGCGATCTCGAGCTGTCGCTGCTCGCCGTGGCTCAGGATGGCGGCGGGCGTTTGGGCGCGTTCGGCCAGTCCCACGTCGGCCAGGCCCTGTCGCGCCGGCCCGAGCAGCCTTTCGTCGCGGCGGGCATCGGCCAGGAAGCGGAAGGAATGGCCGGCATGCGCCTGGACCGCCAGCGCCACGTTGTCGAGCGCGGTGAACTCGCGCAACACCGAGGTGATCTGAAACGAGCGCGCCAGCCCCAGGCGGACACGAGCATGCATCGGCAGGCGGGTAACGTCGCGGCCGGCGAAGTGGATCGTCCCGGAGTCGGGGCGCAGGTTGCCGGTGAGCTGGCTGATCAGGGTGGTCTTGCCGGCGCCGTTGGGGCCGATCAGGGCGTGGATCTCGCCGGGCCGGACGTCGATCGAGACCGTGTCGGTGGCGACCAGGCCGCCGAAGCGCTTGATCAGGCGATCGGTCGAGAGCAGGGCTTCAGCCACGGCTGCGCCCCATCAGCGAAGCGATGCCGCCGCGAGCGTAGAGCGCGATCAGCACCAGCATGGGGCCGAACACGATCTGCCAGTATTCACCCCACCCTTTGCGGACGAGGTCCAGCAGGGGCTTGAGCGATTCCTCCAGCACGAAAAAGGCGATGGTGCCGTAGAGCGGGCCGAACAGGGTGCCCATGCCGCCCAGCACGACGATGACGATCAGATCGCCCGACTTCACCCAGGACATCATCGCCGGCGAGATGTAGGCGCCGTCGTTGGCGAGCAGGATACCGGACAGGCCACCGAAGGCGCCCGACAGGACGAACGCGGCGAGTCGGTAGCGGAACACCGGGAATCCTAGGGCCGCCATGCGCAGCTCGTTCGACTTGGCACCCCGGACGACCAGGCCGAAACGCGAGTTGGCGAAGCGGCTGCTGAACCACAGGGTGGCGCACAGCAGAGCGAAGCAGAGCCAGTAGAACGCGGCCTTGTCGCGCAGGTCGATCAGCCCGGCGAATCGGCTGCGGCCGATGTTGAGCCCGTCGTCGGCGCCATAGGCTTCCAGGCCGACGCCGACATAGTAGAGGAGCTGGGCGAAGGCCAAGGTGATCATGATGAAGTAAAGGCCGCGCGTGCGCAGCGACAGCGCGCCGATCAGCAATGCCCAGAGGGCAGACGCGGCGATGCCGACCGGCCACTGGATCCAGCCACTGGCGATGCCGTGATGCGCCAGGATGCCGACGGCGTAGCCGCCGGTGCCGAAGAACACCGCGTGCCCGAAGCTCACCATCCCGCCATAGCCCAGGATCAGGTTGAGGCTGACAGCGGCGATCGCCCAGATCAACACGCGGGTGCCGATCGACAGGAGGTAGCGCTGATCGAAGGCCTGCGTGAGCAGCGGCAGGATGGCGAGCAGCACTAGCAGGAGCAGCGTGAAGCTTCCGCGCGGCGTGCGGAGGGACGCGACCAGGTCGCTCATTGGTCCGGTCGGACCGAAAACAGCCTCATCCTGAGGAGCCGCGCCAAGCGCGGCGTCTCGAAGGATGGGCGACAGCATCGGTGTGTCCCACCCTTCGAGACGCGTCCCTGCGGGCCGCTCCTCAGGGTGAGGTCTTTTTCGTTGTGCTCCACCATCACGCCCGCTGCCCGAACAGGCCGGTCGGGCGCCACACCAGCACGCCGGCCATGACGACGTAGATTAGCATCTGGGAGATCGCGGGCGCCGCGCTCGAGGCGGCGGCGGAGCTGAGGAAGGTCTTCAGCAGATCGGGCAGGAAGGCGCGGCCGACGATGTCGATCTGGCCCACCACCATGGCGGCGACGAAGGCGCCCTTGATCGAGCCGATGCCGCCGATGACGATGATGACGAAGGCCAGGATGAGAATGTCGTCGCCCATGCCGATCTTGACCGAGGTGATGGGCGCGGCCATCAGGCCGGCCAGACCGGCGAAGACGGCGCCCAGGCCGAACACCAAGGTGAACAAAAGCTCGATGTCGACGCCCAGCGCGCCGATCATGCGCCGGTTCGAGGCGCCGGCGCGGATCAGCATGCCGAGCCGCGTGCGCGCCACCAGCCAGGCCAGCAACAGCGCCACCAGGGCGCCAACCACGATGATGGCGAAGCGATAGGCGGGATAGGGAACGCCCGGCAGGATCTCGACCGTGCGGTTGAGGAAGGCGGGCACGGCCAGGCTCTTGCCGGCGGGACCCCAGATCACGCGGACCAGCTCGTTGAAGAACAAGATCAGGCCGAAGGTCGCCAGCACCTGGTCGAGATGGTCCCTGGCGTAAAGTCGCCGCGCCACCACGATTTCGACCACGACGCCCAGCAAGAATATCTCCGGCAGCGCCAGCAGGGCCCCGAGCACGAAGGAGTCCGTCCAGCCGACCAGCGTCCAGGCGATGTAGGCGCCCATCATGTAGAGCGAGCCGTGCGCCAGGTTGACGAGGTCCATGATGCCGAAGGTCAGTGTCAGGCCGGCGGCGAGCAGGAACATCAGCAGTCCGAGCTGCACGCCGTTCAGCACCTGAAGCAGAAGATAGTCCATGTCATCTCGAGCCGCGGACGGGCGACCATCCGTGACGCATCGGCTCTGGGTCTCTTCGCTTTCCTCCCCAGCCTTGCTGGGGAGGTGTCGCGTCATACGCGACGGAGGGGTCATGCTTCATAGGCTTCACGAGATCCCCGACCCCTCCGTCGCCGAAGACGGCGACACCTCCCCAAGCGAAGCTTGGGGAGGTGGATGATCGGGATGACAGCGGCGCAATCGCGCCGTCGTCACTTCATCGGACATTTCTCGTAGTAGGAATCCTTGCCGTCCTTCACCGCCGTGGCGATCGTCTTCACCGTCATCACGCCATCGGCGTCCTTGACGGCTTCCTGGATGTAGAAGTTCTGGATCGGGAACTGATTGGTGTTGAACTTGAAGCCGCCGCGCAGCGACTTGAAGTCGGCCTTCTTCATCTCGGCGCGCACCTTGTCCTTGTTCGAGACGTCGCCCTTCAGCGCCTCGGCCGCCGAGGCGATCAGCATGATCGAATCGTAGCTCTGGGCGCCGTAGTAGGACGGATAGACGCCGTGCTTCTTCTTGAAGTCGGCGACATATCGCTTGTTCTGGTCGTTCGGCAGGTCGTTGACCCACTCCTGCGCGCCGAGCGTGCCGAGCGCCAGCTCCTTCTGCTGCGGCAGCGTGATCGCGTCGATCGAGAACACCTGGTAGAGCGGAATCTGCCCCTTCAGGCCGGCCTGGGCGTACTGGGTGAGGAACTGAACGCCGTGCGCGCCGGGATAGAAGATGAAGATGCCGTCCGGCTTGGCGGCGCGGATCTTGGCGAGCTCGGCGGAGAAGTCGAGCTGGTCGGGCCACTTGGTGAGGTCCTCGCCGATGATCTGACCCTTGAAGGTGCGCTTGACGCCGGCGAGCATGTCCTTGCCGGCGGCGTAGTTGCCGGCCATCAGGTAGAGGCTCTTCACGCCCTTGCCCTGCAGGTAGTCGCCCATCGCCATCGGCGTCTGGTCGTTCTGCCACGAGGTCGAGAAGAAATTCTTGTTGCAGAGCTCGCCGGCAATCTGCGACGGCCCGGCATTGCTCGAGATCAGGATGGTGTCGCCTTCGTCGGTCACGGTCTTGAGCGAGGCGAGCAGCACGTTCGACCAGATGTAGCCAGCGACGAAATTCACCTTGTCCTGCTGGACGAGCTTTTCGGAGCGTTGCTTGCCGACATCGGGCTTGAACTGGTCGTCCTCGTAGATGATCTCGATCGGCCGGCCGCCCATCTTGCCGCCGAGATGCTCCTTGGCGAGCTCGACCGAGCGGCGCATGTCCTCGCCGATCGCCGCCTGCGGGCCTGAGAAGGTACTGACGAAGCCGATCTTGATCGGCGCCTGCGCCATGGCCGGCTGCAGTCCGAACGACAGCGCCGCGATCGTTGCGGCGCCAAACAATCTGGATTTCATGGTTCCTCGCTCCCTGCTCTCGTCCCCGTCCCTGAAGCGGCATAAGAGCCGAAAATGCCTATTCCAACAACGCCTTTTGAACTTCGCTGACGCCACCCGGCTAGCGTCCCGAGCGCCCCATCCACAGCGTGCGACCTTCTTCCTGGCCGGCGAACGATAGCGGCTCGAAGCCGGATTCGCGCCAGAATGCGATGGCCCCGGGGTTTGCCTGATTTACGCCGACATGGAATGCCCCTATGCCGCGCCGCCCGACAGCTTCTAGCCAGTGGTCGAGCACTTTTGCCCCGGCGCCGCGGCGCTGCTGGCGAGGTAAGAGGTTCATGTGCAGATGCGCGGGGTATGAGGCGACGACGGCAGGCGACGACGGCGGAGGGCGTGCGTGCCGGGTGATGGATCATCCAGGCCCGCCGCTGATCGGGCGTACGCTCCTCGGGGACCACGTTGGAAGGATCGGAGTATCGTGTGCGCAGCGACGGCCACCATTCGCTTTCCAGACGCGCTTCCCAGGCGGCAGTGTCCTCGGCGCCTGCCACGAAGCCTGCAATCCCCTCGCGATCTTCGACCACGAAGGCTAGTCGCGATTCGAGCAGCACGTAGGGGGCTACGTAGATGTCGCCCATCGTCCTGGGATCGCGATAGAGATGCGACGCGTCTCCTCCGGCCAGTCCGGTAGCCAGGGAGATCGCGTAGCAGGCCCCGAGATCGCCTGCCGTGACGCCGCGAATCTTCATGGGTCGCGCGCTAGTCGCGCAGCTTGAACCGCTGGATCTTGCCAGTCGCGGTCTTGGGCAGCTCGGTCACGTACTCGATCCAGCGCGGGTATTTGTAGGGGGCCAGCGACTTGCGGCAGAGCGTCATCAGTTCCTCGGTCAGGCCCTGCCCGCCGGTGCCCGCCTGCTTCAGAACCACGTAGGCCTTGGGCTTGATCAGTGCGTGCTCGTCGGCGTGGCCGACGATGGCTGCCTCCAGGACGGCGCTGTGGCCGATCAGGCAGCCTTCGATCTCGACCGGCGAGCACCAGATGCCGCCGACCTTGAGCATGTCGTCGCTGCGGCCGTCGTAGATGAAGTAACCCTGGTCGTCCTGGCGGTAGGTGTCGCCGGTGTTGAGCCAGCCATCGACCATGGTCTCGGCAGTCTTGTCCGGCTTGTTCCAGTAGTACTTGGCGGTCGACTCGCCGCGGATCCACAGACGGCCTCGCTCGCCCGCCGGCACCGGCTTGCCGGTCTCGTCGAGGATGCGCGCCTCGTAGCCCGGCACCGGCCGGCCGCTGGTGCCGGGCCTGTGGTCGCCGAGGCGATTGGCGATGAAGATGTGCAACGCCTCGGTCGAGCCGATGCCGTCGAGGATGATCGTGCCCGTCTGCTCCTTCCAGCGTCGGAAGATCTCGGCCGGCAAAGCCTCGCCGGCTGAGACACACGCGCGCACAGATGACAGATCGCGCCCGCCCTTCTCCAGCGCCGCGAGCTGGGCGGCATAGAGCGCCGGCACGCCGTAGTAGAGCGTGGGCTTGAAGCGCTCGATCGTCTCGAAGGTGGTGTCCGGGGTCGGTCGGCGGTCGTCGAGGATCGCCGTGCCGCCGGTCCACAGCGGAAAGGTCATGCCGTTGCCGAGCCCGTAGGCGAAGAACAGCTTGGCGGCGGAAAACGAGATGTCGTCTTCTGCCACACCGAGGACGCGCACGCCGTAGAGTTCGCTGCTCACCACCATGTCGCGCTGCCGATGAACAGCCCCCTTGGGCCGCCCGGTCGAGCCGGAGGAATAGAGCCAGAAGCAATCGCCGTCGGGGGCAGCGAGGCAGGCGTCGAGCGCGGTCGACGCCTTGGTCATCTCGACCAGGAAGGCATCGACCGTGAGCGCCGTGACGGGCGCCTGGGCCAGCGCCGGCTCGATCTCGCCGGCGAATTCGCTCGAGTAGACCACCAGCTTGCAGCCGGAATCCTCGACCATGTAGGCGTAGTCGGGCGCGCGCAGCAAGGTATTGGGCGGCACCGGCACCACGCCCGCCTTGATGGCTCCCCAGAAGAGATAGAAAAAGGCCGGACAGTCCTTGACGACCATCAGCAGGCGGTCGCCTGGCTTCAACCCCATCGCCAGCAGCGCATTGCCGGCGCGGTTCACGCGCTCGGCGAGTTCGGCGTAGGTGACAGTCTCCTGTGCTGTTCGGATAGCGGCCTTCGCCCCGCGCCCTTCGCCGACATGCCGGTCGACGAAGGGCTGGGCGACATTAAAGCGGTCGGGCAGCGACACCCGCAGGTCTGAATAGAACGCGATGCCGGAAGGGAGAACCATGGTTGAACCCGATTCAAAGGGTGGCAAATCCTCGTGTAGCCCAAGCCTGCGGTGAATGGCAGCTGGATCGCGGCGGAGGTCGAGAAGAGCCACGACGAATATTGCTCGCGGAGTAACCTCATAGAAAATGCCTAGCGACCAACGGGGTAGCACCGCCCGCCGCAGATTGGCATCGTAGCGTTCGTAGAGTTCCGGAAACTCCCTGAGGAGGTCGAGCAGGGAAGCCACGTCGTTGCGTAGCTGTCCGGCTGCCGTCGGGTTTACCAAGGAAATCTGGGCCAGTCGCTCATCGAGCTCGCGTCCCGCCGTTCGTTCGACGATGACAGGGAGCGTCACCCGTACTTCTTCTTGAGTTCTTCGTTCAACTGGTCCCAGGGTATGCCGCTGGAGGGATTGCTCTCCAGCGCCTGTGCCCGGCGATGCAACTCCGCCAACACGGCTGCGCCCAGTGGACGATCATGGTCCACCACCTCCTTGGCGCGTCGATCTCCGTGCCGGGCATCAAGCGCGATGCTCATCCGGAGCTTGTCGATGAGTTCCAGTCGCTCGTCGATGCTCAACGATCTGGGATCGAACTCCTGCGCGGTCATGCGAAAATATATCTCCGAGCCTGCCGGAATTCCAGCCACCGTCAGTTGAGCTTGGCGCCGGAGGCCTTGATCGGCGCCTGAAAGGCCTGGACCTGGCTGGCGACGAAGGCGGTGAACTCCGCCGTCGTCATGGGCTTGGTGACGAAGCCCAGCTCACCGAGCCGTTCGACGATCTTCGGATCAGCCAGCACCTCGGCCGCGGCTTTGTGCAGCTTGGCTTGGGCCGCCACCGGCATACCTGCCGGTGCTGAAAGGCCGACGAAATTCTCGGCGACGAGCTTCGGGTAGCCGAGCTCGGTGACCAGCGGCACGTCGGGCGCCGATGGCGCCTTCTGCGTCGAGGTGAGCGCGATCATGCGCAGCTTGCCGTCCTTGGCCAGCGGCAGCACCTCGGTGAGCGTGACGACGGCGAAATCGAGCTGGCCCGCCATCATGTCCTGGAACATCGGTGCAGCACCGCGATAGCCGATATGTTCCATGTCGAGGCCCATCTCGGCCTTGAACATCTCGCCGATGATGTGGCCGATCGAACCCTGGCCGCCCGATCCGAACGGCACCGTCTTGCCCTGTCCCTTGATCCAGGCAATCAGCTCCTTCATGTCCTTGGCGGGCACGGCTGGGCGCACCACGAAGGCATTGGCCACCGAGCCGATATAGGCCACATGCACGAAATCCTTGAGCGGATCGTAAGGCGGCTTGTCGAACAGATAGGGCGCGATCGAGATAGGCGCCGAGTTCGACAGCATCAGGGTATGAAAATCGTCCTTGGCCTGGAGCACGAAATTGGCGCCGATCGTGGTGCCGCCGCCCGGCTTGTTGTCGACGATCACGGTCTGGCCGAGCTTTTCCTGCAAGGGCCCCGAGATCACGCGGGCGGCCGCGTCGGAGGCGCCGCCAGGCGGGAAGGTGACGATGATCTTGACCGGCCGCGACGGCCACGGAGCTTGCGCCGCGGCGCCACGGCCGAGGATCGAGGCGGCGGCTGAAGCCAGAAGCATCCTGCGAGCGATCATGGGTCCCCCTTTGCTGATCGCTCCAGCAGTAGCAAGCGCCATGCCTCGGGTCATGCACCCCCACGAAAGAGTGAAAAGCCCCAGGGCGTCATCTTGAACGGCAGGTGATAGTGCTGCGCGAGGTCTGCGATGCCGAAACGATAGGGCACCGATTCGAGGAAAGCGGGCGTCGGCAGGGCCACGCCCTGCGCGCGGTACCAGTCGCCGACATGGAACGTCGCTTCGTATAGGCCAGTAGCCATCACGTCGGCGAAATCGAGCACGCCGTGCTGGTCGACTAAGCCAACTACCAGGAGCTTGCCATCGGGGCCCTTCACCTCGACGCGCAGGCCGGCGGCGGGAAGGCCGCGCGACACGTCGTAGGCGTGGATTGACAGTCCGCCCGCCGTCAATTGAACCGCACGTACTCGAAATCGATCGCCTGACCGTTGATGCCGCGGGCCGGCGGCGCGATCCAGTGGGCGTACTTGCCGGGCTCGACCACGGCGCCGCCCATCAGCGAGATAACGAAGGCGCGATCCTCGTCGGTCGGCAGCCACTTGGCCTCGTTGGCTCGCCAGTCGGCCTCGCTCAGCACCTTGCCGTCGGGCGAGACGCGCAGGCCGGCAAAGGCGCCGATGCGGCGGTTGAAGGCGCGGTGCGGCAGCTTCATCTCGAAATCGATGCCGGCCTTCTCGATGATCTTGTTCCAGCGCGCCACGCCCTTGGCGCAATCCTCGATGTAGTCCTGGCGCAGTCGCTCGTTCAGGGCCTGCAGGGCCGGCACGGTCTTCTTGACGATACGACCATCCTCGACGCTGTCGATGTCGTAGGTCGCACTTGTCAGCACATGGTCGTCGTCGATGCGGGTCTCCAGGAAGCGGCCTTTGACCCCCATCGTGTAGTAGTTGGCGGCATTGGTCGATGCCTCCTGGCCGAACAGATCGAGCGACACCGAGTAGTGGAAATTCAGGTACTTCTGGATGGTCGCGAGGTCGATGCCGCCCAGGCTGCGCACGTCGTCGGTCTTGTTCTCCTTCATCAGCTCGCAGGTGCGCTGGATGACGCGGCCAACGCCGGTCTCGCCCACGAACATATGATGCGCTTCCTCGGTCAGCATGAAGCGGCAGGAGCGAGACAGCGGATCGAATCCCGATTCGGCCAGCGAGGCGAGCTGGTACTTGCCGTCGCGGTCGGTGAAGTAGGTGAACATGAAGAACGACAGCCAGTCCGGCGTCTTCTCGTTGAAGGCACCGAGGATGCGCGGCTTGTCGGGATCGCCCGAATGGCGCTCCAGCATGGCCTCCGCTTCCTCGCGGCCATCGCGGCCGAAATAGGCGTGCAGCAGGTAGACCATCGCCCACAGATGGCGGCCTTCCTCGACATTGACCTGAAACAGGTTACGCAGGTCGTAGAGCGAGGGAGCGGTCTTGCCGAGCAGGCGCTGCTGCTCGACTGACGCAGGCTCGGTGTCGCCCTGGGTCACGATCAGGCGGCGCAGCGTGGCGCGCAGCTCGCCTGGCACGTCCTGCCAGGCCGGCTTGCCCTTGTTGTCGCCGTAGGCGATCTGGCGATTGGGATCTTGCTCGGCCAGGAATATGCCCCAGCGATAGTCCGGCATCTTCACGTAGCCGAAATTGGCCCAGCCGTTGGCGTCGGTCGACACGGCGGTGCGCAGGTAGACATCGAAGGCGTTGCTGCCGTCCGGCCCCATGTCCTTCCACCAATCGAGGAAGCGCGGCTGCCAGTTCTCCAGCGCACGCTGCAGGCGGCGGTCGCTCGCGAGGTCGACGTTGTTGGGGATAAGCTGGCTGTAGTCGATTGCCATGGTTGCCTCCTCAGGCCCGCTTGCGGTCGAACTTGCTCTGCTTGCCGGTGCCGTAAAGTTTCAGCGCGCCCTCCGGTCCGGTGGCGTTGGGGCGCTGGAAGATCCAGTTCTGCCACGCCGACAGGCGGGCGAAAATCTTGGTCTCCATGGTCTCGGGACCGGCGAAGCGGAGGTTTGCCTCCAGGCCGATCAGCCCATCGGGCGAGAAGCCGGCGCGTTCCTCGATGGCGAGCCGCACTTCGTCGTCCCAGTCGATGTCGTCGGGCGTGAAGGTGACGAGGCCGAGCGCGTCGGCCGCCTCGGCGTCTAGGGCCTCGTCAATCTCGTCCTTCAGGGTGTCGACATGCGTGGGCTCGGCGAGGAAGCGGGTCGCCAGCCGCGTCAGGCCGTTGCCCATCGGGTAGGGGCCGAAATTCATCGCCGTCATCGAAATCGTCGCGGCGGGCAGGTTGGAGCCGTCGAAGGTGCCGTCGAGCATGTAGGAGCGGTCGGCCGCCAGCACGAGCTCGAACAGCGTGCCGGCGAAGCACGAACCCGGCTCGACTAGCGCGATCAGGCTGCGCGAGCTGACGTCGAGGCGCTTCAAGGTGCGCTTCCAGTAGAGCACGATCTCGCGCACCAGCCAGTTGCTGCCCTCGCGTGCCAGCAGGTCGTCGTAGGCCTCGACCAGCGCCGCGTCGCCTTGGCTCTGCAGCACCCAGGTGCCGATCTCGGTCTCGTTGAGGCGCAGATGCATCATCGCGTCGTCAAGATCGCGGGCCAGCGCGAGCGGCCAGAAGCCGGCGCCCTCGGCGTGGATTGCCGCCGCGTTGGCCGACGGCGCGGCGGCCGGGCCGTTCACCCGCAGGCGTGCGGCGCGGCGCTCGCGGTCGATCTCGACGGTGAGCGTGCCGTAGCGGATCGTGTCGCCGTCGATGCGCCGCTCGATCGGCGTCAGGGCGATGCCCTTGGCGTCGGCTGGGCGTTCCGACTTGGCCGCGACCTCTTCTGCCATCCTGCGCGTTTCGTCGGCGAGCTTGCTGGGGGGGACCAGCTTGTCGACCAGGCGCCAGTCGCGCGCGCGCTTGCCGCGCACGCCCTCGGCGGTGGTGCAGAAGAAGTCGGCATGGTCGCGACGCACCAAGCGCTTGTCGACCAGCCGGGTGAGCCCGCCGGTGCCGGGCAGCACGGCGAGCAGCGGCAGCTCGGGCAGCGACACCGCGCTCGAGCCGTCGTCGGCCAGCAGGATGCGCTCGCAGGCCAGTGCCAGCTCGTAACCGCCTCCGGCGGCGATGCCGTTGATCGAGCAGATGTAGGACTGGCCGGAATGGGCGGTGGCATCCTCGATGGCGAGCCGCGTCTCGTTGGTGAACTTGCAGAAGTTGACCTTGTGATCGTGGCTGCTGAGACCCAACATGTTGATGTTGGCGCCGGAGCAGAAGATGCGGTCGCGCAGCGAGCGGATGACCACGGCGCCGACCTCTGGATGCTCGAAACGCAGGCGCTGCACGGCATCGGCCAGCTCGATGTCGACGCTGAGATCGTAGGAATTGAGCTTGAGCTTGTAGCCCGGCCGCAGGCCACCATCCTCGTTGACGTCCATGGTTAGGTAGGCGACGCCGTTCTCGAGCGCGAGCTTCCAGTGGCGATAGCGATCGGGCGAGGTGCGGAAATCGACGGGTGGCTCGGCCATGGCGGTCCCTATATCCGTAATTCGGTACTGAAATACCTATTTACTTTTCCCCGAGCAAGCTCATTCTCGAATGGCGATGCCAATTGTCCGTCCTGCCGAACCGGTCGACCTGCCGGCCATTTCCGCGCTCGATGCCCGCCTGACCGGGCAATCCAAGGCCGCCTACTGGCAATCAATGCTGGAGGGCTATGCCGGTGGCCCGCCGGACCGGCATTTTCTCGTCGCCGAAAGCGAGCGCGGGGCACTGGCCGGCTTCATCGTCGGCGAGGTCCGGGCCTGGGAGTTCGGCCAGCCGGCCGCCGGCTGGGTGTTCGCCATCCAGGTCGATCCCAAGCTCCGCCTCAAGGGCACCGGCAGCGCCCTCTTCGAAGCCCTGATCGGCCGGTTCAAAGCGCAAGGCGTGACGCGAGTGCGCACCCTGGTCGATCGCCGGGACAATCTCATCCTGTCGTTCTTTCGCGCCCAGGGCATGGTGGCGGGACCCTCGCTGCAGCTCGACATGGAGCTCGCATGAGGGGGCTGACATGAGGAAGCCGTCGTGAAGCTGCAGACAGCGACGCGGCTTGGCCTCTATGCCACGCTGGAACTCGCGCGCCATCCCGAGCGCACGCAGTCTGCCGCCGACCTCGCCGAGCGCTTCGGCGTCTCGGCCCATCACCTCGCCAAGGTGCTGCGTACCCTGGCGACGGCCGGGCTGGTGCGAGCCGAACGCGGCGCCGCCGGCGGCTATCGCTTCGTCGCAAACCGGCGGCGCACGACGCTGATGGACATCGTCGCCCTGTTCGAGCCGGCGCCCGGGCAACGCGCGCCCGAGCCAGGCGAAGACACCGATATCGGCCGCACCTTGCAACGCGTGCTGATGGAGATCGACGAGATCGCCGAAGCCACCTTGCGCTCGATCAGCCTGGAGACCATGCTGCGAACGACCAGAAAGTGGTGAGGAGGCGTGCGACGCAATCGTCGGGGATCAGACACGAAGACTGGTTGTTCGCGCGATGCCTAACGGCTCGTCTTTGGACCTATCTTGGCAAGAAAGTCCGCCACGAGACGGATGCGCGGGATGCGGGCGATGTCACGGTGCATCACGACCCAAAGCTTTGCCGAAATGACCCGCTCTGACGGGAGAAGACGTATCAAGTCTTGATCGTCGTCGGCCAACAGGGAGGGCAGGATCGCAACCCCGAGGCCTGCCTTGCAGCCTGCGTAATGAACGCGTCTGGAGGTCGCGCCCAGACGCACTTTGGCGTTCCGCGCATGCTCGGCGAACCAGGGGCCCCCGCGAAAGTGGGCGTATTCCTTCGTCCAGTTGATGATGTCGACATTCGAAAGATCGGTCACGGGGGGACGAAGCCCTTGCTTTGAAGCGTAGGATTTTGCGGCATAGAGGGCGAGATTCCACCACCCAGCTTGGCGGATCATCAGCCCGCCGCCAGTTGGACGCACTGTGCGTAGCGCGATATCCGCATCTCCGCGGGCAAGACTCAGAACTTCCCGCGTCAAAGAGATCTCCAGTTGGATTTCAGGAAAGCGGCGAGCGAAGGTGCCAAGATGTGGCCCGACAACAAGCGTCGCAATGTCCTCGGTTGTAGTCAGGCGCACTTTGCCGGTCGGCCGCGAATCCTGACCGAGCGCCTCGCGCTCCATCGAGAGGATCGCGTTCTCGACCTCCTCTGCCCTCACCAAGAGGGCTTTGCCACGCTCAGTGAGCACGTAGCCGGTGTACTTTCGGTCGAAGAGGTGGGCGCCCAGCCTCGTTTCGAGCTTGTCGACCCGCCGCCCGACCGTCGCTGGGGTCGTTAGCAGACTCTGCGCAGCCTTGGTCAGAGTGCCCAGTCGAGCGGCCGCAAGAAAGAATCTAAGGTCGTCCCACCGCATGGGATTTCATTGATTAAAAATAGATTTGCAGATTTTGCTGTATTGAAGCGGGACGGCAAGTGGTTTGTTGAAATGGCTGTCAGTCGTTTGCGCTAATGCAAGTCGCAGGAGCAACTACATGAACAAGATTGCCGTCGTTGTCGCGGTTTGCCTTCTGCTTCACGGTCTCAGTGGCGCTGCCGCGCAGGGTTACCCGACACGGCCGGTCACTATCGTTGTGCCGTTCGCCGCCGGTGGCCCGACTGATTTGCTTGCGCGCATCCTGGCCGACCGAATGAAGGCTTCGCTTGGCCAAGCTGTGATCGTGGACAATGTTGCGGGCGCGGCAGGCAGCGTTGGCGTCGGTCGGGTCGCGCGCGCCGCGCCTGACGGCTACACGATCGGAATTGGCCAATGGGACACGCATGTTCTCAACGGAGCGGTTCATTCGCTGACATACGACCTGCTCGGAGACTTCGAAGCGATCTCGTTGCTGCCTAGCAATCCCCAACTCGTCGTGGCGCGCAAGTCGATGCCCGCCGAAGACTTGGCCGCCTTGATCGCCTGGTTGCGGGCGAACCCCGGCAAGGCGTCGCAGGGTACCGCCGGCGCGGGCAGTGCGGCTCACGTCAGCGGGGCATATTTCCAGAAGGCCACGGGAACGAAATTCCAGTTTGTGCCGTATCGCGGCGCCGCACCCGCCATGCGGGACCTGATAGCAGGGCAGATCGACTTGATGTTCGACCAGGCATCGAACTCGCTTCCCCATGTGCGCGCTGGGGCGATCCGCGCCTATGCTGTGACGGCGAAGTCCCGGCTGCCGTCTGCCCCCGACATCCCGACCGTGGATGAAGCCGGATTGCCAGACTTTCACATCTCAATCTGGCGCGGCTTCTGGGCGCCCAAGGGAACCCCGCGTGAAGTTGTCGCCAGGCTCAATGCGGCCGTCATTGACACATTGGCGGATCCGATCGTCAGGCAGCGCGTTGCGGACCTGGGCCAGGATATACCTCCAGTCGAGCAACAGACGCCCCAAGCGCTAAGTGCCCTTCAGAAGGCCGAGGTGGATAGGTGGTGGCCGATGATCAAGGCGGCAAATATCCGGGTGGAATGATCCCGGCTATGCTGCAGCACTGAAGTTGATAGAGGTCGCCGAGGTCGCCTTGCGCTCGATCAGCTTGGAGACCATGCTGAAACCGACACGATGATGCCGAAGCTTCCCGTCATTCTGCTTGTCTCGTTGTTGGCATCGCCTGCGGCGGCGCAGCACCGGGGCGAGGAGCCACGGGCCTGCGTGCCCGCCGGCGAGCGCTTCATCAACTACGACCGCGAGCGGAGCGAGGATTGGGCGCAGGAAGTCGCGCGTCTGCGGAAGAACGCCGGTGACGTCACGCGGCAGGACGACAAGCTCACGCTGGCCCTCGACGATGGCCGCTCGGTTGATCTGCAGGACTGTCCGTTCGGGGATGCCGGCTACCAGTACCTTTACGAGCGTTACGACGCCCCCGGCCGGTTCTATGTCGTGCGAACGCCAGCCTACGACGATCTCTACTACACGCTGGTAATGAAGCGCACGGGCCGGCTGACAAAACTCTTCGGCACGCCGGTGTGGGCATCCGACAAGTCCCGCTTCCTCACCGTCGCATGCTCGCTACAGCCGCAGCGCGCCACGCTTACGATCTACTCGGTGCGCGACGATGCGCTGGCCGCCGACGGCGAGTTTCCGCTGCCCTGCGAGCGCGAAAGCTGTTCGGCGCGCTGGGATTTCCAATCGTGGATCTCGGTCGCCTGCACGCCGCGCGACGATGCCGGCAAGCGTGGGACGGAGTTCACCTTGCTGCGTGCTAGCGACGGCACCTGGAAGAATATGGGGCGGTAGGCGTATCGTCGATACTTCTCATGTCGTCCTGACGAAGTGAGGGACCTCGTCGCCGCCAGCCGCAAGCGGCCTCCGAAACGACTGGCGATGAGATCCTTCGCTGCGCTCAGAGTGACAAGGACTATCGGTTCCATCCGTCGCGGGTCTGCGGCAGCTTCTTCTTCAGGATCGCGCCGGCCACGACATTGCGCAGCACTTCCGCCGTGCCGCCGCCGATGGTGAACATGCGGACGTCGCGCGCCATGCGCTCGAGCGGCAGCTCGCGCGAGTAGCCGCGGGCGCCGAAAAACTGCAACGCCTCGTTGACGACCTGGATGGCGCTCTCCGAGGTGAACACCTTGGCTTGGGCGGCCAGCAGCATGTCGGGGAAGCCGCCTTCGCCCGAGCGTGCGGCGCCGTAGACCAGCGCCTGGGCCGCCGCGAGCTTGATCGACATGTCGGCGAGCTTCCATTGCAGGCCCTGGAACTCGTTGATCGGGCGGCCGAACTGATAGCGTTCCTCCGACCAGTCGAGCGCCAGCTTGTAGGCGCCCTCGGCGATGCCGAGCGCCACCGTGGCCGCGCCGACGCGCTGGCTGTTGTAGGCGTTCATCAGGTCGGCGAAGCCCTTCTTCAGGCCGCGCGGAGGGATGACCAGCGCCGAGGGCGGCAGCTCCATCTCCTCGAAATCGATCACCGCCTCGGGGATGCCGCGCAGGCCCATGGTCGGCTCGCGCTTGGTGATCTTGAGGCCCTGCGTCTCGTCTCGAATGGCGAGGAAGCCGCCGATGCCCTCCTCGTTGCCGCGCTCGTCGTAGACCTTGGCGAAGATCAGGTGCAGGCGCGACACGCCCCCGCCGGTGATCCAGTGCTTGCGGCCGTTCACGACATAGCGATTGCCTTTCTTGTCGGCGCGCGTGGTCATGCCGTTGGCATCCGAGCCGGCGTCGGGCTCGGTGATGCAGATCGCCGGCTTGTCGCCCGCCAGCACCATGTCTGCCGCGAGCTTCTTCTGCTCCTCCGAGCCGTAGGCCATGACGGCGCTGATCGCGCCCATGTTGGTCTCGACGGCGATGCGGCCGGTGACGGCGCAGGCCGACGACAGCGCCTCGATGACCAGCACGGCGTCGAGCCAGTTCCTGCCTTGGCCGCCGTACTGGCGCGGGATGGTCATGCCGATCAGCTTGGCGTCCTTCAGGAGATCGACATTGTCCCATGGGTACTGCTCGGTGCGATCGACTTCGGCGGCGCGACCGGTCACTGGGCCGGCGGCAAGTTCGCGGGCGCGTGCCTGCAGGGCGACCTGATCGGTCGTCAGTCCGTTTGCGTTCATGAAGTCTTGTCCTGGCGGTGAGGGTCTATGCTGAAGACTGCGACAGTGTCGGTGCGGCCGCGCACCGAGACCTTGCCGAGCGCCTCGACGACGAAGGCGTCGCCGCAAGCCTCGAGGGTGCTCTGCGAGATCAGAATGCCCGTGCCGCGCTCCTTGTTCAACTCTTCGAGCCGCGCGGCGAGATTCACCGTGTCGCCCAGCAAGGTGAAGCTCAGGCGCTCGCCGGCGCCGACCGAGCCGCCGATCACGCTGCCGGTCGAGATGCCGATGCGCGTGGCGAATGCGACACCTGGATCGCCAAAGGTCCGGCTGCCGACGGCGCGCTGGATGTCGATGGCGGCGCGGACCGCAGCGGCGGCATGGCCGTGGCAGGCGAGCGGCATGTTGAAGGAGGCGAACAGGCCGTCGCCGATGAAGGTGTTGACGACACCGCCCTGCGCCCGGATCGGCTCCAGGACGGTTTCGAGATATTCGTTCAGCGCGGCGACCAGCTCGCTTGGTGAGAGATACTCGGCGATGGTGGTGAAGCCCGCGATGTCGGTGAACAGGATCGTTGCTTCCCCGGTCTCGCCCGACAACACACCGTCGCCTTGCCGCTGCAGGATGGTCGCGGCCACGCTCTCGTCGACGTAGCGCCCGAACGTCTCGCGGATCTTCTCGCGTTCGCGCAAGCCTTCGACCATCTTGTTGAACCGGCCGGTGAGCGCGCCGATCTCGTCGTTGGACGTCACCGGCGCCCGGACGCTGAGGTTGCCGCCCGCAACCTTGCTCATGGCGAGCGAGACGATGCGGATCGGCCGCAGCAGGGAGCGGCCGATGAAGAAGACCGACACCGCGATCGCCATCAGCGCCACCACGACGTCGTTGACGATTTCCAGGCGCAGGCGATCGCCCTCGTAGGAAAACAGATCGACGACGATCGTGGCGAGGGGCGCGATCGAGATCACCACCAGCGCGACGGTCAGCTTCCACGCGTAGGAGCCGAAGAACAGCTCGAGGTTGCGGCCGTGATGGCGATAGATGAATCCCAGAAGTCCGCCCAGATAATCGCTGACGATGAAGTACGTGTACGTGAAATAGAAGACCGTCAGGATGACGCAAAGTGTCACCAGGTCGGGGAGCGTGAGGGGCGGCAACTCGGGATTGCGGTTCGCGCTGCCGAGGCGGAACACGACCAGGATGGCCGCCAGGACGGCGACGTTGCGGGCGGTCAGGATGGGAAGCTGGGTGATGCGCCGTTGCGTCTCTTCGAAGCTGGCGCCGCCCGAGAGATAGCGCTCGATGGGGGCGAACAGCCGGACGGACAGAACGTAGTTCACGCCGAGGAAGAACAGCAGCCCCAGGCCGATGTTGAGAGGGGCGGAACTCCAGACGCCATATAACGTATAGTAGACAAGGGAGAAGGCGACGTCGATGGCGGCGCACGACGTCGCCATCAGCAGATAGCGCTGGCGCATGGCGGCGACGGCCTTGGCGCTGGCCAATTCGCGCTTGGTCTTCGGATCGCTCATCGGGCGGCGCTTACCTCGTTGGCCGCCACGATACCTCGATAACCGCGGTTTTCCACGCCGCCCGGGGCGAGGAAATTCGCCTCGCCCCGCCGGTGCCGTCCAATGATCGGCTGTCTCAGGCCGTCACTTCGCGCGCGGTGATGCGATACTTGAACTTGTCGGGGTCGAGCGAATCGAGGAAGCCGTTCTTGCTCTCGGCCTGCGGGTACATCAGGAAGGCAATCGCCGACTCCTTCGAACCGGGCAGCTTGACGTCATGAGCGGCGTTGAACGCGACCCAGTTGCCCTCCCAGGAGCCGAACAGGGCCTTGCGCGCGGCCACCACCTTCGGATCGGTCAGGGTGAGCTTGCCCGGCGGTTCCTCGAGCACGACCTTGCGCACGTCGGCCGGGTCGACCGGTGTCCAGCCGCTACCGGGCAGCCACACCTCGGCGCGGCAGTGCTGCGCCTTGGTGACGTTCTCCGATCCCGCGCCCAGCGCCTTGAAGCCGAACTGCGAGGGCACGACCCGGATGCCGTAGACGTCGCGTGCCGGCAGGCCGACCGAGCGCGCCATGCCGACGAACAGGGCATTGAGGTCGGCGCACTTGCCGTTGAGGTTGCCGGTGCGGATCATGGTGGTGATGTCGCCGACGCCGCAGCCCAGCGTGGCGGGATTGCGGAACGTGTTCTCGACTACCCATTCGTAAAGCGCGCGCGCCTTGGCGAGATCGTCCGCCTTGCTCTTGACGATGCCTTCGGCGGTTTCCTTGACCAATCCGTCGGTCGGCAGCAGCTCCGTGGCGGCCAGGGCGAGCTTGCGCTCGGCGTCGCTGAGGGGCGGGGCGCTGCCTTGGCCGGGCTGCAGCGCCCGATCCTGCGTCTGCACCTGGGTTGCCACCTCGATCATCGGAGACTGCTGGTCGGCCACCCATTCGACCCGCAACATCTCCGCGCCGTACTTGGGATCGCGCACCCGTTCGGCCACCCTGGCATTGCCGGTCCACGAGACGTCGCCCGGCCGCTGCCAGTCGGCCGCCTCGAAGGTCGGCAAGGGAATCCACGCCCGTGTGGCGCCGCCGGTCGGCTCGACGCGCGTGGTCAGCAGATACGTGCGCCAGCCCTTGGGCATAGGCGTGTAGGTGGCTTGCGCCGACGCCAAGCGCGGCGTCAGGCCGATCGCGCTCATGGCGAGGCCAGCCTTCACGAGATCACGACGATGCATGGAATTCCTCCCGCCCTGGCGGACAAGGGGTATCCCGTCGACGGGCCACCGCATCGTCCCGGACCAAATTCGCGCCGCACGCGGCAGCGATGTGTCACGGAAGGAGTAAGACTTGCAGGTTCGCGATGCAGGCGTCAACCAATTCGCGATTCTGTCGGGCCACGGGCGTTTAGGTGCGGCGTTTGTCTGCCCACCCGGGCATCGGGAAGGTCAGCGGTGCCGTTGCCGAGTTCAGCGGCAATACCACCGTGGGCTTGCGCTTGAGGTTCTGGACGGCGGCTGTCTTGATGTCGATGTTCTGTCCTTTGGCGTCGAACTGGATGGGACCGCCAATCATCACATGCCGGTCGATCCTGATTCCGCGCAGCGCCTCCATCAGCGCCTCCGGTCTCGTCGATTTGGCGGCCAGCCAGGCGTGTGCCGCAATCAGCATGCCCTCGAAGCCGAAGCCGCCGTTGAGATCGAGCGGGTCGTTCGGAAACTTGGCGATATGGCGCTTCGCCAGTGCCTTGGTCATGTCCAGGCGCGGATCGAGCCACGGCACGTTGGAGATCAGGAAGTCGCCGTGCTTTCCCACGGCCTTGAGGAAGCCCGGTTCGTACAGGCCGGGCGCCCCCGGACTCATGATTCCCATCGGTTCCCAGCGCTGCTTGACCATCTCCTGCACGAGCAGCCTGGCATCGGCGGGGCGGCAGACCGGCAGCAGTAGCTCGGCCTTGGTCGCCTTGGCCTTCGCCACTTCGCCCGAAAGATCCTTGGCCCCGGCATTGTAGGGAATGATGTCGAGCAGCTCGTAAGGCATGTCGAGCTTGGGCAACGATGCCTTGATGCCGCTCGCCATCGCGGCGCCGAACGCATCGTCGATGTGAATCAGCACCGCTGTCTTGGGGGTCTCGCCGGAAGCCTTGAATGCTTCCTTGTGCAGCGCCAGCGCACCGTCGATCAGCATCGCCGTGGTCGGGAAATTGCGCACGACAGATTTGTAGCCCTGCTCGGTGAGCTGCGGCGCCGCGGCGATGTTGACGACGAGCGGAATACCGCGCTGCTCGGCAACCTGGGCAATGGCGAGCGTCTGTTCCGACCCGAACGCGCCGACCAGCATGTGTGCACCTGCCTCGATCGCCTTCTCGGCTTGCGCACGGGCCAATTCGAGCCTGTCGCCCGTGTCGTAGTGTGAGATGTCGAGCCTCACGCCCATCTTCATGTCGGCAAATATGTCGTTGGCGATTTCGGCGCCGCGCCGGCAGGCCTGACCGCCTTGCGCCTGCGCGCCTGTGGTCGGCAGCAGCAGGGCGACCTTGAGGCCGGCCGACGCCTGCGCCCAGCCATGACGAAGAGGCAAGGGGGCGCTGAGAAGGGCGATACCGGCCAGCCCCGCCTTGCCGAGCCGGCGGCGGGTGATGCGGTCGTGGCCGGGCATGCGGACGGGCCTCCATGAAAATCCGGCCGGACTATAGAGACGGCGCTCCTGCCGTGCTAGGTGGCGCGCCATGACGCTTACGCTCGACGATTTGAATCGCATGACCGATGCGGCGTTTGGCGCCGCGATCGGCGAGACTTTCGAGCACGCACCGTGGGTGGCGGAGGTCGCCGCGACCAAGCGACCTTTCACCACAGTGACCGCCCTCCACGAGGCGATGATGGGTGCCGTGCGGGCCGCGTCGCGCGCGCAGCAGCTTGCGTTCCTGAACGGCCATCCCGATCTCGCCGGCAAGGCGGCGCGCGCCGGCACCATCACCGACGATTCGCGAAGCGAGCAGGCGAGCATCGGCCTCGACAGCTTGAGCGACGAGGCGTTCGAACGCTTCCATCGCCTGAACGATGCCTACAAGGCCAAGTTCGGCTTTCCCTTCATGATCTGCGTGCGCCGCCACACCCGCGACTCGATCCTTGCGCGCTTCGAGCGCCGGCTTGCCAATGACGCCGTCAGCGAATTCGCGGCCGCCCTGCAGGAAGTCTTTTTCATCACGCGACTCAGGATCGCGGCCAAGGTCGCGGGCGAAGGCATGCCGCAGGTCAACGGGCGGCTCAGCACGCATGTGCTCGACACGCATGCCGGCCGGCCCGCTGTCGGCGTTGCTGTCGAGCTCTGCGAATTCGCCGACGACCGCGCGCATCGCATCGCCGCCGCTGTCACCAACGCCGATGGCCGCACAGACAGTCCGCTCATCGGTGGCCGGCCCCTGCCGATCGGCTGCTACGAGCTGCGCTTCGCGATCGGCGACCACTATCGCAGCCGGGGTGTCGAGGGCGGCGATCCGCCGTTCCTCGACGTCGTCCCTTTGCGCTTTTCCATCGCCGAGTCGGAGGGGCATTATCATGTCCCGCTGCTTTGCACGCCCTGGAGCTACTCGACCTATCGCGGTAGCTGAGGACGACATTCTTGGAGGAGAAGGAGAGTTCCATGACCTATAGCGACGTCTCCCTGATGATCGACGGCGCCTGGACCAAGGGCGCCAACGGCCGGACGATTCCCGTGATCAATCCGGCGACGGAGGAAGTGATCGGGCAAGTGGCGCACGCCGAGAAGAGCGATCTCGACCGGGCGCTCGCCGCTGCCGACAAGGGCTTCAAGCAGTGGCGCAAGGTCTCGGCCTACGAGCGCTACAAGATCATGCGCAAGGCGGCCGACCTGATGCGTCAGCGCCTCGACGAGATCGCGACCATGATGACCATGGAGCAGGGCAAGCCGCTCTACGAGGCCAAGATCGAGACCAACCTCGCCGCCGACATCATCGACTGGATGGCCGAGGAAGGCCGGCGCACCTACGGCCGGGTCGTGCCGGCGCGCGCCGAGAACGTCTACCAGCTCGTGATCAAGGAACCGGTTGGCCCGGTCGCCGCCTTCACGCCGTGGAATTTCCCGATCAACCAGGTGGTGCGCAAGGCGTCGGCGGCACTGGCCACCGGCTGCTCGATCATCATCAAGGGGCCGGAGGATACGCCGGGCTCGTGCGCCCAGCTCATCAAGGCGTTCGTCGATGCCGGCGTGCCGGCTGGTGTCATCCAGCTCGTCTACGGCGTGCCGTCGGAGATCAGCGAGTACCTGATCCCCCATCCGGTGATCAAGAAGGTGACTTTCACCGGCTCGACGCCGGTCGGCAAGCAGCTCGCCGCCCTCGCCGGCGCGCACATGAAGCGCGTCACCATGGAGCTGGGCGGCCATGCGCCGGCCATCGTGTTCGAGGACGCCGACCTCGAGCAGGCGGTCAACGTGCTGGGCGCCAACAAGTTCCGCAACGCCGGGCAGGTCTGCGTCGCGCCGACGCGCTTCCTGGTGCACGAGAAGGTCTATCCCGAATTCGTCGAGCGCTTCACGGCCTATGCCAGGAACATGAAAGTGGGCAACGGCCTCGACCCGGACACCAAGATGGGGCCGCTGGTCGCCGAGCGTCGCCTGCATGCGATGGACGCGATCGTGAGCGACGCCATCGCCAAGGGCGCCAAGATCCAGACCGGCGGCCAGCGCAAGGGCAACAAGGGCTACTTCTACGAGCCGACCGTCATGACCGACGTGCCGCTCGATGCCAAGATCATGAACGACGAGCCGTTCGGCCCGCTGGCGCCGATCACGCCGTTCAAGGATTTCGACGGCGTGGTCAAGGAGGCCAACCGGCTGGCCTGGGGCCTCGCCGCCTATGCCTATACCAAGAACACCAAGACCGCGGCGCAGATCGGCGCAGCCTTCGAAAGCGGCATGGTGTCGATCAACCACCACGGCCTCGCGCTGCCGGAGGTGCCGTTCGGCGGCATCAAGGATTCGGGCTACGGCTCGGAAGGTGGCGTCGAGGCGCTCGAGGCCTACCTCAACACCAAGTTCGTCAGCCAGTTGAACATGTGACGAAGGCACTTTCTCCCCTTCGCGGAGGCCGCGAGGGGGGAATGCCTGTCGCGATCAATCCACCTTCGCGCCCGATGCCTTGATGATCGGAGCCAGGTCTTGTTCCTGCTTGCGCCGGAAGGCGGCGGTATCGGTCGGGCTCATCCAGAACGTCGTCGCAGCCTGCTGAAGAAACGCCGCCTTCAGCCTCTCGCTCGCAAGCGCCCTCTTGGTCAACGCCGACGCCTTCTCGACCATGGCCGGCGGCAGACCGGCGGGGCCGCACAGGCCATTCCACGAGGTGATGTCGAAGCCTGGGTAGAACTCCGCCATGGTCGGCAGCTCGGGCGCGGAGGGGTGGCGCTCAGGCGACGTGACGGCGAGCGCCCGGACCTTGCCGGCCTTGTATTGGGCAAGCGGTGTCGAGATGTTGTCGAACATGTAGTCGAGCTGGCCGGCGAGCATATCCTGCATGGCGGGCGCGCCGCCGCGATAGGGCACGTGAGCCACATCGATGTCGGCACGCCGCTTGAGCATCTCGCCGCAGAGATGCGGACTGGTCCCCGAACCGCCGGAGCCGAAGAAGTACTTGCCCGGGTTGGCCTTCGCCAGGGTGACCAGCTCCGGCACCGACGTCACAGGCAGAGAGAGCTTGGTGACCAGGATGTTGGGCAGCGACCACAGCATGCTAATCGGCGTGAAGTCTTTCTCGGCATCGAACGGCAGCTTGCTGTAGAGCGTGGGCGAGATCGCATGGCTGGCGATGCTGTAGAGGCCGACCGTGTAGCCGTCGGGCGCCGACTTGGCGATCGCGTCGGCGCCGACATTGCCGCCCGAGCCGCTGCGGTTCTCGACGATGAATTGCTGGCCTGTGAGGTCGGTCAGCTCCTGGCAGACGATGCGCGACAGCACGTCGGTCGTGGCACCGGCCGGGTACAGGTTGATGTAGCGGACAGGCTTGCTGGGCCAGTCGACCTGGGCGCGGGCGATGCCCGACGCAACCATGGGTGATGCCAGAAAGCCGCCGATGGCCGCGAGAGCGCGACGACGCGGTATGGATACGCCGACCATGGCAACGCCTCCCAGATGCTTCTTGTTTTCGGTACTCTATACTGCGATGCGAATCGTGCGCAACGTTTGCCGGGCGCAAACTGGAAGCGATTCGAATCGATGGGAGAGGACTGAGCATGCCCGATCGCGACGACCTTGGCTCGGCCTGGAAGGTGCCGCCCAGCCGCTATCTCGCGAGCCGTCCCGCCGAGCATCGGGTGCCGACGCCGAGCTCGGTCTATGTGACCATGCCGGATGGCTGCCGGCTCGCGGTCGACGTTCACCTGCCCGATGGCGATTCGTCGAAGCGCTGGCCGACGGTGCTGATCCTTACGCCCTATGTCCGGCGCTTCGCCGTGACGGCCGGCAGCAACGTCGAGCCGTCGCCCAACAGCTTCAAGTATCGCGATATGTTCGTGCCGCGCGGCTATGCCGTGGTGGTGGTCGATGCGCGCGGCACGGGTGCGAGCTTCGGCACGCGTGATTCCTTCCGCTCTCCGCGCGAGCGCGCCGACTATCGCGCCATCGCCGACTGGATCGTGGCGCAGGGCTGGAGCGATGGGCGAATCGGCGCCACCGGAATCTCCTATCTCGGCGCGGCCTGCGACTTCCTGGCCAGTACCGGCCATCCGGCGGTCAAGGCGATCGCGCCCTTGTTCGCCGTGTGGGACACCTGGGCCGACAACTATTATCCCGGTGGCATGCTGATCAAGAAGCTGGCGCAGGTCTACGACGAGCTGATGCTGGCGCTCGACCACGATCGGCGCGACCTGCGATCGAGGTTCGGATATTTCGCCGACCCAGCCCTGCTCGGCCCGCTGCCGGTCGACGACGACAAGGACGGATCGCTGGCGCGCGAAGCGGTGAAGGGTCATCTCGCGAACTTCCGCATGCCCGACTTCATTGGCGAGTTCAAATTCCGCGACGACACGCTGCCCTACGACCCCAGCTTTCACGGTACGTCGTTCAGCCCGTGCACTTACCTCGACGAGATTCCGAAGGACGTGGCGGTTTACGCGATCTCCGGCTGGATGGACGGCGCGGGCTATGCCAACGGCGCGCTATCGCGATACCTGACGCTGCCCAATGCCGAGCGGCGCTTGCTATTGGGACCATGGGATCACGGTGCACGAGTCAACGTCTCGCCGTGGCGGTCGCGAATCGAGCCCGAGTTGCCGGTGCTGGGCGAAGTGTTGCGCTTCTTCGATCAGCATCTCGCCGGCCGCGAAACCGGACTCGCAGACGAAGACCCGATCCATTACTTCACCATTCATGCCGAGGAATGGCGCGCAGCCAAAGCGTGGCCACCGGTCCGCGGCAGCCGCCGCCTGTTCACGGTGGCCGACCGGCAGCTTGCCGACGAGCGGCCGTCCGAGGCCACGACGGAGCAGATCCAGTCCGACTATTCGCTCGGGACCGGCGAGCAGACGCGCTACGAACGTATCGCCGGCATCGACGCGACGTCCTACTACGCCGACTGGACGACGCGTGAAGGCAAGCTCGTAGGCTTCACGGGTGCGCCGCTCGCCGCGCCGCTGGAGGTCGTCGGTCATCCCGTGGTGACGCTGTGGCTGTCGTCGAGCGAGCCGGATGCGGCGCTATTCGTCTATCTCGCCGAGGTCGAGGCCGATGGTACGTCGCGCTATGTCAGCGAGGGCGTGCTACGCGCGATCCATCGTGCCGAGCAGGCACCGCCGCGCAATTATCGCACCACCTGGCCATGGCGCAGCTACGCACGCAAGGATGCGAAGCCGATGCCGATCGGCGAGCCGCAACAGGTCCGCTTCGCGTTGCTGCCGACATCGTGGCGTTTCTTGCAAGGCAGCCGCATCCGGCTGTCGATCGCCGGTGCCGATGCCGACCACTTCGTCCAGACGCCGCACGGCCGTCCGCCGCTGCTCACGCTGCTGAGCGGCCGCGATCGCGCCACCATGCTCGAGCTGCCGACGGGGTGAGCGGGCATGTTCTTCCCCAGCGAAGCCGCTACGGAGTAGCGGCTTCGCTGGGGAAGAGAATGCGGAGGCCGCCTATATGCGAATGTCCCGCCCGCTGACCGGGGCGAAGGCTTCGCTCGTGATTGAACCGAGGCCCAGCCAGCACTAGCCTGCCATCAAGGCCGACGACAGCAGCGATCGGGCTCGGGGAGGATACATGGGGAGAGACGGGACGGCCGTGCTCGCGGCGGCGCATCGCTATTGGTCGCGTCTTGAAGACGGAATGAACCTGATCGCCGCCGCGGCGATCTTCTTCCTGATGTTCGTCGGCGTATTCCAGATCGTTGGCCGCACCGCCTTCAATACGGCGATCTACGGCTATATCGACTACATGGAGCAGGCGAGCGCTCTGTTCGCCTTTCTCGGCATCTCCTATGCCCAGCGTGTCGGCGCGCATGTCCGCATGGATCTGCTGCTGCGTGGCTTTTCCATGCGCTTCATGTGGGCGATGGAGCTGTTCGCGGTCCTGGTGGCGCTGGTCATCATCACGGTCCTGATCGAATCGACTTGGGAGAATTTCCTGCGCGCCTATCAGTTGGGCGATTCGACGATCGACATCAAGCTGCCGGTGTGGCCGACCAAGCTCCTGGTGCCGTTCGTGCTGGCGGTGCTGTGGGTGCGGCTGGTGCTGCAGTCGGCCGACTATGTCCGTCTGATCCGCCACCCCGACGCCGAGCCGATCGCCGTGCCCGTGATCGAGACGATCGAGGTGCAGGCGCAAAACGAGATCGAGGAAGCATTGGGTCGGGAGGAGCGGCAGTCATGAGCATCGAACCGCTCACCCTGGGGATCGCCGGTTGCGGCCTATTGGTCTGCCTGTGCGTGCTGGGCGTGCGCATCGCCTACGCTTCGGCGATCGTTGGCGCCTTCGGCTTGGCTGCGCTCACGGGCTTCGGCCCGGGCCTGCGCACCGCAGGCGTCGTGCCGCACGCCTCGGTCGTGAACTACACGCTGAGCGTGCTGCCGATGTTCATCCTGATCGGCTATCTCGCCTACTATGCGGGCATCACGCAGGCGGCCTTCGAGGCGGCACGGCGTTGGCTCGGCTGGCTGCCGGGCGGCTTGGCCATCGCCACCGTCTATGCCGTGGCGGGCTTCTCGGCCGTCTCGGGCGCCAACACGGCGGCGGCGGCGGTATTCGCCAAGGTCGCCATCCCCGAGATGCTGAAGGCGGGTTACAACAAGCGGCTGGCGGCCGGCGTGGTGGCAGCCGGAGCGACGCTCGATTCGCTGATTCCGCCCAGTGCGCTGCTGGTCGTGTACGGCATCATCACCGAGCAGTCGGTCGGCAAGCTGTTGGTGGCGGGCTTCGCGCCAGGCATTTTCTCGGCCTTCGTCTACACCGCCATCATCCTGGTGATGTGCTGGCGCAACCCCGAGTACGGCAAGCCGATTCGCGGCTACACTTGGCCGCAGCGCTTCCAGTCGCTGCCCGGCACGCTGCCGATCGTGCTGGTGATCGCCATCATCTTCTACTCGATGCTGTTCGGCTGGGCGACGCCGACCGAGGCCGGCGCCCTGGGTGCGCTGTGCGTCTTCGTCATCGCCCTTGCCCACGGCATGAAGTGGCCCGAGCTGCGCGGCGCGCTGCTCGAGACAGCGCGCCTCACCGCGGTGATCTTCACCGTGGTGTGGGGGGTGCTGATCTTCGTGCGCTTCCTGGGCTTCGCCGGCCTGCCGGAGGAGCTGGCGCGCTGGGTGACCGAGCTCAAGGTGTCGCCGATCTGGATCCTGCTGGCGATCTACGTGATCTACCTCATCCTCGGCACCATCCTGGAGGGCGTCGGCATGTTCCTGCTGACCCTGCCCGTCGTCTTCCCGGTGATCGAGGCGTTGGGCTACGATCCAATCTGGTTCGGCATCATTCTGGTCAAGCTGAACGGCATCGCCACCCTGTCGCCGCCGGTCGGGCTCGTCGTGTTCGTGGTCAACGGCGTGCGGCCGGACATCTCGGTCGCCGACATCTTCCGGGGCATCTGGCCGTTCATCTTAGCCGACCTGATCACCATCGGTGTCCTGACCGCATTCCCCGAAATCGTCACATTCATCCTCGATACGGCGGGCTGAGGGGGCGACAGGCGACTGCGGATATGCGCCGGATTTTCTTGTCTTTTCCTGGAAAATCGGATTGGAATATCCACTGGTGCAATCATCGTCAGGCGTATGAGTGGCTCGGGACATCGATAAGAAGCTGCGCTTGACGGCCGCCTTGCTGGGTGCGGTTACCTGCAAGGATCTCGCGGCGACGTTTCGGCAGGTCAACAAGTCGACGTCGTTCGATGTCGACCGCGCCTACAAATGGCTGCAAGGACGAGCTCGTCCGCGCGAACGCCAAGTTTACGAAGACTGGGTGAAGGTGCTCGACGTTCAGCGGTCGGGTGACTGGGTCGCCGAATCCGACATCGACTCGTTTCTCGACGAGGTCGCGGAGCGCCATCAGCGGGATCGTCAGGACCTGCGCCAGCGCGCCGAGGCCTCGATCGTCACCGCCGGCGACCAGGAGCAGTCGGACCCGGCCGTTGCCGGCTTGTTCGCCTGCTATTCGCACGCCTGGTCGCCCTACTTCAGCGGGCGACTGATCCGCGGGGGGCTGTCGATTGCCATGGCATCGAGCCCGCGCCGGCTTGTCGCCAACTATACCGAGCGCCTACCGACAGGGCGTCTCCAGCTCGAAGGACCCGTCGTCATCGGCAAACGGCTGATGACCATGGAGGTCCGTGAGCGGGGCAGCGATTCGGTGCTCTATCTGGCCCTCTTTCCGCCCAGCTCGCCGGTCAGCATCCTCGGCGGGCTGATGAGCGGCGCCACCTTGATCGGCCGCGATCCGCAGCCTTCTGTGTCGCGCATCGCGGTCGTTAGGTTGCCGGAAACGAGTGCGCCGGCCCTGCGCGAGAGCGAAGCCTACCTGCCGGCGCAGGCATCGGTCGCCGACGATCTCGCGAGATTGGGCCTGGCCGTCACCGATCCGGCAGCGGTCGACCGTCGTTTGGCCGAGTTCCTCGATGGCGGCGGACGGGGACTCGACCAGATTTCGCTCTCGACCTATGGCACGCTGGTCGAGCTTCTCGACAGGACATGGCTTGCGCATCTTGCGACGACGTCGGCCTAGGACGCGGTCATGCGAGGTCGCGTCGTTTGATTACGATTTCGGCGTCGCTCCGGCTTGCGTCAGCAGGAAGTTCAGCAGTTCGCGACCGGGAATACCCTGGCTTTCGCGCAGCTTCACCCATTCCTCCCAGACGGGCTCGGCGCCGGCCTTGCGGAAGGTGGCGATCTCGTCGGGCGTGAACTTGATGAACTGCAGCTTCTTCTTGAACAGGGGGATGTTCTTCTCGTCGGCGTCGGCATAGGCCTTCTTGGCTGCGGCGTGCGCCAGCGGTTGGGCCTCCATCAGCAGATCCTTGTACTGTTGCGGCAGCGCCGCCCAGCGATCGACGTGGATCAGGGTCGGGCAGCCGACCGAGCCCAAGGTCATATTCTCAGTATACCACTTGCCGACTTCGTGGGTTCGGTAGGATTGATGGGCGTAGGTCGAGGGGAAGGCGGCGGCGTCGACGGTGCCGCGCTCCAGCGATGTGTACACTTCGGTGGCGTCGACCGAAGTCGGCACCGCGCCGAGCCTGCGCATCGCCTCGCCGATGCCGGCCAGCGCGCGCACGCGTATGCCCTTGAAGTCCTCTGTCGTCTTGGGCGCCTTGCCGCGGCCGACGAACTCGTTGTTGGGTAGCAAGGCCGAGAGATACGGCATGGCGTTCCAGCCGGCGAACTCCTTGATCACCAGCGGGTGGCGGTGGAAGGCGAGATGCACCTTTTCCTGCACGTCGGTGTTTGGAATGGGCAGGAAGGGCAGGTCGAGCGCCGAATAGATCGGCAGCTTCTCGGGATGATACGAGGCGCAGATGTTGGTCGCCTCCAGGCTGCCGACCTTCAGGAGATCGAGCAACTCCTTGGGCTGGCCGAAGCTCTCGTAGCCGATCTGGATCTTGAACTTGCCGCCGGTTCGTTCGTCGAGAAATTTGCGCAACGATTCGACGTTCGCGGTCCCCGCGCGCGGCTTGCCCCAGGCGCCCAGCTTCCATCTTATCTCCGGCCCCTCGACGATTTTTGCCTGGGCGAACGCCACACTCGACCACGCGGCAACGCCTGCGGCCATCGCCAAGGCGATGGCCATCCCCATGGGACGACGCATGAAAACCTCCCGAGCTTCCTCCCGACACACTCTCTCGATCGGCCGTCTGTGGGCCGATGGAACAACAATACCGCGCCGCCCGGGAACAAGAGAAGGAGATCGTGGCGACCTTTCATCCCCTCGACTAGAGTGGCTCGCGAGGGGGCAATCTGGGAGACATGACCGACTTCTCACGACGCTCGACGCTCGCGGGATTGCTCGCATTGGCGGCTGCCGGCGGAGAGTCTCGTGAGGCTCGTGCTGCCGGCTGGCCGGATCGCCCGATCACCCTGATCGTGCCTTTCCCGGCCGGCGGCGGCTCCGACCTGTTTGCCCGCCCGATCGCTGCCCGGATGGCCGCCGAACTCGGCCAGACGATCGTGGTCGACAATCGCGGCGGCGCTGGCGGGACGATTGGCACAGCGGTCGCTGCCCGCGCTGCACCCGATGGTTATACGCTGCTGCTCGGTGACACCGGGCTCATCTATGCGCCGACGATCTATCCCAAGCCTGGTTTCGACTTCCTCCGCGATTTCACCCCCGTCGGCGCGCTCGCCCGCGTTCCCTATGTGCTGGCGGTGAATCCGGCCAGGCTCGACGTCGCCACGCTCGCCGCCTTCGTCGCCGAGGCCAGGAAGATTCCGGGCGCGATCGATATCGGGTCGGCTGGCCTCGGCACCCTCACTCATCTCGCGATCGGCCTGTTCGAGGAGCGGACCGGCGTCCGGCTCAATCACATTCCCTACCGCGGCGGCGCGCCCATGCTGCAGGATCTGCTGGCCGGCCAGGTTTCCGCGGCCTTCGTGCTGGCCGGCCCGCTGGCGCCGCACGTCGCGGACGGGAAGGTGCGTGCGCTCGCCATTGCCAATCGCCGGCGCGAGCCGATCCTCGCCAATGTTCCCACCATGCAGGAGGCGGGCGTCAAGGAACTCCGCATCGCCATCTGGTTCGGCATGTTCGCGCCGGCAACGACGCCCGAGCCGATCCTCGATCGGCTGCATGGCGCCGTGCAAAGCGCGCTGCGGGACCCCGAGATTCGGCGTTTGTGGGGGGAGCAGGGCGCTCGCGTCGAGCTCGAGAGTCGGGCCGAATTCGCGACCTTCGTCGCCCGCGAAGCCGAGCGCTGGAACCGTATCGCCAGGGCTGCCAATGTCCGCCTGGAGTAGCCGATGATCCTCTCCCGACGCGCCGCCCTGGGCGGTCTCCTCTTGTCCGGAACGGCAGCGCCGCTACGCGCCGACGACTGGCGGCCATCGCGGTCGATGACCTGGATCGTGCCCTTTCCACCAGGGGGATCGAACGACATCTTCGCCCGTCCGATCGCCGCTCAGGTCGGCCAGGCTCTCGGCCAGGCCGTCGTGGTCGACAATCGCGGCGGTGCCGGAGGTACGTTGGGCGGCATGATCGCGGCGCGTGCCGCGCCCGATGGCTGCACGCTGCTGGTAGGCAATACCGGCCTCACCTTTGCGCGCATTGTCTACGACGAGGGCGGCTTCGATCTGACTCGTGACTTCGCGGCTGTCAGCCTGCTGGCCCGTGTGCCGGTCGCGCTGGTGGTCAATCCGACGACCGTGCAGGCCAGGGACCTCGCGGCATTTCTCGTTGCTGCGCGGAAATCCCCGGGCACCATCACGGTCGGGTCGTCGGGCCTCGGCACGATCCCCCATCTCGCCATCGAGCTGCTGCAGCAGCGCGCCGGCATCACCCTCATGCACGTGCCCTATCGCGGGGGTGGGCAGGCGCTGCAGGACGCCGTGTCGGGCACGATCGATGCCTTGGTCACCCCGCTCAGCACCGTGGTCTCCTACATCCAGTCGGGCCGATTGCGCGCGCTCGCCGTCGCTTCGACCAATCGTCAGCGCATCCTTCCCGAGGTGCCGACGTTCGCCGAGGCGGGCCTCGCCGACTTCCGCGTCAGCACGTGGTACGGCCTGTTCGCGCCTAAGGCGACGCCCGCTGTGGCGCTCGACGCCTTGCACGCTGCCGTGCAGGCTGCGCTGGCCACCGGCGAGGTCGAACGCATCTGGGCCGAGCAGGGCGCGCGCGTCGACCTCGTCAGCCGGCTGGCCTTCACTGCCTTTGTCGAGAGCGAAACCGAGCGCTGGAGCGCGCTTGCCAAAACCATCGGTATTCCGAAAGAGTAGGATGCGAATTTGGCAATCGATGGAGGAAGCCTATGAACGCCGACGCCAAGAAGACCGTTTTGCGCATGATCCCGTACGGGATCTACGTCCTGACCGCCGATGACGGCAAAGGCAACGTGTCGGCAGCGACGGTCAATTGGGTGACGCAGAGCGCGTTCGCCCCGCCGCTCGTGGTGGTCGGCGTGAAGACCGACTCGGGTGCCTATCAGACGATCAAGACGGCCGGCACGTTCGCGCTCAACATGCTGGGCAAGGACCACAAGGGGCTGGCCTTCACCTTCTTCAAGCCGGCGGTGCTGGCCGACGGCAAGCTGAGCGGCCAGACCTTCCGTAAGGGCTCGACGGGTGCGCCGATCCTCGATGTGGCGCCCGGCGCCGTCGAATGCCGCGTCACGTCGATCGTCGAGCAGGGCGATCACCATGTCGTCGTCGGCGAGGTGGTCGAGGCGCATCTGCCCAAGCCGCTGGTTGGCCGGGCCGATGCGGCCGTCCTCGAGATGAAGGACTTGGGCGACAACGTCTTCTACGGCGGTTGATCCGCTGGGGCTCGGCGCCGCAATCGTTCAGATTCATGCGACGCTTGTTGCGAGTTCCAACGTCCGCGCCAGGCCTCCCAGCCTACGGGCGGAACTCGATTGTCGAGGATGGAAGGCACGTCGAGCGGGTGGAATGCCGACGGGTGGGCCTCGACTTACTCGGGAAGGCCTGCCCGGACGAGGTGTTCGGCGAACAGGTCTCGGCGAGCCTTGTCCTTGAAAGCATAGCGCGATGCGAAGCGTATCGTGCTGAAGTGCGGTTCCAACTGCAACAGAGTATGGGAAACTTCTCGAGCCTCGTTCGGCCTGTCCAATGCTGCCAAGCTGGCAGCTAGGAAACGCAGGTTCGCGGTGAAGATCGGCTTGGCGGCGGCTACCTTGCGACCGAATTCGATTGCCTTCTCGAATTCTCCGCTGGCGTAGTACGCCAGCGTGAGCGAGGTCTGGTACCAGAAAGCATCTGGATCGAGCGGCGACAAGCGAAGCCCCCTCTCGGCCCGCTGGATCGCCTCCTCGGCCATGCCTATGTAGCTATAGGTCGGGCTGCTGAGCGTCCAGGCGAGCGCCGAGTTAGGCCCTGCTGCGGTTGCGCGATCGAACAGGGCAATGGCACGGTCATAGTCCCTGAACAAAAATGACTTGTGATGGCCAGCCAACGCAAGTGCGAGATGATCTGAGGAATCGCGCGCGATCGCCTCGGTGGCGAAGCGGTCCGACGAAGCGGCATCTTCTTCCGGATCTGTCGACCAACCCTGCCCGAAGGCGAGGCCATGCCATTTTGCGGCCATGGCGTACGCCTTGGCATAGTTCTGGTCGAGGGCGATGGCCTGCAGCAAGAGCTCCCGCGCACGATTGAAATCGTCCAGATCGAGTCGGTACATCAAGTCGATGGCGCGCAGAACGAGGTCGTAGGCGTCCATGTTCTCCGGACGCTTGCGGCGCACACGTCTCAGCTCGGCATCTCGCACATGCGGCGCAATTATCGACACGACTTGGCTCGCGATCTGGTCTTGAAGGTCGAACAAATCGGCCGAGACGCCGTCGAGACGGTCCGAATGCACGACCGCGCCGGATTCGGTGTCGCTCAGCTGGGTCTGGATGCGCACTCGTCCTCCCTGACGGCGCATGCTCCCCGAAAGTACATAGCGGACCCCCAGATCCCGCCGGACCGCACGCGGATCCACTGTGCGATCGACATATCCCCGGGTCGATCCGTGGGAGATGACCATCAGATCGTGCAAGCCGGTGAGCGCCCCTACAATGTCTTCCGCGACACCTGCCGCAAAGTAGTCGTCCTCCTCGTTGTGGCTTGCGCTGCGGAACGGCAGCACGGCAATCGAGGGTTTGCCGTCCGGAACCGGAACGGAGACCGATTGCGGGCTGCTCTCGTCCAACACCACCGCGTAGGCGCGCACGGGATGCGCTACGTGCTTGAGCTGGAGGTCGCCGAGGTCGTGAAAAGGCAAACCTCGCGAGCCGCGCAACTGTTCGCGGGCCGTGGCGGAAAGCACGAGGCCACCGGGGGTGCCGAACTGCTGGAGCCGAGCCGCAATATTCACCCCATCGCCGTATATGTCATCCGCTTCGACGATCACCTCGCACAGATTGATGCTCATCCTGAAGGCTATGCGCGCATCGGGCGGGTTCGTGGCTTCGCTCCGTGCGATCTCGCGCTGCAGGTCGACGGCACTCTGGTAAGCATCTCGCACAGTGTCAAACGTCGCGAAGAAGCCGTCGCCCGTGTTCTTGACTACCCGTCCATGGTGGAGCGTGATGCAAGGTTCGATCAGTTGTTGGCGCATCGCGGTCAGGCGATGGTGGATGCTCTCCTCGTTCGCCCCCATCAGGCGCACGTATCCTGCCACGTCCGCCGCCAGGACGGCCAGTAGGCTTCGTTTCACATGAGGGGCGGTAGCCATCGCAAACCGTCGGTGCACTTCGGTATGCCGCGAGATTAGCTGCGTGTCGCCGACGTAACCACACCGATTGCACGCTGGTACGATCGACATTCGAAAATCGCTCGGCACGCCCATAGGGCTGGACTAGAGTTCTGGTTCGTCAAGCCGGCTAGAGCAGCCACGAAAGGGGGCCATGTCCATGTCGATGAGCATGAGTATGAGCATGAGCATGAGTATGAGCATGGGATTGGGCGCCGGATACCAGATGGGCGGCGCAGTGCCTCCAGAGCTGGGGCCGCATCCTGTCACGCTCGATTTCAGCCCGGACCCTATGCATCCGGAGTTTCCGCGCGCCGTGCTGGATCCGGCCCTGTGGAAGTATGACCAGAATCTCTGGGATGCGAACTTGAAGTCGCTGCTGGCGTTACGGGAATTCTCGGCTGCTCACCACTGGACCAACATCTCGATCACCGACGCCAAGTTGATCGGCTGGAACGCGCAAGCGAATCCCACCGGCTATGTGGCGGTGGTTCTGGAGGAAATCGAATATCTGCGCAGCCTAATGGAGAACGACAGGGCCGCCTATCTCCCGGAAATTCTGGCCCAACATGAGAACGCCCCATTCTACTGGATCTCGCAACTCGGCATGACCGACGGATCCAAGCCCAAGTCGATGCTCTTGATGCAAATGGCGATGCGTATCGGCGAGATGGTGGCTATTTACTACAAGGCGAAATTTCAACGTGTGCGGCCGTCTGCGATCTGTCCGGGGCTTTCTCCGCCGTTCGGTCCACCGGGGCACCCCGCCTTTCCAAGTGGGCACGCCCTCCAGGGTTGGCTGATTACAGAGGCGCTGATGGAAGCGACCCGTCCTCCCAAGGAAAAGGCCTCGATCTTCAAGGACCAGCTCAAGTGGTTGGGTAAGAGGGTAGCGGTCAATCGCGAACGTGCCGGTCTTCACTATCCGAGCGATTCGCTTGCGGGCCGCTACCTTGCCGAGCAAATCTTCGACAATCTTCTCAAGGTCAACAAGGATCAGAAGTACACGATCTTCTACAATGCGCTCCAGGATGCTCGGAAGGAATGGGGTTACTGATCGTTTGCTAGCGTACCGTCCAACGGGCGGTCGCCAGATTGTTGTCGTACGGAACGATGGCGGCCAGTGGCGTCGCCGGTGTGTGGGGAAGGGCACTAGGCAGGCCAGTCGACCGATTGATGTTTGATCGATCGCCTGGCGCGTCGACCTCGGCTAGTAGCGTATGCTCGCCGCGCCGGGTCGGAGTCCATACGAACGGACCGACCACTAGATGGCCATCGGCCGGGACATCGCAGAGGCCTTCGCCCGGGTTCCTCGGCGCCAAATGGATCCAGCGGGAATCCGGCCACACCGGGGTCGCAGCGGCAACGGCCCGTAACGTCGCCGTTGTCCCCAAAGCGGTCTCCTGCCCGCGATTGCGGACCCTCAGGTAAAGGTAGTTGGGCGAGTTGCGCACCGGCTCCTGATGCTTGGGCAGGCCGTCGGGTTGATGCCTCAGCCACAGCTCTGTATCGGGCGTATCCCAGCGCGCGGCGTGTCGGTACTCGCCTCGTCGTCCATCGTCGATGTAGACATCGATTCGCTCAGGTTGACCAGAGCCGTCCGGTCTGGCGTTGGCCGTCGCGTACAACCCCTGCTTTTCGAATGCCCATCGAATCACCTTGTGCAAGGTACCGCCGACGCGGTGCTGTGAAACGGGGCGCGGCGGCAGGCCGGGATAGTCGAACGCGAGTGTCGCTGCGTCGGCATCCATGAGCGCTGCGGCGAACGCTCCCGCATCGACGGCAGGAACAGTCGAGGCCGGTCCTAGGGATCCGAGGGCTCGTGCGATCAGGTAGGTCACATAGTCGGCTGCCTTGTACCTCTCATCCGTCCGTGGCACTCCGTGGCGATCCACGGCATCGCCACCACAGGCCCGATAAAGCCGGAACAGCGTGCTCGAGAGGATTTGCTCCCGTCGGTAGCCGCCCCGGTCGCCGACGTCGTCCCGATAGCCGTCCGCACCGCCGTAGGTGCTGCTCCACGACCAACCAAGCGAGGCCTCGCGGTCGTGACGCCGATTGGGCAGGGTGACCCACGGAAAGGTGATGCCGCGATTCCTACCGGCCGTGGCCAGCACCGAATCCGGATCGCAATTGATTGCGGCCAGCGCATCCCCGACACTGTGCGCGAAGCGAAGCTCGAGGTCGCCGGTCGCGCCAGCGATCAGCGCGTGGCCGAATTCGTGCCAGACCCAGCGGACGTCGCAAGCGATTCCCAGTGGTTGCCCCTTCAGGCGCCGTCGTGGGTTGCCTTTGTCGTCGTAGGTCTGAGGTGGGCCAGGGTTGATGGTCAGGTCGGCGAGAGCAAAGCGAAACTCGAAGCGGTGCTTCGCCTGCTCGGCGGTGCCGTCTTCGCGGCCGGGCCGAATGCGAAACTGCGCATTGATGCACCGGCCATCGCCCCCGGGACCGGGGCGGATGGCTGCACGATGGATCGCTTCAGCTTGGGCGGCAAAGCCTGGCTTCGACGCGTAGGAGGCAGATCCCAATCCGAACAGTTGCAGCCGATGAAACATGCGGTCGAGATGATAATACGCATTGACGGCGGCGAATTCGTTGGTGCGCTCCTCGTACTTGAAGGCATGTCCCTGCGGTTCGCGCGGCGGATCGAAGCCCAACGACCCGTAGCCGAGGCCGGGTTGGTTGCGTTCGTTCCGGTCGACGACAACGACGTACGTGCCACGAAGCTTCTGGTATGGCGGTCTGCCCGAGGGCGGTTCGAGGTTGGCGAGAGTCACCGTCCGGCGCGCCCCGCGCAGCGACTGCGATGGTCGATTGGGCCGGGCGTCCACACCGGCGCTGATCGGATCGATCGGGAACACCCAGGCAGAAGGCGGACGAACGACCGTCGAGGGCTTTGCTGTGGCACCGGCCATCAGCGGGATGGTCGAGAGGACCGCATTGTCCCCGAGCCGGCTCACGATATCCAGGGGCGCCGTATCCAGGGCAACCCTGTTGGGTTCGTCGAAAAAGTAGGGAGTATGCCTCATGATGCAGACAGGATAGTCGGCATTCTCGATTCTTCCGGCTGCGCCGCGCCGGCGGGTGAGGCCGAGTGTCGCTCCCTCGTTCGACGGGCTGGGCTTGTAGCGATAGATCCAAAATCCCGCTTCCGATGGCAGCTTGCTCGGGTCGAGACCAAGGCCTTGCAGGATTTGGGGGAGCAGCAGCGATGTCGAAATCTGTGCGAAGGTCCGTGCCAATCCGGCACCACCCTTCTCCGGCGCCTCGAGGTTGTCATTGCTCGACCACAAAGGGAGGCGAATGACAACGGGAGCGCCATCCGCCGCTAGAGCGGTAGCATGTCTGAAGTCGAACGCACGACGCAGCGTAGATGTGACGCCAGTGACGGCGAATTCACCACCTTGCCGCCTGTGCATTACGACTCGCAAACCCGACCCATGAACCTCCATGGGAAGCGATACGCTTCCTTCGAAGACGGGTTTTCCACCAACTTCGAGGCGCAGACGGATTGGGATGTCATGGGTCTGCTGAATGATCAGAGCAACCGTGGTACCCAAGCTGCGGTTGCCGATCTCGCGACGACGCCACCAACGGAGCTGCGCACCGGTTTCCCAATTCTTGGCGCCTTCTTCGTCGGACTCCTTCGGCGGGTTCCTCTCGAGAAAATCTATCTGCGAAGGCGATACGCCGATTTCAGGACCGATCCGCTGCAGGTAGCTTGTCGCCACCGAATACGGATCTGTTCGGGAGGCCTCATCCAAGTAGGGTGATTGAAGGTGTCGAACCTGGAGCGCAAATCCATCCGTGTCGCGCTCCAATGTGACATCGTCATTTACGGTCCAAACCATGCATCACCCCGACTGCCGATCTGCTCGACAGCAGCCTACCTTTGGCAGCAGGGTCTGTCATCGAAGGAGGACGTACTCGCTACGCCGGCTAGTGGAGGCTCAAGTCTCGGCGCCGCCGTTGACCTGGATCATCTGGCCGTTGATGTAAGCGCCGGCCTCGGAGGCGAGCAGACGGGCGGCGGCGGCGACCTCGATCGGGGCGCCCATGCGGCCGACTGGTACGCGCGCCACTGTCTGCTGACGCTGGGCCGACGAGTATTCCTTCTGGTTGGCCTCGTCGGCGGCGATCGGGCCAGGCGAGATGGCATTGACGGTGATGCCGTTGGCGCCGAATTCCTTGGCCAGCGCCTTGGTGAGGCCCCACACGCCGTGCTTGGCGACCGACACCGAGGCGCGGCCGCCGTGACCGGCAATGGCGTTCATGCCGGTGAAGTTGATGACGCGGCCCCAGCCCTTCTTCAACATGCCGGGCAGGCAGGCGCGCGCCAGCCAGACGGCGGCGTCGAGATCGACCGACATGACGCGCCGCCATTCGTCCTCGCTCGCGTCCAGGAACGGCTTGCCCGGCCGCAGGGCTGCGTTGTTGATCAGGACGTCGACCGCGCCGAACTGGGCGATCGCGGCGCCGGCGACGCGCTTGCAGTCCTCGGGCAGGCCGACGTCGCCCATGACGACCAGGGTGCGCGCGCCGAGCTTGGCAGCCTCGGCCGCCACCTTCTCGCAGGCGGCCCGGTCGCTCGAGCCGTTGAGGGCGACGTCGAAGCCGTCTTCCGCCAGGCCGAGCGCGCATGCACGGCCGATGTTTCGGCCGGCGCCGGTGATCAGGGCTGCCCGTCTTGCTGCCGCCATCAGATGACTCCGCCCGACTTCAGCGAATCGATGGCCTTGCGATCGTAACCCAGGCTCGCCAGCACCTCCTCGGTATGTTCGCCGAGGTCGGGGGTTGGCCGCAGCTCGGCCGGCTGCGGGCTGTCGGAGAGATTGATCGGCTGGCCGACCACCTTGATTGTGCCGAGCTTGGGATGCTTGACCGGCCGGGCGATGCCGAGATGCTGGACCTGCGGCTCGGCGAAGGTCTGGTCGATCGAGTTGATCGGTCCGCATGGCACGCCGGCCTTGTTGAGGGCGGCAATCCAATGCGCGCTGGTGTTCGTGCGAGTGATGGCGGCGAGGCGCTCGTTCACCGCCTTGCGATTCTGCGAGCGCAGCGCCGGCGTCAGATGCTCTGGATGGTCGACCAGCTCGGGCGCGCCGAGCGCCTGCGCGCAGCGTTTCCACAGATTCTGGCCGGAGGCGGCGATGTTGATGTGGCCGTCGCTGGTCGGGAACACGCCGGTCGGGATGCCTGTGGGATGATCGTTGCCGGCCTGCTTTGGCACCTCGCCCTTGATCAGCCAGCGCGAAGCCTGGAAGTCGAGCATGAAGATTTGCGCCTCGATCAGCGATGTATGCACCCACTGGCCCTTGCCGGTGCGTTCGCGATTGTAGAGTGCCAGGATGATTCCCTGCGCGAGCAGCAGGCCCGAGGTCAGGTCGGCGATGGGGATGCCGACGCGCATCGGGCCGCGGCCCGGCTCGCCGGTGATCGACATCAGCCCGCCCATGCCCTGGGCGATCTGGTCGACGCCGGGGCGCGCGGCATCGGGTCCGCTCTGGCCGAAGCCTGCGATCGAGCCGTAGACGATGCGCGGGTTGATCTTGGCCACCGTGTCGTAGTCGACCTTGAGGCGATGCTTCACGTCGGAGCGGTAGTTCTCGACGATGACGTCGGCCTTCTCGGCGAGCTTCATGAAGATCGCGTGGCCTTCGGGGCTCTTGAGGTTGAGCGTCATCGCCTTCTTGTTGCGATGCAGGTTCTGGAAGTCGAAGCCGTGGCGGGAGCCGCCCATCGCGTCGAGCTTGCCATCGCTCGGCGGCTCGATCTTGATGACGTGGGCGCCCCAGTCGGCGAGCTGGCGCACGGCCGTAGGGCCGGCGCGGTGCGCCGTGAGGTCGAGCACGGAGATGTGGGCAAGCGGCAGGTTGGTCATGGTGTTTCCTCTGGTGGTCAATTCATGCTCGCCTGCCCCGTCATACGGGAGAGGCGCCCCGACAGGGGCGGAGGGGGTGAGCCTCGGTCGAGATCCGTGAGATTCCGACATCGGAACTTCATGAAGCTCGCGTGAGGCTTTCCCCCGCCAGCCCTCCAGGACACCCCCCAATGACGGGGGAGGAAAATATCATCGTCCCTGGAAGGCGGGCTTCCTCTTCTCCATGAAGGCGCGGCGGCCTTCCTTGTAGTCCTCGCTGTCGAAGCAGGCCTGCACCATCTTCTCGAGCCGCGCATGGTCCTGCTGCGCCTCGGGCTTGGCGATCTCGCGCGCCGCAGCCTTGGCGAGGCCGATGGTGAGCGGGGCGTTCTGGGCAATCGCCGCCGTGATGCCGTCGACCAGGGCATCGAGGCCATCGGTCGGCGCCACGCCGTGCATCAGCCCCATGTCGAGCGCTTCCTGCGCGGAGTACTGCTTGGCGGTGAACAGGAACTCCATTGCGCGCGGCAGGCCGACGATGCGCGACAGACGCTCGATGCGCAGGAAGCCGTAGCCCAGGCCGAGCCTGGCTGCCGGCACGCCGAAACGCGCCCCGTCGTTGCAGTAACGCAAGTCGCAGCAGGCCGCGAGGTTCATGCCACCGCCGATGCAGTAGCCGGTGATCTTGGCGATGGTCGGCTTGGACAGCTCGTAGAGCGTCTCGTAGCCGCGCTTGGAGATCGTGTCGTAGCGCGCCTGCGCCTCGGCGTTGGCACGCTCGCTCTCGAACTTGGAGATGTCGGCGCCCGAGACAAAGGCCTTGCCGCCAGCGCCGCTCACGACTACGCAGCGGATGGTCGGGTCCTTCTCGTAGTCCTCGAGAATGCCGACGAAGCCGTCCCACATATCGAGCGACACGGCGTTGAGCTTGGCGGGGTTGTTGAACACGACATGGCCCACGGCGCCGTCGCGTCGCCCGTAGATTTTCTGTTCCTGCATGATGCCGACCTTTCCGAATTGACCGGCAATATAGCGCGCGTGCCGCCTTTGCCATAATGTAGCCGGGCAGGGAGGGGATGTGGCCTCAGTCGAACTGAAGGGCCTCGGCAAGCGCTTCGGTGAAGCCGTCGCGGTCGATGGCGTGTCGCTGCATATCGAGCATGGCAAGCTGGTTTGCCTGTTGGGTCCGTCGGGCTGTGGAAAGACCACGACGTTGCGGCTGGTCGCCGGATTCATCGAGCCTTCGGCTGGCGAAATCGTCGTTGGCGGCAAGGTGCTCTCCTCCCCGGCCCGCACGGTGCCGCCGGAATACCGCAACATGTCGATGATCTTCCAGAGCTATGCGTTGTGGCCGCACATGACGGTGGCCGAGAATGTCGCCTATGGCCTCAAGATCCGCAGGCTCGATAGGGCCACGATCGACAGCAAGCTCGCCGCCATCCTGACGACAGCGCGGCTGGAGGCGCTCGCCGGGCGCTATCCTGGGGAGCTGTCCGGCGGCCAGCAGCAGCGCGTGTCGCTGGCGCGCGCCCTGGTGGTGGAGCCCGAGACGCTGCTGCTCGACGAGCCGCTCAGCAACCTCGATGCCAACTTACGGGAGGAGATGCGCTTCGAGATCCGTCGTCTGCACGATCGCTACCGCTACACCACGATCTACGTGACCCACGACCAGGCCGAGGCGATGACCACGGCCGACCTGATCGCCGTGATGAACCAGGGCAGGGTGGAGCAGCTCGGCCCGCCAGAGGAGATCTACGGCCAGCCGCGCTCGGAGTTCGTCGCGCGCTTCATCGGTGGCGCCAACATCTTGCGCGGCAATGCGGTCGACGGCTCGCGCGTCTCGATTGCCGGCGCCGTTCTGCGCTCGACCGGGCGCAAGCTCAGCGCCGGCAGCCCGGTCGCCCTCTCGGTGCGCCAGCACGAGGTCGGCATCACCGCCGAGGCGGCTGCGCCTACGGGCGACAATTGCCTTCCGGCAACCGTCGTGCGGCAGGTCTTTCTCGGCGCGGCGCGCGACTACACGGTGGCCCTCGACGACAAGACCGAGTTGCGCGTGACGGCGTCGCCGGGCCTCAACATCGCGCCCGGCGTGCGAGTCTGGCTGCACCTGCCGGCAGAGCAGGTCCGGGCATTGGCGGAGGCATGATATGGCGAGGCGACTGACGCGGCGCGGGACGTTGGCGGGTGGCGCGGCCCTGGCGGGGTCGTTCTCGGTCGTGACGTCGCTCAGGGCGGCACCCGAGGCGCAGAAGATCACGCCGGCGCTGGTCGAGGCGGCGAAGAAGGAGGGCAAGCTCGCCTGGTACACGTCGGTCGACCTGCCGGTGGCCGAGAAGATCGCCAAGGCGTTCGAGGCGGCTTATCCCGGCCTCGCCGTCAAGGTCGAGCGGTCCGGCGCCGAGCGCATCTTCCAGCGCATCGGCCAGGAATATCAGAGCAAGATCTACGTCTGCGACGTCGTGAACAGCTCCGATGCAGCCCATCTCATCCTGTGGAAGCGCGCCTCGATGCTGGCGCCGTACCTGCCGGAAGAGGTGGCGCGGCACTATCCCAAGGAGCACTGGGATGCCGACGGCATGTTCGCCTCGTGGCGCATCACCCTGGCTCCGGTCGCCTACAACACCAACCTGGTGAAGCCGGAGGACGCGCCCAAGGGGTTCGCGGATCTGCTCGATGCCAAATGGACGGGCAAGATCGTCAAGGCGCATCCGGGCTATTCCGGCACGATCATGACCGCCACCCAGCAGCTCTCCCGCGATCTCGGCTGGGGCTATTTCGAGAAGCTCGCCAAGCAAAGGGTCATGCAGGTCCAGTCGGCGGCCGATCCGCCGAAGAAGCTGGCGCAGGGCGAACGTGCCGTGATGGCCGACGGTACGGAATACATGGTCAATCTGCTCCGGGCGCGCAACGAGCCGATCGAGGAAGTCTATGCCGTCGAAGGCACGCCGTTGATCACCGGCCCGTCGGCGGTGATGGCACGTGCCGCCAATCCCAACGCCGCCCGTCTGTTCTATGCCTGGTCGATGACAGCCGAGGCCCAGCAGCTCAACATCGATGTCGGTGCCTTGCGCTCGGCTCATCCGCTGGTCAAGGACCGCACCGACCGCAAGAAGCTCTCCGACATCAAGCTCCTGCGTGAGGATGCTGCGGCAGTCGCCGATCAGGCCGAGGATATCAAGGCGCGCTACACCAAGCTCTTCAAGGTATGACCATGCATCGTCGAACGATCCTGAAAGCGGCCTCGATCCTTCCGTTTGGCGCTCGCGTGGTGTCGGCGGCGCCACCATCCGAGGCAATCACGTCGGCGCTGATCGAGGCAGCGAAGAAGGAAGGCAAGGTTTCCTACTACACGGCGATGGACCTCAGCGTCGCCGAGCCGATGGCCAGGACCTTCGAGGCCAAGTTCCCGGGCATCAAGGTCGCCGTCGAGCGCACCGGCGCGGAACGGCTGTTCAATCGCCTCGCCCAGGAGACGGCGAGCAACATCCGGCGCGCCGACGTGGTCAACAGCTCCGATGCGGCGCACTTCATCACCTGGAAGCGCCAGGACTGGCTTGCGCCCTACGTCACGGTCGACATCGCCGAGAACGTGCCGGCCGACCAGCGCGATCCGGACGGCATGTTCGTCAACCAGCGCACGCACCTCTCGCCCATCGCCTACAACACGAGCCTGGTGAAACCCGAGGATGCGCCCAAGAGCTTCGCCGACCTGCTCGACCCGAAATACGCCGGCAAGCTGGTCAAGGGCCATCCCGGCTATTCCGGCACTATCATGACCGCGACGCACCAGATCGCGCGCGAGCTCGGCTGGGGTTATTTCGAGAAGCTCGCCAAGCAACGCGTGCTGCAGGTCCAGTCGGCAACCGAGCCGCCGAAGAAGATCGAGGCCGGCGAACGGGCGATCGCCGTCGATGGCAGCGACTATCTGTTCTGGATGGCCAAGGAGCGGGGTGCGCCGATCGAGATCGTCCAGCCCAAGGAAGGGACGCCGCAGATCTCCAATCCCATGGCCGTGCTCAAGGCAGCGCCCAACCCCAACGCGGCGCGGCTGATGTTCGCCTGGATCATTTCGGCCGAAGGCCAGGCCTTCATCGTCAACTTGAGCGGCCAGTACCCGGCCAACAAGCAGGTCAAGGCGAAGGCCGGCCGGCCGCCTCTCGACAGCATCAAGACGCTGCGCGAGGACCCGGCCGAGGTCGAGAAGATGGCCGACGAGATCAAGGCGAAGTACCAGCGGTTGTTCAAGGTATGAACCTGTCTTCCGGGCCGCGGGTGGAACGCCCGCTCATGGTGACGATGAGTGGGCGTTCCGTCCGCGGTCCGGATTTGTCTCGTCCGACGCTGATTGCCGTGACCGCTCTGCTGGCAGTCATGATCGTCCTGCCGATGGGCTGGCTGGTGGCCTACAGCCTGAGCGACAAGGCGGGCCATCCGACTCTGTCGAATTTCGTCGCGTTGTTCACCGATCCGAGCTTCGTCGATCCGCTGATCACGACCCTGATCATCGCCTTCTCGGTGAGCGTGCTGTGTTGCCTGGTCGCGGCGCCGCTCGGCTGGCTGGTGGCACGCAGCGACATGCCGATTCGGCGTACCGTGCGCACCCTGGTGATGGCTTCGTTGGTCACGCCGCCGTTCGTCGGCGCCATTGCCTGGGAGATGCTGGCGGCACCCAACTCGGGCCTGATCAATCAGCTCTGGCGCAGCCTCAGCGGCATGTCGTCCGATGAGGCGCTGGTCGACATCTACAATCTACCCGGCCTCATCTTCGTCATCACCTGCTACACCTTTCCCTACGTCTTCATCCTGGTCGCCAATGCGCTCGACCGCATGCCGGGCGAATTGGAAGACGCATCGTCGATGCTGGGCGCCGGAACATGGCAGACGGCGCGCAGCATCACCGTGCCGCTCGCCTTGCCGACGCTCCTGGCGGGTGCGCTCGTGGCCTTCCTGCAGGCCCTGAACCTGTTCGGCTCGCCGGCGATCCTGGCGATCCCCGCAGGTTTCCATACGCTGACGACGCGCATCTGGAGCCTGTTCCAGTTCCCGCCCAAGCCCGAACTGGCCGCCGCCGCCTCGCTGCCACTGCTGGTCCTCACCATCGCTTTGCTGCGGGCGCAGTCGGTCGCCCTGGGACGCCGCGGCTACGCCGTGCTCGGCGGCAAGTACGGCCAGCCACGGCTGGTACGGCTCGGCCGGCTGCGCTGGCCGGCGGCTGCCCTGGCATTGCTCATCCTCGCCATGCCGCTGTTCCTGCCTTACGCGGCATTGTTCAACTCTGCCTTCTCGCGCGTCGCTTCCAAGCTCGTGACCCTGGACACGATGACGCTGCACAACGTGCGTTTCGCCTTCTTCGAGCTCAGCTCGACCATGCCGGCGCTCAAGAACACCTTCCTGCTGGCGACCGCGTCGGCGACTCTTGGCGCCCTGCTGGCACTGCTGATCGCCTACATCGTCGCGCGTCGCGCGGTGCCCGGCCATCGCGTCCTGTCGTTCCTCGCCACCGCGCCGCTCGCGATTCCCGGCATCGTTCTGGGTGTCGGCCTCTTCCTCGCCTACACACGGCCGCCGCTCACGCTTTACGGCACCTTGTGGATCCTGCTGATCGCCTTCGTCACCATCGAGCTGCCGGCTGCTTATCAGCAACTCTCCTCGGCCTTTCATGCCGTACACAGCGAGCTCGAGGAGGCCGGGCGCATGCTCGGCGCCACGCGGCTGCGTACCCTGGCCGACATCACGGCGCCGTTGCTGCGCGCGGCCGTGGTCGCGACCTGGTGCTTCGTGTTCGTCGCTGTGATCCGCGAGTTGTCGGCGGCGGTGATCCTGTTCACCTCGGAGACCAAGGTCCTGTCCGTCCTGATCTTCGACCTCAAGGAAAGCGGCGATGTCGGCGCCATCGCCGTCCTGAGCCTTGCCATGATCGCCATCACGACCGTGGTGATCGTGCTCGCCAATCGGCTCGGCGGAAGCCGCGTTCAGGCTCGGATGGCGGGCTGACCGTCAGGAAGGCGGCAGATCCCCCGCCACCTCATCGGGAGTCACCGGCCGTTTCAACAGGCCGAGCCGGGCCAATTGCTCGATCGTCGCTTGCCAGCCTTCGCGTGTCTGTTGTCCCAGCGGCTGCTGGCCAAGCTGGCGCACGACCACGGCCAAGGCCTGGGAGAGATAGGGCCGCGAGAACGTGGGATAGAGCGGGGCGAACCCGGCGATCGCGACGGCCGGCGCAGACTGAAGCCGGCTGTAGGCCTCTTGGACCGCTTCGACAACCCGGGTCGCGATGCTGCGTTTGTCGGGCGACGTCCAGGCGTCTTCGCGGGCGATGATGTTGAGGCTGTAGAGCTGCACGCCGGCGTCGGCCAGGCGCAACACCGATATCTGCCGGCCGTCCGCGCGCAGTTCGGAGGGCAGGTTCTCCTCGTAGTCGATCAGGGCATCGACCTGGCCCGCTTCGAGCGGCGCTGCCGTCGGATCGACCGAGACCGTGGCGATGCGCGAGGGATCGAGGTTCTGGACAGCGACGAAGGCGCGGAATTCCTCGACCGTGACGCTGCCCGGCACCAGGCCGATACGCTTGCCGTACAGGTCCGTCGGCACGACGATGCCGCGCTCGGCAAGCGAGAAGATCACCGACGGTGTCTTGCGATAGAGCATGCTCAGGCTCTTGACGGGAAGGCCCTGCGAGCGTGCGATGGCCGAGGCCACCCCGCTCGATACGCCGATCCAGTATTCGCTGCTGCGGGCCACCATCTGGGTCGAGACGACGGCACCGCGGCCCTCGAAGAGCGCGACCTGCAAGCCGCGCTGGGCGAACAACCCCCATTCGCGCGCCAGGAAAAACCCAGCGTAGGTCGGCATCGGCTTCCAATCGAGCAACAGGCTGACCTGCTGCAAGCCGGGCTGGGCACGTCCGATGGCTGGAGCCGCAAGGGGCAGCGTTGACGCCGTGGCGAGCAGGGAACGACGCGAGACGGGACGGCCGCGCTTGCGAAGCGCCGGTCCGGAGTGACGTGCTAGGATCGGGGCGGGCGGCTGAGCAGGGTCCAACTTCGCGTGTCCTCGACCTTGGGATAGTGCTTCGACAGATGGTCCGTGTAGGCCTTCAAGGTGCGTTCGGTCCAGGCGGCATCGGTCGAAAATTTAGGAATCAGAACGTAGTCGGCGTCTTTGAAAACCTCGCTGGCGGGGCGGATCGGCGCGCCGGAGGCGGACCACAAATTGTTCCCACGCGGCGGAATCCAACCGAGCATGAAGGGGAATGGATTGACCTGGTCGAGCACCACGACGCCACCAGGGCGATGTCGACCGTCGTTCAGCAGGTCCGCCGCTTCCATGATCGTGTCGACATACTCGGTAGCCGTCAGCTCGACGTGCGGCTGCAAGGCGCGAGACCAGTTGAGCAGGGCTTGCGTGGGCTTGCCGGCGGCGAAGACGTCGAGCAAGCCGCTGCGTTCGATGGGAACGGCGAGGCCCTCGAGATTGGTCCGCCCGATAACCTGCAGATCGGCACTGTTCGTAGCCCGCACGTGATAGGCCCAGATGCTGACCGCCGAAGCGCTGATGACGAACAGGGGAAAGATCATGAGGAGGGGCGCCGCCGACGCCATGCCATCGCTTCGTTGTCGCAGATGGTCGTACAGCAGGAAGGCGATGACGACTGCCGCCGGCATGCCATGCGTTTGGTGGTTTTGCGACAGCACGAACAGGGCGACGACGAAGATGCCTGCGACGGCGATCGGCAGACGCGGCGAGGCCAGATCCCGCCACCACAGCCATACCGAGAACAGGATGGCCGCGACATAGGCGGCGCTGGCTTCGCCGTTGGTGAAGAAGTTGTTGACGTGAAAAGTCAGCTTGCTGCGGACGGCGCCCGCTTCGACAGCCTCGAAAATGTCCACCAGATAGGCATGGTTCCAGGGCGCCACGGTGTTGAGAACGATCAGGACGACCATGACGATCGGCACGGCCGGGCGACCGCGTAGATGCGGGCTCGCGATGGCGGCGAGCACGGCCAGCGCAAGGCCTGCGGCAAAGTAGGTAATCTTGAGGTAGAAAAGCGCGACGAGCAGAAGGCCGGCGATGGCAGTGTCGAGCAAGTCCAGGCGGCGATTGTCCCGAGGAGGAACGAACAGGATCAGCGTCAGGACGGCGAGCAGGCACCAACCGTAGCGGTTGTACGACATTGCAAACGTGTAGGCTGTCAGGCTCTCTCCGACATTGGCCGGTCGCAAGGCGAGCAGGCTGACGAAGACGACGAAGAGGGCGGCGGGCGCCAGCGGCAACCGGCGCAGGGCGGCGAGAGTGGCCGACACGAAGGCGACGATTGAAACCAGGCACGCCCCTACCAGGAAGGCGGCCGGGGCCGGTCCGACAAGCTCGAAGCCGAGCGTTGTCGGAACGAAGCTCAGCGACCCGAGCGGATCGCGAAAGTCGATATGGGCAGTCTGGCCGTTCCACAGATGCCAGGCGCCGGCGAGGTTGTAGACGAAATCCCACGTCATATCGTTCGACACCACGACCTTGGGACTGAGCATCGCCCAAATTGCCAGCCCCAGCGGAAGCATGGCGATTGCCGTGAGGTGTATGGCCGACGTACGAACGGCAGTCGATGAGGTCGCCGTCGAATATTCATTCAACGGCATGGCGGGCAATTTCGATCGTCGACGGAACCACTCGGGATCGCCGCGATTCCAGAGCCAGGACAAGTCCCAAGGACCCACCTGCGACGGGCTGCCACCCTCATATGACTACCGCCCGGCCCACTGAACCCCTTCCTGTCATGTAATCTAGTTGAAAGGTGGCGCCCTTGACCAGAGCGGCCTGCACGCCGGGGTGGCGGTCGTCGGCGCGCCGTCTCTGCGGCACTCGTCGACGCGACCGTTTGAGATTTGCGCGCACGCCCGCAATCGAGCAATACCATGCGGACTCATGAGAATGATCGCGTGCGCGATGGTCGCGCTCCTGTGGCTTACGGCGCCGGCTGCGGCCCAAGCGTCTCTCGAGGCCGATATGCGTGCGGCGGCGGCGGCCTATGAGCGCAAGGACATGCCGACTGCCGTGCGGCTGTGGAAGGTCTGGGCGGCCAAGGGCAATGCCGAAGCGCGTACGCTGCTGGGCGCCATGTACTGGAGCGGCGAGGGCGTGCCGCGCGACCACAAGGAAGCGGCGCGACTTTACCTGCTCGCAGCCAATCAAGGCTACGCGCGAGCCCAGAACGACATCGGCTTCATGCTGGGCTTTGGCGAGGGCATTCCCCCGCGCGACGACATCGAGGCCTACAAATGGCTGGCGCTTGCCATCAAGGGCTACACTGAAAAAAACCAGGAGCGTCTCGACCAAGCCAGGAAGGATCTGGCGACCCTCGCTAAGCGCATGACCCGTGCGCAAATTGCCGAGGCCGAGCGCCGGATCAAGGACTGGAAACCGATACCCTGATTGGCTAAACTTCTTGTTCGTGATCGGCCGGACGCACGAGCCGGCGCCTGCCTCGAAATCCAACCTGCCGAAGGGGCCATGAAGAGAGCTTCGCTCGCTGCGGCACTTGTCGCGTGGTTGAGTGTCGGATCGGCGTTCGCCGACCAGGCCGACGAAGGGATGCTGACCGCGGAGGCCCGTGCGGCAGAGGAGTATCTGCTGGGTAGCGGCGGCGATGCGGAGCGGCGGCGCGCCCACCAGATTTTCACGCGCGAGATCGCCGTCGATAGCGTCGTGCTGGACTCGTTCGATGCTGCCGTGGCCGAGGTGGGTGTTACCGCGGCGACCATTCTCGAGGCACGGCAAGCCTTTGCCAGCGCCCTCGATCTCGACCGCGACCTGCAAACCGGCGACCGTCTGTATGTGCGCTACGAGCAAGCTTTCACTGCGGAGGGCGTGGCGGTCGACGTTGGCCGTGTCGTTTGGGCCGAGCTGCGCACCAAGTCCAAGGGCTCGATCGCGATCCACCGCTTCCGCACGCGCGAGCATGGCGACCGTTTCTGGCTCGCGAACGGCCAGGCTGCGACGGCGCCGTCGATGCGCATGCCGCTCGACGTCATTTCAGTTTCATCGGGCTTCGGGTTGCGGTCCGATCCCTTCGAGCAGCCGCGGCCGCTCGCCGCGACCGGCAAGCCGGCACCGATGGGCGGTCCCAACCGGACAGGCTCGGCGTTGCCGCCCGGACTGCCCACGGGCACCGTTGGTTACGGAGCCCCTACGGCGGCGCCGATCGGTTCGGTGCCGATCTACATGAATCCGGACGGTAGCTGGAAGAAGTCGCTCACGGGCGCTACCCCCAAGCGCTCCTCGCCGGCGACGTTGTTCATGCACGACGGTATCGACCTGGTCGCGCCGACCGGTACGCCGATTTACGCCGCGGCCGATGGCGTCGTCGTGGGAGTCGGACCCAATGGCCGTTACGGTAACTGGATCCAGATCGACCACGCTGGCAAGCTGTCGACCGTCTACGGCCATCTCTCGAGCTTTGCTCCGGACCTCGAGGCCGGCAAGGCAGTGTCGCGCGGCGACCTGATCGGCTTCGTCGGCAGCACCGGGCGCTCGACCGGCGCGCATCTGCATTTCGAGGTCCAGAGTGAAGGCAAGGCCGTCAATCCGACGACTCATCCGGAGTTCAAGCCCGTGTCCTTGCGCGGCATCGATCTCGAGCGTTTCCGCAAGCAGGTGACGCGTTCGCTCGAGGAGCGCGAGCGCGAAGCCAAGGTGGCGGCGTCCCTTCGGCCCTGACACAGCAGGACCGAGCCTGAGGCGGGTTGGTTCAGGAATATTTTCGCTGCAGGCGCGGCGCGCAGGGCGTGGAAGACCGCGAAGAAGCGTTTGGTCGCAGGCGACGACGAGGTATTTCCTCGAAGCGGTCGGCTGAATTCAGCCGGCCGAAATGTGCTCCGGAATTGCTAAGTGGACGTCGCCGCCGCTCAATCCCAGGCCGCGTCGATGATGCGTCCGTCCTCCGACAGCACCAGGGTCAGCCGGTTGGGATCGAGAACGTAGCTCGCGATTCCATCCGTCGGCTTGATGATGCGCAGCGTGTAGGGCAAATCCGCCTCGCGCACCGAGTTATCGGCCGTCGCACCGGCCGGCGGGTTGGCTCCCTTGGCGATGAAGTACTTGCCCATGCACTTGGAGCAATCCTCCTTGGGCGCGGGCGTCTCGGCGTAACCGGGCAGGGTCTTGAGCGCGACGACGTTGCTGCCGCCGCGCACGCGCACGCCCTTGTAGGGGTGGCCGTTCTCGACCGGCAGGATGGCCTCGACCGGCATGAATGGCCCGAGAGAGGCGGCGGTGCCCGGTGATGTCGACTGGAACACGAGATCGAGCACGCCATCGAGTGGCTGGCCCTGGGTGATCGGCAGCAGGTGGGGCTGGCCCCACAGGCCCGATGTCACCAAGCCGCGGGCGCGCACGATGTCCATGCCGCCGGCCCGGTCCGAGCGCAGCACCTCGACGCTGGTCACGATGAGCACCGGCGCCGGTGGACCGCTGCCGGGTGGCTGGCCGGCCCCGGGGCCGGAATTCGGCCCACTGCCATAGCCGGGCGGGGGCGCTCCCTGCTGGCCAGATTGCTGCTGCTGGCTGTGCGATGGAGCGCTCAGCAGGGTGGCGGCCAAGAGGCCGGCGAGTGACAACAATTTCGATCGGGTCATGAAATCCTCGACGACGGTGCGGCGGCCTCGGTGGCCGTTGGGGGATTCGGTGAAGCGGGTGTCTTGGCATCGTGCGCGGCCCAATCCTCCTCGAGGCGGTCGTAGGCCTCGAGGATCAGGTCGGTCGGCACCATCTGGGTCAGCGTGCAGAACGACGTCGTCGTGCCGGTGAACGAGCCGTTCTCGAACAGCTTGTTGACCGGCGCGCCGGCGCCGCAGACGGAAAAATATTCGCAGTTCGCCTGGCAGGCCCGCACGCCGACTTGGATATCGCGATAGAGCGCCGAGCGCACGCAGGCCTCGTGGATCTCGGTGAGCGAGTTGACGGTGATGTTTCCCAGCAGGAAGTCGTCGTAGTCCTTGTTCTTCATGCCCAGCAGCTCCGGCGAGAAGCTCGACACGTTGCCGTAGCTGTCGACATTGATCATGGCGAGCGGCTCGGTCTGGATATTGCGCGCCGTCTCGCCGTCGGGCCGGAAGATGCGGGGCAGGGTGTGGTCGATCTCGCGCACGAACTGGACCTTGCCGCTCGCGCGCGCGCGGTGCCAGAACCGCCGCAAGAACCCGGCGAAGCGCGTGCGCAGGTCGGGTCCTTCTTTGCCGGCGGCGAACAGGTCGGAGACGTAGTTGCCCTCCGACTCCTCGACGTTGAAGCAGACCTTGTCTATGCCTTCGCTGATGTAGAAATCGAGCAGCTCATCGGGCATGGCAATCGTCTTGCTCGATACCACCGACAGGACATGGAACGGCACGCCGTTGGCTTGGAGGCAGTGAATGCCGGCCAGCGTCTTGTCGAACGTGCCCTTGCCGCTGCGCGTCTTGCGCTTGCTGTCGTGCAGTTCGCGCGGGCCGTCGATGCTGACGCCGATGCCGACGTCGCACTCGAGGAGGAACCGGCACCAGGCGTCGTTGATCAGCATGGCGTTGGTCTGGAACGAGTGCTTCACGATGACCGAGGGTGGTCGCAGCCGCTCGATGGTGGCGAAGGCTTCGCGGTAGAACGAGATCGGCGCGGCCAGCGGCTCGCCAGCATGCCACAGCACGATCATTTGCGAATCCGACCAGCCCGAGCCGAACACCTCGCTGAACAGCTTGGTGATGGTCGATTGCTCGATGACGTGCTTGTCGGATCGGTCGGGCAGATAGCAGTAGGTGCAGTCGATGTTGCAGAATCCGGTCGGCTGCACCACGACCATGCTGATCTCGGGCCGGCCAGCCGCGACTGCCAGCGGCTCGGCGACAGGCGCCATCTGGCTCACGTTCCTACCAATTGTGCCAGCCGTTGTGCCAATTGCCCCAGCCCCCATTGTGCCAGCCGCCATTGCCCCAACCGCCATTGTGCCACCCGCCGTTGCCCCAGCCGCCATGCCAACCCCAGCCACGCCAGCCCCAACCGCCATGCCAGCCATTGCCCCACCAGGCAAGCTGGGTCTCGGGGTCGACGGCGACGAACGGCTGGCCGTCACGGCCATATTGCTCAAGGGCCTCCGACACAGAGCCGCGGATGGTCTGCAGCCGCTTGGCGACGTCGCCCGGCTGCTGGGCCTTGGATTCGCCGGAAGACAACGCTGCGGCGGCATCGACCGAGGCCAAGCTCACCGACATGCCGAGCGCGCCGGCCGGAAGCAGCGCAGCCAGGCGGCTGGGCGAACGACGATCCTGGGCCATGCAATCTCCTCCTGACGACGGTAGGTTAGCTGTACCGGCGAGGCGCTCGCAAACGAAAAGCGTGTTGCCCGAGGAGCGATCGATGTCCGATGTGCAAGCGTTACGTTTCGACGACGATGGTGAAACACCGAACAACCCGCGCCTGCCGCTCTTGCTCTACCGCGGCGCGCTGACGGTCGCAGGCGAGCGTGATCCGGCTGTGCCCTTCGAGCGCGCGTTCGCCAGGAACGGTTGGTCCGACGGTTGGCGTAACGGCATCTATTCTTTCCTGCACTTTCACACCACGGCACATGAAGCGTTGGGCATCGCGCGCGGTCACGCCACCGTTCGGTTCGGCGGTGCCTGCGGCACGGTCCTTACGGTCGAGGCCGGCGACGTCGTCGTGCTGCCAGCCGGCACCGGCCACCAGCGCCTGGACTCGACGCCGGATCTCCTGGTCGTGGGGGCCTATCCGCGGGACGCTCGGGTGGATCAGCATCGCCCCGGAAGCGTCGACCACCCCACGGCCCTCGCCAACATCGCCAAGGTGCCGATGCCCGCCTGCGATCCGCTGCACGGCCCGGCCGGACCGCTCATCGCGCTGTGGTCGACGTGATCGTCATTCGCCTCCCGCGTGATCGACCAAGGAGTGGACACATCTTCAATTCCTCTCCCGATTACAGGGGCGGAATTCGAGATGTGTCCACTCTCCGCGGCCCGTCATCGGCGGAACCAACCAACAAGCAAGATGTGTCCACTCCGGAGCGTATGACGGGCAAGGAATGGAACGCCTGTCAGGTGAAGCCGCGATAGATCACGGTCGCGAACATGCCGGCCGCCATGTGATAGAGATTGTGGCAGTGGAACGCCCACATGCCTGGATTGTCGGCGTCGAACGCGACTTTGACGGTGGCCCGAGGTGGGATCAGGACGGAATCGCGCACTGCCCCCGGCAGGCGCTGGCCATCGATCTCCACTACCTGGAAGGAATGCCCGTGCAGGTGCATCGGATGCGACATCATCGTGGTGTTGCGCATCGCCAGCTCGACGCGCTCGCCTTTCTCCACGGTGACCGGCAGGGCCTCCTGGCCGTGTATATTCATGCCCCAGACGTAGGCCGACATGTTGCCGGTCAGATCCACCGGGACCGAACGATCGACAGGACGGTTGGCGAGCGGTTCGCTCGCCCGCAGCGCCTTCTCGAGCGCGAGCCCGACCGCGGGCGCCGCCATCTCGCCATTCATCGGAACTTTCTTCAAGGTGGCGCCGCTCGGCCGCAGGATGAAGCCGGTTTGCAGCGTGCGGCCTTCGCCGCGCGCCACGACCGGCACGGCCCGTCCGTCATCGGGCATGCGGATCATGACGTCCGCACGTTGCGCGATGGCGAGCGGCAGGGTGCGCAGCTTTAGAGGCGCGATCGGATTGCCGTCGACCGTCAGCAGCGTGACCTCGATGCCGTCGAACTCGACGACGAAATTCGATGAAGTCGCGCCATTGATCAGGCGGAGACGTACATTGGCGCCCTTCTGGACATCGAATATCTCGGGGTCAGCCAAGGTACGGTCGTTGGCGAGATAGGCATCGTAGGTGACGTCGTTCAGGTCCGGCTTTGCCGTGTCGCCGCCCGAGGCCATGGTGGAGCTTCCGCCACGCGCCATGCTCGTCGTGCCGCCTGTCATCGGCGTGCCGCCGCCCATTGCCATGGCGGGCTTCGGCTTGCGCAGCTCGGCGAAGATCGCTTCGGGCTGTCTCCAGGAGAAATCCTCGAACATCACGACCACTTCCTGGATGCCGCTCCTGACGGCATCGGTCTCGCGCACGATCAGCGGCGCTGCCGCCAGGTTCTGCTCCTGCAAGCCGAAATGCGAATGCATCCAGCGCGTGCCGATCGGCTTGGCCGGAAAGCTGTAGTCGACGAACTTTCCGGGAGCGATCGGCGGCGCCGAGAGATAGGGGACGCCGTCCTGCCGCCACGGCGGATCGAGCCCGTGCCAATGCAGGCCGGAGAGAACATCGAGGTTGTTCTCGAGGCGGACATCGAACATGTCGCCCTGCTGGAGGGTGAGGCCCCATTCGCCCGAGGGCTGCGAGATGCGAAAGCGCTTGGCCGGCTTGCCGTCGACCTCGATGGTTCGATAGTGCAGCCGCAACACCTTGCGGTCGGCCGCTCGGGTCATCTGTGCGGTCACGGCAAGACCTGCCGCACCGACGAGGAATGATCGTCTGGAAGGGTTCATCGCTCGAGCCTCCTTCGAGCCGTGCCGATCGGCCGGGATCGGCGGCTATTCGTGAGCGTTGGGTGGATTGCCTTTCAGCCGGTACACGATGCCGGTCTTGGTGGCGCCGAGCTTGATCCAGTCGCGCGCTTCCTGCTGCAGTGCCAGGAAGAAGGCCTCGGCCCGCGCCAGCGCCTCATCGGTCATATCCTCGCGTCGGCGGAACTTGATCTGGAACGCGAACTCGCCGATCAGCGGGCTGTGGTCGCCGCGATTGCGCCACAACGCGACATTGGACACGGTGCTGATGCCGTTGCCGAAGTCGAGCTCGCCGACATCCTGCAGGACCTCCTCGACGATGGTGCCGTTCACCAGGTCGAGCTTCTCGTGATGGCCATGCTTCAGCGTGTCGAGCGCCGGCAGGATATGCACGATGTTGTCGAGCGACAGCCGCTCCCCGACCGCCAACGACGTCAGTTGGAATTCGACATTGTGCGAGTACAGCATGCGCAGACCGCCCAACCCGTCCTTGAGCGGCAGCGCCTCGGCCTTGAACTTGATGCGGTAGTCGGTGTTGACGTGCGGTCGCACGTCCATCTCGGCCGCCTTCTGCAGATCGGGATGACGGTACTTGAAGACGATCTCCGGATCGCCGACCGGGAAGCCGTCCTTGTACGGAATGCGCCGGCGCAGGATGAAGGCGTTGTTGTACAGGCGGTAGTCGTGCGTATCGACGAACAGAACCTCGCGGATCTGCAGCGGCTCGAGCTCGTAGCCGGCCGGGTCGAAGCGCACGCCGGTCTGCTTGGCCGGCCGGCGCATCACCTTGGCGAAATCGAATAGGCTCTGGCGCGACGTGAAGTGGTTGGGCTTCAGGATGATCTTGCATTCGAGGTAGCGAAGCTCGTCCAACGGCATGCCATCGCTGTACTTGCCGGGCTTGATCTCGGGCAGGTGTCTTGCCCGCAACGCCGGTTGGGTCTTGGTCTTGCTTGCCATCGAACGAAGCTCCCCCTGATTTGGCCCTAGTATAATCCACGGTCGGGGCGCGGGGGAGCGGCGCGTAGCGACTTGGAACGGCTATTGCAGACTATGCGTCGGGCAGGCCGGCCGAACAGGCCTTGTGGAGGCGCGAAAGGCGCTGGCATGATGGCAAGGGGGCGCGACATGGCGAGCACGAGGACCTGAAATGGCTGCACTTCTGCAGGCCCTGACGCTCGACCGGGTGACCAAAGCCTACGGTCCGACCAAGGCTCTCGACGAAGTATCTCTCACTGTCGCGCGCGGTGAGTTCCTGACGCTGCTCGGCCCTTCGGGCTCCGGAAAGACCACGATGCTGATGTCGATCGCGGGCTTCGTCGCACCGACCAGTGGCGAGATCCGGCTCGATGGCGCGCCAATCCAGCATCTGCCGCCCGAGCGGCGCAATTTCGGCATGGTGTTTCAGGGGTACGCGCTGTTTCCCCATCTGACGGTAGCGCGCAACATCGCCTTCCCGCTCGAGGTGCGTGACCTGCCGCGTGACGAGATTGCCCGCAAGGTGCGCGAAGCCGTCGAGCTGGTGCAGCTCGATGGCCTGGTCGAGCGCTTGCCGCGCCAGCTCTCGGGCGGCCAGCAGCAGCGCGTGGCGCTTGCCCGTGCCCTGGTCTTCGCGCCGCACCTGCTGTTGCTCGACGAGCCGCTGAGCGCGCTCGATCGCAAGCTGCGCGCCGACATGCAGGTCGAGCTCAAGGAATTCCATCGCCGCGTCGGCCTCACTTTCATCTACGTGACGCACGACCAGGAGGAGGCGCTGTCGATGTCCGACCGCGTCGCCATCCTCAATCACGGTCGCCTACTGCAGCTCGGTGCACCGGCGGAGCTGTACGAACGGCCGGCGACCCGGTTCGTCGCCGAGTTCCTGGGCAAGAGCAATTTCCTGCGCGGCGTCGTCGAGCGAAGCGGTGCCGGCGGCTTTGCCCTGCGATCGGGCGGGGCGCTCTTCGTGCAGTCCGGCCAAGGAGCACCGCCAAAGGTCGGCGACAAGCTCTTGCTGGCGCTGCGGCCGGAACGGATCGCCGTCGTCGGCGATGGGTCGCGACCGGCCAATGTCATCGACGGCACGATCGTGAGCTGGAGCTATCTCGGCACCTCGTTCCATCTCCTGGTGGATACGAAGGACGCCGGCCGCTTTGCCGTGACCGTGCCGACGTGGCGCCACGGCACGCCGCCGGCGGTCGGTGCTGCCATCCGATTGGGTTGGGACCCGGACGCATCGATCCAGGTCGAGGACGACGAAGGGAGTGTGACATGAGCAAGCTTCAGACATTTGCCGAGGACCGAGCCGAAATCCTGCGCCTGACGCGGCGTAGCGCCTTGGCGGGCGCCGCCGCGATCGGTCTTGCCGGCACGGCGCGCGCCCAGGCCAAGGAGGTCGTGCTGGCCAATTTCGGCGGCGACGCGGTGAAGGCCATGAACGAGGCCTTTGTCGTGCCGTACGAGAAGAAGACCGGGGCCAAGATGGTGATCGACGGCTCCGGTCCGTCGAACGGCAAGATCAAGACCATGGTGCAGGCCAAGAACGTCACCTGGGACGTGGTCGACTCCGGCCTCGGCGGCACCGGTGAACTCGGTCCGCTCGGCCTCCTGGAGGAGATCGACTACTCGGTCGTCGACAAGAGCAAGGTGACGGCCGGCTTCGCCTACAAGTACGGCGTCTGCAACTACATGTTCAGCACGGTGCAGGCGTGGGACAGCTCCAAGATCAAGGAGAAGCCCACGCTGGCCGACTTCTTCGACACCAAGAAGTATCCAGGCAAGCGGCTGATGCGCAAGGACAGTCAGGCGATGTACGAGCTGGCGCTGATGGCCGACGGCGTGCCCAAGGACAAGCTCTATCCGCTCGACACGGCGCGGGCGCTGAAGAAGATCGCCGCCTTCAAGAAGGATCTGCTGTTCTGGAGCACGGGCGCGGAGAGCCAGACCATGCTGCGCGAGGGCGAGGTGGTAATGGGATGGCTGTGGCACACCCGCTCCAACCTGCTGCGTCGCGATACCAACAAGAAGATCACCTTCACTTTCGACGGCGGCCTCTTGCAGCCCGGCCTGTGGGTGGTGCCCAAGGGCAATCCGGCCGGCAAGCAGGCGATGGTTGCCATCGCCTCGATGCAGGATCCCGAAGGCCAGGTGAAGCTGCTCGCCTCGATGGGCAACGGGCCGGCCAACCCGGCCTCGGCGCCGATGGTTCCGGCCGAGCTCAAGGAGGTCGACCCGGGTGCGCCCGCCAACGAGGCCGTGCAGGCCAGGATCGACGCCGACTGGTACGAGAAGAACTACAGCAAGGCGAGGCAGGAATTCCTCGACATGATCGCGTCTTGAGCAATTTCTCCTCCCCCAGCAGAGCTGGGGAGGCGTCGCCGTCTTGCGGCGACGGAGGGGGAGGGTTTTCATGAAGCACGAGTCCATGACCCCTCCGTCCGCGAAGACGCGGACACCGCCCCAGCGGAGCCGGGGAGGAGAAGGGTTATCGTGCGAAGCGAGTTCATCACACCTCACGTGTCCATGGTCCGAATGACCCTGAGCGAGCGCCAAAAGGCCTGGCTGTTCATCGCCCCTGCGCTGGCGCTGGTCGTGCTGTTCTATTTCACGCCGCTCGTGCGCGTGCTGTGGGTGAGCGTCTCCGAGCCGGTGCTCGGCTTCGACAATTACGCCATGCTGTTCACCTCGGCGCCGATCCAGCGTGTGCTGATCACCACGGCGCGTATCTGCATCTTCACGACGGCGGTCACGCTCGTGCTAGCCTATCTGGTGGCCTATGTGCTGACGCACGCCTCGCCGGCCGGCCAGCGTTTGATGATGATCGGCGTGTTGCTGCCGCTCTGGATGTCGGTGCTGGTTCGGGCTTTCGCCTGGGTGACGCTGCTGCGGCGCGAAGGCCTGATCAACAAGGCGCTACTCTCGCTCGGGTTGATCGACGAGCCGCTGGGCCTGATGTGGAACGAGGTCGGCGTGACCATCGGCATGGTCCACTACATGTTGCCGCTCGGCATCCTGCCGCTGTGGGCCGCCATGCGCTCGATCGACAATCGCCTGCTCGCCGCCTCGCGCGGCCTCGGTGCCGGCTCCCTGCAGACCTTCCTGCGCGTCTTCCTGCCGCTCAGCCTGCCCGGACTGATCGGCGCGGGGGTTCTGGTCTTCATCTTCTCGCTCGGCTTTTTCATCACGCCGGCCATCCTGGGCGGCGGCAAGATCATCATGGTGGCCGAGTACATCAACCACACGGTCCACGAGTCGCTACGTTGGGGCGTCGGCACCATGCTGGCGACGACCCTGATCGCCGTCATCTTCCTGCTGCTGTTCGCTCTCAGCCGCATCGTCGACCTGCGCACCCTGTTCGGAGCCAAGTGATGGAAGGTGCCATCCGCCCCGCCGGGCCGACCCGTTCGCTGGGCTGGGCCGTCATCTGCTTCCTGGTGCTGCCGATCACCATCGTCTTTCCGGTGTCACTGACCGATCGGCGCTACCTCTCGCTGCCGCAGGACGCCTTCTCGTTCGAGCACTACGCCAACCTGTTCGGCAGCCGCGACTGGCTCGTGAGCATCGGCCAGAGCCTCTATATCGGCGTCTTCTCCACCGCGATCGCAGTGGCCGCGGGCACGCTCTGCGCCATCGGCTGCTGGCGGCTGTCCTCGCGCGCCTCGGAGTTCGTGCGCGCCTTGATGCTGGTGCCGATCATCGTGCCCACGATCGTCTACGCCCTCGGCATCTATCGCTTCTGGGTCGATTTCCGCCTGCTCGATACCTACACCGGCGTCGTCATCGTGCATGCCGTGACCGGCATTCCCTATGTCGTCATCACCGTGTCGACGGCCCTGGCCGGCTTCGATGCCCGGCTCGAGCAGGCGGCGCGCAGCCTCGGCGCCTCGACCTGGCAGACGCTGTGGCGTGTCCTGCTGCCCGGCATCCTGCCCGGCCTGGTCTCGGGCGCTATCTTCGCCTTCATCCATAGCTGGGACGAGCTGGTGGTCGTGCTGTTCATCGCCAGCCGCGCCGTCTTCACCTTGCCGCGGCGCATCTGGGACGGCATCAACGAGCATCTCGATCCGACCATGGCCGCGGTGGCGGTGATCCTGGTGCTGCTCACCGTCGTGCTGCTGACGGTCGACCTCAAGGTACGGCGGAAGGACAACTGATGAACCCGCAAAAGAAGACGGCGATCGACTGGGTGGAGGCACATCTGGCCAGTCTGTCGGCCGACCATCTGACGATCTGGAATTTTCACGAGCCGTCGTGGCGCGAGTACAAGTCGGCGCGCTGGTACGTCGAGCGGCTGCGCGCCGAGGGCTTTTCGGTCGAGGAAGGCTCCGGCGAGATGCCGACCGCGTTCTGCGCGCGCTGGAGCAACGGACCCGGCCCGACCATTGGCGGCTATGCCGAGTACGACGCCATCCCGGGCCGCAGCCAGGCCGCCGTGCCCTACCGCAAGCCGCGCGACGGCACGAGCCGGCACGCCGCCGGCCACACCGATCCGCACTCGGGGCTGGGCATCGGCGCCTTCACCGGCTTCCTCGCAGCCAAGCACGCGATGGAGAGGCACGGCATCGGCGGCACCTTGGTCTTTCTCGGCGAGCCGGCCGAGAAGATGTGCGGCTCCAAGCCGGTTCACGCCGCCAAGGGCTACTACGACGGCTTCGATGCGGCGATCAGCTTCCATCCGCATTCATTCCAGGCGCTGAGCAACGGTTGCTTCTGGGACACTCATTCGGCGCCGTACTGGAGCCGCATCTACACCTTCGAATGTCCCGAGCCGGAGACGTGGCAGACCCAGCACGCCGCCGCCACGGTGGCGCATCTCCACTCGGCGGCGCGCGCGCCCGGTGCGATCGATGCGGTGTGCCTGATGTACACCTCCTCGAAATACCTCAAGGAGGCGATGCTGCCGCACACCGGCTCGTGGAGCCTCAACGAGTTCATTCCGGTGGCGGGCCTCGCGGCAGCCGACAATCTCGCGCCCAGCCTGTCGCAAATCCAGTATTCGCTGCGCGCGCCCACCCTGGAGATGTGCGAGCAGGTGTTCCGCGTGCTCGACAACAACGCCCAGCACTGCGCCGGCATGACCCACTGCACGGTGGAGAGCGCCTGGATCACCAAGACGCGCGCCGGCTTGCCCAACCATGCGATGGCCGACATCACCTTCGGCAATTTTGAGCTGGTCGGCGCGCCTCGCTGGAGCGAGGAAGCCCGCACCTTCGCGCGCGAGATCCAGAAAAATCTCGGCTTCGAGCCGATGGCCGATCCGTTCCTGCCCGAGATCCAGCGCCTGTCGCCGCCGCGCGAGGCCGAGAAATCGTTCCGGGCGCAGTTGCCGCCGTGGCAGACCAATCTCGCAGCCGACGACTATGTCGAATACACTTGGCACGCACCGACGGTGCGGCTTTACGTGTCCCGCCCGACGCTGGCGCCGCCGCGGCCGGGCTACCGCTATCCCGATTGGTGTCGCTACGCCATGATGGGCGTGCCGGCCTGCATCGATCCGATGTGGTCGACGGCGGGCAAGGTGATCGGCGCCACCATCGTCGAGCTGATGACTGACAAGGCCGCGCTCGAGCGCGCCCAGGCCGAGTTCTGCGAGCGCACCGGCGGCGGCATCGGTGGGACAAAGTGGGTGCCGCCGCTGCTGCCGCGGGATTTTCCGCCGCCAGTGGACTACCGTTGGCCGGAATACGTCACGACCGTGCGTGGCGAGGAATGGACGATACCGACCGGGAAAGGAAACGGGTGATGGGCATCATCAGCGAGCCTGAATACCGCTACAACATGCTGATCAAGACGTTTGCCTCGCGGCCCGAGCCGCCGTTCGAGGCGGAGTCGGAGCAGACCGAGGTGTGGGGCCGCCAATGGGGTTGCAACAGCGACGTCGGCAATCTGCGCAAGGTCCTGATGCATCGTCCGGGCGACGAGCTGAAGATCGTCGACCCGGCCAAGAAGCTGCCCGAGATCGGCGCCTACGGCGATCCCGAGACCGGGTGGTACTGGCGCGGCGACACCGTGCCCGATCTCGCCTCGATGCAGGAACAGCATGACGGGCTGGTCGAGGCGTTGCGTGAGGAGCAGGTCGAGGTGGTGTTCCTGGACGAGTGTGCGCCGGGCAAGATGAAGTCGGTCTACACGCGCGACAGCGTCATCGCCGTCAATGGCGGCGCCATCGTCACCCGCATGGGCCCGCCGATCCGGCGTGGCGAGGAGCTGCCGGTGACGCGCACGCTGGCCAAGATGGGCATGCCGATCCTGCGCACCATCCACGGCACCGGCATCATGGAAGGCGGCTCCTTCGCCTTCATCAACCCCAAGACCGCTGTCGTGGGCATCTCCAGCCGGGTCAACGAGGAGGGCGCCCGACAGCTCGAGGAAGTGCTGAAGGTTCAGGGCATCGAGCTGATCCGTGTGCATCTCACCGGCTACCGGCTGCACATCGACGGCAATTTCGTGATGATCGATGTCGACACGGCGCTGATCAATCCGACGCAGCTTCCTTTCACCTTCCTCGAGCGGCTGAAGGAGCTGAAGATCCGCACCATCGAGGTCTGTCCCGACGATCCGGTGTGGACCATCAACTGCCTGGCGGTGCGGCCGGGCCGCATCCTGATCGCCGATCAGGTCTCCGATCGCACGCTCGACAAGCTGAACGATGCCGGCATCTCGATCCGGCTAGTGCCTTATGACAAGGTCTATCTCGGCGGCGGCTGCATCCACTGCTCGACCGGCCCTCTGGTAAGGGATCCCCTCTGATGAGCACCCTGCGTAACGTCGATTCGAGCGAATGGGAGCTGCGCTGCGATCTCGCCGCGGCCTATCGCCTGATCGCCCATTTTGGCATGGACGACCTGATCTTCACTCACCTCTCGGTGCGCCTGCCCGGCAAGGAGCACCGCTTCCTGCTCAATCCTTACGGCCTGATGTTCGACGAGATCACGGCCTCTAGTCTTGTCGCGGTCGATCCCGAAGGCCATGCGATCGAGCAGGAGGAAGAGTCGAAGATCAACAATGCCGGCTTCACCATCCACTCGGCGGTGCACATGGCGCGCGACGACGCACAGTGCGTCATGCACACCCATACGACGGCCGGCATGGCGGTGGCGGCGCAGGAGCAGGGGCTGTTGCCGCTCAATCAGATGTCGATGGAGTTCTACGGCCGCACCAGCTACCACGACTACGAAGGTATCGCGCTCGATCTCGACGAGCGCGACCGGCTGGTGCGCGATCTCGGCACCAACAACGCCATGATCCTGCGCCATCATGGCCTGCTGACGACGGGACGAACGGTCGCCGAGGCGTTCAGCTACATGTACTACCTGGAGCAGGCCTGCCGCATCCAGATCGCCGCGACCCAAGGCGGCCAGAAGGTGACGGTGCCGCCGGCCGAGGTGTCGGCGCATACGGCGGCGCAGTTCGCAAGCTGGGCCGACACCAAGGGGCAGCGGCCGTGGGCGGCGTTGCGGCGGCGCCTCGATCGCGAGTGCCCGGACTACAAGACCTGAAGGCTGCGGGGGTATGAGGCGCCCTCATTGCTCCTCCCCAGCGATGACGCTGGGGAGGAGAATGCTCGGGCGCTCCGCGACCCGCCGCTCACGCCGCGATGTTGAGCAGTTTTGCCGCGGTGCCGCCGAGCACCGCGATCTTTTCGCTGTCGCTGAGCGAGTCGCAGGCGAAGATGTGATCGACCGGGTTGAGCTGCCAGGGATACGGGTAGTCGCTGCCCAGCACGATCTGGCTCGACCCGACCTGTGCGGCGAGATGGCGGATCGCCTCGGGCGAGAAGATCAGCGAATCGAAATAGAGTTGCTTGAGATACTCGGTCGGCTTCTTCTTCAGCTTGATGTCGGCATTGCAGCCGGCAGGTCCGACCATGCAGGCGTGGTCCGATCGATCAGCATAGGATGGCAGGAAGCCGCCGCCGTGAGCGGCGATGACCTTGAGGCCGGGAAATCGATCGAGTGTGCCCTCGAAAATCAGGTGCGAGAGCGCGATCGTCGTCTCCAGTGGATTGCCGATGGTGTTGCCGAGCCAGCCATTGCCCGAAAGGCGCTTTGAAAGCTCGGCCACGCCCTGCGGGTGGATGAACAACGGCACGCCGAGTTCCTCCGCCTTGGCCCAAACCGGGTGGAACTTCGGATCGGAGAACTCCACGCCCGCGACCATGCCGCCGATTGCGGCACCCTTCAGGCCCTGCTTCTTCACTGCCGTCTCGAGCTCCTGCACGGCGAGGTCGGGCGCCTGCAGGGTGAGCGAGGCGAAGGCAGCGAAGCGATCCGGCTTGCTGGCGCAGAGCTCGGCGAGCTTCTCGTTCTGGATCTTGACGATCTGGCCGGCGAGATCGCGGTCCCGGCCGTACCAGAACGGATTGATCGACAGCACCTCCATGTCGACCGCCTGCCCATCCATTGCCTTCAATCGCTTGTCGACCTCGATGAACGCCTCTGCCGCGCCTCGTACCGGGGGTAGCTGGATTGCAGCGGCGTCAGCGCCCAGCAGGGCGCCGGCTTCGCGAAAGTGGCAATGGGCATGCACGTCGATGGTCTTTACCTTCTTGCCATTGACGACGACGGGCAGCGCGCGCGGCGTGCCTTGGGCGTGCGCGCGCTCGAGCAGACCGCAACTGCAGAAGACAATTCCGCTCGCGGCCGCGGCTGCGGTGCTGCCCTTGAGAAAGTTTCGTCGATTGGTCGTACGATCGGTCATGGCGCGTCGCCCCTCCCAGGGCAGGCCGGACTTGTTTCCGGCTCGATCGCCACTCTACTGCGCCGGACCGCTCGACGACACGCCCGGTGGCGCATCTCTCAGCGCGCGGAATAGAGGCCCGGCGAGACGCTGCCGTAGCTGCCGCGCAGACGATTGCTCCAGCCATAGCCGACGAAGCCGCCCGCCGCGTCGTAGAGATAGTTGAAGCCCTCGAGGAACATGCGGCCGGTGTTCACGAAGACATCGGCGTCGTGGACGATCTCGACACGCTCGGGATGCAGCGGATTGCCCCGCTCCCCGACGGTGAAGGTGTAGAAGGCCGGCTGCGGAGTTCGGCGGTCGGGCAGGTAGATCGAAATCGTCGTTCCGGAGGGCACGCGGGCGCCGCGTCTCAGCCGCGTGCCTTCCGGCGGCGACAGGAACATGTAGTTGATCCCGGTATCCATCAGGATGGTGCCTTTGCCCTCCACACCGTCGACCGAGACTGTCATCGGCGGCGCCGCCCAGCTCGGCGTTCCCGAGTCGGATAGCGGCCCCGGCTCGAGCTTCACGAAGGCGAAGTTGCGTGTCAGCTCGGGCGTCATGCCGAGATGGACGGCTGTCCGCGTGATCACGTAGCCCGGCCTGATCGCGGACGCCGGCGCACCCGACGGCAGCGCTACGATGTTGGTGAACGGGTTTTTCGGCGCATCGGCCTCGGCGCTCTGGGTCGCGTGGCGGGCGAAGCCCACGCCCATGAAGGCGACGCCGCGCGGATTCTGCTCGGGCCGGCAGTCGCGGGCGCGTTCGAGGCAGGTGATGCTGGTGACGCGCAGCACCTGGACGCGCGCCGTCGCCGCCGGAACCTCGCCGTTGCGCAGGATTTCGACAGTCGTGGTGTAGCGCTCGCCGTTCAGGATGCGGCCGCTGCTGCTATAGGCCAGCCGCCCGGGGCCGCCCGCGACATCGCCGGGCGCCGGCGTGTAGTGCTCGGCCGCCACGACGATACCGGTCGAGCCGGTGTCCATGCCGAATCGACGGGGCGCCGAGCCGTGCAACTTGAGCCACACATGCGGGACGCCGGCCATATGGATCGGCCCGTTGGCGAAAGGGATCTCGATCGCACTCAGGCCCTGATATTGCTGCCACGGCGCGTCCTGGGCGTGGACGGGCGCTGCCGCGGCAATCGCCAACACAAAGGATAGTGCCAAGCCTCGATGCATGACGACCTCCCAACTGTACCCGTCTTTCGCGGACCGCGGGCGTCTCGCCCGTTCATGATTCGTGAGCGGGCGAGACGCCCGCGGTCCGCAAGAAGGTACCGAGATTCACAACCCACACGTCCGCAGTCTGGAGCCGAGACGCTCGCGAAGCAATGCAGGCTGGCGGTCGCAATTCTTGACGCTCGGTGGACGCTGGCGCACGGTTCGTCGGACCCCATTCCATTTGCAAGGGATGCCGCATGCCGATTTCGACGCGACCGCTCTCTCACGCCCTCGGTGCCGAGATTGTCGGCGTCGATGTCGGCCAGCCGCTGAGCAATGCCGATTTCGACCTGATCCACCGCACTTTCCTCGAGCGCGGTGTCCTCTTGTTTCGCGACCAGAAGATCAGCCGCGAGCAGCACATCGCCTTCAGCCGCCGCTTCGGCGAACTCGACAAGCACGAATCGCTACCGCGCGATCGTCATCCCGACTACCCGGAGCTCCTGCTGGTGACCAACATCCCCAAATCCAACGGCAAGCCCTCCGATTCGAAATATACCGGCCAGCAGTGGCACTCCGACATGTCGTTCACGCCCGTACCCTCGCTCGGCTCCCTGCTGCGCGGCATCACCATCCCGCCGGTCGGCGGCGACACGATGTTCACCAACATGTACCGCGCCTACGACGCGCTCTCCGACGGTATGAAGAGGCTGATCGAGGGGCTGCACGGCATCCATACCGGCGGCCGCAGGATCGACGATCTGAGCTCCGATCGTGAAGCCGAGCAGCGCAAGCTCAATCCGCCGATCGCCCAGCCGGTGGTGCGCGCTCATCCCGAGACCGGCCGCAAGGCTCTCTACATCGGCGAGAAGGTGTCCTGCTTCGTCGGCATGACGCCGGAGGAGAGCCGGCCGCTGATCGACTATCTCGTCCGTCACGCCACACGTCCGCAATTCGTCTATCGCCATCAATGGCGAGCCGACGACATCGTGCTGTGGGATAATCGTTGCACCATGCACATCGCGCTGGGCGACTACGAGGAGGGCGAGATTCGCCATCTCGAGCGCACTACGGTCAAGGGCACGCCGTCGGGATATTACCTGCAATGAGGCGCGCTGCTTTCCTGCGGGGTGTCGGCGCTCTCGCGCTCGCCGCCCCCGCGATCGTGCGCGCCCAGGGGGCCTGGCCGGACAAGCCGATCCGTATGGTTATCCCGTTCGCCCCCGGTGGCACGACCGATCTGCTGGCCCGGGCGGTCGGCCAGCACTTGTCTCAGGTCTGGAGCCAGCCTGTCGTCGCCGATAATCGGGCGGGCGCCAACGGCGTGGTGGCAGGCGAAATCGTCGCCAAGTCGCCGGCCGACGGCTACACACTGTCGATGGTGGCGATGGGTCACGCCATCAATCCATTGATCTACAAGAAGCTGCCCTACGACGGCGACAAGGACTTTGTATCGATCAGCCTGGTCGCGACCTTCCCGCAACTCGTGCTGGTCCATCCCGCAGTAAAGGCCACAACCATCGCCGAGTTGATCGCGCTGGCCAGGTCGGCCACCGCCAAGCCGATAACCTATGCCTCGGGCGGCAACGGCTCGTCGCAGCATCTCGCGGGCGCGCTGTTCGCGCACATGGCCGAGATCAAGATGACCCATGTGGCTTACAAGGGCGGCAATCCAGCCCAGCTCGACCTGATGGCCGGCAATGTCGATCTGATGATCACCCAGCCCAACTCGAGAGAGCTGGTCACGACCGGCAAGATGCGGGCGCTGGCGGTCAGCTCGGCCAAGCGCAGCGCGTTCTATCCCGAACTGCCCACGGTCGATGAAGCCGGCGTGCCCGGCTACCAGTCGGTGGCCTGGTACGGGTTGGTCGGTCCGAAGGGCATGCCGGCAGACTTGCTTGCCAGGATCGCCGATGAGATGCGGCGCGCTGCCGGAACCGATAGCGTCAAGTCCATCGTCGCCCAACAGGGCGGCGACATTGCTGCGAGCACGCCGGCGGACTTTGCCGCGTTCATCGGTGCCGAGCGGCAGCGCTACGCGGGCATCGTGCGCGATGCCGGCATGATGGTAGAATAGCTCCTCCTCATCGAAAGCAGGGGAGGCGTCGCGTCACACGCGACGGAGCCGGACGGGCGGACCCGATTGGCACGAGGTCGACGGACGTCGTCTTGCGCGAGCTTCGTCCGCTCAGGCAAACGTCCGAGCGAGGGTCTCGTTCTTGTCGGCACCCGGACTCTAGCCGGCTGCGAGCGTCTCCAGCCAGGAGCGCGCTTTCGCCTCCGATGCGAAATACTTCGCGGGCCGGTCCGACGGCGAGATATGGACAAAGAGCTTGAAAACGCCACGCATATTGGCCTTTCCCACGACGGCAAGCGGACCGCTGGGCAGCTCCTCTGCGTAGGCGCTGAGTCGCGCGCCCATCGTCATCACGTCGTCGTCGGTGTAGATCGGCCGGGCCTTGGTCACGTCGACCAGCTTGGCGTAGCCCATGGCGTTGGCGACGAAGAGGGCATCGAAATGCTCCTCCATCTCCTGCCGCGTCAGCGGCCCTTCGGCGACGATGGACACGAACTTGGCGGCATGATCGATTTCCCAACGCATCGGCATCGACTACTCCTTTGGCTACGCGTCGTCTCAGATCGGCTTGTTGGCACTCTCCGGCCAGCGCCGCATCAAGGTGTTGGAAGGCTGGCTGTTGTCGACGACCTTGCGGGCCGTCTCGACGCCGGCAACCGGCAGGCCCTTCGGATCGAGCAACCCGACCTGGACGAGCACCGCCGCCTGATCCCAGTAGATATGCTCGTGGGCGACCTTGTCGCCCTCGAAGCGGACGATGGCGACCAGAGGAATCTCGACTCGCTTGCCGGTCGGCGCAATGCCGGGCAGCAGCCAGTCGATCTCGCAGGTGTGCGTGAAGCTGAAGATCATCTCGTCGACGAGCTGATCGGTGCCGACGGTGCGGCTGATCGGCCGCAGCTCGGTGTCCGGCGGATTGCCGCCGATGAAATGGTATTTGTAGAAGCGCTTGAGGTGATCGTGACCGACGCCGCCGGTCATGGTCGGGATGTGGTTGACGTAGGGCCGTTCCACCATCGTCGCCATCGTGGCGTCGACGTCGCGGGTCTCGAACTCGTGGCGACAGTGGGCTTCCCACAGGGCTTCGAGATTGGGCGCTGGCATGGTTCGCTCTCCGTGTTGGCCGGTTGCAAGGCTGACCGGCTCCCGGTCACATCACGTGCCGCTCCTGCGCATCTTCCGTCGGCGGCCGCAGCGTTCTTGGCGCGTCGGCCGCCGGACTAGCTCCCAGCTACGCGGCCTTCTTCGCCCGGTTCGCCGCAATCATCGCCCACAGGCTCGCCGCCGTCACCGGCATGTCGACATGCGTCACGCCGGTGTGTGGATGGATGGCGCTGACGATGGCGTTGATCACCGCCGGCGGCGCGCCGATGGCGCCCGCCTCGCCGGCCCCCTTGACGCCGAGCGGGTTGGTCGTGCACGGGCTGTTGTGCATGTCGAACGCCACCGCCGGCACGATGTCGGCGCGCGGCAGGGCGTAATCCATGAAGCTGCCGCTCAGGAGCTGGCCCGAGTCCTTGTCGTAGACCGTCTTCTCGGTGAGCGCCTGGCCGACACCCTGGCCGACGCCACCATGGACCTGGCCCTGGAGGAGCAGCGGATTGAGCGCCATCCCGAAATCGTCCATCACGCAGTAGTTCACGATCTCCAGCGTGCCGGTGTCGGGGTCGATCTCGAGCTCGCAGATGTGGCAGCCATTGGGGAAGGTATCGGCGTCGGGCATGCGCGTGAAATCGTCGTCGAGGCCGGGCTTCTCGCCCGCCGGCACGTGCTTGGGATCCTTGGCCGCCCTGGCGACGTCGAACAGGCTCATCGATCGGTCGGTGCCGACGATCTTGAAGCTGCCGTCGGCAAAGTCGATGTCGGCGGCGCTGGCTTCCAGAACGCTCGCCGCCACCAGCTTGCCCTTGGCGATGATCTTGTCGGCGAGACCCAGCGTTGCCACGCCAGCCACCGAGACCATGCGGCTGCCGCCGGTCATGCCCTCGGGCGTGACGTCCGAGTCGCCCTGCACGATGGCGATCCGCTCGGCGTCGATTCCCAGCCGCGCCGAGGCGATCTGCCGGATCGCCGTCTCGTGGCCCTGGCCGTTGGTCTGGTTGCCGAGATAGAGCGTGAGCGAGGCATCGTCGTTGAACTTGGCAACCGCGGTCTCGGGCATGCCGCCGCCGCCGCATTTCTCGACATAGGTCGCCATGCCGATGCCGCGCCATTTGCCCCTGGCTTCGGCGGCGGCGCGACGAGACGGGAAGCCCTTCCAGTCGGCCTTGTCCATGGCCTTGCGCATGACAATCTCGAAATCGCCCGAGTCATAGGTGTCGCCCAGCGCCGTCTTCCACGGTATCTGGCTGGGCTTGATGAAGTTGCGGGCGCGGACCTCGTCCGGGCCAAGGCCGGTCTCGCGCGCTATGTGATCGACGAAGCGCTCGAGCAGATAGGCCGCCTCGGGCCGCCCGGCGCCGCGATAGGCATCGGTCGGCACGGTGTTGGTCATCACGCCCTTGACGTTCACGTAGGCGGCCGGTGTCTGGTAGAGGCCGACCAGCATCGAGCTGCCGGCAAGGGTGGGGATGAACGGCGCGAAGTGGTTCAGGTAGGCGCCCAGCGCCGCATAGGTCGTGATGCGGCAGCCGATGAAGCGGGCGTCCTTGTCGAGCGCCATCTCGGCGATCGAGACGTGGTCGCGACCCTGGATGTCGGACTGGAAGGCCTCCTGGCGATCGGGAATCCACTTCACCGTGCGCTTCAGCGCCCGCGACGCCCACACCACCATCGGGTACTCGGGATGGACGAAGATCTTCATGCCGAAGCCGCCACCGACGTCGCCGGTGCGCACGCGCAGCTTCGGCGAGCCGATCTTGAGGATGAGGTCGGCGACGACCGGGCGGATCATGCTGACGCCCTGGCAGGAGAGCCACAGGGTCGAACGGTCGTCCTTGGGATCGTAGGAGCAGATGGCGCCGCGCGGCTCCATCGAGTTCACGACCAGCCGGTTGTTGACGAGCTGCAGCTTGACCACCCGGTCGGCCTTGGCGAAAGCTGCCTCGGTCGCCGCGCGATCGCCCATCTCCCAGTCGAACACGATGTTGTTCTTGATGTGGTCGTGGACCAGCGGCGCACCGGGCTGGGCGGCCTCGTAGGTGCCGACGACGTGCGGGCGCGCCTCGTAGTCGACCTCGATCAGCTCGGCGGCGTCCTTGGCCTGCTCGAGCGTCTCGGCCACGACCAAGGCCACGGGGTCGCCGACGTGGCGCACCCGGCCCTGCGCCAGCATCGGCCGGGGCGTGTCGCCGCGCGGCGTGCCATCGCGGTTGTCGAGCGGCACCAGGCAGGGCACATCGCCAAAGCCGGCCTTCTTCACGTCCTCGCCGGTGAAGACCACCAGCACGCCGGGTGCCTTGGTGGCGGCGGAAACGTCGACCCGCTTGATGTCGGCGTGGGCGTGCGGCGACCGCAGCACGTAGAGGCGCGCCGCCGGTGCCTCGAGCTTGGTGTCGTCGGTGTAGCGCCCGCCGCCGGTGAGCAGGCGCGGATCCTCGACTCTGCGGATCGATTGACCAATGCCGAACTTCGCCATGAATTCCTCCGTGTTGGCCGGAGGTTAGCAAGGCGAGATGACGGAAGTCATCCGGCTTGCGCCGGCAGGATCATTATCTGCCCGCCGAGGCTCAGGACTTGGGTGTGATGGACACCACGAGGACCTGGCTGTCGATCGCCGTCAGATTGTCGCCGGGCTTCACGCGCGGGAGCTGGTCGCGGGCGGCCTGGGTCGTGACGTTGTAGGTGCGCACCTCGCCGCCGGCCGGGTTGACGACGGAGATCGTTCCCGCGGCGACGTCGACGGCGGTGACCCACCAGCTCACCACCACCTTGTCGGCCGTGGCGGTTGCGCCGCTCTGGCCCATGGTCGCGGTGGCGGTGACGCTGACGGAGCGATCGGCGGGAGGCCGGGCGTTGGGGCCCGAGAGGACGAAGGTCAGACGATCCTCGAAGCCGACCGAGACGGTTTGGCCGATCCTGGCTGCGTTGAAGTTGGTGAGTGCGGCGCTCACGTTGCGGGTCGCCGTGCTGCCGTTGGCGAAGGCGAAGGTCACGGTGCGCGCATTGGTGTCGACCGCGGTTATGCGCGCGTCGGCGAAGTAGGTGGTGACGGTCGAGATGCCGACGATCGGCTGGCTCTGGGCCCAGGCGCCGGTCGCGGTCAAGAGTGCGCCGGTCGCGGTCGCCGTCATCATCCGCCTTCTGCTGATCATGATGTCCCCCTTTGCGATTCGATCCTCGAACCGGCTAGTAGCATGCGATCGGGCCTACGGGCTATGCCCTGCCTGTTACAATGGATTGGACGACGGCATGATCACGGCCTACCTCGCGGCCGAGGGATTCGCGGAACAGCTCGGCGAGGAACTGCGGCACGGCGGCGCTACAGTGACATTGCGGCACGGCCGGTTGATCGTTTGCGACGGCCCGCCGGTTGCAGCAGCCTGGGCGGCAAATGTCTGGCACGATTGCGTCGAGCTGCCGGCGGCTTCGATCGGCAGCGCGGCGCAAGCGTTGCGGGCGATCCAGCGCAACTGGGCGATGTATGCGCCTCTGCACCATCGGCGTGCGGCGCTGATCGAGGAGCGCCTGCCGCATGTTTCGGCCAGGCCGGTGGTCTTCCCCGCCGCGGCGCCGGCAGCTCCGCTCGGCTCGTGGACGCTGCTGGCGCCCGACCGGCTGCTGGCGGCGGCCAACTGCAGCTCGCCCTTCGCCAATGGCGAGGTTGCCTTCGTCGAAGATCGGACTGGCCCGCCGAACCGCGCCTACCTCAAGCTGTGGGAGGCCCTGGTGAGGTTGGGTCGGTGGCCCCAGCACGGCGAGCGCTGCCTCGATCTCGGCGCCTCGCCTGGCGGCTGGACGTGGGTGCTGGCGCGGCTCGGTGCGACGGTGCTGGCGGTCGACAAGGCGCCGCTCGCGCCGCATGTCGCGGCGATGCCGGGCGTCGAATGGCGCGGCGAAAGCGCCTTCGCCCTGGCGCCCGAAAGCATCGGTCCGGTCGATTGGCTGTTCTCCGACATCGTCTGCTATCCCGCGCGCCTGCTGCGGCTGGTCGATCGGTGGCGAGCATCGGGCCTGGTGCGAACCGTCGTCTGCACCATCAAGTTCCAAGGGACGACCGATCACGAAACGGCGGCCGCCTTCGCCGCCATTCCCGGAGCGCGGGTGCTGCATCTTCATCACAACAAGCACGAGCTGACGTTCATGCTGGAGCGTTAGCGGGACAATCCGCGGGCGCGCAGGTCGCGCACGATATGGTCGACGAAGAGGCGCACGCGCGGCGCCAGCAGGCGGTTGGTCGGATAGACGGCGTAGATGCCGCCCGACGGCGGTTCGTAGTCGACCAGCACGCGGGTCAGCAGGCCGGCGACCAGGGCATCCGCAACGAGCCATTCCGGTGCCGGCGCGAGGCCGAGACCGGCCAGCACGGCGGCGCGCAGCGATTCGCCGCTGTTGGTGAGCAACCGGGGCTGCACCGCGATGGTTTCCTCGCCCAGCCGCCAGGTGTCGCGCCAGGCGAGCGGCGCGAAGCCGATCAGACGATGGGCCAGGACGTCGCGCGGCCGCCGGGGCGTGCCGGCGCCGGCGAGGTAGCTCGGCGCACCGACGATGACGATGCGCGACGTCGCGATGCGGCGCACCACCAGGCGCGGCTCGGGCCGTTCGACGATGCGGATGGCGAGGTCGAGCTGATGCTCGACGAGATCGGCGGCGCCAGCCGCTTCGACGAGCTCGATCGAGAGCGTCGGATAGGCGGCCAGAAACGTACCCAGTCCTGGCACGATGTAGCGCTCGGCAAAGGCGTCGGGCGCGCCGACGCGCAACTTGCCGGCCGGCTGCTTGTGCGCCGCCTGGACCTCGTTCCGCGCCGCAGCGGCGGCGTCGAGCAGGCGGCGGCACTGCGCATAGTAGGCCGCACCCGCTTCGGTCGGCCGCACCCGGCGCGTCGTGCGCTCGAGCAGGCGCACGCCCAGACGCTCCTCGAGGGCGCGCACCGTCTCGCTGATCGACGACTTCGCGGTCTGCAGCGTCGCCGCCGCAGCGGTGAAGCTGCCGCGCTCGACGACGGCGGTGAAAGCCTCGATGCCGGCAAACGAATCCATGAGGAATTGTTCGCCAGGGCGAACGGTCTGTCCAGGACGACCGTCTGCTCGCGGCTCGGCAAGAGGCGTACCCAGGAGCCGTCGCAACATGGAGGACGACATGACCGAGACTTTGGACGTGCTGGGTGCCGAGATGATCGTGCGGCGGGATGCCGGGCTGTTCGTGGCCGAGAATCCCGTCCCGCCGGGCTACTTCGTGCCGCCGCATCGGCATGGCTCCGACGAGGAAACCTTGCTGGTGATGGCGGGCGAGCTGACGCTGATCGGCGAAGGCGGCGAAACGACGGTCGGCCCGGGAACCTGCCGTACCTTCGAGCCCGGCGAGCTGCATGGCTTTCGCAACGACAGCGGCGGCACGGTGAGTTTGCTGGTGATCGCCAGCCCGGGCGTGCAGCTCGCCGAGATGTTCCGGCACTTCGACCGTGCCGCGCGCAAGGGACCGCTGGCGCCGCCCGACGTCGTGGCGATCGCCGCCCAGTATGGTGTGCAGTTCGCCTAGTGTACTGTCTCGCAAATAGGGACTATTATTCTAGAGATCGATTTGCGAGAAGGGTCAGGCGGATGGCGCGTCCGATCAAGCGTTTGGAGGCTGAGGGCGAGGTAGTTCAAGAGTTGCGGCGACGGGCGCGGGCGCGGACCAGCACGGTGCGCGAGCGGGAGCGGGCCGAGATCGTTCTGTTGCGGCTGGACGGGCTCAGCGTGAACAAGGTTGCCGAGCAGCTGAAGACGACGGCCAAGCGCGTTTCGACCTGGGCAAGGCGCTTCGAAAGGCAAGGCCTGGCGGGCCTCGAAGAGGCTGCCGGGCGGGGGCGCAAGCCTTCGATCTCGGTGCACAAGATTGAGCGCATCGTGAGCGAGGTCACGCGTCCGCCCAAGACGCGCAAACGCTGGAGCGTGCGCAGCATGGGCCGGCATGTCGGCGTCTCGCATTCCACGGTACAGCGTATCTGGTCGAAGAACGAGCTCAAGCCGCACGTCATCAAGACGTTCAAGCTTTCGAACGATCCCTATTTCGAGGCGAAGTTCTGGGACGTGATCGGACTTTATCTCGATCCCCCGACCAACGCGCTGGTTCTGTGCTGCGACGAGAAGAGCCAATGCCAGGCGCTCGAACGGACGCAACCGGGCCTGCCGCTGAAGGCCAAGCGGCCGCCGACGATGACGCACGATTACACACGTCATGGTGTGGTCACGCTATTTGCGGCGCTGATCGCGGTGAGCGGCAAGCTCATCACGCGCGCCGAAGCGCGTCACACTCACGTCGAGTGGTTGCGTTTCCTCAAGCAGATCGACCGCCAGACGGCCAAACACCTCGACTTGCATTTGATCGCCGACAACTACGCCACCCACAAGCATCCGAAGGTGAAAGCTTGGCTGGCGCGCCATCCGCGCTTCACCATGCACTTCACCCCGACATCGTCGTCATGGCTCAATCTGGTCGAACGCTTCTTCGCCGATCTCACCGCCGACGTGATCCGCGCCGGCAGCTTCACTTCCGTCAAAGCGCTGGTCGACGATATCAACGCCTACCTCGTCGACCGTAACGCCCATCCCAAGCCCTACAAATGGACCGCCAAGGGCGACGCCATCCTCGATAAAATCCGCCGCGCCCGCGCCGCTCTCAACAAAGTCTCCACCCATCAATTCTTAGTCGCTAATTGAGAGCCAGGACACTAGCCGTCCCGTTCGTGTTCCTCTGCCGTCGTTGGTTACGGAGTGGACACACCTTGCGTGCCCGCAGGGGGGCGGAGGGAGAGAGCCCCAAACGAGATTCGTGAGACTCCGACGTCGGAATCGTAAACATCTCGACTGCGGCCTTACCGCTCCCCCCCGTATGACAGGGCACCTCCGTTGATTACGGGGGAGGAGAAGGCGTTTCGCGGTGCCAGCTAGCGCCAGCTCTCGCGCCGCAGGAACTCGACGACATGAGCCTTGAAACCGTCGATGAATTCCCGCGCTATCGGCGGAATGCTGCGCTGCGCGGGGTATAGGGCGGCAAACTCGAAGTCGATGCGTGGCTCGAACGGTCGGGCCACGATGCCGCGGGTGGCGTACTCGGTCGCCGTGAAGGGCTCGCACAAGGTGACTCCGGCGCCCGCGCCGGCGAGTGAGCAGGCGATCTCGGACAGCGGCGTCTCGATGCGCATGACGCGCGCCACGTCATGCTCGGCGAAGACCCGGTCAATGCGAAAGCGCGCGGCGGTGGACGGGCCGAGCGAGATGAAATTCTCGCCCTCGAAATCCTTGGGCTGCAACCGCTTCTTGCGGGCCAGCCGGTGGTCCTGCGGCACCACCGCGACCAAGGGTGCCCGCGGCATGGGCTCCACGTCGACGCCGGCTTGCTCGATCGAGCCTTCGGCGAGGCCGAGGTCGCACTGACCCTGGGCCACCGCGGTCAGAACGGCGTGCGACACCAAGCCTGACAGCACGAGATCGAGCTTTGGCCGTTCGGCCAGGAAGCGGCCGACGAACCGCGGCAGGAAGCCGTTGGCCAGCGCGGGCAGGGCGGCGATGCGCAGGAAGCCGGCGCGGCGCGTGCGCAGCTCCGTCGCCATCAGGGCGATGCGCTCGAGGCCGACGAAGGCGCGCTCGACCTCGGCATAGAGCGACAGTGCCTCGCTGGTCGGCACAAGCCCGGTGCCGCGGCGCTCGAACAGGGCCAGCCCGAGATGCTGCTGCAGGTCGCGGATCAGCCGGCTGACCGCAGGTTGCGTGACATTGATCAGCGAGGCCGCCGCGCCGACGCTGCCGGTCAGCACGACCGCCCGGAACGCCTCGATCTGGCGGGGATTCGGTGGGCGCATGGGGATTCATAATATCTTGTTATGAAAGGGCCAGAGATTTCGGATTTGACGTCACGATGACAGATCGAAACCATGGGAGCTTGCGGCGACGGGGCGCCGCCAAAGGAGGAGCAATGGGGCGTTCGACCTATCGGGCTGTAGCGGCGGCGGGCTTGGCCGTGCTTGTGAGCGCGGCATCGGCATTCGCACAGTCCAAGTCGCTGGTCGTCGCGGGCTACGGCGGCTCGTGGGAGCAGCAGCTGCGCAAGGACGTGTTCCCGGTCTTCGAGGCCAAGCACGGGGTGAAGATCGAGTACGTCGCCGGCAACTCGACCGACACGCTCGCCAAGCTGCAGGCCCAGAAGGGCAACCAGCTGATCGACGTGGCGATCGTCGATGACGGGCCGATGTACCAGGCGATCCAGCTCGGCTTCTGCGGCAAGATCGACAATCTCGACAAGAGCGAGCTCTATCCGGCCGCCCTGTTCAAGGACGACAAGGCGGTGGCCGTCGGCCAGACCGGCACCGGCTTCATGATCAACACCAAGACCTTCAAGGACAAGGGCTGGGCGATGCCGACCTCGTGGAACGATCTCAAGGACCCGAAGTTCAAGAAGCTCCTGGTGATCCCGCCGATCAACAACACCTACGGGCTCTACACGCTGATGATGTTCGCCCGGCTGAACGGCGGCGGCGAGAAGAACATCGAGCCGGGCTTCAAGGTGATGAAGAACGACGTCAATCCCAATGTGCTGGTCTACGAGCCGTCGCCCGGCAAGATGACCGAGCTGTTCCAGTCCAACCAGGGCCAGATCGCGGTGTGGGGCACGGGCCGCGTCCAGGCCTTCGCCAACACCGGCTTCCCCGTGGATTTCATCTATCCCAAGGAAGGCGCGCCGATCCTGCTCGCCTCGGCCTGCCCGGTCGCCAAGGCCGCGGCCAATCCGCTGGCACAGGAATTTATCAAGATGCTGATCTCGGCGCCGGTGCAGACGAGCTTCGCCAAGGAGATGGGCAACGGCCCGGTCAACACCAAGGTCGACGTCAACATGCCGGAGCTGCGCATGGCGCCGGTCGGCGCGCGCGCCAAGCTGGTGATCCAGCCCGACTGGGACGCCATCAACGCCCAGCGCGAGGAATGGACCAAGCGCTGGAACCGCGAGGTCGAGCGCTAGGCTCACCCGCCACGTGCGTCATCCCATCTTTCTCTTTCGCCACGGCGAGACCGTGTGGAACGCCGAGAAGCGTGCCCAGGGCTATCTCGACTCGCCGCTGACCGCGGCGGGCCGTGCGCAGGCCAGGGCCATGGGCGAGACACTGGCGCGCGAGCTGCAGCTCGGCGGCTATATGCCGTCCGGGGTGGTCGTGCGGGCGAGCCCGCTCGGCCGCGTGCGCGAGACCCTGGCCATCGCCGCGGCCGCGGCCGGCCTGGCGCACGACGAGCAGGCCTTCGACCATCGGCTGCGCGAGATGAGCTGGGGCGAGTGGGATGGCCTGGTCCTTCCCGACATCGAGGCGCGCTGGCCGGGGGCGATGGCGGCCCGTCGGCAGGATCACTGGAGCTACCAGCCGCCCGGCGGGGAAAGCTACGCCATGGTGGTCGAGCGCACCCGGCCGGCGCTCGACGACATCGTGGCGTTGGCGCAGGATCGGCCCGTCGCGGTGTTCGCCCACGGCGCCGTCGGCCGCGTGCTGCGCGGCCTGTTTCTCGGCGTGCCCCAGGCCGAGATCCTGAAGATGGACCAGCCGCAGAACGCCTTCTATCGCCTGCATTCCGGCGCCGCGTCGCGCGTCGATACGTGATCCGGCGATGGCCTTCCTGACTCTCGACAGGCTGACCAAGCGCTTCGGCACGCACGCCGCGGTCGATGGCTTGTCGCTAGAGGTCGAGAAAGGTGAGTTCGTCTCGCTGCTGGGGCCGTCGGGCTGCGGCAAGACGACGACACTGCAATTGATCGCCGGCTTCGTCGAGCCGACGTCGGGAGCGATCCGGCTCGAAGGCCGAGATCTGCTGGCGGTGAAGCCGGCGCGGCGCGGGCTCGGCATCGTGTTCCAGAGCTATGCCCTGTTCCCGCACATGACCGTCGCCGAGAACGTGGCGTTCGGGCTGGAGATGCAAGGCGTCGCGGCGGCGGAGCGGACGCGGCGGGTCGGCGAGGCCCTGGAGCTGGTCGGGCTGTCTGCTTTCACCGGCCGCTTCCCGCGCCAGATGTCGGGCGGCCAGCAGCAGCGGGTGGCGCTCGCCCGCGCGCTGGTCATCCGGCCGCAGATCCTGCTGCTCGACGAGCCGCTCAGCAACCTCGACGCCAAGCTGCGCGAGGAGATGCAGATCGAGCTACGCCAGATTCAGCGCGGCCTCGGCACGACGACCATCCTGGTCACGCACGATCAGGCCGAGGCGATGGCTTTGTCGGATCGGCTGGTGGTGATGAACCAGGGCCGCGCCGAGCAGATCGGCCCGCCGCACGAGGCCTACGAACGTCCGGCGACGCCCTTCGTCGCGAGCTTCCTCGGCAAGACCAATCTCGTGAACGGCGAGACCGTGCGGCCGGAGAAGATCGCCTTTGCCGCTGCGGGACTCGCCGGCACGGTGCGCACGCGTATCTTCCAGGGCAGCCACTGGCTGTACCAGGTCGAGACTGCCGACGGCCTCGTGACGGTGATCCGCCAGAACACCGGTGAGACGGTGCCCGCCGAGGGCGATGCCGTGCATCTCGTGTGGCAGGCCGCGGCATGAGGGTCACGCCTTATCTCCTCAGCCTGCCGGCGCTGCTGCTGTTCGGCGCCGTCGTCATCGTGCCGCTGGTCATGACCGTACTGCTGTCGTTCCACGACTGGGGCCAGTACAAGGGCATCGAGCCGGTCTTCGTGCTGAAGAACTGGCACGAGGTCCTGACCGATTCGTACTTCCACGAGATGTTCTGGCGGACCTTCCGCATCGCCTGCCTCGTCACCTTGGTGACGGCGCTGCTCGGCGCGCCCGAAGCCTACATCCTCAATCGCATGCGGAGCCCGTGGCGCGGCCTGTTCCTGCTGGTGATTCTGGGGCCGCTGCTGATCTCTGTGGTGGCGCGCACGCTCGGCTGGGCGCTGCTGTTCGGCGGCAGCTCCGGTGTGGTCAACAAGGCGCTGGTCTCGCTTGGCCTGATCTCGGCGCCGCTGCCCTTCATGTTCACCGAGACCGGCGTGGTGATCGCGCTCGCCCATGTGCTGATGCCCTACATGGTGCTGGCGGTGTGGGCGGCGCTGCAGCGGCTCGATCCACAGGTCGAGAATGCCGCGGTGGCGCTGGGAGCGGGACCCGTGACGGTGCTGCGCCGCATCGTCCTGCCGCAGATCATGCCCGGCATCCTGTCTGGTGCGGTCATCGTCTTCGCCCTGGCGGCGAGCGCCTTCGCAACGCCTGCCATCATTGGCGGGCGGCGGCTCAAGGTCGCGTCGACCCTGGCGTACGACGAATTCCTGAACACGCTGAACTGGCCGCTGGGGGCTGCGGTCGCGGTGCTGCTGCTGGTCGCGCTGGTGCTGATCGTCGTCGGCGCCAGCCGCCTGGTCGAGCGGCGCTACGCCCAGGTGTTCTCGTGAGCCGCCCCCTCTCAACTCCCTCCCCCGTCATACGGGGGAGGTGGCCCGAAGGGCCGGAGGGGGAAGGCGGCAGGCGAGGTCTCTCCGATTCCGACGTCGGACTCGGAGGAATCTCAACTGAGGCCTTCCCCCTCCGCCCCCTGCGGGGGCACCTCCCCCGACTACGGGGGAGGCGAGCCAGATATGTCCCCTCCGTGATCGGTGATGGGGCGGGACATGAAAGATGTGCTCGCTCCGGGGTAGCTCCGCGCTGCGGTCGCGGTGTTGCTGCTGGTTACCCTGGTCTCGATCGTCGTCGGCGCCAGCCGCCTGGTCGAGCGGCGCTATGCGCAGGTGTTCTCGTGAGCCGCCTCCTCTCGACTCCCTCCCCCGTCATCGGGGGAGGTGCCCCGTCATACGGGGTGGAGAGGGAAGGCCACAGACGAGATTCGTCGGATTCCGACGTCGGAAGCAGAGGAACCTCGATTGCGGCCTTTCCCCTCCGGCCCTTCGAGCCACCTCCCCCGATGACGGGGGAGGAGCTGGGAGAGTCATGAGCCGCAACGGCCCCCTGGCGCTCGTGTATCATGCGCTGTTCGTCGGCTTCATGCTGGCGCCGATCCTGGTCGTCTGCATCGTCGCCTTCACGCCGGAAGGCTACCTGTCTTTCCCGACCGACCGCTGGTCTCTGCGCTGGTTCTACGCCATCGGTCGCTATCCCGAGTTCATCTCGGCGTTCTGGCGCAGCCTATGGCTCGGCGCGCTGTCGTCGGCCGTCGCCGTGGCGATCTCGGTGCCAGCGGCGCTCGCCATCGCGCGCCATCGCTTCCCCGGCCGTGAGGCGATGACGGCTCTGTTCATGTCGCCGCTCATGATCCCGCACGTCGTGCTCGGCATCGCCTTCCTGCGCTTCTTCACCCAGATCGGCCTCGGTGGCACCTTCGCGGGCTTGGTGCTGTCGCACATCGTGATCGTGCTGCCTTTCGCGCTCCGCCTCACGCTCGCCTCCGCGGTGGGGCTCGATCGTGCGATCGAGCACGCCGCGGTGTCGCTCGGCGCGTCCGACAGGACGGTGCTGAAGCGCATCACCTTGCCGCTGGTGCTGCCTGGCCTGGTGAGCGGCTGGGCGCTCGCCTTCATCAACTCGTTCGACGAGGTGACCATGACGGTGTTCATTGCCGCCCCGGGAACCGAGACCCTGCCAGTGCGCATGTTTCTCTATATCCAGGACAATATCGATCCGCTGGTGACGTCCGTGTCGGCCTGTGTCATCGCCATCACCGTGCTGGCGCTGGTGGCGCTCGATCGCGCCTACGGCCTGGAGCGCCTGCTGGTCGGGAGGAGCGGCGATGGCCGATAGCGGTAGCGGCTACGATGTCGCCGTGGTGGGCGGCGGCCTGGTCGGCGTGGCGACCGCCTGGGGGCTCGCGCGCGAAGGCTGCCGCGTCGTCGTGCTCGACGAGGGCGATCGGGCGGTGCGGGCGAGCCGCGGCAACTTTGCGCTGGTGTGGGTACAGAGCAAAGGCCTCGGCCTGGCGCCCTATGCCGGCTGGACGATCCGCTCGTCCAATGCCTGGGGCGGCTTTGCCGCGATGCTGAAGGACGAGACGGGCCTCGATGTCTCCTTCCAGCGGCCGGGCGGCTTTCATCTCGCGCTGTCGGAGCGCGAGCTCGAGGCACGCGCCCTGGTGCTGAAGCGCCTGCACAACCAGCCGGGCATCGTCGACTACAAGACCGAGATCCTCGGCCATGCCGAGATCGCGAAGATGCTGCCCGACGTCGGCCCCGAAGTGGTGGGCGGCAGCTATTGCCCGCTCGACGGCCACGTCAATTCGCTGCGCTTGTTCCGTACCCTCCACACGGCGATGCAGGCGCGCGGCGTTACCTATCTGCCGAGTCATCGTGTCGAGACCATCGACAAGGTTGGCGGCGAATTCCGGTTGACGACAGCCGGCGGCGAGGTACGCGCCAACCGTGTCGCGCTGGCCGCCGGCAACGCCAACATGCGCCTGGCGCCGATGGTCGGCCTCGAGGCGCCGATGAAGCCCGAGCGCGGCCAGATCGTCGTGACCGAGCGGCTGCGGCCGTTCCTGCATCATCCCGTGGTCACGCTGCGGCAGACCGACGAGGGCACGGTGATGATCGGCGATTCCAAGGAGGAGAGCACTGACCCGTCCGGCCTGACCCTCGGCGTCAGCGCCACCGAGGCCGAGCGCGCCGTCCGCCAGTTCCCGTTGCTCGCCGGCGCGAATGTCGTGCGGACCTGGAGCGCGATCCGAGTCATGACGCAGGACGGATTTCCGATCTACGACGAATCGGAGACGCATCCCGGCGCTTTCACGGTGTGCTGCCATTCCGGCGTCACGCTGGCGGCCAATCACGCCCTCACCATTGCGCCGATGATCGCACGCGGCGCGCTCGACAAGTCGCTGGTCGCTCCCTTCAGCGCGCGGAGGTTCCATGTTCAAGAGGCTGGCTGAGACGGGGGCTGCGGTGGCGATCATCGTCGACGGTAAGCCGGTTGCCGCGCGCAGCGGCGACACGGTCGCGGCTGCCTTGCTGGCGGCCGGCATTGGCCATTGCCGCACCACGCCGGTCACCGGGGCCCCGCGCGCACCCTACTGCATGATGGGCGTGTGCTTCGACTGCCTGGTGACGATCGACGGCGTCGGCAGCCGCCAGGCCTGCTTGGTCCCGGTGCATGCCGGCATGGCCGTCGAGACCCAACTCGGCAAGCGCGAGGCCGGACGATGAAGGCGATATCCTTTCCCTCCCCCGTCGTCGGGGGAGGGAACCATGAGAAGCATGCCGGAGGGTGCTGCAAATGAACGCCGGCGATCTCGCACTTGCCTACGATCTGATCGTGATCGGCGGTGGGCCCGCCGGTCTCGCTGCGGCCTCGGTCGGGGCGCGCGCCGGGCTTTCGACAGTGCTGCTCGACGAGAATCCCGGCATCGGCGGCCAGATCTATCGCGCCATCACCGCATCCCCCCTCACGGACCGGTCGATCCTGGGCGACGACTATTGGGTGGGCGAAGCGCTCGCCGCCGAGGCCAGGGCAAGCGGTGCCGCGATCGTCAACGGCGCCACGGTGTGGAGCCTCGATCCGCATCGCGTCATCGGCGTCTCGATCGCCGGCAAGACACGGCTGATCGAAGGTCGGCGGATCGTCATTGCCACCGGTGCGCTCGAGCGCCCCTTCGCCATTCCGGGCTGGACCCTGCCCGGCGTGATGACCGCCGGAGGCGCCCAGACGGCGCTCAAAGCCCAGGGCCTGGTGCCGTCGGGGCGAACGGTGTTGGCGGGAACGGGGCCGTTGCTGTGGTTGCTGGCGGCGCAGATCCTGCGCGCCGGCGGTCGCGTCGAGGCGCTGCTCGACACCACGCCGCGCCGCAACTGGCTGCTCGCCGCGCCCCATTTGCCCGACTTCATTCTATCACCTTATTTCTCCAAGGGGCTGAAGCTGTTGCGCGAGGTCAAGGCCCGCGTGCCGGTACACAAGGTCGATCGCCTCGCAGCGATGGGTGACGGCAAGCTGGTCGAAGTCGTGTTTGGCCAGGGCGGCGGAAGCGAGCGACGGCTGGCGGCCGACCTGTTGCTGCTGCACCAGGGTGTCGTTCCCAACGTCAACCTCGCTATGGCGGCCGGCCTCGAGCATCGCTGGAACGGGCGCCAGCTCTGTTTCGAGCCGGTGCTCGATGAGGATTTTGGCGGGTCGGTCGCCGGTATTGCCGTCGCTGGCGACGGGGCAGGCATTGCTGGCGGCACGGCGGCAATCCAGCGCGGCCGGATCGCGGCCATGGCGGCGGTGCGGGCGCTGCGGCCCGACGTGTCGATCCCCGACCCCCAGGCCGTGCGCCAGCGCCTGCAACGCGAGGAGATGGGCCGGGCCTTCCTCGACTGGCTGAACCGCCCGGCCGACTCGTTCCGCCGGCCCGAGGGCGACACCTTGGTGTGCCGCTGCGAGGAGGTCACGGCCCGGCAGGTCCGCGACACGGCCCGTCTCGGCTGCGAGGGGCCGAACCAGATGAAGGCCTTCCTGCGCTGCGGCATGGGACCGTGCCAGGGCCGGCTGTGCGGCCTCACCGTCACCGAGCTGACCGCCGAAACCCGTGACTCGACTCCGGCCGAGGTCGGCTACTACCGCCTGCGCCCGCCGGTGAAGCCGATCACGCTGGCCGAGCTCGCCTCGCTGCCCATCAGCTCTGCCGAGCGCAAAGCCGTGGAGCGCTGACCATGGCACGCACAGCCGACGTCGTGGTGATCGGCGGCGGCATTCATGGCTGCTCGACGGCGCTGCATCTCGCGCTGCGTGGCGTGAAGGCGATCCTGGTCGAGAAGGACTATGCTGGCCGGCATGCGTCGGGCGTCAACGCTGGCGGCGTGCGCCAGCTTGCCCGCCACATCGCCGAGATTCCATTGTCGATCTCGTCGATGGAGTTGTGGGAGCGCATCGAGGATCTGGTCGGCGACGATTGCGGCTTCTCGAGCCACGGCACGGTGCTGGTGGCGGAAAGCGAGGAGGAACTCGCGAGCTTTCGTGCCCGCGTCGACGATTTGCGCCTGAAGGGATTTACCCACGAGGAGCTGATCGGTCGCGACGAGCTGAAGCGCCTCGTGCCGGCGGTGTCGGATCATTGTCCGGGTGGCGTGGTGTCGCGGCGCGACGGTGCCGCCGATCCGTTCATCACCACGCAGGCCTTCCGCCGTCGCGCCGTCGAGCGCGGCGTCGAGGTGATGGAAGGCGTGACCGTGAGCGGTCTTGCGCGCGCGGGCTCGGTGTGGCGGGTCGAGACCAGCGCCGGGCCATTGGAGGCGCCCAAGGTGGTGAACGCCGCCGGCGCCTGGGCCGATCGCATCGCCGCCCAGCTCGGCGAGCCGGTGCCACTCGAGGTCATCGCGCCCATGCTGATGGTGACCAGCCCGCTGCCTGCCTTCATTCAGCCGGTGGTCATCCTGCGCGGGCGAAAGCTCTCCTTCAAGCAGCGCGACAACGGCACCGTCGTGATCGGCGGCGGCCACCTCGCCGAGCCTTATCGCGACGAGAATCGCAGCGTGCTCGACTGGTCGAAGCTCGCGATCAGCGCCGCCACCGTGTGGGAGCTGTTCCCGGTGATGCGGGCGGCGACTATCGTGCGCGCCTGGGCGGGCATCGAGGCGCGCATGCCCGACGAGATCCCCGTGGTCGGCCCGAGCTCGACCAGCGAAGGCGTGTATCACCAGTTCGGCTTCTCGGCGCACGGCTTCCAGCTTGGGCCGGGCACCGGGGCGATGATGGCCGAGCTGGTCGCCACCGGCCGCACGAACGTGCCCATCGACGGCCTCGGAATCGCACGCTTTCAGGGTCAGGCCGGATCGGGCCGATGAGCTGGCCACGAGGGGCCGTCTCGGCTGTGCGCGGAAAACGCCGGTCACGGATAACAAGAGAATCAGCCACAGACGAACACAGATGAATTCGGATTCTCGACATGACTATCGCCGGGGTCGGCCCGGACCTCGACCTGGCCTGCCTGTCGTCGTCTGCAAGCATAGGAGAGCGGAACAGACGTCAAGCCAATCTCCAATTGGCCCCCTTCGAATTCATCTTATCCGTGTTCAGCTGTTGCCATTCTTTTTCATGGCCGAAAGCTGAGCGGGCTTCGTCTCAGATGCGGCGCCAGTCGTAGCCGAGGCGCGGAAAATGCACGACGACCTCGCCGACCAGCGGGTCGTGGCGCAGCAGGGCGATCTCGTTGGCATCGATGAAGTGGACCTCGCCCTCGACCCAATCCCTGGCATTGTCGCCAGGGCGCACACGGGCTCGTTCGCCGGGCCGTGGATCGCCCTCCTGGGGCTCCGATAGACGTGGCGCAGCCGGTGCTGACTCGCGGGCAAGGCTGAGCGCCTGATCGGCGTCGATGTCGGTGCGCGCGCCATGGCCGATCGCGGCCATGCGGTCGCGCCACGCGAGCAGGCGCGGGTAGGGCTCGAGCTCGCCGCGGCAGTCGATATGGCGACCGCGGAAGAACCACACCACGTGATAGGCGGCGAAATCCGCGATGCACGGCTCGGCGCCCAGCAAGTAGGGCCGTCCGTCCCGCAGCATGTCGGCGAGCCACTTGATCTGCGGGCGCACCAGATTGCGATTGCGGATCGCCGCCTTGCGTACCGCCTCGATCGACGGCTCGGGCAGGCCGTGCAGCCGGGCGCGATCCGCATGCAGACCGGCCGGCATGTGGTCGGCGTTGATGCCCGACACGAACAGCGCCACCGGGCGCATGAATTGCTGCTCGGCCCACCAGGCGATCGCGTTGGCGCTGCCCGCCGTCGCGGCCGGGAACAGCGTCGGCTCGGGGAAGCGGCGTTCGAGCTCGCGGGCGATCAGGTTGGTGTCGCACCAGATGTCGGCGCCATCCTGCAGCACCGGCGTGCGCCGGTAGCCGCCGGTCAGCGGCACCAGCTTGGGCTTGGGCAGGATCGGCGGGATTTCCACGCCGTGCCAAGCCAGTCCCTTGAAGCCCAGCATCAGTCGGGCCTTCTCGGCGAAGTTCGAGAAGTCGTAGTGGTGCAGGATCAGGCTCATGCCCTGCCAACCACGTCGAACCGCATCGCGCTACGCCGCCTTCAGCACACCCTGGTCGTCCTCGACCTGCAGTGGCTTCCAATTGCGCGAGACGACCCAGTCGGGCCGCGGCTCGGGGCCCAGCACAGGCTTGTTGGCCACCGTGTTGCAGGAAACGTAGATGTGCCAGCGGTCGTCGGCCGAGAGATTGTGCCCGGACGCGTGCAAGACGTTGCAGTGAAACAGCACGCAGGTGCCGGCACGGCCGGTGACGGCGACTGGCTCGGGCGAGCTCCTCAGGATCTCGATCATGCTCTGCTTGGGCATCGCCCAGAATTTGTACGAGGTCTGCTCGTCGTAAACCGGCTCGATGCGGCCGAGCTTGTGGCAGCCCGGAACGATGTAGAGCGCGCCGCCCATCTCGGTCGTGTCGGTCATCATCAGGTTGAAGGTCGCCATGTCGGGCCGCGCGCAGCCGTCGCGCTTCCACGAGCCGTAATCCTGATGCCACTGCCACACCGTGCCTTCGATGGCGGGCTTGGTGTTGATCTTGGTGTGGTAGACGTAGACGGCATCGTCCTTGAGAGCCTGCTGGACCGGCCGCAGCAGACGAGGCGTATGGACCAAGGCGCGGAACGGCGCCGAGCGGGTCGCACCGTCCTGCTCGTGGCAGCGGAAGATGGTCCGGACGGCCCCGGTATGCTCGCGGACGACCTCCTCGCCCTCGACCTGGCTGAGGCGCGCCACCTCGCGCCGCAGAATGGCGATCTCGGCCCGCGAAAACAGGTCGGGAAGGATCAGGAATCCGTCGCGCTCGAATCGCTCGAGTTGCTCGGTCGTGAGCTCCATCTGGCGCTTTTCCTCGGCTGTCGTCGGGCGCGTGACGCTATCATTGCTGGCCCATGACGGCAAAGATCGTCAAAATCCGGACAAGGGACCTGCTGGGTCGGAGAGGGAGCGGACAACGATGGAAGGCGTGGTCAACATCGACGATCTGCGCAAGCTCGCCAAGAAGCGGCTGCCCAAGATCGCCTACGATTTCATCGAAGGCGGCACCGACGACGAGGTCGGGCTGGTCACCAACGAGCAGGCCTTTCGCAAGGCCCGCATCGTGCCGCGCTACCTGGTCGATGTCAGCGTGCGCGATCAGTCGACGACCCTGTTCGGCCGCACCTATTCCAGCCCGATCGGCATCGCGCCGACCGGCCTGGCCGGGCTGTTTCGCCACGGTGCCGACCTGATGCTGGCCGAGGCGGCGCGCGACGCCAACGTGCCTTTCATCATGTCGGGCTCGAGCACCGGCTCGATCGAGGATCTCGGCAAGCTCGCACCCGATCACGGCTGGTATCAGCTCTACTCTGCCAAGGATCAGGCGGTCTCGGAGGACTTAATCAAGCGTGCGGGCGACGCCGGCCTGAAGACGCTGGTGTTCACGGTCGACGTGCCGGAAGGCTCCAACCGCGAGCGCAACACGCGCAACGGCTGGGGCCGCCCGCTCAAGCTCACCTGGAAGACCAAGCTCGACGCCCTGATGCATCCCGCCTGGATGATGCAGTGGCTGCGCCACGGCACGCCGTATTTCAGCAACTGGGCGAAGTATGCCGGGCCCGACGCCACCGCCGAGAAGGTGGCCGATCTGGTCGCCTACCAGAATCGCGCGCCGATGACGTGGAAGCACGTCGAGCGCTTCCGCGAGCTGTGGAAAGGCAATTTCGTGCTCAAGGGGATCATGCATCCCGACGATGCGATCCGCGCCCATTCGCTCGGGGTCGACGGAATCATGGTGTCCAATCACGGCGCCCGCCAGCTCGACAACGCGCCGTCGCCGCTCGAGGTGCTGCCGGCAGTCAACGCCGCGGTCGGCGACAAGATGACCCTGATGCTCGACGGCGGCGTGCGCCGCGGCCTCGATGCGCTGATCGCCCTCTGCATGGGCGCCCGGTTCGTGTTCGTCGGCCGGCCGACGCTCTACGGCGTGACCGCCGGCGGAATCCCGGGTGCGAAGATGGCGCTCGGCATCTTCCGCCGCGAGATCGACATCAGCATGGCCCAGATGGGTGTTCCCAAGATCGCCGATCTCGGCCCGCAATTCCTGATGTGGGAGAACGAGGACGATCTGCGCCGCAACAGGCGTTGATCCCACTCCGTCAATCGTCCTCGGGGTCGGGGTATTGCACCGGCGCCGTGCCCTTCGATGCGACAATCCGTGGATACTTCACTTTCGGTAGCTTCTCGCCCTCTGCGAGGAGCTGCACCAGGAAATGCTACTCGTCGCCGTAGTCGAACACGAAGAGCATCTTCTTGCCGACCTTGGGGAAGGGCTTGGCGACCTTCGTCCGCTTGACGCTCTTGGCACCTTCGCCAACGGACCCCCCATATCCACGAACAATTCATATATTTCGGGCGAGTCGAAATAGCGGCTCGTGAGCGTGCTGTAGAACCCGAAGGCGTGATCGAAATCGAAATTGACGGCGGCGCAGATCGCGGCGGCCAGGTCGTACAAGGACCTGGCCCCGTCGATCTCGATGTCGCGGTGGACCTTCGCTCCGGCGAGTGCTGCGCGGAAGACGAGTGTCCCGGCGCCGCTCAGTGCACGACTTCGAACAGGCCGGCCGCGCCCATGCCGCCGCCGATGCACATCGTGACGACGACGTTCTTGGCCTTGCGACGGCGGCCTTCGATCAGGGCATGGCCGGTGCAGCGTGCGCCGGTCATGCCGAACGGATGGCCGATCGAGATCGAGCCGCCATTGACGTTCAGCTTCTCGTTGGGGATGCCGAGCTTGTCGCGGCAGTACAGCACCTGCACTGCGAAGGCCTCGTTCAGCTCCCAGAGATCGATGTCGTCCATCTTGAGGCCGAAGCGCTTCAGCAGCTTCGGGATCGCGTAGACCGGGCCGATGCCCATCTCGTCGGGCTCGCAGCCGGCGACGACCAGGCCCTTGTAGATGCCGAGCGGCTTCAGGCCGCGCTTGGCGGCTTCGGCATCGCTCATGATCACGGCGGCCGAGGCGCCGTCGGAAAGCTGGCTCGCATTGCCGGCGGTGATCCACTTGTCGGGACCCATCACCGGCTGCAGCTTGGCGAGGCCCTCGATGGTCGTATCGGGACGATTGCCCTCGTCCTTGGTGAGCTTCACCGTCTTCTTGGAGGTCTCCTGCGTGTTCTTGTCGGTGACCAGCATCGTGGTTTCCATGGGCACGATCTCGTCGTCGAACTTGCCGGCTTGCTGCGCTGCCGCGGTGCGGAGCTGGCTCTGCAGCGAGTACTCGTCCTGGACCTCGCGGCTGATCTTGTAGCGCGCCGCGACGGTGTCGGCGGTGGTGATCATGGCGTGGTAGATGCCCGGCACGTGCTCCTGCACCCACGGATTGACGAGCCGGTTCTTGTTGCCGCCCGGCGGGCCCTGGACCAGCGACACCGATTCGAGGCCGCCTGCGATCATCACCGGCACCTTGTCGACCAGCACGCGCTGGGCGGCCATCGAGATGGTTTGCAGGCCCGACGAGCAGAAGCGGTTGACGGTGACGCCCGACACGCTGACTGGCGCGCCGGCCCGGATCGCCGAGACGCGCGCCACGTTCGAGCCGGTCGTGCCTTCCGGCGCGGCGCAGCCCAGGATCACGTCCTCGACCTCGCCCAACTCGAGCTTGGCGCGCTCGGCGGCGTGCTTGATCACATGGGCGCCCATGTCGGCGCCGTGCGTGTCGTTGAAGACACCGCGGAACGCCTTGCCGATCGGCGTGCGGGCGGTTGAGACGATGACGGCGTCGGCCATAATGATGTTCCTCCTGGAATGTGCCGGCCTGTGGCTCGGTGTTGCGATGCGAGGGGTGTCATCCCGAGCGCAGCGGCGGACCTTTTCGTTGCCATAAAGGTCCCCCGCTGCGCTCGGGATGACAGGGGTACTGCGTCAGACGGTAGAGAACTTCTTGCCTTCCTGCACCAGCTTCTTGAGCAGCGGTGCCGGCTCCCAGAACGGGTCGCCGGAGGCGTCGCGATACTTCAGCAGGGCATCGTGGATGGTCTTGAGCCCGACCACGTTGTCGGCCCACCACATCGGGCCGCCGCGATAGACCGGCCAGCCGTAGCCGTTGACCCAGATCACGTCGATGTCGAGGGCGCGCTGGGCCATGCCTTCCTCGAGAATCTTGGCGCCTTCGTTGACCATCGGGTAGAGGCAGCGCTCCTGGATCTCCTGGTCGGAGATAGCGCGCCGCGTGATGCCGAGCTTCCTGGAATTCTCCTCGATGATCTTCTCGACCTCGGGATCGGGGATCGGCGTGCGGTCGGGGAGGTTGTACTTGTAGTAGCCGGCGCCGGTCTTCTGGCCGAAGCGGCCGAGCTCGCAGATCGCGTCGGCGACGTAGCCGGTGTAGCGGACGTTGCGCTTTTCCTTCTCGTTCTTGCCCTGGCGGATGCGCCAGCCGACGTCGTTGCCGGCGAGATCGCTCATGGCGAACGGGCCCATCGGGAAGCCGAAATCGTAGATCACCTTGTCGACCTGGTGGGGCAGCGCGCCTTCCTCCAGCATGTAGGCCGACTGGATGCCGCGCTGGCGCAGCATGCGGTTGCCGACGAAGCCCTCGCAGACGCCGACCAGCACGGGGATCTTGCCGATCTTCTTGCTGAGCGACATCACGGTGGCGATGACGTCCTTGGAGGTCGCCTTGCCGCGCACGTTCTCCAGCAACTTCATGACGTTGGCCGGCGAGAAGAAATGCATGCCGATCACGTCGCCAGGCCGCTGCGTGTAGCTGGCGATCTGGTTGACGTCGAGGCCCGAGGTGTTGGTCGCCAGCACCGCGCCGGGCTTGGCCACCTCGTCGAGCTTCTTGAAGACGCCTTCCTTCACCTCCATGGTCTCGAATACCGCTTCGATGATGACGTCGGCGTCCTTGAGGTCGTCGTAGGACAGCGTGGGCTTGATCAGCGCCATGCGCTTGTCGACATCCTCCATTTTCATGCCGCCGCGCTTGGCGGTGTTCTCGTAGTTGGTGCGGATGGTCTTCAGCCCGCGATCGAGGGCTTCCTGCTTCACCTCGAGAAGGGTCACCGGGATGCCGGCGTTGGCGAAGTTCATGGCGATGCCGCCGCCCATCGTGCCGGCGCCGACGATGCCGCCGCTCTTGATCGCGCGCTGCGGCGTGTCGGCCGGCACGTCGAGCACCTTGGCCGCCTCGCGCTCGGCGAAGAAGTAGTAGCGCTGCGCTGCCGATTCGGACGAGGTGAGCAGCTCGACGAACAGCTCGCGCTCGCGCTTCATGCCCTCGTCGAACGGCAGCTCGGCGGCGGCCTGGACGCACTTGATGATGTTCCACGGCGCCTTGAAGCCGCGCGCGCGCCGGGCGATCGCCTTCTCGGTCTCGGCGAACAGGTCGGGCGATTCGAGCGTCACCGACAGGTCGCGCACGCGTCGCCGCGGCGCGTTCTGGGCAACCAGCATCTGGGCGTGTGCCACCGCGCCGGACAGCAGGTCGCCCTCGACGATGGCATCGATGATGCCCTTGCTCTTGGCCTCGGGGGCGGGGATGTGGCGGCCCGAGATGATGGCGTCGAGCGCGTACTTGGCGCCGGCAAGGCGCGGCAGGCGCTGGGTTCCGCCGGCGCCGGGCAGCAGGCCGAGATGGACCTCGGGCAGGCCGACGCGGGTCGAGGCGAGCGACACGCGATAGTGCGCGCCGAGCGCCGTTTCCAGGCCGCCGCCGAGCGGCGTGCCATGCAGGGCCGCCACGATGATCTTCGGGCAGTTCTCCATGGTGGCGATGACGTCGTTCAGGTTGGCGCCCTTGGGCGGCTTGCCGAACTCGCGGATGTCGGCGCCGGCGATGAAGGTGCGGCCACCGCCGATCAGCACGATGGCATCGATGTTGGGGTCGGCGGCGAAGGCGTCGACGCCCTCCTTGATGCCGTCGCGCACGGCCGCGGCCAGCGCATTCACCGGCGGATTGTTGACGGTGAGAATGCCGATGCGCCCCTGCGTGGAGCGAAGCACTGCGTCGGACATGGACGTTCTTCCCCTGATTGGTGCCGTTGGCGATGGGCTGTCTTAGCAATCCCCGGGCGCGCCGCCCAGCGGCCTCAAGTTCCGCAATGCGACGATGATGCTGGCATAGCCCGCCGACAGTGGCTATGCATCTCCGCACACCAAGGAAAGCTCATGGGGGCATGCAGGAAATGACGACGAGACGGACCTTGTTGCGCAGCGCCGGTGGCCTCGTTCTGGCCGCGCCGGCGATCGTACGCGCCCAGCCGGCCTGGCCGGCCAGGCCGATCACCATCGTGGTCAATTTCCCGCCCGGCGGCCTCACCGACGGTATCGCCCGCGCCTTCGGCCAGCATGTCCAGCAGGCCACCGGTCAGCAGGTCATCATCGACAACAAGCCGGGCGCCAGCGGAAACATCGGCGCCGCCCTGGTCGCCCGTTCGCCGGCCGACGGCTACACCTTCCTGCATTCGGTGTCGGGTACGCTGGTGCAGAACCGCGTGCTCTTCAAGTCGCCGGGCTTCGATCCCGACAAGGACTTCACCATCGTGTCGGGAACGCCCTCGGGTCTCATTCCCGCGGTTGTGCACAAATCCGTGCCGGCGACCAACCTCAAGGAGTTCGTCGAGTTTGCCCGCGGCAACAAGGTGAATTTCGGCTCGTGGGCAATCGGCTCGGCAGCCCACATCTTCGCGCAGGCGCTGAACGACAAGTTCGGCCTCAAGATCGAGGTCGTGAACTACAAGGGCGAAGCGCCGATGTGGCAGGACATGGGGGCGGGATCGCTGCAGGCGGCAATGGGCAGCCCACAGGCGATGAACGCGCTGCTCGTCAAAGGCGAGGTCCGGCCCATTGCCGCGCCGGCCGCGACGCGCGATGCACGCTTTCCCAACCTCCCCACGACGATCGAGCAGGGCTTCACCGACGATGCCTTCGTGTTGCGCGGCTGGCTGGCGCTGTCCGCGCCGGCTGCGACTCCGAAGGCGATCGTGCGGAGGATGTCCGATCTCTGGGTCGCGGCCGCGACTTCGGAACCGGGCCGCAAGATGATGGAGAGCTTTGGCCTAACGGAAAAGCCGCTCGACCACGAGGAGGTCACGGCGGACTACGGGCGCATCAAGGCGGCCGTGATTCCGCTGATTGTGGCGCTGGGCATCACGCCCGAGTAGGCTGGCGGGGCCGGAGGCGTTTTCCGGCGACAACCAGAACAAGCGGGAGTGAACCAAGATGAGCATCACTCGACGTCACCTCGCAGCCGCCGGCGCGCTCGCGTTTGCCGCTGCGTCTCTGCCGGCCGCCGGCCATGCGCAGTCCGCCGACGAGGCGGCTGTGCGCAAGGCGGTCGACGATCTCGGCAAGGCGATGATGGCCGCCGACAAGGCCAAGCTCGACGCGCTGCTGTCGGACCAGTTGAGCTATGGCCATTCGGCCGGCCGCCTGGAGACCAAGGCCATCTTCATGGATGTCGTCGCCGGGAAGAAGACGATCTACAAGTCGATCGCGCTGACCGATCCGACTGTCGCCGTCGCCGGCAACAACGCGATCGCGCGGCATACGATGGCTGTCGAGACCGAGACCGACGGCAAGCCCAGCTCGGCCAAGGTCGGCGTCCTGCAGGTCTGGGTGAAGGACGGCGGAAGCTGGAAGCTACTTGCGCGTCAGGCATTCCGCGTCTGATCACGACGCCGTAAGGCCCGCCATCACGATATCGAGGCCGGCGCGGAACTCCCGCTCCGACCCGAGACGTGAGGCGGCCTTGGCGATTTCGATCAATTTCAGGTGGCGCTCGGGCGACAGTGCCTGAGCGCGCTCGATATCGGGATCGGTGGCGCCAACCACCGGACGGGTGAGCTGCGCCTGCACCACGCCCATGACGAAGCCGGTGGCAGTGCGGAGCGCCAACGGCAACTCGGCGTCCGCGCGGCCGCTCCGCGCCAAGGCCGCGAGCAGGTTACGGCCCAGTCGCGCGTCGTGTCGTGCAGCGCGCGCCGCGTGTCGTCGTTCACTATGCAAGTGTCTTTGCCGACGGCAGCGGGTTCGATCCATCGGCAGCCGGCGCCGTCATCTCAGTGGTCGCAAGGTTGGGAGCGCGGCTGTGGCCTGCCACGACGGTCTGGGGGAGCAAGCCTCCCGCCGACGGATCGTCCATTTCGAGGCGGCTGCAATTCCGATCCATCCCAACGGCACGACGCTGACATCGCGGGGAAGTCGCGTATCGGTCGATCAGGTGCGTGCGTCCATCGCGCGAGGTTGCTGGAGCGTTGTGAAGAGTCAGGCAATCATCAGAAGCGGCGTTATTTCCGGCCGGCTCGCGCGGTTGGGCTTCTCGATCGCGACCCGGTCGGTCAATGATGTCCTTGGGCGGCGCAAGCCGATGCTCACCATCATCGACGGCGTCCATCGGCTCGGCATGCTGCTCGTCCCAGGTGCCGTCATCGGCGTCATGGTCGTGTGAAAGGGGTTCAATGACAAGCAGACGTCCCCGCATCGAGGGTTACGCCATCGTCTCTCATGAAGGCATGATCGCCCGGTCAGACGGCTCCTTCCCGAAGGAACTCGAAATTCCGGCCGACCAGGAATTCTATCGGCGATCACTTACCCGCGCGTCGGCGATCGCGAATGGGCGCCATTCCGCCGAAGGTGGGCCGGGGCAGAAGGAACGCAAGCGCATCGTGCTGACGCGTCGCGTCCAGCGTGTGATCGTCGATCCCGACAATCCCAATGCGATCCTCTGGAATCCTGCCACGGCCTCGTTCGACGAAGCGTGGCAGAGGCTGGGCGTCGACGACGGCATGCTGGCCGTGGTCGGCGGCACCGGCGTGTTCGCCCTGTTCCTGACCCTGGGTTACGACGCCTTCTTCCTGACACGGGCCGCCGCAAGCGTGCCGCGCGGTCGCCCGGTGTTTCCCGGAGTGGGCAACGGAGTGACACCAGAAGATATGTTCAAGCGGTACGGCATGGTCCTCCGTAGCACGCGCCTGCTCGATCCAGTTACCCCGCTCGAGGAATGGGGCCCCGGTAGCTAGGCTAGAACTCGACGACCAGGCCGTCGTGCGCCGCTTCCAGCGTCATCTCGCCCCGACGGGCGAGAAGCTCGGCGCTCATGTGCGTGACGATCGTGCGCCTGGCGCCGATGTCGGGGAGCCGCTTGGCTAGGGTCGAGTAGTCGATGTGATACTTGACCACCTTGTCGAAGAAGTAGGCCTCGCAGACGAAGAGATCGGCGCCGCGTGCGGCAGGGATCAGCTCGTCGACCCACTCGGTGTCGCCGGAATAGGTGAAAATCTTGCCCGCGACCTCGATGCGCAAGGCGTAGGAGGGAGCGCCGCTATAGTGCTTCATCAGATACGGCGTGACGGCGAGCCCGTTCAGCTCGGCGCGCTCATGCAGCGCGAGCTCGACGACGTCCTGGGCGAACTTGCGCTCGACCTTGGTCGAGCCAGCGAACATCGCTTCCATCACGATCGTCAGTCGTTCCGCGAGCCCCGGCGGGCCGGCGATCACCAAGGGCTCCGTGCGACGGCTGACGAGCTGGGCGTCGAGCAGGAAGAACGGCAGGCCGCCAAAGTGATCGCCGTGTAGATGGCTGATCAGGATCGTCGAAATGGCGTTGGGCTCGACCTGCCACTTGCGGATCGCCACCATCGACGTGGCGCCGCAGTCGATCAGCACGTTGCCCGAGTCGTGGCACTCCAGGTGGAAGCAGGTGTTGAAGCGGCCGCCGCTGCCGAAGGCGTCGCCGCTACCCAGGATCTGGAGCTTCACCGCGCTAGCGACCGGCTTCGCTCGCCAGCAGGCGTCGCGCGGTCTCGACGAACGCCGTCAGATTCTGCGAGCGCATGCTGTCGGTGGCGATCGTGCGGTAGAGCAGCGCCATGCCCTCGTAAATGTCGCTGCCCGCCGCCGGTTCGCCGATGAAGTCGGCGATCTCCGACATTTCGCCGTCGAACCGGTAGGCCTTGGGCAGCATGCTCGGCACCGACCGGATCAGCCAGGCGAGCAGTTGCGGCTGGCTGGCGCGCAATTCCTGGGCCAGATCAGCCGCAGCGTCGGCGCGCGTGGCGGCGAGCATCATGGCGGCACCGAGCGCCGTCAGGCCCTTGGTGATGCCGGCGTAGGACATTTTCAGAGCCGACGCCGCGCCGATCGGCCCGTCGACCACGCGCACGTCGAGGCCGCGATCGCCCAGCACGGACAAGGCTTCGGCGTCGGGGCCGGAGGTGTAGATCACGGTGCGCGCACCGGCCTTCGGCGGGCCGCCAATGATGCCGGCATCGACGACGCGGTCGCGGGTCCCGGTGAACAGCCGCGCGATCTCCTGCATGGTCTGCGGGCTGACGGCATTGCAATCGACAAAGAGCCGTCCGGGCTTGCTTGCGGCGATGTCGGCCACCGTGGCGGCGACAGCCGGCGCCTCCGACGGCGGGACGATCGACAGGATGACGTCGGCATTCTCCAGGTCGGACCAGGTTCCAGCACGCACGCCGGCGGCTTCGGCGCGCTCGCGGCTCTCCGCACTCCGTCCTTCGAACACCGATACGACGTCGACGCCGGACGCGACCATACGGCTGGCAACCGCGCTTCCCATCGCGCCCAAGCCGAGGACGGCGACCACTCCAACGCTTTCGACCATAGGGCTCTCCGAGGCGAATGAAGGCGGTCCGACGTATCGCCGCCCCTAGGGAGCCTGCTCGAGGCTGGAAACTTCGTTGGTGAGCGTCGTGCGCCGCATGTCGCGCACTTCGGTGTAATCATAGCGGCGGGCACGGTGCATGGTGACACGATTGTCCCACATCACCAGATCGTGCGGTCGCCAGACATGGCTGTAGACAAACTGGCGCTGCGTGGCGTGCTCGGTGAGGTCGCGCAGGAAGGCGCGGGCCTCCGGCACCGGCCATCCTTCGATGCTGCCTGCATGGCTCGCCAGAAAGAGCGACAGGCGGCCGGTCGTCGGGTGCTTGCGCACCAGGCGTTGGCGAACTGGCGCCCACTTCTCGCGCTCGGCATCGGTGAAGTCGGTGAAGCCGAGAATGCCGCGCGAAAAGATCTGGCTGTGCAGGCAGATCAGGTCGTGGACTTCGCGCTTGGTCGCCTCGTCGAGCGTATCGTAGGCGGCCCGCATGTCAGCGAACTCGGTATTGCCGCCGGTCGGCGGAATGTGACGGGCCGACAGCAAGGAATACTTGGCCGGAATCTCCTTGAACGAGCTGTCCGAGTGCCAGAGCTGGTTGCCGAGCCCGAACAGGCGGCGGCGATCGTCGCGTGCCAGGATGCGGTTGTTCTTGTCGAGATTGGAGATGTCGTTCAGGTCCATGCTGACCCGACGTTCCTCGGGCGCGGCGATGTCGCCGGTGGCCAGCTCGAGCGGCCCCAGGCTGCGACTGAAGACGAGCTGCTGCTCGTCGTCGATTTTCTGGTCGTGAAACACCAGCATGCCGAACTCGTCCATGCCAGCATGGACTGCGGCGACTTGCTGCGGCGACAGCGGACGCGTGAGATCGAGGCCCGAGACCGCTCCGGCAAAGAAGGCGCGATTCACGGGATCGATGGGGCGGATTTCGATGGTCATGATGGTAAAGTCTACTGCGAACCTGCTCCGGCCGCGAGAGCGTGCGTGACTGCGGCGAGGGCCTATCATGCCGCGATGCGAGAGGCTGCGGCGGGATCTGCCGAGCCACTCCCCGCCGGTGTCGTCGCCGACATCCCGGCGCGGCACCTCTTGCCGGCGCGGCGGCTTGCAGGCGGCCGGCTACGCCGTCGGCAGCTTGTAGTTCTCGAAGTGCTTGCGCAGCGCGGTCTTCAGGATCTTGCCGGTGGCACCGTGCGGGATGGCGTCGATGAACTGCACGTCGTCCGGCATCCACCACTTGGCGATCTTGCCGTCGAGGAACTTCAGCAGATCGGCCTTGGTGACTTCGGCGTCGGGCCGGCGCACGACGACCAGCAGGGGCCGCTCGTCCCACTTGGGATGGTGGACGCCGATCACGGCGGCTTCGGCCACGCCCGGGCAGCCCATCGCCGCATTCTCGAGGTCGATCGAGCTGATCCATTCGCCGCCCGACTTGATGACGTCCTTGGAGCGGTCAGTGATGACGACCGAGCCGTCCGATTCGATCTTGCAGACGTCGCCGGTCATGAACCAGTCGTCCGCGAGGAACTGGCTCTTGCCGTCGCCCTTCATGTAGCCCTTCACGATCCACGGGCCGCGCACCACGAGATTGCCCGAGACGCTGCCGTCATGCGGCAGGTCGTTGCCGGCATCGTCGATGATCTTCATCTGGCAACCGAAAACCGGCCGGCCTGCCTTGGCGGTGATGGCGAAGCGTTCGGCGTCGGGCAGGCTACGCTCGCCCCTGTTGAAGCGGGTCACCGTGCCCAGTGGGCTCATCTCGGTCATGCCCCAGCCCTGCACGACCTCGACGCCGTGCTCCTTCCAGAAGCGCTCGATCATGGTGAGCGGCACGGCCGAGCCGCCGATCAGGGTGCGCTTGACCGACGACATCGTGAGCTTGTTCTGAGCGCAGTAGTCGAGCAGGGCGAGCCACACCGTCGGCACGCCGGCGCTGAGCGTGACCTGCTCCTTGTCCAGAAGCTCATAGACACTGGCGCCATCGAGCTTGGGCCCGGGGAACACCAGCTTGCCGCCGCACATCGGCGCGGCGTAGACCAAGCCCCAGGCATTGGCGTGGAACATCGGCACCACCGGCAGCAAGGTGGTGTCGGGATCCATCGGGATCACGGCGCCGTTCGAGGCCATGATGGAATGGAGCATCGTCGAGCGGTGCGAGTAGAGCACGCCCTTGGGATTGCCCGTCGTGCCCGAGGTGTAGCAGAGCGAGGATGCCGTCTTCTCGTCGAAGTCGGGCCAGGTGAGCGTGCCCGGCTGGGCCGCGATCAGCTCCTCGTAGCAGAGCAGGTTGGGAATCTTGGACGAGGCCGGCATGTGGGCGCGGTCGGTCATGACCACGACGTGCTTCACCGTCTTCAGGTGGGGCCACACGCCCTCGACGATCGGCAGCAGGTTCAGGTCGACGAAGATAACCTTGTCCTCGGCGTGATTGGCGATGTAGGCCACATGCTCGGGCGCCAGGCGTGGGTTGAGCGTGTGCAGTACGGCGCCGATGCCGGAGATGCCGAAATAGAGCTCGAAATGGCGATAGGTGTTCCAGGCGATGGTGCCGACCCGGTCACCCAATTCGATGCCAAGCCCCTGCAGCGCCTCGGCGACCTGCTTTGCCCGATGGGCCGCCTCCCGGTAGCCGTAGCGGTGGATCGGACCCTCGACCGTCCGGGTGACGATCTCGACATTGGGATAGTAGGCGGCGGCGAAATCGATGATCTGCGAAATCAGCAGCGGACGGTCTTGCATCAGGCCGAGCATGGCATTTCCCCTGTTACGCGCGCCGCTCGATATGCAGGCTTCGGAGGTTCGCGAGCGGCTTCAGATCAGGTTCTAGACCGAGTCCTTGGCCGCCGGGAAGCGATACGCAGCCGTCGCGGACGGTCAAAAGGTCGCCCAGCAGGCCCTCGCGCAGCGGATTGGCGTTGGCGTCGACCTCGAGCATCCCCGGTCCGCGCACGGCCGCCAGCAGATGCAGCGAATGCAGCAGCCCGATCGCGCCGCCAAGGTAGTGCGGACAATAGGTGCGTCCGGCCGCCAGGGCAGCCCGGGCCACCGGCAGGCAACCGGAATGTCCGCCCCATTTGGCGACGTCGGGCGGAAGGATGCTGAACAGCCCCGAGTCGATCGCCGCCTGGAATGGCCCGGCGCCGCGCAGATTTTCGCCGACGGCCAACGCCGTGGGGGCCGCTGCAGCGACCTGGGTCCATTCGGTCATTGGCCGGTCGGCCATGAGGGGTTCCTCGATCCAGCCGAGATCGAACTCGGCGAGCCTGGGGACCAGCCGGCATGCGGTGGCGAGATCCCAGGCCTGGTTGGCGTCGACCATCAGGCGCTCGCCCTCGCGCAAGCTCTGGGCGACCGGCCGCAAGGAGCCGAGATCGGTCGCTTCGCCGAAGCCGATCTTGAGCTTGAAGGCGCGGTAGCCGGCAGCGCGGGTTCGCTCGACCGTGTCGGCGGCGGCCAGTCCGGGGTTGATGCCCGAGGCATAGACCGGCACCGGAGCATCGTCGCGGCCGCCCAGCGCCCGCCACAGCGGCAGGCCGCGCTTGCGCGCCCGCAGGTCGTGGATCGCGAGATCCAACCCGGCGAGGGCAGCCGAGAAGCCGCCGGCATCGCCGCTCTGGATGCGCAGCACATGCAGGGCGCGGTCGATCTCCGCCCACAGCGCCACGGGGTCGTCCATTGGCCTGCCCAGCGCGCGCGGCGCCACCATGTCAGCGAGCAGGCGCGCGCGATACTCGGCGCCGGCGTTGGGAAAATTGCACCACACCTCGCCCCAGCCGCGCGCGCCGTCGCTGTCCTCGGCGCGCACGAACACCGCGGTGCGCTCGGTCATGGTGCCGAACGAGGTGCGCACCGGCTGGGCAATGGGAACGCGAAAGACATGAGCGTCGACGCGGGCCAGGGTCGGTGTGGTCATGGGCTCCTCCCGGGACGGGGGCTCACGCCGTCAGACGCTGTGCCACCGCGATGTACAGCGGTATGCCGAACAGCAGGTTGAAAGGAAAGGTCACGCCCAGCGACAGGGCCAATGCGAGGCCCGGATTGGCGGCCGGCAGGGCGAGCCGCATCGCCGCGGGCACGGCGATGTAAGAGGCCGACGCGGCGAGCGTGATCAGCACGGCCGTGCCGCCCGTCGACAAGCCGACCAGCGGTGAGAGCGCCGCGGCAATCGCTGCGCTCAGCAACGGCATGATGACGGCAAAGCCCACCGAGCTGAAGGAAAGCGCGCTGCCGCCGTCGCGCAGGCCACGGCCGGCGACCAGCCCCATGTCGAGCAGGAACAGGCACAGGAATCCGGCGAACTGATCGACGACGAAGGGCTTCAGGGTCGCGTAGCCGCGTTCGCCGCTGACGATGCCGATCGCGAACGAGCCCAGGAGCATCACCACGGCACCATTGAGTAGGATCTCGCGAGCGAGCTCGCCGGCGTGACCTGACTCGGAGTTGCGTCGCGCCAGCAGCAGCGCGGAAAGGATGGCCGGCGTCTCCATCACCGCAGCGACGGCGATCATGTAGCCTTCGAACGGCATGCCCGTCATGGAGAGGACGTTCATCACGGCCACCAGCGTCACGGCCGAGATCGAGCCGTAGTGAGCGCTGACGGCCGCCGCGTCGACTGTCGAGAGTCGCGTCGCCAGCCGCAGAATGCCGTAGGCCAGGAACGGGATGCCGAATGACAGGGCAAGTCCCGCCGCCAGGGCCGCGATCATGGTCGCCGACAGGCCGTGATGAGCCACCTCCGTGCCGCCTCGAAAGCCGATCGACATCATGAGGTAAAGCGCGAGTAACTTGGCGACAGCGCCCGGAATCGCCAAGTCCGAGCGTGCAAAGGTGAGCGCCACGCCCAGGACGAAGAACAGGACCATCGGTGACAGCAGATTCTGCCCGGCGAGCTCGGCGATGCTCATGGGTTCTGCTCGCTCGACGGCAGGCCACGCGAATCCTCGCCGGCGGCCGGTGCGCCGGCCGAAGCGAGTCGGCGGCGTTCCTCGGCGGGCATCGCGAAGCGTTCGTAGAGCACCGGCAGGAGAAGGAGCGTCAGCGCCGTCGCCGTGAACAACCCGCCGATCACCACGATGGCGAGCGGCTTCTGGATCTCCGAGCCGGGTCCGGTGGCGAACAGGAACGGCACAAGCCCAAAAGCGGCGATGGTGGCGGTGAGCGTGACCGGCCGCAGGCGCCGGCGGGCACCCGCCAGCACGGCGTCGCGGAAGCTCTGCCCGCCTGCCGCCACGACTTGGTTGATGTAGCTCACCATCACCACGCCGTTCAGCACGGCGATGCCGATTAGGGCGATGAAGCCAACCGAGGCCGGCACCGACAGGAACTCGCCCGAGGCCCACAGGGCGATGACGCCGCCTACGGTGGCGAAAGGCACGATGCAGAACACCAGGACGGCCTGACGCAGCGATCCGAAGGTCAGGAAAAGCAGCAGGAAGATGAAGGCGAGCGCGATCGGCACCACCAGGGCCAGCCGGGCCGAGGCGCGCTGCTGATTCTCGAACTGACCACCCCACACCAGCTCGTAACCCTTCGGCATTGCGACCTTGGCGGCGACGACCGCCCTCGCATCGTCGACGAATCCGACCAGGTCGCGGCCGCGTACGTTGGTCAGCACGTTCGCGAAGCGCTGACCGTCCTCGCGGATGACCTGGATCGGGCCATCCTCCAGGCGGACGTCGGCGATCTGCCCGAGCTCCGCCATACCGCCGTTGGGCAGCACGATCGGGATTCGCTCGAGGTCGTGCACCGACAATCGAAGGCGCTCCTCGCCGCGCACCACGAGCGGTACGCGCGCGTTGCCTTCGAGCACCAGGCCGATCTGCCGGCCATCGACCCAGACTCGCAGCACATCCTGGATCTGGGTGGCATTCAGCCCAAAGCGGCCGGCGCGCAGCCGGTCGATCTTGACCGTCAGATACCTCATCCCCGAGTTGTGCAGTGCAAAGACGTCGGCCGAGCCCGGCACTTCGCGCAGCGTCGCCGCGACTTCGCGGGCGATGCGGTTCAGCTCGCCGATATCCTCGCCGAAAACCTTGATCACAACGTCGCCGCGTGCGCCGATGATCATCTCCTGCACGCGCATGTCGATCGGCTGGGAGAAGGCGAAGGAGACGCCCGGGAACTTCTCCAGGACCTTGCGCACCTCGCTCATCAGCCAGCCGGTGTCGGGGCCGCGCCAAGTCTTCCTCGGTGCCAGAACCAACAGCATGTCGGTCTCGTTCAACCCGACCGGATCGATGCCGAGCTCGTCGGCGCCGGCGCGCGCCATGATGCGCTTGATCTCGGGGACCGCGGCCATCAGGGCGCGCTCGATCCGCAGGTCGATCTGCGCCGTCTCCTCGAGCGACACCGTCGGGTGCTTGCGAATCGTGACGATCGGCGTGCCTTCGTCCATCACCGGCATGAAGGTCTTGCCGATCTGCGGATAGACCGTGGCCGTGACAGCGATGCTCGCCACGGCAACGGTGACCAGGATCGCCGGCCGCCTCACGACCCGGGCGAGCAGCGGGTCGTAGAAGCGATGCAGCTTGCGCACCAGCCAGGGCTCGTGCTCGACGCCAGCCTTCAGCAGGTAGGCGGACAGGACCGGCACCACGGTCAGCGACAGCAGGAGCGCGGCGCCGAGTGCAAAGCCGATGGTGAGCGCGACTGGTGCAAACAGGCGGCCTTCCAGGCCCTGCAGCGACAGAAGCGGCGTGAACACCGTGGCGATGATGGCGACACCCGACAGCAACGGCAGCGAGACCTCGCGGGTGGCTTCCAGCGTGAGTTGCAGACGTTCGCTCGAGCCGGGCTTGCTGGCGTTGGCCAGCCGGTGCTCGACATTCTCGACCACCACCACGGCGCAATCGACCAACAAGCCGATCGCGATGGCGAGCCCGCCCAGCGACATGATGTTGGCGGACATGCCGACCCATCCCATGATGCCGAAGGTGGCCAGCACCGACAGCGGGAGGATAAGCGACACCACGATCGCGGCACGCAAGTTGCCCAGGAAGAGAAGCAGCAGGATCACGACCAGCATGATCGCCTCCAGCAGCACCTTCTGCACGGTCCACACCGCTTTCCCGATCAGCTCGGAGCGATCGTAGAAGATCTCGATCTTGGTGCCTTCGGGGAGCTGCGGCCGAAGCTGCTCCAGGCGCGCCTTGGCTCCGTCGACGACGGTGCGCGCGTTGGCGCCGCGCAGGCCCAGCACCAGCGCCCAGACCGTCTCGCCGTCGCCGTCGGTCGTCACCACGCCATTGCGCGGCAAGGCGCCGTAGCGGACGTCGGCCACGTCGCTCACGCGCACGATGCCCGTCGTCTCCGCGGCCACGATCGTCTCGCGGACATCGTCGAGGGTCTGAATGCGACCCTCGGCGCGCACCAGCACCGCCTCCTCGCCCGCCCGCACGCGGCCTGCGCCGTCGTTGCGGTTGTTGGCGATCAGCACCTCCTCCAGCATTTCCGTGGTGATGCCGCGCGCCGCCATTGCCGGTGGCGAGGGCACGACCTCGAAGGTTCGTACGTCGCCGCCCAGCACGTTCACGTCGGCCACTCCCGGCACGCCGCGCAGGGCCGGCCGCAGCGTCCAGTCGATCAGTGTTCGCTTCTGCTCACCGCTCAACCGGTCGGACTCGACGGTGAACATCAGCATCTCGGCGAGCGGCGTGACGATCGGCGCCAGCCCGCCCGCCGATCCGGCTGGCAGCTGGTCGCGCACCTCCTGCAAGCGCTCGTTGACCTGGGTGCGAGCCCAGAAAATGTCGGTGCCCGACGCGAACTCGAACGTCATCAGGGCCACGGAAAATCGGGTGATCGAGCGCATCTTGACGAGATCGGGGATGCCGCGCATGGCGATCTCGATCGGCCAGGTGACGCGCCGCTCCAGCTCCTCCGGCGGCAGGCCGGGGGCACGCATCGACACCAGCACCTGCACCGGCGCCACATCGGGGAAGGCGTCGATCGGCAGCTTCTGGTAGGCGGTGACGCCCCACGCCGCGAGTCCCAGCGCGGCGATCAGCACCAGCAGGCGCTGGCGCAGGGCCACGCCGATCAAGTTGGTGATCATGGCGCTACTCCGTGTCGGTCCGGGCGAGCTCGGCGAGCAGCGGGATGATGCCCCGGCTGGCGATCCTGTCGTCGGCCTCGAGGGCGGCTCGGATCGAGGCGTCGCGCGCATTCTCGTTCAGCACCTGCACCGGCGTGGCACGGACCCCGGTCGGGGTGCGAACGAACACCCAGGAATGGTCGCGATGACGCACCACCGATGCCGCCGGCACCACCCATTGTGCCACGCCGTTCTGGTCGACGCGCACGCGCGCGGTGACCGCGAGCCCCGGTCGCACGCTGCCGCCGTTGGTGTCGATCTGGGCCACCGCAGTCACGGACTGCGTCGCCGGATCGATGCTGCGGCCGATGCGGATGATTTTGCCGCCGACATCATGGCCGACCAGCGACACGCGCGAGCCGACCTCGATCGAGCGAAGCCTCGACGACGGCACCTGGATGTTGACCCACAGAGGCTCGAGCCGGGCGATTGTGAACAACGGCTCGGCTTCCGCCACGCGCGTGCCCGGGCTGGTGTGGCGGGTCAGCACGACGCCCGCCTTGGGGGCGGTTATGGCGATCGTGGCCGAGAACGCGCGCGTGCGCTGCAGCGTGTCGACCTCCTGCTCGGTCATGCCCATCAGGGTGAGCACGTGGCGTGTCTCGTCGGCCTTGTAGGAGGTGGTCTTGGCCTCGTTCTCGGCGACCCGCAGGTCGCGCTCGGGCAGGGCACGCGCGGCGAACACCTGAGTGGCGCGATTGAGCCGATCGCGCGCCAGCATGGCGTTGGCATCGGCGGCGATGAACTCGCGCTGCGCCTGCACGATCTCCGGCGAGCGCATGCGGATGATGGTCTGGCCCGCCGATACCACCTCGTCGGACGCCACCTCGACAGCCTCGATCAGACCCTCGACCGGGGCGGCGACCACGAGAAGCTGCGGCGGCGGCACCACCACGGTGCCGGGGAAGACGAGGTCGGTGGCGCCGCGCTCGCGCTCGATCGGCAGGAAGGAGACGCCGGCCGCCCGCAGGGCCTGCTCGTCGAGTGGAATGTCGCGGCTGGCCAGGACGGCAGGCTTGGCTGCCGGCTGTGCGCCTAGCGGCGCCGCGGCAACCAGCAGAATTGCCGCCAGAGCAAACGGCACGACAAGAAGCCTCGAGACGATGCAAACCATGAGCCCTCTCTGTTGATCACTTGACCGAGTGGCTGGTTCCGACATCGCAAGATCACCTCAGACCTCACCAGAGGGGCCCGGAACCTGCCCGCCACGTTGAGCCACCGAGATAGGTCCTGGCCGTGCGTTTGGAAAATTGATAATTGGATGAGACAACATTTAGAAAATTGATGGTAAGCCATGCCGCGGCTGCATAATCTCGACATCGACTTGCTGCGTGCCTTCGTGGGCGTGGCCGAGCTCGCGAGCTTCACCTTGGCGGCAGACGCGTTGCTGCGTCGCCAGTCGACGATCAGTCTCCAGATCAAGCGGCTCGAGGACGGGCTCGGGCGGCGGCTGCTTGAGCGCGGCGGGCGACGCGTGACGCTCACCGCCGCGGGCGAGGCCTTGCTCGGCCAGGCCCGCCACATGCTCGAGCTGAACGACCGGCTGGTCGCGAGCCTCGACGAGCCGGCTCTTGCTGGTATCGTCCGCCTGGGCACGCCGGAGGATTTCGCCACCACTCATCTGCCGCAGGTGCTGGCGCGCTTCGCCAAGGCCTATCCGGCCGTCCAGCTCGAGGTCACTTGCGACCTCACACTCAACTTGATGGGGCGCTTCCGGGAGGGCGACTTCGACCTGGTTCTCGTCAAGCGCGAGCCCGAGCGTTCCGACCGTGGCGTGCGAGTGTGGCGCGAGCCCTTGGTCTGGGTTGCCGCCGAGCAGCTCGCCGTGCCGGCCGACGGACCCTTGCCGCTGGTGGTCTCGCCTCCTCCTTGCGTCTATCGCAAGCGTGCCACGGACTCGTTGAGCGGTATCCGGCGGCCCTGGCGTATTGCCTACAGCTGCGCCTCGCTCGCCGGCCAGCACGCCGCGGTCAAGGCGGGGCTCGGCGTCACCGTGCTGCCCAAGGACATGGTGCCGCCTGGCCTGTCGGCCATCGAACGCCGCTCCGGCCTGCCCGACCTACACGACACCGAGATCGCGCTCCTCGCCGCGCGCCGCCTGTCGGCGCCTGCACGACGCCTGCACGACCACGTCGTGCGCTCGCTGGAGAATGTCGGCGAGGTGTAGAGCTGCCGTCCCTCTACCGGCCCTGCCGGGGGCACGGCAGACAGGCGCGAACGGCTCGTTGATCCATCCACTCCCAGTCCACGTATACGGTATTTCAAGCGGGGGAGTTGCCGTCAGTGGTCAGTCTGTGGCGTTCGTGGTGCCTTGTCGTGCTGTGTGCGACGGTTCTAGTCCTGAATTCGGAGGCAGCGCGAGCCCAGCCGATGAGCATCGGCAGCGAGCGGAGCGGTCCTCCTCCCAAGGACTGGACACTCGACATCGGACCAGGCGTGGTCATGGCGCCCTGGTTCGAGGGCAGTGCCTACTACCGCGTGCTGCCGGTTCCCAATCTCGATCTGCGCTATCGGCGCGACAAGGTCTTCATCTCGGCGCGTGATGGCGTCGGGGCCACGTTGCTCGACCTCGACGGCTTCAAGGCCGGGCCGATCTTGCGCTATCGCTTCCCGCGTTACGAATGGGACGGACCGGGGCTGTTCGGAACCGGCTTCGTGCCCTTCACGATCGAGGGAGGTGGCTTCTTGCGCTACGACCTGCCGTTCCTCTCCGCCAAGGTCGAGCTGCGACGCGGCCTGGGCGGCAGCAACGGCCTGGTGTTCGACGCCCTCGTCGACGGCAAGGTCAGGCTCGGCGACAGTGTGTTCCTGTCCGGCGGCCCGCGCCTGTCGGTCACCGACGCCACCTACAATCAGGCCTATTTCGGCATCAATGCCACGCAGTCGGCCGCCTCTGGCTACGCCCAGTACTATCCCGGCGCGGGCCTTCGCAGCGTCGGGGTTGGCACCAGCGCGCTGTGGCGACTGGATGACAGGCTGAGCGCCGTCGCCTTCGGCGCGTACAACTATCTGGCCGATGTCGCCGGCAATTCGCCGCTGGTCAGCGGCCCCGCCGGCTCGCGCAACCAGTTCATCGTGGGGGCTGCGATCTCCTGGCGCTTTTCCTGGTGACGGTCGCTTACTCGGCGGCATCGCGGTTGGCGTCGGCCAGCAGGTCGTAGGTCCGCTTCTGATACTCGACCATGTAGTCGGTGTACGTCGTCGTCGGGTACTTGGGCGGCTTGTCCGGGCCGACCGTGGTTGGCACGGCGGCGATCGGCCAGTCGATATTGCTGTCGCAAAAGAAGGCCAGGGCATAGCGCTCGCCGCCGCTGCGGTTGATGGCGCGATGCGGCGTGGCGAGGAAGACATCGTTGGTCCAGCGCTGCAGGAACTGTCCGCCGTTGACGACGTAGGCGTTGGGCAGGTTGGGAGCGTCGATCCACTTGCCGCTCTGCGTGCGGATGGAGAGGCCAGGCACCTCGTTGGGAGCGAGCAGGGTCAAGAAGCTCGTGTCGGTGTGCGGGGCGATGCCGAATTCGTCGTCGATCGCGACATCTTGGTGCGGATAGTGGGTCATCCGCAGCTTGTACTGGCAGTCGCGGAACGGCTCGTCGAAGTAGGTCGCCGGCAGGTCGAGCGCGCGGGCGTACAGCGGCACCAGTTTCAGCACCAGCCGCTCCATGGCGTCGCAATAGGCGGCGACGCTCTCGCGGAAGCCCGGCAGGTCGGCCGGCCACTGGTTGACGCTGCGGAACCGTCGATCGATCCGCGCTTCGGGATGATCGGCCGGCAGGTCGCGGGCGATGAACAGCGCTTCGTTGAAGTTCGCTCGCGTCACCTTCTGCACGGTGGAGGTGCGCAGCGTGTCGCCGCGCAGCGGCAGATAGCCGACATTGTGCCGGTCGATGCGGATTTCCATCTTCCGCTCGAGCGGCTGGGCATGAAAGCGCGCCGCCTGCTGGAAGACGTCGCGGATCTGTGCCGGCGGCACGCCGTGATTGACGATGAAATAGAAGCCGATCTCGGTCAGGGCGAAGCGCAGCTCGGCGGCTGCGGCCTCCAGCGCTTCGGGCTGGCCCGCCAGATACCGTCCGAGGTCGATGACGGGGATGGTCTCGGTCGTGCTCATGCGACGGCTTACCTCACTCGGCGTTTTGCCTCACTCGGCGGCCTGCAGGTCGGGCGGATTCAGCACGTCGTAGTTCCGCTTCTGATACCAGGCCATGTAGTCGGTGTAGTAGGTGGTCGGGTACTTGGGCGGCTTGTCCGGTCCGACCGTGGTCGGCACGGCGGCGACGGGCCAGTCGATATTGCTGTCGCAGAAGAATGGAATGGCATAGCGCTCGCCGCCGCTGCGGTTGATGGCGCGGTGCGGCGTGGCGAGGAAGAAGTCGTTGGTCCAGCGCTGCAGCATCTGGCCGCCATTGACGACGTAGGCATCGGGGATCGCCGGCGCGTCGATCCAGGTGCCGGCTTGGGTGCGGATGGAGAGGCCGGGCACGTCGTTTGGGGCGAGCAGGGTGAGAAAGCTCGTGTCGGTATGTGGCGCCAGGCCGAACTCGTCCTCGACTGGGCCGTCCTGGTGCGGATAGTGGGTCATCCGGAGCGAGAACTGGCAGTCTTCGAACGGTTGGTCGAAATAGGTTGCCGGCAAGTCGAGGGCGCGCGCGTAGATTCGCACCAGCTTCTTCACCAGAGCTTCCATCGTGTCGCAATAGTCGACGACCACGTCACGGAAGCCCGGCAATTCGCTCGGCCAGCGATTGGGGCCGCGATACCGCCGGTTGGCCAAAACATCGGGATGATCGGCCGGCATCTCGCGCTTGACGAAGAACGCCTCGTTCAGGTTGGGCTTGGTGCCGGTCTGCACGGTCGAGGTGCGCAGCGTGTTGCCGCGCAGCGGTAGGTAGCCGGTGCCGTGCGGATCGATCTTGTAAGCCAGCTTGCGTTCCACGGGCAGGTCGTGGACGCGCTTCACCTGATCGAAGACGCCGCGGATCTTCTCGCGCGGCACGCCGTGATTGACGATGAAGTAAAAGCCGATTTCGGTCAGGGCGAACCGCAGCTCCTTTGCCGCCCGCTCCAGCGCCCCTGCCTCGCCGGCGAGGTACGGGCCGAGGTCGATGACGGGAATGGTCTCGGTGGCCATGGCGCCTCTCGAATATGTTGCAGAGCGTGACGATACCGCTGGGTCAGGGTATGGGTCCAGCCGCGTGCCGATACGAGACGCGATGACTGCTCACGTCATCTTGCATGCCATGCTCCGGTCTGGGCGTTCGATTCGGTCAAGTTGGTTGAAAACGAGGCAGCGGCGCACAGAGACGACGAGGGGAGCCTTGGCATGATCTTCGGCATTCTGGCGCTTGGCGTGGCCGCAGCCTTCACCGGGGCTGCCCTCTACATAAACATGGCCGAGCAACCGGCGCGGCTGATGCTCGACGATCGGGCGATGCTGGTGCAGTGGAAGCCCGCCTACGCCCGCGGCTACACCATGCAGGCGAGCCTCGCGCTGCTGGGCTTCGTGCTCGGCGCTGGCGCCTGGTGGATGACGGCCGACACGTTGTGGCTCGCCGGAGCCGTCGTGCTGGTCGCCAACTGGCCCTACACGCTGCTGGTCATCATGCCGGTCAACAACCAGCTCAACGCCATTGAGCCCGACGAGGCCGGCCCGCAAAGCCGCATCCTGATCGAGCGCTGGGGCCGCTTGCACGCCCGGCGGACGATGCTGGGCGCGGTGGCCTGCGTTCTGTTCGTCTGGGCAGCGTCTCAGCCGGTCGGCAGCTCGTAGTTTTCGAAATCCTCTCGCAGCTTGGTCTTCGGGGGCTTGCCGGTTGCAGTGAGCGGGATGGCATCGACGAACTGCACGTCGTCGGGTCGCCATCTCTTCGCGAGCCTGCCGGCGAGGGAGGCCCGTTCTGGTGGGATTGGGCCGTTTGGCCTAGGGTGATTCGGTATCCTTTGAGGGTAAACCAACGATGCGGTCTAGATATGGGATTGCCGTGCTGGCAGGTCTTGCCGCTTTCTGCGCGACGGCGGCCGTGGCCGACACTGCCTACAATACCGAGGCCGGCGCGGGCGGGTCGCTGCTCAAGCTGTTGATCGAGCGCCTCGAATTCACGCTGAAGCAGATTCCGGCATTGGGCAGCCATCTGTGGGCTATGCCGGCACAGATCGGCGGACGTGGCGCCCTGCTGCTAGCGGGCATCGTGGTGGCAGGGTTGCTGGCCGAATTCCTCGCGCGTCGGCTGCTCAGCCGGGCACGGTTGCGCGGCTTCGATCGACTGGTCGGTCAATCGCCCTTGCGCGCCTTCGGGCGGGCGCTGCTGCTCGACGTGCTGGCCCTGGTGGCGCTCGGCGTCGCCGGGCGGCTCGTCCTCGCCCAGATCGGCGATCCGCAGAGTGTGGCCGGCAAGCTCGGGCAGCAGGTCTTCCAGGCCATGCTCTATTGGCGGGCCTTCAATCTCGTCTTTCGGGCCTGGCTGCGGCCCAGCACGCCGGAAGGCCGGATCGCGCCGGTCGACGATGCCGCGGCACGCGGCCTGCTGATCGCGCTCAACTGGGTCATCGTCCTGCCGTTGCTGGGCAGCTATATTGCGCGAACCCTCGAGGTGACCGGCGCACCGCGCGAAGCGACCAGCGCGGCGGTCATCCTCTATGCGCCGCTCATCGCCGCCTGCCTCCTGTGGGTGGTATGGCACTGGCACAAGGAAATGGCGGCGTGGCTCTCGGCCATGGTGTCGCCGAATCGGATCGGCCAACACCTCAAGCTCGACGCGGCCAGCCGCTGGTGGGTCTTCGGCCTGCTCTTCTACGCGATGATGGGGCTGGCCGCCGTTTACGCGGCGTTGACCGAGTCGAACACCGCCGCGCGCGGCCTCACCGTGATCGAGTCGGCGCTGATCGTGCTCCTGCTGTTCGAGACGTTGATGCACCGGCTCAGGCGCCACATCGTCTCTGAGCTGCCGATGGCGGGCGACGTGGTCGCCGACTGCTTGCGCCTGATTGCGCGGCTCTACGTCGCCATCCTGATCGCCGACGCCATGATGGTGCGTGTGCTGGGCGCCATGACGCCGGCAGAATGGCTGCCGCACGATCGCGGCGCCAAGATCGCAGCATTGACCGCCGTGGCGATCTACGCCTTGTGGCGCTTCATCCGATTTCGCATGGATTCCTACATTGCCGCCAATCCTCTGCCTTCGGCCGACGCGGTCGGCGAAGCCGAGGAGGACGTCAAGGTGGCGGCGTCGCGGTTGCGAACGCTGATGCCACTGCTGCGTGTCATTACCGGCGCCACCATCCTGGTGGTCGGCGGATTGCTGGTGCTGTCGGAACTCGGTGTCAACATCACGCCGTTGATCGCCGGCGCGTCGGTGTTCGGCCTGGCGGTATCGTTCGGCAGCCAGTCGCTGGTGCGCGACATCGTCTCTGGCGTATTCTTCCTGGCCGAGGATTCCTTTCGCATCGGCGAGTATGTCGACTGCAGCAAGGTCAAGGGCACGGTCGAAGGCTTCAGCGTGCGCTCGTTGAAGCTGCGCCACCAGAACGGCCAGCTCCATATCGTCCCGTTCGGCCAAGTCGGCCACATCACCAACTTCAGTCGCGACTGGACGGTGGTGAAATTCAATCTCGCCTTCGCGCCGGGCACCGACGTCGAGCTGCTGCGCAAGACAGTGAAGAAGCTCGGCCTCGACATGCTCGAGGAACCGGCCTTCAAACCGATCATCATACAGCCGCTGAAGATGCAGGGCGTGGTTGATATCAAGGACAGCCAAGTAATCGTGCGCTTCAAGTTCATGACACGGCCCAAGAATCCGAGCCTGATTCAACGCACCGCCATCCGGCGCATGTACGACACCCTGCCCGGGCTCGGCATCCGCTTCGCCACACCGACCATGACCGCCTATCCGACAGCCATGATGCCGATGGGTGCTCCGGCGAGCGCATCGCCCCCTGCGCCCGCCGCTGCTCCACCGGCCGCGCCGGAAGCCAAGGTCGCGGCCGAGTAGGGCGGCCGGTCCTATTCGCCTCCCCCGTCATCGGGGGAGGTGCCCCCGCAGGGGGCGGAGGGGGAAAGCCGCAGCCGAGATTTCTCCGATTCCGACGTCGGAATGCGAAGCATCTTGTCTGCGGCCTTCCCCCTCCGCCCCGTTGACGGGGCACCTGTACCTCCCCCGATTACAGGGGAGGCGAGAAGACCCGCATGGCGTCGGTCGCTCGCGCAAGGCTACAATGGCGCGTCCATTTTTCGGGAGAAGTAATCATGGAAAAGCGCAAGCTCGGCAGATCGGGCCTGGAATTCGCACCGATCGCCTTCGGCGGCAACGTGTTCGGCTGGACGGCGAACGAAGCGACCTCGCACAAGCTGCTCGACGCCTTCGTCGATGCCGGCTTTACCTTCGTCGACACTGCCGACGTCTATTCGCGCTGGGCGCCCGGCCACAAGGGCGGTGAGTCCGAGACGGTGATCGGGAGCTGGCTGAAAGCGGACCCGAAGAAGCGGCAGAAGGTGCTGATCGCCACCAAGTGCGGCATGGAGATGCCGAACGTCGGTCAGGGCCTGTCGCGCAAGCACATCATCGGTTCGGTCGACGCCTCGCTCAAGCGGATGAATACCGACTACATCGATCTCTACCAGTCGCATCGCGACGATAAGGACACGCCGATCGAAGAGACGCTGTCGACCTACGGTGAGTTGATCAAGGCGGGCAAGCTGCGTGCCATCGGCGCGTCCAACTACGATGCACCGCGGCTTGCCGAGGCAGCCAAGGTCGCCAAGGACAAAGGGCTGCCCCGCTACGAGAGCCTGCAACCACACTACAATCTGGTCGAGCGCCCGCTGTTCGAGGAGGCGCTCGAGCATGAGTGCCTGAAGCAGGAAATCGGCGTCATCCCCTACTGGTCGCTGGCCAGCGGGTTTCTGACCGGCAAGTACCGCTCAGAGGCCGACCTCGGCAAGAGCCCGCGCGGGCCGGGTGGCGTGAAAAAGTACCTGAACGACAAGGGTTTCGCTGTGCTCAAGGCACTCGATGCGGCGGCCAAGAAGCACAACACCAGCAATACCAGCGTGGCGCTGGCCTGGCTACTTCAGCGCAAGGCGGTCACCGCGCCGATCGTCAGTGCGACCAGCCTCGAGCAACTCAAGGACCTGCTGGCAGCGCCCGCGGTCAAGCTCGACGCCGAATCGGTCGCCGCCCTCGACAAGGCGAGCGCCTAACGACGCGCCATCCTGTCCACCGATCGGCCACGAGTCGGGCCGGGGAAAAAATGGTAGCCTGAACCATGCTCATCTTCCGCCAGCTCTTCGACCCGACTTCGTCGACCTACACTTATCTCCTGGGATGCAGCGCCACCCACGAGGGGGTGTTGATCGATCCCGTGTTCGAGCAGGTGCGCCGTGACGCCGCTCTGATCGCCGAGCTCGGCCTCACGCTCACCTGGACGCTCGAGACGCATGTCCATGCCGACCACATCACTGGCGCGTGGTTGCTGAAGCAGAAGCTGGGCAGCGGCATCGCCCTGGCGGCGGCGGCCGGTGCGGCCGGTGCCGATCGGGTGCTGGCCGATGGCGACCGGGTCGAGTTCGGGAAGCGCTCGCTGGAGGTGCGGGCGACGCCCGGCCATACGGCGGGATGCCTCACTTATGTGCTCGACGACGAGAGCATGGCCTTCACCGGCGATTGCCTGCTGATCCGTGGCTCGGGCCGCACGGACTTCCAGCAGGGCGATCCGCGCCAGCTCTACCGAGCCGTGCGGTCGCGCATCTTCTCGCTGCCGGAGAGCTGCCTGCTCTATCCGGCGCACGATTACCGCGGCCTCACCGTGACCAGCGTTGCCGAGGAGAAGCGCTTCAATCCGCGCCTCGGCGGGGAGGTCGGCGAGGGTGACTATGTCGGCTACATGAAGAATCTCGACCTGCCGCATCCCAAGAAGATCGACGAGGCGGTGCCGGCCAACCTGCGCTGCGGCCAGCCGGGCAACGAGACCGAGGTGCCGCCCGATCCCCATTGGGCACCGTTGCGCTTCACGTTCGGCGGGGTCTGGGAGGTCGAGCCGCACTGGCTCGAGGAGAACCTGTCTGCTGTGAATGTGCTAGATGTCCGTGAGCCAGCGGAATTCACCGGTCCGCTCGGCCGAATCCGCGGCGCCACCCTGGTTCCCTTGGGGGAGCTGGCCCAGCGTGCTGCCGAGCTGCCGAAGGGCAAGCCGATCGTCACGGTGTGCCGGGCCGGCAGCCGCTCGGCCCATGCCACGGCAATTCTCACCAAGGCGGGATTCATCGAGGTCGCCAATCTGCCGGGCGGCATGTTGCGCTGGCGGGCCGAAGGGCGCGGCGTGGACGGCGGATCGCACTAGACCGTCGCGTTTTGGGGCAGCCGATGGACGTTCGGGGTTGGCTGAATGGCTTGGGGCTGGGCCAATATGCCGAGTCGTTCGAGGCCAATCACATAGATGGCCCGATGTTGCGAGGCTTGACGGCGGACGACCTGCGCGAGCTCGGCGTCGCCTCGCTCGGCCATCGCAAGCGGCTCCTCGAAGCGGCGGCCAGCCTTACGGCCGACAAGGAGGAAGCGGTTGCCGCGACGCCGGAACGTCGCCAGGTGGCTGTGCTGTTCGCTGACCTGTGTGGTTTCACCGAGCTGTCGACGACAGTCGATGCCGAAGAGCTGCGCCGCATCGCCGGCCGCTTCCTGGCACGCGCCGACGAGATTGTGGTGGCGCGCGGCGGCACCGTCGACAAGCACATCGGCGATGCGACCATGGCCGTGTTCGGCGCGCCGGTTGCGCACGAGGACGATCCGCTGCGCGCCGTTGCGGCGGCCGACGACCTGCAGCGTGCCATGCCCGCCCTGTCGGCGGAGCTGGGGCGCGACCTGGCCACCCATGTCGGTATCGCGCTCGGCGATGTCGTCGCGGGAGAAGTCGGCGGCGAGCTGCGCCGCGACTACACGGTGGTCGGCGAGACGGTGAACCTGGCGGCACGCCTGGTCGGCGAAGCCGGACCGGGCGAGACGATGATGAGCGAGGCGGTATGGCGAGCCGTCGCCCAACGCGTGCACGCCACGGCGATGGGCGAACGAGCCTTGAAGGGCCTAGCCCGGCCGCAGCGCTTCTGGCGCTTGGAAAGCCTGGCGGACAGCGTCGCCTCGAATCGCCTGCCGTTCGTCGGCCGTGAGGTCGAGCTTGCCCAAGCGTCGGCCGTGCTGGCGACGGCGCAGGCGGGTGTCTTGCTGCATCTGCGGGGCGAGGCTGGCATCGGCAAGAGCCGCCTGCTTGCCGAGATCCTGGCGCGCGCGATCGAGCTCGGCTTCGAGTCGATCGTGACCCGTGTCGTCGATTTTGGCGCGGCCCGCCAGCAGATGCCGTTGCGTGTCCTGGCGGAAGGAATGATCGCACGGCTGCCGTCATGGCCCGACGATCCCGCGATCGATGGCCGATTGCGCGCGGCGATCCACGACGTCGTCGAGCGGCCGATGGCGCCCGAGCTGTCCGCGCCGTATCGCGCAATGCAGGACAGCCAGCGCGCCCTGGCTCGGACCGAAGCCGTGGTGGAGCTCGCGGCCGCGGTCGCGGCCGCGACGCCGCTCGTCGTCGCTTTCGAAGATCTCCACTGGGCGGACGAGACCGTGCGTGCCGCCGTGCGCTTGCTGGCGCGCCGAAGCGCCGTATCGCGCCTCGCCATTGTCAGCACCTCGCGCCTCGATGGCGATCCGGTCGATGCCTCCTTCCGCCGCGACCTCGCCGGCGTGTCCGTCACCGTCATGGATCTGGGCCCGCTGCGCGGCGATGCGATGGAGCTTCTGGCGCGTGCCGCGGCGAGCAAGGTCGACCAGGCCCTGATCGCGGGCTTCATCGATCGATCCGGCGGCAATCCGCTGTTTCTCGAGCAGCTCGCGCTCAGCATGGCGCAGTCGCAGACGGCCGAGTTGCCCGGCTCGATCCGTGGGTTGGTGCAAGCCCGCCTCGATCGCCTGGCGCGGGCCGACCGCACGGCGCTCCAGGCGGCCTCCGTCTACGGTCAGCGCGTGCCCCTCGCTGCTTTGCGTGCCCTGGTGGGCAACGACACCTACGACCCGCGCCCCTTGATCGAGGCTGGTCTGCTGATCGAGGAGGGGGGCCTGCTGACGTTCGGTCATGCCCTGATCCAGGAAGGCACCTACGCCTCGCTGCTGCGTGAGACGGCGCGGCCGCTGCATCGACGGGCGGCCGATTGGCTGGGCGAGGGCGAGCCGGACCTGCGGGCGCAGCACCTGGAGCGGGCCGGCGATCCGGCGGCGGCCGATGCCTACCGCATAGCGGCGGAAGCCTTGCGCCGGTCCGGGCGATTGTCGGAGGCTCTGGACCGGGCCGAGCGCGGACTGCGGCTTGCCGTGGCGGACACCCCTTTCGTGGCGCTGGCCCTCCTCGTCGGGCATTTACGCCTCGATCTCGGTGCGCCGCGCGCCGCGCGCGACGACTTTGCCGCGGCGCTCGCTCGGGCTGCCGGAGTGGCCGAGAAGGGCGAGGCCCAGTACGGCATGGCCGCCGCGCTGCGCGTCACGGACGACCTCGCGGGAGCCGAACGGGCGCTCGACGAGGCGCAGGCGGTCGCCCAGTCGATGGAGCTGACGGAGTTGGCCTCCCGCTGCCACCACATGCGCGGCAATCTCCTGTTCCCCCGCGGCCGCGTCGATGACTGCATGGCCGAGCATCGGATGGCGTTGGCCCTTGCGGAGCGGGCGCAATCGCCGGAGCTGGTGGCGCGCGCTATGGGCGGTCTCGCCGACGCCTACTACGCCCAGGGCCGCATGCGTTCGGCCAGCGAGGCGCTGGCGCGCTGCATCGAGGCCGCTCGGCTCGCCGGCGCTGGCGCGGTCGAGATCGCCAATCGGCCAATGGCTGCCATCGCCGAATGCCACCTTCTCGATCTCGAGAGGGTGCGCAACTCGGGCGAAACGGCACTCGCGCTGGCGCGTCAGGCACAGAATCGCCGAGCCGAGCTGATCTCGCTGCACGGGCTCATGATGGGTGCGATAGAAGCCTGCGATGCCGCGTGGGGATTGCCGCATGTCGAGCGCGGCAACCAGATCGTCGCCGAGCTGGAAGCCTGGCGGTTCTTCAGCGAGAACGAGATCTTCCGGGCGCAGCTCCACGCGGCGGCCGGCGATCGCGGGCTCGCGATCGAGATCGCCCGGGCGGCGGTCGAGCATGCCAGGCAGCATGCGTTGCACTTCATGGGCGCCGCGATCCTGGGAATCGGCGCCAGCCTGAGCGACGATCCGGCCGAGCGCGGGGGCTGGCTGGACGAAGGCGAGGCGCTGCTTACGGTCCAGACGCTGGGGCACAACCATCTTTTCTATCGGCGCTATGCGATAGATGCCTGCCTGGCCGCCGGCAGCGTCGACGAAGCACGCCGTCACGCCAAGGCGCTGGCCCAATTCACGGCGGCCGAGCCGATGGTCTGCACCGACTTGATCATCGAGCGCGCCGCCCTGCTGGCGGATGCTGTCGAGCGTCGGCTGACAGCCGAAGGCCGCGCCCGACTGGGCGAACTGGCCAGTCGCGCCGAGCGCGCCGGCTACCGCCAACTCGCCAGGCCGATGCGCGAAGTGCTGGACGCCTGAGGGTTTTCTTCCTCCCCAGCGAAGCTGCTACGGAGTGAACACATCTCCAATCCCTCCCCCTGTGGCGCTGTAAGCAGCGCCTGATCGGGGGAGGTGTCCCCGCAGGGGGCGGAGGGGGATAGCCACAGTCGGATAGTGTGCGGCAAGTTCAGCAAAAGCCCAGAGAGTGTGGTCATGGCATGTTGGTGATGTTCGAAGTCACCGCTCCCCGTGGAAAGGGACCACGCCATGACCAAGCGCGAAGGTAGTTCGTCGATTGTAGGGCTGAAAGGGCTATTGGAGGGGGACGAGGATTTTGTGCGGACGGCGGTTCAGGGGTTTGTGCAGGAAGCGCTGGAAGCGGAGATGACGGAGGCGATTGGAGCGTCGAAAGGGGAACGGACGGAAGGTCGTCTGTCGTACCGCAGCGGATACTATGGGCGGACACTTGTGAGGCGAGTTGGGACGCTGGAGCTTCGAGTGCCGCAGGATCGGGCTGGTCGGTTCTCGACGGAGCTGTTCGAGCGTTACCAGCGGTCGGAGAAGGCGCTGGTGGCCTCGCTGGCAGAGATGTACGTGCAGGGAGTGTCGACGCGCAAGGTCAAGGCGGTAACGGAGGTGTTGTGCGGGCACAGCTTCTCGGCCTCGTCGATCAGCCAGATCAACAAGAGCCTGGACGAGAACCTGAAGGCGTTTGCCGAGCGCCGACTGTCAGAGGCCTATCCGTACCTGATCCTGGATGCCCGCTACGAGCGGATCCGCGAGGGCGGAGTGATCACGAACCAGGCGGTGTTGGTGGTGATCGGGGTGGACTGGGAGGGCCGGCGCCAGGTTCTGGCAGTGGAGCTGGCCAACCGTGAGCCGGTCGAGCTGGAAGGACTTTCTGCTGGCGCTCAAAGGACGCGGCTTGCACGGGGTGGAGTTCGTCGTCTCGGACGACCATGCCGGGCTGAAGGCGGCGATCCGCGAGGTGCTGACGGAGGCGTCTTGGCAAGGCTGCTACGTGCACTTCCTGCGCAATGCGCTCGATTATGTGCCGCGCCGGCTCAAGGACGATTGCCTGCAGGAACTGCGCTGGATGTACGACCGGCGAGAGCTGGCCGAGGTCAGGCGTGACCTCGCAGCCTGGCTCGGCAAGTGGCAGGACCGCTATCCCAAGCTATGCAGTTGGGTGGAGGACAACATCGAGGAGACGTTGACCTACTACCGGCTGCCGCTGGCCCATCACAAGCACATGAAATCAACCAACGCCGTCACGCCAACGCGCTCGCCCAATTCACGGCAGCCGAGCCGATGGTCTGCACCGACTTGATCATCGAGCGTGCCGCCCTGCTGGCGGATGCTGTCGAGCGTCGGCTGACAGCCGAAGGCCGCGCCCGACTGGGCGAACTGGCCAGTCGCGCCGAGCGCGCCGGCTACCGCCAACTCGCCAGGCCGATGCGCGAAGTGCTGGACGCCTGAGGGTTTTCTTCCTCCCCAGCGACGCTGCTACGGAGTGAACACATCTCCAATCCCTCCCCCTGTGGCGCTGTAAGCAGCGCCTGATCGGGGGAGGGGTCCCCGCAGGGGACGGAGGGGGATAGCCACAGTCGAGATTCCTCCGGGTCCGACGTCGAAATCAGAAGCGTCTTGTCTGTAGCCTGCCCCCTCCGCCCCGTATGACGGCGCACCTCCCCCGATTACGGGGGAGGCGAGGAAGATGTGTCCACTCCGTAGCAGCGAAGCTGAGGAGGAGAAGATCAGCTTCTCAATGGCCTTTCTTCTCGATGTTCCAGAACACCGGGATTGGGCTGGTAACGACGCCGCTCAAGCGGTCGGCACGGGTCGCCGTTGGCAGGGTGTACTGGCCGAGATGGATGTGCGTGCCGTACTGCACGGCGCGTGCCTGCAACTCGACGGCGATCTTCTGGCGCGTCGGCAGGTCGGGCGCGCGGGCGTAGGCGTCGCGCAGGCGCTCGACCTCGGCATCGCAGGGCCAGCCGAAGCTCGCCTTGTCGCATGCCGCGTTGACCATGCTGTTGGTCAGCGGGTTCATCATGTCGACCGAGAGCCAGGCTGTCATGAAGCCGTTCCAGCCGCCGTCCGACGCCGGCGTCTTGCGCAGCCGGCGCGACACGATGGCCTGGAAGTCGAGCGGCACCATCTGCACCTTGAAGCCGCCCTGCTCGAGCAGCGACTTGGCGATCGGCCCGGCATTGGTCAGCACGGCGATGTCGGTCGTGTGCAGCATGACGATCGGCGTGCCGTCGTAGCCCGCCTCCTTCAGGAGCTCTTTCGAACGGGCGAAGCTCGACTGCAGGAGGCCGGCCATGCCGGCATCGTTCTCCAGCGGCGTGCCGCAGACGAACATGGCGAGGCAAGTCCGGTAGTAGGCCGGATCGCCGATCACGCCTTCGAGGAAGGCCGTCTGGTTGAGCGCGTACATCGCCGCCCGCCGCACCTTCTCGTTGTCGAACGGCGGCACCACCGTATTCCAGCGGAACACGTACTGCGCGCCGATCGTGTTGTAGACCTCGAGCCTGATGTTCTTGTCGGTGCGCAGCAGCGCCTTCAGGTCGTGCGGCGGTGCTTCGATGTAGTCGATCTCGCCTGCCATCAAGGCATTGACCGCGGTCTGGTGGTCGGGGATGGCCAGCCATTCGACGCGATCGACCTTCGCGACCTTGCCGCCGGCCAGGCCGGACGGCGGCTCGGGTCGCGGCTTGTAGTCCGGATTGCGCACATAGACCGTGCGCTCGCCGGGTTTCCATTCGTCCTTCTTGAAGATGAACGGGCCTGAGCCGATGAACTCGTCGATCTGCTTGGCGGGATCGGTCGCGGCGATGCGTTTGGGCATCATGAGCGGCGTCGAGCTGCCGGGCTTGGCCAGCGAATCGATGACCAGCCCATAGGGCTCCTTGAGGACGAGCCGGAAAGTCCGCTCGTCGAGCGCCTCGAACGCCGAGACGAAGCTCAGGAGCTTCGCGCCCGTCGAATCGCGCGCACCCCACCGCTTCAACGAGGCGATGCAGTCCTCGCTGGTGACCGGCGCGCCGTCGTGCCACTCGAGGCCATCGCGCAGGGTGAAGGTGTACGTGAGCCGGTCGGCGCTCATCTCCCATCTGTCGACCATCTGCGGCTGGGGCTTCAGCTCGGCATCCATGGCGAACAGCGTGTCCCACACCATGTAGCCGTGGTTGCGCACAATGTTCGCCGTGGTCCAGATCGGATCGAGGACCTTGAGATCGGAGTGCATTACCGCGCGCAGCGTCCTGGGTTGCTGCGCGATTGCGGGGGCGGCGAGGAGGAGAGCGGCCGCCGCGGCCAACAGCGCGCGCGTCACCACCGCGCAGTGGCCCGCGCGCCGGGGGCGATATCGGCCTCGGTCGGCGCCTGCACCTTCTGCATGTGCTCGTAGCGCTGGGCGGCGAACCACAGGGCGTAGTCGCCGAACTTGATCGGCGGATATTTCGGCTCGCCGCAAGTCGGCAGGCACTCGATCACGGTGTCGTGGTCGGGGTCGCAGAAGAACGGCACGGCGTAGCGCAGTTGGCCCGAGACGTTGCGCACGCGATGGGGTGTCGACAGGAAGCGCTCATTCGTCCAGCGGTGCAGGATGTCGCCGCCATTGACCACGAAGGCGTCCTCGATGCCGGGCGCGTCCATCCAGCGACCGTCCGGCAACTGGATCGACAGTCCCTGCACCTTGTTGGGCGGCAGCAGCGTCATGAAACCCGAATCCGTGTGCGGCACCAGGCTGGCGACCGACTCGTCGGCGCCATCGATCACCGGATAGCGCGACATGCGCAGGATCATGTGCGGCTTGGCGAAGTACCGATCGAAATGGTCATCGGGCAGGTCGAGCGCCAGCGCGTAGAGCTTCACCAGCTTCTGGCACAGCGCCTCGAGCGTGCTCATGTAGGCGAGCATGTTGCTGCGGAAGCCCGGCACGTCGCTCTCCAGCGGCCACTTGTTCATGGCGTGGAAGCGGCGCTTGCTCAGCACGTCGGGATCGTCCGCCGTGCGCTCGCGCCGCAGGAAATAGGCCTCGTTCTGGCTCGGCTTCTTGCCCTGGGCGGCGGCATTCGGCGGCGGCGTGCGGGCGATCGGCATATAGCCGATATTGTGCTCGTCGACCCTGAGCGCGAGCTTGGCGTCGAGCGGCTGGGCATGGAAGCGCGCCGCCTCGGCGTAGGCCGTTTCGATCAACGGCTGCGGCACGCCATGGCCGCGCAAGTAATAGAAGCCGACATTCTCGAACGCGAAACGCAGCTCGGCGGCGGCACGCTGGGCGGCGCCCGGGGCGCCGGCGAGATAGGCCGCGACGTCGATCAACGGAATCTCGCCGCCGACCATGGTGTGGTGCATCGTCCGATCCTCCAAGGACGGCAACGCTATCACGGCGCTCCAGCAGGATAAATCGGCACGACCTATTGGCTGCCGTGCGTCGATGGTCGGCGAAACGACCACAGCGCCGCGAAGGAGAGTGCTGCCGCGGCGCTCAACATGAAGGCCGGACTCAGATCGACCTCGGTCCGCTCGACCAGCCAAGCCGCGGCAAGCGGTGTCGTGCCGCCCAGAACGCCGATGGGAATGTTGTAGCCCAGCGCAATCGCAGTGCAGCGCACCGCGGGCGGAGTCGCCTCGACCATGAAGGCAGGCGTCAAGGCCGACACGGAACCGACCAGCAGCACGAGGGTCACTTGGGCCAGGACTATGGGAAGCGTCGCGTCCTGATGCATGAGCAGGAACATAGGGACGGCGCCGGCGACGGCGCCTGCCATGGCGGCCAGCATGATCGGCACCCGCCCGCCGAGGCGATCGCTCAGGCAGCCCGCTGCCAGCGCGATGGGAATCATGGCCGCCATGCTCGCCGTGTTGATCGTGAGGGCGCGTGCCGGGTCGACGCCGTCGACGCTTTGCAGCCAGCTCACTATGTAGAGAAAGACCAGGTAGAACCCGACGGCCAGAAAGATCGTGACGCCGGCGAGGCGCGCAACCAGCCAAAGGTGATGGCGTACCGTCTCGGCCAGCGGCAAGCCGATGGCTCTGCCGGCGATCTCCGACACGCCAGCCGACTTGCGCCGCAACAGAAGGCCGGCGATCCCCACGAAGAAGCCGAACAGGAAGGGCAGCCGCCAACCCCAGGTGTCGAGTGCCTCGGGCGACATCAGGGAGGCGAGGATCGCGCCGGTCGCCGAGCCCGCCAGGGTGCCGAGCATGCCGCCGCAGCACGCCACGGCGGAGACGATGCCGCGTCGTCCAGGGGGCGCGTGCTCGACCAGATAGGTGAAGGAGGTCGTCCATTCGCCGCCGACCGACAGGCCCTGGACCGTGCGCAGGAGCGTGAGCAGCACGGGTGCGGCTTCGCCCAGGGTCTGGTAGCCAGGCAGCACGCCGACCAGCAAGGTCGGCACGGCCATGGCCGTGATCGAGAAGATCAACGCCGGCTGTCGGCCGTAGCGATCGCCGATATGGCCGATCAGCACGCCGCCCAGGGGGCGCACGAGATAGCCGACGGCGAAGATGCCGAAGGCAGCGAGAACCTGCGCCACCGCGTCCTCGCGCGGAAAGAAGGCACGTCCGATCTGCGCGGCGAAGTAGCCGTAGATGGCGAAATCGTACCATTCCAGCAGGTTGCCGATGCTGCCGGCGACGATCAGGCGAGCTCTGGTTCCCGAAGTCACGGCACCGCTTTGCTCAGCCGAACTCGTTCAGGAAAGGATCGTCGCCGCTCGCCGCCAACGCGGCGACGCGTGCCGCCAGGGGGCCGCGCACCTGACGCTTCACGGCGGCGAAGGCCGGCTGTGCGGCAAGGCCTGCCGCAGCCTGTATCGCCGCCGGCAGCAGATCGTCGGCTGCATGCCGCGCGTCGATCACGCCGGCCTCGATCAGCTCGGTCGAGTCGACCGTGGCGCTCGATAGGGTCCAGCGTCGCAGCAGGCCGGCCGGCAGCTCGCTGCGGATGATCTCGGCCGGGCCCGCGGGGAAAGGGATGCCGGCAGCGGCTTCGGTGAGGCCGAAGCGGGCCCCGGCGCTATTCACGGCGAGCCGCACGTCGCACGCCAGCATCAGGACGAAGCCGCCGCCCAGCGCATGACCGTTGACGGCCGCGACCACAGGACAGGGAACGGCGAGAAGGGATGCCGTCATGGCGGTGATGGCGAGCACCAGGGCGCGGCGGCCGGCCTTGTCCAGGGCGGCGAAGGCGCGCGTATCCACGCCGGTGCAGAACGCGCGCTCGCCGGCGCCGGTCAGGACCACGCCGTCCCGCGGCGGGGTCCGCGCGATCGCGGAGAAGGCTTCGCGCAGCGCCTCGACAGCGGCCAGATCGAGCGCGTTCACCGGCGGACGATCGATCGTCAGGACCACCGTCTCGCCGGCACGGTTGGACGTGAGGCTCATCGCCCCCCGTAACACACAACGGTCAGCGCAGCATCGGGTCGATCATGGCAAAGCGGTTCTGCTGCTCGCTGAAGATCACGCGGAACAGCTCGCGAAAGAGTCGCTCGATCCTCGGATCGGTCGGCCCCGCGGCCTGGGTCCAGGCCGTCGTGTAGGACAGCATGCGGTCGTTGCGGCAGTAGATGGCGTAGACGTAGAAGCGACCGACCTGCTGCGGACGATGGCGGATCTGGGCACCGGCGCAGACGGGGTCGGCATTGAGGTCGTATGCCGGGTCGAAGATCAAGACGAGCCGATAGTTCGGCCGGGGCGGCGGCGAGGGCTCCGCATAGGTGAAGGTGAGCGCAGGCCGCGGCTTGGCCGCTTGCATCATCGGCAGCAGATCGCGCGCCACGATCGCCGGATCGACACCGGGAAAGGGATTGCCGTCGAGCACCACCTGGAACGGCTTGCCGTCGGTCGCGGCGAAGAATTCGCGATAGTCGTATTGCGGTGCGTAGTACGCGCCGCCGATCGTCGCGGCGAGCGCGATGGCCGGGCCGGCCAGCAAGGCCCAGAAGGCAACGGCAAGTCCACGGAGGCGCCGCATCGAAACCTCGTTCAGGGAGTGCCTGCCAGTATCTGCCCTTCGAGTCCACACGCGCGATCACGATCGCGTTGAAACATCCGGCAACGATCGGAAACGCCCGGCAACGATTTGTCATTTCACGTCGGACCCGCGCGCGCCGACACTGCCGCCGTGTCGAGTTCATGCGTCTTGTTCGCCGTGTTCGCCATGACGATGGCCAACGCCACCGTGTTCGCGACCGTCGGTCTGTTCGGCCGAAGCATCGGCTTGAGCGAGTTCCAGGTCGGCACGATCTTCGTTTCCTCGGCGGTGCTGTTCCTTCTCACGTCGCCGCGCTGGGGCGTCCTGGCCGATCGATGGGGCCGGCGGCCCGTCATTGTCGTCGGTCTGGCAGCTACGGGGACCTCGCTTTTCCTGTTTGCCGGCATCGCCCACGCGGCACGCGATCTTGCCGGCGTCCTCGCAGCCTTTGTCACGCTTCTCGGCGCGCGGGCCGTCTATGGCCTGCTCGCCGGAGGAACGCAGCCCGCCGCGATCGCCGTCATGGCCGATGTCACCACGGCGGGGCGGCGCTCGGCGGGCGTCGCGCGGGTCGGGGCGGCGATCGGCCTGGGCAGCATTGCCGGCCCGCTCTCGGTCGCGGCGTTGATCGATCTCGGTGTGGCGGCACCGCTCGTCGCTGGCGCAGTCGTGTCGTCGCTAGCGGCCGTCGTGGTCTTCGCGGGCGGGAGAGAGAGGCGTCATGCCTCGGCAGCCGACACGCGACCCATCGGGCGCGCTTCCGCCCGGCTCGTACCGTTTCTCGTCCTGGCGTTCGCGATGCATTTCGCCTTTGCCGCCCTGCAGCCGACCAATGCCTTCTACATCCAGGATCGTCTCGGCATCGACACGGCGCAGGCGATGAGGCTTGCCGGCTTGGTGTCGGCCGTGTTTGCCGCCAGTTCCTTCGTCATCCAGGTGTTCGTCGTCTTGCCGATCGGTCTGCCGCCCAGCCGCTTGCTCGCGGTTGGCCTCGCTCTGTGCCTGGTCGGCCTGGTCGCCTGCCTGCTGGCCCCGACCTACGGCGTGTTGCTGGCGGGATTCGGCCTGCTCGGCATCGGGTTCGGCTTCGCCCAGCCGGGCCTGCTGGCGGGCGCATCGCTCGCCGCCGGCGATCGCCAGGCCGAGGTTGCCGGCACCCTGCAGGCGGCGATGGCCGCGGCCTGGATCGCCGGTGCCTTGGCCGGTACGGGGGTCTACAGCCTGTCCATTGTCGGTCCGCTGGCGCTTGCTGCATTCGCGATCCTGGGAGCACTTCTCCTCACTCTGCTTTCTCATCGCGAGTGACGAAAGAGAGAGCCAGATTCCAGGCCCCTCGGCCGCACCCCTTTGCTATGAAGTCTCCGACATCCTTGGAGGAAACCGCATGGCATCGCCGCTTTTCGACCTCACCGGCAAGGTCGCCGTCGTCACCGGCTCGAGCAAGGGCATCGGCAAGTCGATCGCCCTTCATCTCGCGCTGCAGGGCGCCAGGGTCGTGGTGTCGAGCCGCAAGGCGCCGGCGTGCGAGGAGGCTGCCGCGGAAATCCGCAAGGCCGGCGGCGATGCGACGGTCATCCCGTGCAACATCTCGCACAAGGCGCAGTGCGAGAACCTGATCGCCGAGACCCGCCGCCAGCTCGGCCCGGTCGACGTGCTGGTCTGCAATGCCGCGACGAACCCGTATTACGGGCCGACCGAGAAGATGCCGGACGACGTCTTCATGAAGATCATGCAGAACAACATCCTGTCGAACATCTGGCTGGTCAATCTCTGCCTGCCCGACATGCGCGCCAAGAAGGACGGTTCCATCATGATCGTGTCGTCGATCGGCGGCGTGCGGGCCAGCACGGTGATCGGCGCCTACTGCATCTCCAAGGCGGCCGACATGCAGCTCGCCCGCAACCTCGCGGCCGAGCTCGGGCCCGACAACATCCGCATCAACACCATCGCCCCCGGCCTGGTGCGGACCGACTTCGCCAAGGCGCTGTGGGACGATCCGGTGTATCTGGAGAAGCGCCTGGTGACGGCGCCGCTGCGCCGCATCGGCGAGCCCGACGATATCGGCGGCATCGCCGTCATGCTGGCCGGCAAGGCCGGCGCCTTCATCACCGGTCAGACGATCATCGCCGATGGCGGCGTGACGATTGGCGGCTGACGAGCCGCTGACAGTCGGGTGGCGGGCGACGCGCGCTATGGCATCCGCACATCTCGAAGCCCTCCCCCGTCATCGGGGGAGGTGCCCCCGCGAGGGGGCGGAGGGGGAAAGCCGCCGGCGAGATGCTTCGGACTCCGACGTCGAACTCGGAGGAATCTCGACTGTGGCTTTCCCCCTCCGCCCCGTATGACGGGGCACCTCCCCCCGATGACGGGGGAGGCGAGGGAGATGTGTTCACCTCGTAGCAGCGTTGCCGGGGAGGAAGACCAGACCGTCAGTCCTTCTTGCGGAAGGTCACCACGAGCACATCGCGGTAGGCGGGGAGGGCCGGATTCTCCGGCTCGACGGGAGTCACGCCGTGATAGCAACGCGCGTCGTCGACCAGCGCGGCGTCGAGCGGATCGGTCAGAGTGAAGCTGCCGAGCGCGCGCTTGTCGAGATCGTGCACCGTCGTCGTGCCGCTTCGGATGTTGCGACGGTTGATCAGCAGCACCAGCACGTAATCGACGCCATCGCGGTGCATGCCCTCGGGCGTCGGCTTGCCATGCTCGCCGGTCCGCGCCTCGATGCGGAACTGATGGGTTTCGATGTGCCAGCGCGCCGTCTCCGGCGCCAGCCGGCCAAACAGGGCCCGGCAGTATTCGAGGATGGTGCGCATCGACGCGCCGTTGCCGATCTCCTCGCTGACCGGCTTGAACCAGCGTTCGATGCCGCCGTTCAGGTGGTTGTAGTCGAGCGTCTGGTAGTGCGGCCGATGCGTGCCGCGGGCGATCAGGCCTTGCCTGCCCGCGTCGTAGACGGCGAAACGGCGGCGGCGGTAGCGGCCTCCGTCCCCCATGTAGGTATCGACCTCGAGGTCGTTCCAGCTCTCGGCGAACGCCGCCCAGTCGGCCAGCGCGCCGAACCGCAGCAGGGCGTTGCGCATGTCGGACGCCTCGACGAAGGCATATCCGGCCCGAGCCACCCCATTGCGGATGCCCGTTGCGTTCTGCAGGCCAGTCCCGATCTCGCTCATAATGAAAATTGTAACATCGCCGAGGCGCGATTGGTCAATTGGCGCCCATGAAGGATTCTAAGGGGCGGGATTGCCGCCGGGCGGCCGGCAGGCCAGTGGACCAGGTGCGCCTCGGCGCGCCACAATCCGTTGCCGAGCTGGGCTGAATACCGACATTGGGGGACACGATGCCATATGCCACCACCGACGATGGCGTGAAGCTCTACTACGAGGAGACCGGCTCCGGCGCGCCGGTCGTGTTCGTCCATGAATTCGCCGCCGATCATCGCTCATGGGAACTGCAGATGCGCCATTTCGGCCAGCGCTATCGCTGCGTCACCTATGGAGCCCGCGGCTATCCGCCGTCCGACGTGCCGGAGAAGCCGGAAAGCTACTCGCAGAACCGCGCCACCGACGACATCCTGGCGGTGATGGATCATCTCGGCATCGACAAGGCCCATGTCGTCGGCCTGTCGATGGGCGGCTTCGCCACGCTGCATTTCGGCTTCCGGCATCCGAGCCGGGCGCGCTCGCTCGTGGTGGCGGGGGTCGGCTACGGTGCGGAGCGGGACCAGCAGGCCAAGTTCCGCGGCGAGGTCGAGACGGTCGCGGGCTCGCTCAAGTCCGAAGGCATGGCGAAGTTCGCCGAGAAGTACGCCTACGGTCCGACGCGCGTGCAGTTCGAGAACAAGGACCCGCGCGGCTTCGCCCAGTTCAAGAAGGAGCTGGCCGAGCACTCGGCGCTGGGCTCGGCCAACACCCAGATCGGCGTGCAGGGCCAGCGGCCGTCGCTCTACGACCTGGTCGACAAGATGAACGCACTCACCGTGCCGACCCTGATTCTGACCGGTGACGAGGATTGGCCGTGCCTGGCCCCTTCGGTGCTGATGAAGCGGGAAATCCCTTCGGCCGCTCTCGCGGTGATGCCGAACTGCGGCCACACCATCAACCTCGAGGACCCCGACCTGTTCAACCGCATCGTCGGCGACTTCATCGTCCAGGTCGAAGCCGGCCGCTGGCCCAAGCGCGACCCGCGGGCGATGGCAAGCTCGATCACGGGCATGCGGTGACGACGCGCAGCGGGGAGCGCGCGCGCCGTAGCGCCCATGGGGGCCGCGGGCGTATCGCCCGCTCGAGATTCGTGAGCGGGCGGGACGCAAGCGGTCCGGAGAAGAGCACGGTCGCGACCGAGTGGTGCGCTTCGGCCACCGCGGCTCCGCCGCGCGATGCGTCGGCCATGGTTTCGCGCGCGCCGCCGCAGTAGCCTGAGACGCGATGGAGGATCGAATGGCGAAGCTCGGAGAGTTGGTTGTGATCGCGGTCGCGGCGCTGGCCATCGTGTCGTGCACCACGGGAAGCGGTCAGGGCGGCGGATACGCGGGTTCCGGGCTGCAGACGGCCGTGCCGCCGGCCGGGATGACGCCGGCGCAGGGCGCGGCCTACTGCACGACGCTGGCTCAAACCTACGCCGAGTATGTTGGGTCGGTGCCGCCTTGGCTCGGCGGCAGCTTTCAGGGCGGCGCAGCGGCCGACCTGGATGCTCGCGTCGCCATCGCCCAGTGCCAGGACGGCAACTATGCCGGCGGCATCCCGACACTGCAGCAGAAGCTGCGCGACGCCCGCGTTCCGGTGCCGCCGCCGCCGGTCTGATGTTGCCCGTCGGATGACAAAGAAAAGCCCCGGGCGGCGAGGCTACCCGGGGCGAGAAGGGGATCCGTTCGGATTGGCTAGAAGCCGAGAGGCTGGGTCACGCGCACCCATTTGCCGCCCTTGACCTCGGCCAGGAACGAGGAATTCGCGCCCTGACGGATGTTGGGGCCGAAACTGACCTCGGGGCCGTTGAAGATGTCCTTGTAACCCTTGATCGCTTCCATGCCCTTGACGAAGCTGTCGAGCGTCAGGTCCTTGCCGGCGTTCTTGAGGCCCTGGTAGGCGAGGTCGGCGGCGACGTAGCCGTAGACCGCGCCGATGTTGGGATCGACGTTGAACTTCTTCTTGTAGTTCTCGACAAAGGTCTTGACCGAGGCCACGCCGCTGTCGACGTAGGGCATCTCGGTGAGGCCCATGCCGTAGAAGCCGTCCATGCCCTGGGCGGCGCCGACGACCAGATCGTAGACCGCCGCCGAACCCAGGAAGTCGACGTCGGTCCAGCCGGCTTTGCGCGCCGTCGTGTAGGGGACGATCGAATCGCGCACGATGGTTCCCATGACGATCAGGTCGCACCCGGCGCCGCGCAGCTTGGTGATCGGCGCGGTGAAGTCCTGGTCGGTCGGCTTGTGAGCAGTCGTTTCGACGATCTTGATGCCGAGCTTCTTGGTCTGCAACTCGGCGCCCTCCAGCACCTCCTTGCCGAAGTCGGTGTCCTGGTACATCACGCAGACGGCCTTCTTGCCCTTGTTCTTGACGAAGTACTCGATGCCCGATCGAACCTGGTCGACGTAGGAGGCGGCGCCGTAGAATTTCAGTCGTTCATAGGGCTCGTACATCGAGCGCGCGGCCGACAGGGGGAAGAGATTGGGCACGCCGACGGCGAACTGCTCCTTGAAGCAGGCGTTGTTCATGGGCGTGCCGAGCGGGGCCACGAAGGCAAAAACCTTGTCGCGGTTGATCAGCTTGTTGCAGGCCTGCACGGCCTTGGGCACCTGGTAGGCCTGGTCCTCGATGATCACGCGGATCTTGCGGCCGTTGACGCCGCCCGCCTCGTTGATCTCGTCGAAGCGCATCTTGACGGCGTTCGACGACGACACGCCGTAGGTGGCCGCGACGCCGGACAGGTCGGTGTGCATGCCGAACAGCACTTCCGTCGGCGTCACGCCGCGCGTCTGTGCCGTGGCCGATACGGCGCCGAGCGACGCGGCCGCCGCCGCGATCACCAGGGTCTTGATGACAGTCGATTTGCTCATTGCTTTCCCTCCCATGTCGATGGCGGTCCCTTCGGAATTCCGCTTTGTGATCACTATGAGATTGCTCAGACAGCCTCGGCATACATGCCGTCGATGATCGCCTTGTACTTCTCGTTCACGAACTTGCGCTTGAGCTTCATGGTCGGAGTGACCTCGTCGTCCTCGGCGGTGAGCTGCTGCTCGATCAGCCGGAACTTCTTGATCGTCTCGACCCGCGCGAAATTCTGGTTCACCCGCTCGATCTCCGCCCAGATAAGGTCGTTGATCTCGCGCGCCCGGCACAGCGAGGTGAAGTCGGTGAACGGCACGTTGTTGTCCTGGGCATGCTTGGCGACGTTGTCGTACTCGATCATGATCAGGCAAGTCAGGAACTTGCGCTTGTCGCCCACCACCACCGCGTCGGAGATGTAGGGCGAAAACTTCAGGAGGTTCTCGATCTCCGATGGCGTCACGTTCTTGCCGCCCGCGGTGATGATGATGTCCTTCATGCGGTCGGTGATCTTGAGGTAGCCCTGATTGTCCATGGTGCCGACGTCGCCGGTGTGCAGCCAGCCGTCGCGCAGCGTCTCCGCCGTCTTGTCGGGCTGGTTCAGGTAACCCATGAAGATATGTGGGCCGCGCAGCAGAATCTCGCCTTCCGGTGAGATTTTCGTCTCGGTGCGCGGTGCTGTGATGCCGACCGTGCCGAGCTTGATGCGGTCGGGCATGCCGGTGGCGAGGCCGCAATTCTCGGTCTGGCCGTAGACCTCGCGCATGTCGACGCCCAGCGCGCGGTACCATTTGATCAGGTCGGGCGCGATCGGTGCCGCCCCCGTGCCGGCGAAGCGCACCCGATGCATGCCGATGGCGCGCTTGATGTTGTCGAGCACTAGGTAGTCGGCGACGCGATGCACCGCCTTCAGGGCTGCCGAGGGACGATCGCCGGCGAGCTCGGCTTCCGCGACCTTGAGCCCGACGCCGATCGCCCAGCCGTAGGCCGTTCGTCCCAGCCAGGTCGCTTCCTTCATGCGAATGGCGATGCTGGAATAGAACCGCTCCCAGATGCGCGGCACGGCGAAGAAGGTCGTCGGCACTACCTCCCGGATGTTTTCCGGCACCGTCTCGACGCTCTCGGCGAAGTTGGCGATGGCGCCGGAGCGCAGAGGCAGAAAGGCGGTGAAGGTGCGTTCCGCGACATGGCAGAGCGGCAGGAAGGCGAGCTGCTCGTCGTCGGTGCCCATCGGGATGAAGGCATCGGCATTGGATATCTGGAAGATTACATTGCGGTGCGACAGCATCGCGCCCTTGGGCGGGCCCGTGGTGCCGGAGGTGTAGACCAGGAGCGCGAGTTCGTCGGCCTTCGAGCCCGCGACCAGCGTCTCCCACAGGCCGGGGCTCGCCGCATCGTGCGCCCGGCCGAGCGCCAGCAGGTCGTCGAACGGCATGACCATGGGGTCCTTGAAGTCGGCCAGGCCCTCCATGTCGAACACGAAGACCTTGACGATCGACGGGCAGCGTTCGCGAATGTCGATGAACTTGTCGAGCTGCTCCTCGTTCTCGACGAACAGGAAGCGCGAGCGGCTGTCGTTGGCGATGTATTCGACCTGCTTGGCCGAATCGGTCGGGTAGATGCCGTTGGAGACACCGCCGGCACCCATCGTGCCCATGTCGGCGTAGAGCCATTCGGGCACCGTCTCGGCCAGGATCGACACGACGTCGCCACGGTGCAGGCCGAGCTTGACCAGCCCCATGCCTGTCGCCCTGGCACGCTCGCCGTAGTCCCGCCAACTGGTGGCGCGCCAGATCCCGAGAACCTTCTCGCGGAAGGCGGTACGCCCGTCGCGGGCCTTCACCTGGTGCCAGAACAGCTTGGGGATGGTGTCGCAGCCTTCGACCTCGATCCGGTCGTTCGTGCCCGCCAGCGTCCTCTCGTTTGCCATTCCGTCCATTGCCATCACCTCCCGACCAAGGGGCCTCGGCCGTTGTCCCGGGTTATCGCCAGGTCTTGCGCTTCTTCCAGCGCCGCTTGCCGCGTGCGCCCTGTTCCTTGATGCCGAGATAGAATTCCTTGATGTCTTCCTTCTGCAGCAGCCGGGCGCAGGTATCGGCCATCACGATTCGGCCGACCTCCAGCACGTAGCCGAAATCGGCGGTCTGCAGCGCCATGTTGGCATTCTGCTCGACCAGCAGGATGGTGACGCCGCGCTCGCGGTTGATGCGCACGACGATCTCGAAGATCTCCTTCACGAGCTTGGGCGACAGGCCGAGCGACGGCTCGTCGAGCAGCATCAGCCGTGGCCGCGCCATCAGGGCGCGGCTGATCGCCAGCATCTGCTGCTCGCCGCCGGACAGCGAGCCGGCACGCTGGTCGGCGCGCTCGCGCAGCACCGGGAAGTAGCCGAACACGTCCTCCAGATCCTTTGCGACGCCGTCGGGGTCCTTGCGGGTGAAGGCGCCCATACGCAAGTTCTCGCGCACGCTCAGGAAGGGAAAGACCTCGCGGCCCTCCGGCACATGGCTGACGCCGAGCCGCATGACCTTGTCCGGATCGACGCCGCGGACGTCGTGGCCCTCGAATTGGACGCTGCCCTTCTGGGCATCCATGACGCCCGAGACGGTCTTGAGCACCGTGGTCTTGCCGGCGCCGTTGGCGCCCAGGATAGTCACGATGTCGCCCTTGGGCACCTCGAACGAAACGCCGCGGATCGCCATGATCGGGCCGTAGTAGGTCTCGATGTTGGTGACCTTGAGGATGGGTTCGGCTGCGGACGCGGTCATCTCACCCTCCCAGGTAGGCGCGAACGACTTCGGGATGCGACTGCACCTCGCCTGGCCTGCCGGTGGTGATCGGCCGGCCGTAGTTCAGCGCCATGACCCGGTCGGACACGGCGGAAACCAGGCTCATGTCGTGCTCGACCATCAGCACGGTGATGCCGAGCAGGTCGCGGATGTCCTGAATCCAAAAGGCCATGTCGTCGGTTTCCTCGACATTGAGGCCCGAGGACGGCTCGTCAAGCAGCAGCAACTTGGGATCGGTGCACAGAGCGCGCGCCAGCTCGGTCACCTTGCGCACGCCGTAGGGGAGGTTGACGATGAAGCTGTCGCGGTACTGCTGAAGGTCCAGGAACTCGATCACCTTCTCGACCGCCTCGCGATGCTCGAGCTCCATGCGCCGGACCGACGGGAGGAACAAGAGCTCGGAGAGGAAGCCCGACCGCTTGTGGGCATGTCGTGCCAGCAGGAGGTTCTGCAAGAGCGTCGCATGCTCGAACAGCTCGATGTTCTGGAACGTGCGCGCGATGCCGAGCGCGGCGATGCGGTGCGGCGGCACGTTGGTGATGTCGGCACCGTTGAAGATCAGCTTGCCGCCGGTCGGCTCGTAGATGCGGCTCACCAGGTTGAAGATGGTGGTCTTGCCGGCGCCGTTCGGGCCGATGATGGTGAAGACCTCACCCTGCTCGACGTCGAAGCTCACGCCGTCGACCGCCTTGATGCCGCCGAAGTTGATCGACAGCGCGTCCGCCTGGAAGAAGCTCATCGCAGGCGCTCCGACCGCATGTAGGTTCGCTGGCGCTTGAAGGTGGCGCGCTTGTACATGGGAAAGGTCGAGAAGAAGACGCGGATCTTGACCCAGCGCCCGTATATCCCCAGCGGCTCGAGCAGGATGACCAGCACCAGGATCAAGCCGAAGATGCCGGCCTCCACGCCGGGCTTCTTGAGGAAGTTGCCGACCGCCTCGCCCAGGATGCCGATGAGGCCGATCCCGGTCGATTGCGCGGCGTCGGCCATGCTGGCCGGGATCGAATCGCGCAGGATGGCGATGACCGGCGGCAGTAGGGCGACGAAGATCGCGCCGAACACCGCGCCGTGCAGAGAGCCCAGGCCGCCCACGATCACCAGCAGCAGGAACTGGATCGACAGCAGGATGGTGAAGATGTCGGGGGCGAGATAGGCGATCTTGTGGGCGAACAGTGCGCCCGCCAGCCCCATCAACGCCGCCGAGTAGGCGAAAGCGATCGACTTGTAGATGGCGAGATTGACGCCCATCGACTGGGCGGCGATCTCGCTGTCGCGAATGGCGATCCAGGCGCGGCCGGTCGGCGAGCGCAGCAGGTTGCGGGTCGACCACAGCGCCAGGACCAGGAAGAACAGACAGAGGTAGTAGAATGCCCGGTCGTCGGCGAAAGGCACGCCGAGGATCACCGGCTTCTCGACCGGCATGCCGGCGAAGCCGTTCGTCACGTACTCCCAACGGCTGAACACCTCCTGGATGATCACCGAGAAGGCGAGCGTGGCGATCGAGAGATAGATGCCGGTCATGCGCAGCGCCGGCAGGCCGACGATGATCCCGGAGGCCGTGGTGATCAGGACGGCGAGGACCACGGACGGGATCCAGGGGATGCCGTTCTTGAGGAAGAAGGCATGGGCGTAGGCGCCGATTCCGAGGAACGCGGCATGGCCCAGCGACACCAGGCCAGTGTAGCCCACCAGCACCATCAGGGAGATGCCGCACAGGGCGTAGATGAACACCCAGGTCGTCTCGCCGACATAGTATTCGGACATCAGAAAGGGCAGGGCGAGCACGGCCACGCCGAGCAGCCCGTACCAGGAGGCGTCGACCCGGTCGCGGAAAAGCTGGATGTCTTGCGCGTAGGACGTCTTGAACAGGAAACGCATCGCCCGGGCCTATACTTTCTTGCGCGCCAGGGTGCCGAACAGGCCCTGCGGGCGAACGATCAGCATGATCAGGAGCACGATGTAGGGCGCGGTATCCTTGAAGCCCTCGGGCAGGGTGGCGCCGGCATAGAGCTCGATCAGGCCGATGATGATGCCGCCCAGCAGGGCGCCAGGGATCGAGCCGAAGCCGCCCAGCACCGCGGCAGCGAAGGCCTTCAACGCCACTGCCAGCCCCATGTTGATGTCGATCAGCGTGACCGGCGCCAGCAGGATGCCGGCGGCGGCGGCCACGCCGGCCGAGATCGCCCAGATCAGCGAGAAGATCATCTTCACCGGGATGCCCATGTAATAGGCAGCGAGCTGATTCTGCGACGTCGCCTGCATGGCGACGCCGATCCGCGTGTGGTTGAAGAAGGCATAGAGCACGCCGCACAGGATCAGCGTGCCGGCGACGATCGACAGATATTGATGGCTGAGCGTGACCCCGCCGATCTGCCAGACGCCGCTGAACGGCGTCGGCAGGGTGTAGATCTCGGACCCCCAGGTGACGCTGGCGAAGGTGCGGAACATCGAACCCAGGCCGATCGTCAGCATGACGACCGCGAACTGCGGCTGGCCGATCACCTTGCGCAGGACGACGGCGTCGAGCAGGGCGCCGAAGACGCCGATGGTCACCACCGAGATCAGGAAGGCGAGCCAGTAGTCGAGGCCCCACCAGACAACCGCCATGTAGGCGACGAAGGCGCCCAGCATGAGCAGATCGCCTTGGGCGAAGTTGACCAGCTCGGTCGCCTTGTAGATGAGCACGAAGCCGAGCGCGACCAGGCCGTAGATACAGCCGACCGCCAACCCGTTGAGCGTGAGTTGCAGAAAAGTAACCAGTTTCCTACCCCTGCGATCGAGCGATCTAATGTCGCTTTGCTTTCCGCCAATATGAACGGCTGTTCAGCGCTGTCAACGCGCTAGGCGCATTTCCTGGAAAGTGTAACAACGTCTGCGAGGAGTGTCCGATGTCCTTCGCCGATCCAGCAAGACCACAGCTACCGGAAGCGGTGCCGCCCAGTCCGTTCTACACCGAGGAGCATGAGGCGTTCCGGCGTACCGTGCGGCGGTTCGTCGATCGCGAGATCATGCCCTACGTCGACCAGTGGGACGAGGCCGAGGAATTCCCGCGCGAGCTCTATCGCAAGGCGTCCGCGGCTGGCTTGTTGCAGCTCGGCTTTCCCGAGGAATACGGTGGCGTCCCGATCGATCCGTTCTTCGGCATCATCAAGGCCGAGGAGATGGCGCGACATGGCAGCGGCGGGGTGAACGCCAGCCTGAACAGCCACACGATCGGCTCGCCGCCGATAGCGGCGCTCGGGCCGGAGTGGATGAAGCGCACGGTGCTGCCCGAGGTGCTGGCCGGCGAGAAGATCAGCGCGCTTGCGATCACCGAGCCGTCCGGCGGTTCCGACGTCGCCAACCTCAAGACCACGGCCCGGCGCGACGGCGACCATTACGTCGTCAACGGCTCCAAGATGTTCATCACCTCGGGCATGCGCGCCGACTATTACACCGTGGCGGTGCGTACCGGCGGACCGGGGGCGGGCGGCGTGTCGTTGCTGCTGATCGAGCGGGACCGTGAGGGCTTCTCGCGCAACAAGCTCAAGAAGATGGGCTGGTGGGCGTCCGACACCGCTCAGCTCTTCTTCGACAATGTGCGGGTGCCGGTCGACAACCTGATCGGCCAGGAAAACAAGGGATTCATCGGCATCATGCTGAACTTCAACCAGGAGCGGCTCGGTATGTCGGCCGGCGCCTGTGGCTATGCCAAGGTTTGCCTCGACGAGGCGATCGCCTATGCCCGCGAGCGTCATACGTTCGGCCGCCCATTGATCGCCAACCAGGTGGTGCGCCACCGCCTGGTCGACATGGCGATGCGCGTGAACGCCGTGAGGTCGACCCTCGAGTTGCTGGCCTGGCGGGTCGGACAGGGCGAGAAGCCGGTGGCCGAGATCTGCATGCTGAAGAACCTCGCGACCTCGACCATGGAATTCTGTGCCAACGAGGCGATGCAGATCTTCGGCGGTGCGGGCTACCTGCGCGGCGCCAAGGTCGAGCGCATCTATCGCGAGACCAAGGTAATGTCGATCGGCGGCGGCTCTGTCGAGATCATGAAAGATCTCGCGGCGCGGCAGATGGGCCTCTAGGAAGAGCCATGAAAGCGCCATTCACCACCCGCGAGGAACGCATCGCCTTCTTCCAGCAATGGTTCTCGGATGCGATCCCGCATAGCCGGGCGCTGGGGATCAAGATCGTCGACGCTCGCCGCGGCTTCGCCGGCATGCGCCTGGAATGGCGCGAGGAACTGGTCGGCAATCCCGAGACCGGTGTCCTGGCGGGCGGGCCACTGACCGCGCTGCTCGACGGCTGCTGCGGCATGGCCGTGGCGACCATGCTGAAGGAACCCAAGCCGTTCGCGACCCTCGACCTGCGCATCGACTACATCAGGCCGGCGATGCCTGGCCAGGCGGTGATCGCCGAGGCGGAGTGCTATCGGGTCACCCACTCGGTCGCCTTCACCCGGGCTTTCGCCCATCACGGCGACGCCAAGGATCCGATTGCCGCCGCCGCCGGCACCTTCATGCTGGGCACCAAGGGCGAGGTGACGCGTCCGCAGGCAATTGGTGCGGAGGCCAAGCTGTGAGATCGCTGCTAGAGCGCCTCGCCGAGGCTCGCGAGGCGGGTGAGGTCGGCCGCCTTGCCGAGGCGATTCCCTATGCCCGCTGGATGCGCATCGCGCCGGAGAACGGCACCGGCGAGCTCCTGACCCGCATGCGCTTTCACGACGACCTGATCGGCAACACGTTCCTGCCGGCGATCCATGGCGGCACGCTCGGCGCCATGCTCGAGATGACGGCGATCTTCCATCTCCTGTGGGAGACCGAGACCGAGACGGTGCCCAAGATCGTCAACATCACCGTCGACTATCTGCGCTCGGCGCGACCCGCCGACGTCATTGCCTCGGCCAAGGTGACCAAGCAGGGCCGGCGCATGGTCAACGTCTTCGCCGAGGCATGGCAGGACGACCGAGCCAAGCCGGTTGCCACCGCCAACGCACATTTTCTCGTGACTTCCCCCGACGACGCGCCGCCGTCGCTTTAGATTCTAACTGCCTCCCCGGTAATCGGGGGAGGTGCCCTGTTATACGGGGCGGAGGGGGAAGACCGCAGACAAGACGCTTCGGATTCCGACGTCGGAAATGGACGAATCTGGATTGCGGTCTTCCCCTCCACCCCCTGTGGGGGCACCTCCCCCGACTACGGGGGAGGGAAGTTCAGAGGCGGCGCATGGGAGACCTGCGCGTCGACTTCGCCCATGAAATGTCCTGCCGCTTGCAGTAAACACGCCGCAACATGGATTACGATGCGCTGAGGAATTCGGCCGACAATGTCGTGCGCGACGGGGCGGGCTTCGACGCCTACTGCCGGCCGGGCGATCTGATCGATTCAGGCCACGCCAGCATTCAGGCCCGCGCCACCGAGGTTGCCGGCCAGGGCAGCGACCGCGTGAAGGCGCTACGCCTCTACTACGCCGTCCGCGACGGGCTGCGCTACGATCCCTACAACACGCCGATGAAGCGCGACGCCTACCGGGCGAGCGTTACGCTGGCCGCTGGGCACGGTTATTGCGTCAACAAGGCGGGGCTGATGGCGGCGCTCTGCCGCGCCGTCGGCATACCGGCTCGGGTGGGCTACGCCGACGTGCGCAATCACATGACCACCAAGCGGCTTTCCGATCTGATGGGTTGCGATATCTTCTATTATCACGGCTACACTGAGGTCTGGCTCGACGGCCATTGGGTGAAGGCGACGCCTGCCTTCAACAAGGAGCTGACGGAGCGGTTTGGCCTGAAGCCGTTGGAATGGGACGGCGTCGCCGACTCGATCTACCATCCGTTCGATCTCGGCGGCCGGCGTCACATGGAGTACCTCGCCTATCGCGGCGTGTTTGCCGACATCCCGTTCGACGAGATTCGCGAGGCTTTTCGCCACTACTATCCCAAGATGAGTCGCGCCCAGGAGGCGATGCCGCTGGGCGGCGATTTCGGCGCCGAAGGGGCGTTGGAAACGTCCAGGAAGTGACCATCGCCCCGCGTTCGGCCGGCTATCTCGCGCTGCTGGTGGCGTTGGGCAGTTTCGGCCCCTTGACCATGAGCATCTACACGCCGGTCATGCCGTCGGTCGGCGTGGCCTTCGGCGCCGGCTCGGACAGCGTGAAGCTCACGCTCACCACCTACATGCTGGGTTTCGCCGTCGGCCAGCTCTTCTACGGCCCGCTGAGCGACCGCTACGGGCGGCGGCCGATCCTGATCGTCGGCGTGCTGTTCTTCACGCTCGCGACCTTCGCCTGTTCCTTCGCGCCGACCATCGGCGGCCTGATCGGGCTGCGCGTCCTGCAGGGATTGGGCGCGGCCTCCGGGTCGGTCCTCAGCCGGGCGTTGACGCGCGACGCCTACAGCTTCCGCGAGATGCCGATGGTGATGAGCTGGATCTCGCTCTCCATGAACATCGCGCCATCGCTCGCCCCGACGCTCGGCGGCTTTCTCGGCGAGACGCTCGGTTGGCGCGCCACCTTCTGGTTCGTCGGCGGCTTCGGCGTGCTCCTGCTGATCGTCGTGTCGCTGAGCCTCGGCGAGACCAACCGCCATCGCAGCGCGACGATCGATTTCAAGAGCCTGCTGCGCGGCTCGGGCGAGATGCTGCGCGACCGCCACTTCCTCGGCTACGTGCTGCCGATGGGATTCGCCTTTGCGATCAACTTCGGCATGCTCGCAGGCACGCCGTTCATCCTGCAGGAACGGCTGGGCTTCTCGCCGCAGGAGTTCGGCCTGATCGTTCTCATATCGGTCGGCGGCTTCACGGCGGGCACCGTCGTCAACAACCGGCTGATCGGTCGTGTCACACCGGTCACAATCATGTTGGCGGGCGGCTGGTTCCATGTCGCTGGCCTGACGGTGATGGGCGCACTGTCCCTGGCGGGTATGGAGGCGTGGTGGACCATCGTCGGACCGCACATGGTGCTGAGCTTCGGCTCGGGCTTCCTCGTGCCGACCAGCGGCGCGGGTGCAGTCGGCATGTTTCCCAAGCTCGCGGGAACCGCGGCCTCGTGGGTCGGGCTGGCGCAGATGGGGATGGGCGCTCTGGGCACGATCGCGGTGGCTCTCCTCACCTTGGCTGGCAGCCGCTACATCGCCATGCCGCTGGTGATCGGCCTGCTGCCGTTCGCGCTGCTCACGGTGCTCAGTGCCCGTCTGCTCCGCACCCCGCGCCCGACGGCGATCGAGCCACACGACTGACCACGTTTCGCCGCGCAGAGTCCGGTGACGATCGGTCGGCGACGAGACTTCCCGCCGGCGACGGACCTGAGGTACATGCGGGTCAGGACATCACGACGGAAGGAAGCGGACATGGCGAACATGCTGAAGGGTAAGGTCGTTCTGGTCACCGGTGCGGGTGGCGGCATCGGCCGCGAAATGGCGCTGCTGGCCGCCAGGGAGGGCGCCAGCGTCGTGGTCAACGATCTCGGCGGCGCCGTCGACGGCGAGGGCTCGGGCAGCGCGACTCCGGCGCAGAAGGTGTGCGACGAGATCGCCGCGGCCGGCGGCAAGGCCGTGCCCAACGCCGACAGCGTGACCGACCCAGCCGGCGCCGAGCGCATGATCAAGACGGCGGTCGAGAATTTCGGCCGCATCGACGGCGTCATCAACAATGCCGGCATCCTGCGCGATCGCATCTTCCACCGCATGAGCCATGTCGATTGGAAGATGGTGATCGACGTGCATCTGAACGGTGCCTTCAACGTCAGCCGCGCGGCAGCCAACCATTTCAAGGAACAGAAATCCGGCGCCTTCGTGCACTTCACTTCGACATCGGGGCTCGTCGGCAATTTTGGTCAGGCCAACTACTCGGCAGCCAAGATGGGCATCGTCGGCCTGTCGCGCTCGATCGCGCTCGACATGGCGGCCTTCAACGTGCGCTCGAACTGCATCTCGCCGTTCGCCTGGACGCGCATGATCGGCACAATTCCCGCCGACACCGACGCGCAGAAGGCGCGTCTCGAGCGTTCGAAGAGGATGACGCCTGCCAAGATTGCGCCGATGGCGGTGTTCCTGCTGAGCGACGCCGCCGACGGCATCTCATCGCAGATCTTCGGCGTGCGCATGAACGAGATCATGCTGTTCAACGCCAACCGCCCGGTCCGCTCGGTGCACAATTCGGAGGGCTGGACGCTCGAGGCGATCGCCGAGCAGGCCGTGCCGTCGATGAAGCCTTATTTCACCGACATGAAGCGCTCGCCCGAGTACTTCACCTGGGACCCGATCTGAGCGGTCTCACGGGCGATAGGGATGGGGAGCGCGATGGAAGTCGATCAGCTCCCCATCGTGCTCGATCAGCACCGTGTCGACGGCGATCCCGAGCTGACTCATCTCGAGCACGATGTCGGCGGCACGCCATTGCGGCGGGATGATCACGATGTCGGCCGGATGCGCGAGCAGATAGTCGCGCAGCCGGATTTCCTGGCCCATGCCGGGCACGAAGGTGCCGGCCTTGGCGGGATCGGAATCGACGACGACCGGGAAGCGGTCCCGGTCCAGGCCGTAGCGGCAGATGAAGGCGGCCGACTTGCCGGTTCCGCCCCACACCGCGATGCGTTTGCCGAGCTGGTGCAGCGTCGTCACCTGGTCGGCGATCCGTTGCTGCGTAGCCGCCGCCGTTGTCGCGAAATTCAGCGAGTCTCGCGCGAAGCCCAGGGCCGTGGCCGGCGTTCCGAGGCGAACGAAGCCGTAGATGACCTCGTTGCCATAGCCGTGCCCGACCTCGATGAGCTCGGCTGCGGTTCGGCTGAGCATGCGGGTGAACGACCCGGTCGTGAACTGGGAGCTGTGCTCGTAGTAGAAATCCACGGTGCGCCTGGTCTCGATTGCCTGGTCGATGCACGGGACCTCGAAGTAGGCGAGCGTCGCGAGGTCGAGCGACGCAGCGGCGAAGGACAGGCCCTGCAGGAAGCCCAGCGGATTCGACAGGTGCTCGAGCACGTGCCGGCTCACGACCATGTGCGGCTGCAACTCCTCGAGGTGCCGGGCGGCGGTGAACAACTCGGCACGCAGCTCGGCGCCCGCGCCGCTGCGGGTCGATCCGTGCGGATCGAAGCCGACATAGCGGCCGCCGGGACGCAGCGCCGCCAGCGTCTCGAGAAAGCTTCCATCGCCGTGCCCGATCTCGACGACGACAGGCCGCTCCGGCAGGTGGGCAAGCATCCGGCGTTGCGCCTCGCCGATGAATCGCGACCAGTTGGCGGCGCGATTGAACATCAGATTGGGCTTTTCCGAGTAGGGCACCTGCTGGTAGTCGAAGGCCGCGTTGAATACGTGGCCGCAATCGACGCAGCGCACGAAGTCGAGCGGCAGCCTGGGGAGCGCCTGGGCGGCGGCGGCGCTGGCGGGCCAGCTCAGGGTGGCCAGCGGCTGAAGGCCTCCATCGAAGAACGGTGCGGCAATGTGTAGGCCGCAGGCCGGGCAGGTCGCCTCGCGATAGTTCATGGCTCGCGCCATTCGATACCAGCGGAGCGATGAAATCCACCATGCCCCTGGGGATGGTGTGCCGTGCCGAGCGAAGGCTTGAGCCGGGTCGCCCGTCGGACTAGGTACGGCACGGATTACCAACGGGAGCCCGAATGCCGACCGCCGAGCTGAAGAACGAACCGAAGATCGATCCCAAGGAAGTGCTCGAGGGCATCGTCGAGTGGATCAGCATCGAGAGCCCGAGCCACGACGCCAAGGCGGTCAATGTCATGGTCGACAAGGTCGAGGGCCAGTTCCGCGACCTCGGGCTCAAGCTCGAGCGCGTCCCGGGGCGTGACGGATTCGGCGATATTCTCGAGGCCAGGACGCCATGGGGCGACGGCGAAGGCATTCTGGTGCTCGCCCATCTCGACACGGTCCATCCGATCGGCAGCATCGAGAAGGAACTCAAGATCCGCCAGGAAGGCGACAGCGTGTTCGGGCCGGGCATCTACGACATGAAGGCCGGCGGCTACATCGCCTATTACGCGCTGCGCCACCTGATCCGCCAGGGTAAGCGCCCCAAGCTGCCGGTCACCTTCCTGTTCATCCCCGAGGAGGAGGTCGGCAGCCCGACCTCGCGGGCGCGGATCGAGTCGGCGGCGAAGGGTCACAAATATGCCCTCGTCATGGAGCCGGGCCGAGACGGCGACCGCGTGGTGACGTCGCGCAAGGGCGTCGGTCGGTTCGTCGTCACGGTCAAGGGCCGCGCAGCACACGCCGGCATGCGCCACGAGGACGGTCGCAGCGCCATCCTCGAGATGGCGCGCCAGATCCTGCGCATCGAAAGCTGGACCGACTATGCACGGGGCATCACGGTCAATGTCGGCCGGATCGAGGGGGGAACCGGCGTCAACGTCGTCTCGGCCGAATGCACGGCCGAGATCGACTTGCGCGTCCCCGATCCCCGCAGCGCCGAGGAGATGACCCATCGCTTTCTCGGTCTCGAGGCCATCGGTGCCGATGTCGAGGTCCGCGTCGAGGGCGGCATGAACCGGCCGCCCTATCAGAAGGACGCCGGTATCTCCGACCTGTTCGCGAAGGCGCAGGCAATCTATCGCGAGATCGGCAAGGAACTGAAGGACGTGCCCCTGACCGGTGGCGGCAGCGACGGCAATTTTACCGCCGCACTCGGCATCCCGACGCTCGACGGCCTCGGCGCCGACGGCAAGGGCGCGCACGCGGCCTACGAGCAGATTTACTTCTCGTCGCTGCAGCCCCGCACCTACCTCTGCGCCCGCCTGCTGGAGACGCTGGAGTAACGGACTTCATTCGCCTCCCCCGTCCTACGGGGGAGGTGCCCCGCAAGGGGCGGAGGGGGAAAGCAGCAGAGGAGGGGGAAAGCAGCAGAGAAGATTCACGAGTTCCAACGTCGGGACTTTATGAATCTTGGCTGCGGCCCTCCCCCTCCGGCCCTTTGGGCCACCTCCCCCGATTACGGGGGAGGCGCATGAAACGCGGCGGACAACTCACAGCCACAGAGTGGCGCACTCCCGGCGAACGTCAATACGCTGCCGTGAACCGCTTGCGTAGATGCTTGGGCTTCTCGATCTCGTCCAGGATGGCGACGGCGAAATCCTCCCGGCTGATGCGGCTCTCGCCCTTGGCATCCTCGATCAGTGTGTCGAGCGAGAGGCGGAACTTGCCGGTGCGCTTGCCGGGCCCGATCGAGGCGGGCGGCGACACCGCTGTCCAGTCGTAGTCGTCGATCTTGCGAATCTCCTCGTAGGCCTGCAGCGCCGGCAGCGAAGTCGGCGGCTGAACGCCCTTTTCGGCCATGACGTCGTAGTGCCGGCGGCCGTCGCTGCGCAGCAGGCTGCCGGCGCCGATCACGAACAACGCCCGCTTGACGCCGGATTGGCGGATCGTGTCGATGACGCGCCGCACGTCGTTCTCGTTCCACTTGACCGAGACGACGGCGACGTCGTGGCCCTTCAGGATCTGCGCCAGCGCCGGTGCGTTGGTCGTGCTGGCAGCGCGGATGGTCATGCCGGGGCGCGGCGTGAGCTTGCGAGGATCGCGCGTCAGTGCCGTCACCGGATGCTTGCGCGCAAGCGCCTCGTCGAGGATGCGGCTGCCGATATTGCCGCTGGCACCAATCAGCACGATGTTGGTCACGGAGCTGCTCCTTTGATGAGGTCTTGCAGGGCGGCGACCGTCGGGGCCGGCGCCTCCTGCGGCACGTTGTGGCCGATGCCCGGCAACAGGCGCCGCTCGTAGGGACCGCTGAAGAAGGCGGCCTGTCGATCGCTCGCCGGTGCCGGGCCGACGCCATCGTGACCGCCATGCAGGTTGATCGTCGGCACGGTGATCTTCGGTTGCGCGGCAAGCCGCGCCTCGATGTCGAGCAGGGCGGGGTCCCCCGGCGCGTAGCCGTAGCGGTGGCGATAGGATTGGATCACGACGGCGACGAAGTCGGGATTGTCGAACGAGACGGCGCTCTTCTCGAAGGTCGGCTCGTCGAACCGCCATTCGGGAGACCACAATGTCCACAGCAGCCGGCAGATGTCGCGACGGTTCCTGGTGAGCCCGGCCCGGCCGCGCTCGGTGTGGAAGTAATACTGGTACCAGAAGCGGTGCTCCTGGCCGGCCGAGACCGGCTCGACCGAGGCGGCGATATTCTGGATGTTGTATCCGGTGCAGCTCACCAGGCAGCGCACGCGTTCGGGCCACAGGGCGGCGACGATGCAGGCGGCGCGCCCGCCCCAATCGTAGCCGGCAAGTGCGGCGCGTCGGATGCCGAGCGCATCCATGAATTGCAGCAAATCGTGGCCGAGGGCAGCCTGCTCGCCCGAGCGCGGCGTGTCTGCAGAGAGGAACCGCGTCGGCCCATTGCCGCGCAGATAGGGCACCAGCACGCGGTTGCCCGACGCGGCGAGCGGCGGTGCTACCTCGTCGAAGGCGCGGACGTCGTAGGGAAAGCCGTGCAGCAGGATGACGGCCGGCCCGTTTGCCGGCCCGTGCTCCTCGTAGGCGACTTCCAGGACGTCGGTACGCACGCGTTTCGATTCCATGGAGTGAGCTTAGCGCGATGCGTTGACAGAGTCGCGGGTGGCGCTCACGCTTCGCGCAAAACGGAGGAAACATGGCTCGATTCGATCGCGTGATCCGCGGCGGCATGATCGTCGACGGCAGCCGGATGCCGCGCTTCCGCGGCGACATCGGCATCAAGAACGGCCGAATCGCCGGCATCGGCCATATCGGCGCCGGCGAGGCCGACGAGGAGATCGATGCCGGTGGCCTGATCGTGGCGCCGGGCTTCATCGACCTCCACACCCATTACGACGCCCAGTTGTTCTGGGATCCGTACTGCACCCTTTCGAGCTGGCACGGCATCACCTCGGTGGTGATCGGCAATTGCGGCTTCGGCTTCGCTCCGGTGCGACCGCCCGAGCGCGAACGCGCCATGCTGTCGATGACCCGCGTCGAGGCGATCCCAATGGCCTCGATGCAGGCCGGCATGCCGTGGGACTGGGTGACTTTCCCGGAGTTCCTCGACAGCGTCGAGCGGGCGCCCAAGGCGGTGAACATCCTGCCTTACATGCCGATCTCGCCGCTCTTGATCTGGGTGATGGGCTTCGAGGCCGCCAAGGCGGGCAAGCTGCCGACCCCCGAGCAGCATGCCGAGATCAAGCGACTGCTGCACCAGGCGATGGATGCCGGTGCTTGTGGGTGGTCTGCTCAGCGCATGCTGCCGACGGGACCGGCCGCCGTGCAGCGCGACCACGACGGCTCGGCGATGCCGACCGATGTGATGCACGACGAGACCTGCCGCGAGCTCGCCCGGGTCCTGGCCGAGCGCAACGAGGGCTTCGTGCAGATGCTGCTGGTCTCGGGCGACAATGCGCGCGATCAGCTCTTCTACGAGGAGGTGGCGACCCTGAGCGGTCGGCCCGTCATCATGAACGTGGTGCAGGCGTTCGATCACAAGCCGCACATCCATCGCCGTGTGCTCGATTGGCTGCGGAGCTGCCGCGAGCGCGGCATCCGCGTCGTCGGTCAGGGACTCACCACCGACGCAGGCTTCACCTTTACCTTCGAGGATTGGAACCTGTTCGACGATTCCCAGGTGTGGTGCGAGGCGACGACCGGCACGCGCGAGGAGCGGCTGGCCAAGCTCGCCGACCCGACCCGCCGCCAGGCGTTGCGCGACAATCTGCCGATCACCGCGACCGGCCCGTTGCCGCAGATCGCCATCGTCGGGCCCAAGCTCGAGAAGAACAAGAAGTGGCTCGACTATACGCTGGCCCATGCCGGCGAGAAGATGGGCAAGCATCCGGTCGACGTCATGCTGGACATGGCGGTGGAGGAAGACCTCGCGACCGAGTTCTTCGCCGCGCCGCCCAACGGCCGGATCGACTACCTGAGGGAGCTGGTCGACGATCCCTACGTGCTATTCGGCGTGTCGGACGGCGGCGCGCACACCAAGTTCCTGACCGCTGGCCGCTATCCGACCGAGACGCTGTGCAAGGTCGTGCGCGAGCACAAGATGCTGAGCCTCGAGGACGTGCATTGGCGGCTGTCGGCGCTGCCGGCCGAGGTCGCGGGCTTCCGCGGCCGCGGCGTGCTGAAGCTCGGCGCGCCCGCCGACATCGTGATCTACGATTTCGACGGGCTGCGCGTGCTGCCCGACGAGATCGCACACGACCTGCCGGGCGGCGAATGGCGCCGCATCCAGCGGGCCGAGGGCTACAAGTACGTGCTGGTCAACGGCGAGGTCACCATCCGCAACGACCGACCGACCAATTCTTTCTCAGGCCAGCTTCTGCGCCACGGCGGCGTGGGGTGACGCATGCAGTTCTCCTCCCCCTCGAGCCGCTATCGGGTCGACACGTCGGTCATATGCCTTCCCCGTCGTCGGGCGAGCTGGCCCGGAGGGGAGGGCTTCCGGCCAGCTTCATGATGTTCCGACGTCGAACGCCCACGATCCTCTTCTGGCGTCTTCCCTCTCCGCCCCTATCAAGGCATTTCCGCCGGCGACGGAGAAGGCGAGCTAAAGGTGTCCACTTCGAGGCAGCAGATCTGTAGAAGTGTCAGGGCGACGTGCAGGAGTAGACGTTCATATCGGGGCCGAGGTCATAGGGAGGCGGCACCTGGGTTAGCGACGTGACCTGCGACGACAGCGCCCAGTCGAATGCCCGCTTGGCGCGCGAGCAGAATTCCTTGTCGGTGGGCGCCCGCTGCGCCGTCCGGTTGGCAAACTCGGTCACCACTTGATCGACGTTCAGGCGCTTGCGGCCGGCGAGGCCCTGCAAGGCGCGGCCGTTGGCGGCAAGGTCGTTCTGAAACTTGCTGAGGAAGCTGCGGTACTGCGTCTCGTAGGCACGGGTGCCGTTGGTATTCTGGCACTGCAGGGTGGCGACGTTGAGCTCCATCTGCAGCATGCGCGCGCGATAGATTGCAATGTCCTCGGCGCTATAGCAGATGCCACGGGTGCTGCTCGCCGGAGGCGGCGGCGCACCGGCCATCTGGTAGTCGGCGGCCGGCGGCCGGCTGGCGGGTGCGGAAGCGGTCGACGACTGACCCAGCGTGCAGGCACCCACTGCCATGACGCCTACAACCGCAATTGCCGCCCGCGAAATCGTCCTGATCATCCAAAGCACTCCCAACGCATGGCCGGAGACCGCAAGCGGGTACAACAGTTGAAGGCCTGTTTCAAATCGAATCCCCGTGTGAGGGGCATCGGCAGGCGGAAAAATTAGCTTGTTTCAGCGGGTTGCCCGATGGAGTGCCCGGTCGAAAATCTCGAGACCGAGGTCGATCTCCGTCGCATCGATGGTGATCGGCGGCGCAATGCGGAAGATGCCGAAGCCGCCTCGCACGACGCTGGTCATCATGCCGAGCTCCAGGCATTCCCGGGCGACACGACGCGCGAGCTCGGGCGCGGGCGCCTTGGTCCGGCGGTCCTCGACCAGGTCGAGACCGAGCAACAGTCCGCGGCCGCGTATGTCGCCGATGCACTCGTAACGTTGCTGCAGGGCGCCGAGGCCGGCCTTGAGGCGCTCGCCGAGCACCCGGGCGCGTTCGGTCAGCCGCTCGCGCAGGATGATCTCGATGACCTTCAGGCCGACGGCGGCTGGCAGCGGGTCGGAGGCGTGCGTGGTATAAAAAAGAAAGCCGCGCTCCGCCGCGACGTCCTCGATCTCGGCGGTCGTCAGCATGGCGGCCAGCGGCAGCCCGGCGCCAAGGGTCTTCGACAGGGTGAGATAGTCCGGCACCACGCCGTCGCGCTCGCAGGCGAACAGATTGCCGGTGCGGCCGAGCCCGGTCTGGGCTTCGTCGAACACCAGGTGCAGGCCGCGCGTCCGGCATTTCTCGGCCAAGGCGGCGATGTAGCCCTCCGGCGGCTCGAGCACGCCGCCCGAGCTCAGGATCGGCTCGACGATGCAGGCCGCCGGCGCTCCGGTCGACTGTCGATCGACCAGCTCGAACCCGAACTCGAGCTCGGACTGCCAATCGTAGATGCCGCGTTCGTCGATGAAGCGCGAGCGGTAGGTGTCGGGTGCCGGCAGCACGAGCGCGCCGGGCAGGGCGGGTCCGTAGCCCTTGCGGCTCGACGAATAGGTTGCCGACGAAGCGCCGCCGGTAACGCCGTGCCAGGACCGGCTCATCGCCACGATTTCGTGGCCGCCGGTCACCAGCTTGGCCATGCGGAGTGCAGCTTCGTTCGACTCGCCGCCGGTCGATACCAGCAAGACGCGGTCGAGCTTGCCGGGTGAGATCTCGGCGATCAGCGCCGCGAGGTCGACCACCGGCCGCGACAGGATCGTCGAATAGAGATGGTCGAGCTCGCCGATCCAGTGCCGGGCCACGTCGACGATCTCGGGGTGGCTGTGGCCCAGGATGGCGCTCATCTGGCCTGAGGTGAAGTCGAGGATGCGGCGGCCGTCGGCGTCGGTGAAGAAGTTGCCGTGCGCGCGTTCGGCGATCACCGGCGAGAAGGCGCCGCCGTAGCGCACCAGATGGGCGCGCGCCTTGGCCCAGAATGCCGGATCGTCGTTGGCGGTCATGCTGCCTCCAGCGCGGCGCGAACCAGGGGCAGGCGGTCGTTCCCGAAGAACATGGACGAGCCGACGAACATGGTCGGGCTGCCGAAGCCGCCGCGCGCCATCAGCTCGTCGGTGTTGGTGCGCAGCCGCGCCTTGCACCTATCGGTCGAGAGGGCAGCGAAGAAGCCTTGCCGTTCGAGGCCGGCGCGGGCTGCGATGTCGGCCAGCACCTCCTCGCGCGCAATGTCGCGATCGTCGGCCCAGTAGGCCTCGAACGCCGCGGTGGCGTAGGGTACGAGCTTGCCTGCGTCGAGCGCCACGAAGGCGCCGCGCATGCACTTGACGCTGTTCACCGGGAACACTGCGGGCGGAAAGACGATGCGGAGGCCATAAAGCTGCGCCCATGCGGCGAGGTCCTTCAGCATGTAGGCCTGCTTCAGCGGATTGGGGTTGGCGCGGCTGTCGTAGACGGTCCGGTTCACGGTGTTGAACACGCCGCCGACCAGGATCGGCTTCCAGGCGATCTCGGCGCCGAGCTCGGCTGCCAGAGGCTGGATGGCGTGGAAGGCGAGATAGGTCCACGGGCTGGAGCAGTCGAAGTAGAAGTCGAGTTGCCGCGCCATTTCGTCTCTCCGATGTCGGTCTGCCTTGTCGATGCCACAGCCCACCCGTATCTTGCAAATCCATGACGGTACCGGCTGAAAAGCCCAAGAATATTGCCCCCAGGCAGATGGCGCCCAATCGGATCGCAATCGTGGTGCACCAGGAGCACTCCCGCCCCGGACGGGTCGGCGCCCTGCTCGAAAAGCGTGGCTACACCCTCCACCGCCTCTGCCCCAATCTCGGCTGCGAACTGCCCGAAGACATGTCGGACTACGCCGGCGTGGTGATTTTCGGTGGGCCGATGTCGGCCAACGATTGCGGCAATCTGGCCGGCATCAAGTGCGAGCTCGACTGGATTCCCAAGGTGGTCGAGGCCGGCGTGCCGTATCTCGGGCTGTGCCTCGGCGCCCAGCTCCTGACGCGCGCCGCCGGCGGATGTGTCGCCCCACACCCCGAGGGCAAGGTCGAGGTGGGTTATGTCGAAATCCTGCCGACGGAGGCCGGCCGCGCGTGGATCGGCCGCCCGATGAAGGTCTACCAGTGGCATCGCGAGGGCATGTCGATCCCGGATTGCTGCGAGCTCTTGGCTACCAACGCCACCTATCCCGTCCAAGGCTTCCGCTGTGGGCCCAATGCCTTCGGCTTCCAGTTCCATCCCGAAGTCACTCTGGAAATGAAGGACCAGTGGACGCGTCAGCCCGGGCAGAGCATGGGCCGGCCGGGCGCCCAACAGCGCGGCGTGCACCTTTCCATGCACCCGTTCTACGATCCGCCGCTCGACCGCTGGATCGACGGCTTCCTCGATCGCTGGCTGGCCACCGACACGCGCGCGCACTAGCAGCCGGCCGCCGCCTTTGACGGAAAGGCGAGTGGTCTGTCCACAGCGTGGCTTACCGTTCGCCGTTACGGTAGGGTCTTCGCGGGTTCCTATCGCGGGAGGCGCTTTGATGTCGGGTGCTCTGATCTTCGTGCTGGCCTTGGTCGTCGTCGCGCTGGTGCTGGTGTTCGCCGGCGTCAAGACGGTGGCGCAGGGCACCAACTGGACCATCGAGCGGTTTGGCCGCTACACCCGCACCTTGCCGCCAGGCCTCCATCTGATCGTGCCGTTCATCGACACGGTCGGCCGCAAGATGAACATGCAGGAGAACGTCCTCGACATTCCGCCACAGAAGGTCATCACCAAGGACAACGCCACGGTGCAGGTCGACGCGGTCGCCTTCTACCAGGTGATCGACGCGGCGCGAGCGGCCTACGAGGTGCAGAACCTGCATCTTGCCATCACCAATTTGGCGCTCACCAACATCAGGAGCGTGATGGGTAACATGGCGCTCGATGAGGTGCTGGCCAAGCGCAACGAGATCAACAACACGCTGCTCGCGGTCATCGACCAGGCGACCGGACCGTGGGGCGTCAAGGTGCTGCGCATCGAGCTCAAGGACATCGCGCCGCCCGATGACATCGTGGTCGCGATGGGCCGTCAGATGAAGGCCGAACGAGAGAAGCGCGCCACCATCCTCGAAGCCGAAGGCGTGCGCGAATCGAGCATCCAGCGGGCCGAAGGCGAGAAGCGGTCGGCGATCCTGACAGCCGAGGGCCGGCGCGAAGCGGCGTTCCGCGATGCCGAGGCGCGTGAACGCCAGGCCGAGGCCGAGGCCAGGGCGACCGCGGTTGTCGCCCAGGCGATCGCCGGCAACGGCGTCCAGGCGACCAACTACTTCCTCGGCACCAAGTACGTCGAGGCTCTGTCGCGCATGGGGGCGAGCAGCAATTCCAAGGTCTTCTTCCTGCCGGTCGAAGCCGCGGGCGTCATGGCCTCGATCGCCGGTATCGGCGAACTCGCCAAGGAAGCTCAGGCGCGCGGCCTGAGCGATCTGAACCGGCCACGCGGGTCGGTTCCCACTTCCGGTGGCTGAGCGGTGCCATGAGCTTCAAGATCGTCTTCTGGCACTGGTGGGCGGTCGCCGCCGCGCTGCTCGTCCTCGAGATGCTGCTGCCGGGCGTCGTCTTCATGTTTCTCGCGATCGGTGCCGCGGCATCCGGCCTCGCGGTGCTGGTGCTGTCCGACCTGTCGCTCGAGTTCCAGCTCACGGTATTCGCGGTCGTCTCGGTCGCATCGGCAATCGCTCTGCGTCCGGTCCTGCGCCGCTTGAGCCATGGCCGGCCTGCCGATCGGACGCTCAACGCCCGTGGCGACAGCATGGTTGGGCGCACGATCGTCCTCGATACGCCGATCCTCAGGGGGCAGGGGCGGGTCAACCTGGGCGACGGAAGCTGGGCAATAACCGGCCCCGACATGGCCGCCGGCAGCCGGGTCCGTGTAATCGGGGTCCGCGGCACCGAGCTCAGGGTCGAGCCGGCACCGTAAGGCCAGCGATACTACGCCCGGCGCCGTACGCTTGACCGGCCTCTTCCTCCTTGAGGTCATTGCTATCATCGATCTCAGGAAAGTCGGATGGCCGGCAACCTGCACGTGCGCAATCTCGAGGACGAGCTGATCGTGAAACTGAAGCGGCGCGCGGCTCGGCACGGCCGCTCGACCGCAGCCGAGCACAGAGAAATCCTTCGCTAAGCCCTTGCCGAGGAGGAAGAGGCCACCTTCGATACGCTCGCGGCCGAGTCGCGCAAGCTGACCAGGCGGCGAAAGCAGACGCCATCGGAGCTCCTGCTGCGCGAGGGACGGGACGAGCGATGACATCGCTCGTCATGGACGCGAGCATTGCGGTCAAGTGGGTGTCGAGCAAGAGGGAACGGAGAACGCCCTGATGCTTCGCCGGAAGGCGAGGCTCATCGCGCCCCACCTTCTCACGGCGGAATGCGCGAATATCCTCCGGAAGAAGGTGCGGCGCGGCGAGCTCTCCGTGGACGAGGCCATCTTGGGAGCCAAGCTTCTGCAGCAGGTCGACCTCGAGCTTCTACCCCACCCGACCGTTGCTCAAGCGCGCGACCCGATTGGCGATCGAGCTGGATCATCCGGCGCATGACTGCGTCTGCATCGCGCTGGCGCTTGCCAAGGGGTGCCGGCTCGTCACCGCCGACGAGCGTCTGCTTCGGAAGCTCGAGTGGGACAAGGGGCGGAGGTTGCCGGGCAGGCGATCTCGCTGGACCAGGGTGCGGTTGGCGGATAGCGGGCGCAGCGCTCAACTGGTTGCGTGATGCCGGGTGGCGGGCCTGGGCCTCGCTGCCGGCCGAGCCGCCTCGAGAGCGCCAAGCCGTCCTTCTGGTGTACGATCGCTTATGGCAGGCGGCGCCAAACGATCTTCTGGCGTCGGCAACTGTCGGCGCGGAAGTCCGGCCCAGACAGGGTCAACATGTCGCCGTCACGGGCGATGTAGCGGATCGTCGTGACACCAACCAGTGCCGGCTCGCTCGCCACCTCGATCGAATGGTGGACGGCGCCGCCGCGTACTTCATAGCGGCCAGCATAGGCAAAGCTCGCCGCGGGCTCGCCCCAGCGCATCAAAGTAGCGCTGACCTGGCCTCCCGGCGTGTAGATCAGCATGCCGCGAGCCTCGGGGCCGAGCGGAAGCTCGTGGTGGCCATCGTCGTATTCGAGCGACCAGCTTTCGAGGCTCCAGGCGCCCGCCAGGTCGTGCATCGTCACCCGCCGATGATCTTCTTGGCGATCATGCAGTGGATGCCCTTGTTGCCGTCGACGGTCTGCGTGACGTGCAAGTCGGCCTGCAGGCTGCACAGCATGTAGGCATCGGCGGCCGACAGGCCGGTCTTGGCGGTGATCAGCCGGATCATGTCGCGCAGCGCTTCCTTGGCGGCATCGTCGAGATCCTGGTCGAAGCCGTGGGTGATCCAATGCGTCGCCGTCTCCGCGCGCGGATTGACGAGCTTCATGTCCTTGCGCACGGTGAAGCGGAAGGTGCCGGAGAGCGACGTTTCGAGCGCCGTCAGGTTGACCTCGCCGTCGCCCTGCACGCCGTGACCGTCGCCGGTCGAGAACAGCCCACCCTCGGCGAACACCGGCAGGTAGACCGTCGTGCCCACCTGGAAGTGCTTGTTGTCGATGTTGCCGCCGAAGGCGCGCGGCTCGATCGAGCTGCATTGACCCCATTCCGGCGGCGGCGCCACGCCCATGATGCCGAAGAACGGCCTGAGCTCGATCTCCAAGCCCCACGGCATGGTGCAAACGCCGCGGTTGGAATCGATCGGAATGTGGGTCAGGCGATAGAAGGGGAAATCCTCGGGCAGGGTGCCGGCGAGCGGCCGCTGGGCATTCCAGCCCCAATTGGTGCGGAACTTGATGTCGAGCACCTCGACGGCCAGCGCATCGCCGCGCTCGGCGCCCTCGACATGGACCGGGCCCGTCAGGATGTGGCGGCCGAGATGTGGCTTGAGCTTGGACAGGACCTCGCGATGCTCCGGCAGCACGTTGAACGGCTCGCCTGGCAGGATCTCGGCCGATCCGGACAGGCAATGGATGGTGGCGATGTCGCCCGACTTGATGCGCAGCGACGGCTTCAACTGGCTGTCGAAGTAGCCCCAGTGGCAGGTCTCCGGCGATGAATGCAGTTCGTACGTGGCCATGGCGATCCCCCTTCGCTGGGCTTGAAGCACGGACCGTGCCCCGAAATCCATCGCTGATGCTATAGGCAGAACATGAACTATCGCCATGGCTACCATGCCGGCAACTTCGCCGATGTCCTGAAGCATGTGGCGCTGTGCGAGCTGCTGCGCCTGCTGACGGCCAAGGACAAGAAGCTGTTCGTGCTCGACACCCATGCCGGCGCCGGCGGCTACGACCTGGGCGGCGACTTGGCTCGGCGTACCGGGGAGGCCCTGGGCGGCATCCGCCGCCTCGCCGCGGCGCCGCGCGCCGGCATGCCGGCTGCGGTAGCGCGCTACCTGGCGGCAGTTGCCGCCTACGATCGCAAGTTTGGGACCGCCGTCGAAGGACCACGGCGCTACCCCGGCTCGCCGCGCTTGGTGCGTGCGGCGCTGCGGCCGGGAGACCGCTTCGTCGCCTGCGAATTGCACCCGGCCGAGGCCCTGTCCCTGAAGCGCGAGTTCGCCGGCGATCGCGCCGTCGAGGTGCGCCAGGCCGACGGCTACAAGGCGCTGAAGGCGCTGATGCCACCGGTCGAGCGGCGCGGCCTGGTCCTGATCGATCCGCCATTCGAGGCGACCGACGAGTTCGAGCGCGTGCTGCGCGCCTTGCGTCAGGCGGTGCGCCGTTTCGCCACCGGCTGCTATGCGTTGTGGTATCCGATTAAGGATGAGACGGCTGCATCCTTCGTCGAGGCGCTGGCGCCTTTCGAGCCGTTGCGCCTGACCCTCGACCTAGGGGAGGGCGAGCCGGGCAAGCTCTCGGCTTGCGGCTTGGCGGTGATCAATCCACCGTGGCGCTTCGACGAGGCGATGCGCGAGGCGCTGCCGTGGATCGCAGCGCGGCTGGGGCCGGGCGTCAGCGCGGCTGTCGACGGCGGGCGAGCCCTTCCCGCAGTTCCCACATCGTCAGGGTGATCGCGAACGCGATCGGGTAGAGGACGGCGCCGGCCAGGATGGCGCCGCTGTAGAGCGCGCCGAAGATCGACTCGAGCGCCCCGCCGCCGAAGTAATCCGCGGCGAGCGCCGGCGACAACCTACCAGCCGGCGAACACCCCGGACCGGATCACTTCTTGTGGCCGTTCTTCTTGCGCTTCTTCTTGTCCTTGTCGTGCTCGAACGCGCCATGATGGGGCTCGCCGGGTGCCCAGCCCCACAGTTCATGGGCCGCCTCGGCGATCGCCGGGTCGAGCGGCAGCGGCTCGATGTCGATGCCTTTGCCGACCTGCTTGGCGACGATTCGCAGGCCCTCGAGCCGTGCCTGCAGCTTGTCGTTGGTGGCGATGACATGCCACGGAGCATGGTCCGTGTCGGTGTGGTTCAACATGTCGCGATAGGCTTCGAGATAGGCCTTGCGCTTGGCGATGTTGCGGAAATCCTCGAGCCCGATCTTGTAGTGCTTGTGCGGATCGTCCAGCCGATCGATCATCCGCCGCTTCTGCTCCTCGGCGCTGACATGGACCAGAATCTTGACGATGTGCACGCCGTCATCGGCAAGCAGGCGCTCGAACTCGTTGATCTCGCGATAGGCGCGCTTCCACGCGGCCTTGTCGCACAGGCCCTCGACACGCTCGACCAGGACGCGGCCGTACCAGGTGCGGTCGAAGATCGCCCAGTTGCCGGGGGCCGGCAGCCTGTTCCAGAAGCGCCAGAGATAGTGCCGTCCCTGTTCATCGGGTGTCGGGGCGCCAATCCGCCAGACATGCGTCGATTTGGGCTCGAGGCCGGCGACCAGGCGCTCGATCAAGCCGCCTTTGCCGGCCGCGTCCCAGCCGTCGATACCGATCAGGACACGACCCCCTGCCCGCAGGTGTATGGTCTGCAGGTCGAGGAGACGATGCTGAAGGTCGTCGAGCTCCCGGTCGTAGGTCTCATCGTCGATCGAACGGTCGATCATCTCGATCTCGTCCAGGATCGGCCACTTGCTCATCGCGTCCTCCGGCATCGATGGTGCCAGCGCCCGGAAGCCGAGGCAACGAGGCTGGGAGATTGACAGGGCCAGCCGGCACGACGACTAATCCCGCGATGCCCGACGCCGAACCCACCATCCGCTATACGACGCGCGGCGGACAGGCCGTGGTCGAGGTCGGCGGCGTCTGGACCGTGTTCAGCCTGCGCGGCTTTCGCCGGAAGGCGGCAAAGGCGCTGAAAGCGGCCGGTGCGAGCCGATCGGCCGCCCTGGTCGATGCCAGCGGCGTGCAGCGCCTCGACACCGCCGGCGCCCTCGAGATCCTGCAACTCTCCGGCGACGGCCCGCACGCCAAGGTGCAGGCCGCCGGCAAGGCTCACGCCGACCTGTTCGAGGTGGTGCAGAAGAACATGCGCGCGGCGGCGCCGGAGCGCCCCGTCAACTGGTTCGCACAGTGGCTCGAGGAAGTCGGCCGCAACGTCGTCGAGATCTATCACCAGCTCGTCAATCTGTGCGCCTTCTTCGGCGAAATCCTGGTCGTTTTTCTCGAGGCCTGCCTGCGACCGCGCCGCTTCCGGATGAGCGCCGTTATCCGGCAGATGTACGAAGTGTGGGTCCGCGCCCTGGTGATCGTCGGCGTGCTCACCTTCCTGATCGGCGTGGTGATCGCCTATCAGGGTGTCCAGCAACTGCGTCAGTTCGGTGCCGAAACCTTCACCGTCGAGGCCGTCGGCATCGGCATGTTCCGCGAGCTCGGTGTGCTGCTCACCGCGATCATCGTCGCAGGACGGTCCGGCAGCGCCTTTACCGCGCAGATCGGCACCATGCAGGTCAACCAGGAGGTCGACGCCATGCGCACGATCGGGCTCAACCCGATCGAATGGCTGGTCATGCCGCGCATCATGGCGCTGGTGATCTCGATGCCGCTGCTGACCTTCTGGGGCGACATGACCGGCGTGCTGGGCGGCGCCGTCGCCTGCACGGTCTATCTCGATTTCACTTTCGTGCAGTTCTACGAAAGACTGCGCGACACGGTCGGTCCCTGGCACTTCTACATCGGCATGATCAAGGCGCCGGTGTTCGGGGCCGTCATCGCCATTATCGGCTGCTTCGAGGGGCTGCAGGTCCACGGCAGCGCCGAGAGTGTCGGCCAGCTCACGACCAAGTCGGTGGTCGAGGCGATCTTTTCGGTGATCGTGCTCGATGCCATCTTCTCGATCATCTTCCTGCTGGCCAACGTGTGATGCCGGAGGCCGTCACCCAGGCGGAGCGACCGCCGGCGCCGGAAGGCGGGCAGATCGTCGACCACAGGGACGGCCGCGACGTCGTGCTGCGCCTGCGCGGCGTACGCACCCAGTTCGGCCCCAAGATCATTCACGACCACCTCGATTTCGACGTATTTCGTGGTGAGATTGTCGGCCTCGTCGGGGGATCGGGGACGGGCAAGTCGGTTCTGCTGCGCACCATCATCGGCCTCAACCATGCCAGCCAGGGCACTATCGAGATGCTGGGCGTCGACACCCACACCCTGCACGGAGAGGCCCTGCGCAGGATGCTGGCAAGAACCGGGGTGCAGTTCCAGGATGGCGCCTTGTTCTCGTCGCTGAGCGTGTCGGAAAACATCGTCGTGCCGATTCGCGAGCATGCCGGCCTCGACGAAGAGCTGATGCGCGAGATCGCGGCGCTCAAGATCGCGCTGGTCGGCTTGCCGGCCGACGCATCGGACAAGCGGCCGTCGGAACTCTCGGGCGGCATGCGCAAGCGTGCCAGCCTGGCGCGGGCGCTGGCGCTCGACCCGGAATTGCTGTTTCTCGACGAGCCGACGGCCGGCCTCGATCCGATCGGCGCCGCCCATTACGACGAGCTGGTCAAGGGCTTGAGCCGCAGCCTGGGGTTGACCGTGCTGATGGTCACTCACGATCTCGACAGCCTCAATGCCATCTGCGATCGAATTGCCGTCCTGCTCGACAAGCGCGTGGTGGTCGGTACGATGCAGGAACTGTTGGTCTACGATCACCCTTGGGTCCGGGAGTATTTCCATGGGCCGCGCGGACGCGCGGCGGCCCGGCAGGAGTAGAGGCGGCGTCTGATGGATAGAAAATCGCCCTATGTGCTGGTCGGTGCGGCCATGATCCTGTTCATCGCCTCGATCGTCGGCTTCGTGGTGTGGAAGCTGCGGGCAGGCGATCAGACGGCCTACGCCTTTTACGTCATCCTGTTCTCGGGCGAGGTCCAGGGCCTGACCAACGATTCGCCCGTCTTCTATCGTGGCCTGCGGGTCGGCCGGGTGGCCAACATCCAGCTGACGCAGCGGACCGACGTGCAACGCGGGACCGGGCGGCAGCGCCCGGCCGAGAAAATCGAGGTCACCGTCGCAGTCGAGTGGAACATCGACATCCGCGAGCGGTCCTATGCGGTGTTCGAGAAGCCGTTCATCGCCGGGGCGCCCTACATCCAGATCGTCGGGCGTCTCGATGTCGACCAGATCAAGCCCAAGAAGAGGCAGGGCGAGAAGCCCTATCCGGAGATCCGCGAAGGTGCGTCGTTCCTGCAAGCGACGACGCTGTCGGCGCAGGAGCTGCTCGGCAAGGCCAACACAACGGTCGACAAGCTGAACGAGCTCCTGAGCCCCGACAACATCAGCATGGTCACCGAGACTTTGCACAGCATCTCGACGGTCGCCGCAGGAATCGCCAAGCAGGATTCGGCTATCCAGTCGACTCTGGCGGAGCTGCCGGTCACCGTGGCCGAGCTGCGCAAGACCTTCGACAAGGTCAATTCGCTCACCGAATCGCTCAGCCAGATCGCGCTCGAGCTCGGGCCGCAGGACGACGCGACGAAGACGGCGCTGGCCGGCAAGACGCCAGGCGAGATCCGCCGGGTGGTCGCCGAGGCGCGCACCGCCTTTGCCAGCATCGACACCGCCGCCAAGCAGCTCAACAGGCTGGTCGCCGAGAACAGGGGACCCATCAAGCAGTTTTCCGAAAGCGGCTTGACCGAGCTGTCGCTCACCATTCGCGAGTTGCGTCAGCTCACCGCCAACCTGAACGTCATCGCAACCCGGCTCGAGCGCGACCCGGCCGGCTTCGTGTTCAGCGGCAAGCAGGGATATACACCGAAATGATCCTTCGACTGGCCGTCGCCGCGATGGCCGCTGTTTCGCTCGCCGCCTGCCAGTTGATCGACGCCGCGACCGAGCCGACCGATCTCTATACGGTAACGCCCAAGAGCACCTTCGACCCGGACCTGCCGGCGGTTTATTGGCAGCTCGCCGTCGAGGCGCCGGTGGCCGCGGCCAGCCTCAACACGGGCCGCATCGCCATCGCCATGACGCCGACCTCGACCGACTACTACGCCAAGGTGGCATGGACGGATCGAGCCCCGCTGATGGTGCAGACCCGGATCGTCGATTCCTTCGAGGCGACCCGCAAGATCGTGGCGGTGTCGCGCGAGTCGATCGAGCTGCGTGCCAACTACCTGCTGCAGCCCGACCTGCGCAATTTCGAGGCGATGTACTATTACGGCCAGCCGCCGATCGTGCGGGTGCGCATCATCGCCAAGCTGGTGCGCATGCCCGATCGCCAGATCATCGGAGTCGCCTCGTTCGAGCGCTGCGTGCGCGCGCGTGCCGACAAGGTGCCCAAGGTGATCGAGGCCTTCGACCAGGCGCTGGGTAGCGTCATGAAGCGGTTGGTGTCGTGGACCCTGCGCACGCCGCCGCCGCGCCCGCCCGGCGAAGCGCTCGGCTACGATATCGAGCGCTATCGCAACCCGGCCAACGCCGTGAACGACAGCGAAGGCTGCCCACGCGGCAACGACGTCTCCGGGGTGCCGTTGGCCGACGAGTGAATCTGCAATTCCTCCCTCGTAGTCGGGGGAGGTGCGCCGTCATACGGGGCGGAGGGGGAAGGCCGCAGTCGAGATTCCTCCGATTCCGATGTCGGAATGCGAAGCATCTGGTCTGCGGCCTTCCCCCTCCGCCCCCTTCGGGGGCACCTCCCCCGATTACTGGGGAGGGATTAGAGAGGCAGCCACTCTGTAGCCGATGACGGGGCAGGCATTGGAGTAGCTACTTACCGACCATCGACCAGGCGAGGTCGGCCAACGCGCGGGCGCGGTTGCCGTACTTGGTGGCGGTCTCCGAGGAGGCATTGCCGTCGAGGCCGCGCTTGTAGACGCCCTGCACGATGGCCGCGAGCCGGAACAAGGAGAAGGCGAGATAGAAGTTCCACGATGGCACTTCCGCCCGGCCGGTGCGGCGCGCGTAGGCGGCGAGATACTCTTCCTCGGTCGGGATGCCGAACTCCTTCAGGTCGACCCCAGCGTAGCCGCCGGAGGCGCCGAAGCCCTCGCCGAAATGATACATCATGCAGTTGTAGCCGAGGTCCGCCAGCGGGTGGCCGAGCGTGCTGAGCTCCCAGTCGAGAACGGCGATGACCCGCGGCTCGGTGGGATGCACGATGGTGTTGCCGAGGCGATAGTCGCCGTGATTGATCCGGGTCTCGTCGCCCGGTGGAATGTTGGCCGGCAGCCACGCCTTCAAGGCCTCCATCGATTCGATGTGCTCGGTACGGGAAAGGTCGTACTGGCTCGACCAGCGATTCAGTTGGCGTTCGATGTACTGGCCTTCGCGCCCGAAATCGCCGAGGCCGACGGCGCGGTAGTCGACGTTGTGGATACGGGCGAGCACGTCGTTCATCGAATCGAATATCTTGCCGCGATCGCCCGGCGATATTCCCGGCATTTTGGGGTCGGCGAGAATGCGGCCCGGCAAGAACTCCATGATGTAGAAGTCCGTACCGATCACCGATTGATCACGGCAGAGAGCGTACGGCTTGGGGACCGGCACATTAGTATGGTCGGCGAGGGCTTTGATGACTCGATACTCGCGATCGACTTGATGAGCAGACGGCAGCAACTTGCCGGGCGGCTTCTTGCGCAGCACGTACATGCGGCCTGCGCCATCGGTCACGTGAAAGGTCGGATTGCTTTGCCCTCCCTCGAATTGGAGGACGCGAATGGCGCCACGAAAGCCTTCGACATTGGCTTTCATGTAGCCGGCGAGTCGCTCCTCGTCGAACACGTGGGCAGGACGAACGGGTGTTAGATTTTCGGGCAATTCGGACATTGGTGTGGCGTTGTTGTGTCGTTTACCGGACGTTCGGTTCTAGCCGCGGCGCGATGAAATATCGAGGGATGATTGTCGATGCGTAGGCGTAGCGACTCATTAGACGGTACATCCGCCGTCGAATCGAAACGAGGGAACAATGTCCATACTCCGTCATCTTCCTTATGCGATTCTGTCGGCGGGCTTGCTCGCGGCAGGCGGCGCCTCCGCGCAGTCGATGTGGTCGATCGACCAGCGTGAGGCCAACCAGCAGGAGCGAATCGAACAGGGCAGGCGCAACGGCTCGCTGACTCGCGAAGAATACTATCGTCTGGAGCAAGGCCAGAATCGCATCGAGAACTACGAGCGGCGGGCACGTGCCGACGGCGTCGTGACCCGGCAGGAACGCCAGCAGCTCGACAACATGCTCGATCGCCAGGGTCGCCAGATTTATCGCGAGACGCACGACAGCGAGCGCACCGGGTGGGGCGATCGGAACGGGCGGAACGGCCGGCACGGCGGCTGGACGCAGGGCGAGCACAACGGTTGGGACGGCAGTCGGCCGCCCGGTATCGAGCGTCGCGATGCGCGCGCCGAGCATCGCATCGACAACGGCCGGCAGGACGGTTCGCTGACCCAAGCCGAGGCAAATCGCCTGCAGCACCAGCAGAACCGGATCGACCGTTACGAAGGCCGCGCCCGCGCCGACGGCAACGTCTCGCCGGGTGAGCGCAACCGTATCAACACCATGCAGAATCAGCAGAGCCGGGACATCTACAACGCCCGTCACAACGATCGGACGGTGCCGCCGACGGGCACTCAGCCGGCCGGATCGCGCAATGGGGGCGGCGGCTGGCAATCTCAGCCTCAACCCCAGACGTCGACCTCCATGCCGGCAGCGGTCACGCAGCCATCGGGTGGCAATCGGACCTGGGGGGGCAACAACGGCGGCTGGAGCATGCGCTCGACGAGTGCCCCGCAGGCTACCGCGGCCCCGACCATGACCCGCACGACGGCTCCGTCGGGCGGTGGGCGGCGGCACTAGTCTCGTTCATCCGAGGGGTCGCGCATGCGGCCTCTCGGACACGTCGCCGCCAAAGCCTGCACGCTTCGGACTTTTTGCCTCGCATCTCGCGTTCCTCTCTTCCGATGGAAGAGAGGAATTCGAGACTTGGACGCGTTCTTGCCGCGCGCAGGGCGCGGCATCCGGCCATTTTGACACAATTCCGGGAATCGGCTCGTCTGAGGGGAGGTCCGTTCGGCTGTTCCTGCTGCACGGGATGTACTCTAGGGTACGTGCGGCATCGACGGGGATTTGACGACAACATGAGCAAGAGAATTCTGGTCACGGGTGGCGCGGGCTTCCTGGGATCGCATTTGTGCGAACGCCTGCTGGCGGACGGCAACGATGTGCTGTGCGTCGACAACTACTTCACTGGCAGCAAGCAGAACGTCGCGGCGTGCCTGGCCAATCCGCGCTTCGAGCTGATGCGGCACGACGTGACCTTCCCGCTCTATGTCGAGGTCGACGAGATCTACAACCTCGCCTGCCCGGCCTCGCCGATCCACTACCAGCACGATCCGGTGCAGACGACCAAGACCAGCGTGCACGGCGCGATCAACATGCTGGGACTGGCCAAGCGGACGCGCGCCAAGATTTTCCAGGCCTCGACCAGCGAGGTCTATGGCGATCCCACGGTCCATCCGCAGGTCGAGGGCTATCGCGGCAATGTCAATCCGCTCGGTCCGCGTGCTTGCTACGACGAGGGCAAGCGCTGCGCCGAGACGTTGTTCTTCGACTACTGGCGCCAGCACAAGCTGCGCATCAAGGTTGCGCGCATCTTCAACACCTACGGCCCGCGCATGCATCCAAACGACGGCCGTGTGGTATCGAACTTCATCGTCCAGGCGCTAAAGGGAGAGGACATCACGATCTACGGCGACGGCATGCAGACCCGCGCCTTCTGTTACGTCGACGACCTGATCGCGGGCTGGCTACGCCTGATGGATCATACGCCGGACGATTTCACCGGCCCGGTCAATCTCGGAAATCCGGTCGAGATGCCGATCAAGCAACTTGCCGAGAAGGTCATCCAGATCGTCGGCGGCAAATCGAAGATCGTCCAGGCGCGGCCGCTGCCGATCGACGACCCCTTGCAGCGCTGCCCCGACATTTCGCTGGCACGCGATAAGCTGCAGTGGGAACCCAAGGTTCCGCTCGACCAGGGGCTCGCCAAGACCATCGAGTATTTCGATGGGCTGCTGCGCAGCAACAGCCAGGTGAGTCGGGTCGGGCGTTAGTTCGCCCCTCCTAACTTCTTTTCCGCCGTCGGGGGAGGTGCCCCCGAAATGGGGCGGAGGGGGAAAGCTGCGGTCGAAATTCAGGAATTATCTGACGTCGGAATCGGAAGGATTTCGACTGGGGCTTTCCCCCTCCGGCCAGTGGCGCTGTAGACAGCGCCCGATCGGGCCGCCTCCCCCGATGATGGGGCAGGCAGTGATCCTTACTGCGCCGCCACTGCGCGCGGCAGGGCATTGACCACCGAAGCGCGGCCCGAGGTCATTTCGTCGTAGATCCACTTGTAGGTTTTTTCCATGCCGTCCTCGAGGCGGATGGAGGGTGCCCACTTCAGCAGACTCTTGATCAGGTCATTGTCGCTGTTGCGACCGCGCACGCCCTTGGGAGCGTCGAGCTTGTAGCTGCGCTTCAGCTTCACGCCAGCGATCTTCTCGACGATGTCGACCAGCCGGTTGATGCTCACCAGCTCGTCGCTGCCGATGTTCAGCGGCTCGACGATATCGCTCTGGGCCAGACGGATCGTGCCGTCGGTGCAGTCGTCGATGTACATGAACGAGCGGGTCTGCTCACCGTCGCCCCAGATCTCGATCTCGTGCTTGCCCGACAGCTTGGCGGTGATGACCTTGCGGCAGATCGCGGCGGGCGCCTTCTCGCGGCCGCCATCGTAGGTGCCTTCGGGGCCGTAGACATTGTGGTAGCGGGCGACGCGGGTGGCGATGCCGTAATCTTCGCGGTAGTGGCGGGCCATGCGCTCGCTGAACAGCTTCTCCCAGCCGTAGCCGTCCTCCGGCATGGCAGGATAGGCGTCCTCTTCCTTGAGCGCCGTGACGTCCGTGCGGGTCTGCTTGTCGCCGTTGTAGACGCAGGCCGACGACGAATAGAAGAAGCGCTCGGTGCCGGCTTCCTTGGCGGCGACCAGCATGTGGGTGCTGATCAGCACCGACAGCATGCACTCGGCCTTGTGGGTCTCGATGAAGCCCATGCCGCCCATGTCGGCTGCGAGGTTGTAGATCATGCGCGCGCCCTTCGCGGCGGCGCGGCAGGGCTCGAGCAGGGCGAGGTCGCCGACCTGGTTCTCGACGCCCGGACTCTTCTGGTACCACTCGTCGAGCGGCTTCACGTCGACCGCCCGGATTTTGGTGTGGCCGCGCTGCTGCAGAACGCGCACCAGATGGCCGCCGATGAAGCCACCGGCGCCGGTGACCACCACGAGATCATTCTTCGACATGGAGAGGCCTTTCACAGGAAGAGGGGATTCATGAAATATTTCAAAGACTTGCCGGATTGGCCGCAGCGGGCTCGGCAGGCCGTCCGCGGCGCTCCGGGGTTGGGCATGCCGGGTTGCTCGTTTGCTCGCCCCGGGCTTTGTCGTCAAGTCGCCTGGAAGGCATTCCAGGCAGACGGGCCGGTGGGAAACCGATGGCCGCGCCGGCCAATGTCCTATAGCACTCGCTCAACTCTTCCCTGTCGAGGCGTCGTGTCGGTCGCTGCTGTTCTCGCCATCCGGACCGGATTGGACGGATGACCTACGTTCTCGGGCTCAACGCCTATCATGCCGACGCCGCCGCCTGCCTGGTCAAGGATGGCATCCTGGTCGCCGCCGTCGAGGAGGAGCGTTTCCGGCGGATCAAGCATTGGGGCGGCTTTCCGGGCGAGGCCATAAAGTATTGCCTGGCCGAAGCCGGCATTGGCCTGGGCGATGTCGACCATGTCGCCGTCAACAGCGACAACCAGGCCAATCGCTGGCGCAAACTGGCCTATGTCCTGACGTCGGGCGTCAGCCTGTCCTATGTGTTGAGCCGCCTGAGCCAGCGCGGCGAGCGCGCCGACGTTGCCGGGAACCTCGCCCGCGACCTTCCGGGCGAGACGTTCCGCGGCACCGTCCATGCCGTGGAACATCACCTCTGCCATCTGGCGTCGGCCTTCCTGGTGTCGCCCTACGACAAGGCAGTGGCCGTCTCGGTCGACGGCTTCGGAGATTTCTCCTCGGCGGCCTGGGGGCTGGGCGAGGGCGGCACGCTCTCGGTCGACGGCCGTGTGTTCTTTCCGCATTCGCTCGGTGTGTTCTACGAGGCGATGACGCAGCTCATCGGCTTTCCGCATTACGGCGACGAGTACAAGGTGATGGGCCTCGCGCCCTATGGCGAACCGCGTCATGTCGAGGCCATGAAGCAGGTCGTGCGTCTCGCGGCCGACGGCACCTTCGCCCTCGACCTGCGATTTTTCCGGCATGCCTCGGGCGAGGGTGCGAACTACCAGGTGAAGGACGGCATCCCTTCGGGCGGTCGGCTGTGGAGCGATGCGCTCGCCGCACTGCTCGGGCCGGCGCGCGATCCGGCGGCGCCGCTCGAGGATCGCCACCGCGACATCGCCCGCTCGGCCCAGGTGACCTACGAGAACGCCTTCTTCAACCTGCTCGAGGCGGCACATCGGCGCTACGGCGTCGATGCGCTCGTGCTGGCGGGCGGCTGCGCCTACAACTCGGTGGCCAACGGCAAGGTGCTGGAACGCTCGCCGTTCAAGAAGCTCTACGTCCAATCGGCCGGCGGCGATGCCGGCGGCGCGATCGGCGCGGCCTTCGCCACCTGGCACAAGATCGGCGGCGCGGCGGCCAAACGGCACTTCGTCATGGACCACGCCTACTGGGGTCCATCGGCGACGCCCGATCAGATCGCGGCCGCGCTGGCCGAGCGCCGCGCCGATTTCGACGCCGCGGGCTGCGCCATCGAGCGCATCGCCGACGAGGCGACCTTGTGCCGGCGCACGGCGCAGGCGATCGCCGAGGGCAAGGTGATCGGCTGGTTCCAGGGCCGCCTGGAATGGGGGCCGCGCGCGCTCGGCAACCGCTCGATCCTGGGCGATCCGCGGCGCGCCGACATGAAGGACATCCTCAATCTCAAGATCAAGCGGCGCGAATCGTTCCGGCCGTTCGCGCCGTCGATTCTGCGCGAGGCGGTGCCGACGTGGTTCGAGACCGATGGCGACGTTCCCTTCATGATGCAGGTTTTCCGCATCCGTGAGGACAAGCGCAAGGAGATCCCGGCCGTCATCCACGTCGACGGCACCGGCCGGCTGCAGACCGTGACCTGGGCCGGCAACCCGCGCTACGCGCGCCTGATCGAGGCGTTCAACGCCCTCACCGGCGTGCCGATGGTGCTCAACACCAGCTTCAACGAGAACGAGCCTGTCGTGTGCAAGCCAGAGGAGGCCGTCGACTGCTTCCTGCGGACGAAGATGGATGTGCTCGTCTTGGGCGATACGTTCATCGCAAGATGACTTCGCTGCCGATCGGCAGCGTCGTCGGCTGCAGCGCTCATGTGACTGCTTCCGGACCGCGGGCGTCTCGCCCGCTCATCAGTTTGAGCGGGCAAGACGCCCGCGGTCCGGAAGAGCACGGCGGCAAGCTCACAGGCTGTCGGCAGGCGGCAGGAGCGCCCGCGGCCCGATTGATGTAGCATCGTGCCGGGCGTCGGAGCGTCGACGGTAAGACGAGGGATTGGATCGTGCGGGTCTTGGTTGCGGGCGGTGCAGGCTATATCGGCTCGCATACGTGCAAGGCGTTGGCCGAGGCGGGCCACGTGCCGATCGTCTACGACAATCTGCACACCGGTCATGAATGGGCCGTCAAGTGGGGGCCGTTCGAGCGCGGCGACCTCAACGATCCCGCAGCCCTTGGCGCGGCGATGCGTCGGCATCGGCCGGAAGCCGTCGTCGATTTTGCTGCCCTGGCCTACGTCGGCGACTCGATGAAGGAACCGACGCAATATTATCGCGCCAATGTCGCCGGCACGATTGCCCTGCTCGAGGCGATGCGCGCGCACGATATCGGATCGATCGTCTTCTCCAGCACCTGCGCGACCTACGGCGTGCCTGCGAGCATGCCGATCGTCGAGACCATGGCGCAGGATCCGATCAACGCCTACGGCCGATCCAAGCGCATGGCGGAGGAGATCTTGCGCGACGCCTGCGCCGCTCACGGCGTGGGCGCGATCGCGCTACGCTACTTCAATGCCGCCGGCGCCGATCCCGACGGCCAGCTCGGCGAGGAGCACGATCCGGAATCTCACCTAATCCCGTTGGTGCTGCAGACGGCGCTCGGCTTGCGACCTTCGATCGCCATTTTCGGCACCGACTACGCTACGCCCGACGGAACCTGCGTGCGCGACTACGTCCACGTGAGCGATCTCGCGTCGGCCCATGTCGCGGCCCTCGAGGCCTGCCGGGCCGGACGCTTTGCCGCCTACAATCTCGGCACAGGGCACGGCGCCAGCATTACCGAGGTCGTGACGCGGGCGCGCGAGATCACTGGCCGGCCGATCCGGACCGAGGCCGCGGCGCGGCGTCCCGGCGATCCACCCGTCCTGGTCGCCGACGCCTCGCTCGCCTTACAAGCCTTGTCGTGGAAAGCGTCCCGTTCCGATCTCGGCCACATCATCGAGACGGCTTGGCGCTGGATGACCACGCATCGCGCGCAAGCGATGGCCGGGCGCTGAATTCCTCGCATGGCGTTCATCGACGGCATCACGCCGCTTCTGATCACCTACGACGAGATCCAAAACATCGAGCGCACGCTCGCCAAGCTCACCTGGGCGCGACGCATCGTGGCGATCGACAGCGGCAGCACCGACGGAACGCTCGAGGTTCTCGCCAGGACGCCCGGCGTCGAGGTCCATCATCGCGTTTTCGACAGCTTCGCCCAGCAGTGCAATTTCGGCCTGTCGCTGGTGACTTCGGAGTGGGTCCTGTCGATGGACGCCGACTACGAGCTCGGCGACGAGCTGGTTGCCGAGCTGCGCGCGCTACAGCCGGTGGCCGAGCAGGCCGGTTGGCGCGCGCGCTTCGTCTACCGCATCCATGGCAAGCCATTGCGCGGCACGCTCTATCCGTCGCGCACGGTGCTCTACCGCGTCGCCGGCGCCCGCTACGAGAACGAGGGGCACGGACATCGCATTAGAGTAGAAGGCACGATCGGCGAGCTGAAGGCGCCGATTTTCCACGACGATCGCAAGCCGTTGGCGCGCTGGCTGAAGTCACAACTGGGCTACGCCGCGCGCGAAGCGACCCATCTGCTGGCCGCGCCGCCCGCGAGCCTGTCGCGCGCCGATCGGATCAGGCTGATGGGCTGGCCCGGGCCCATCCTGGTCTTTCTTTATGTGCTGATCGCGAAAGGTGCGCTGCTCGATGGGCCGGCCGGCTGGTACTACGCCTTTCAGCGCCTTCTCGCAGAAGTGTTGCTCGTCCTTGAATTGCTCGACCGTCGCCTGTCGGCTTCACTGCAGCGCCCGAGATGATGTCAGAGATCACCCTGCAACCACCAAACCGAAGCCGGCCGTGGTCCCGCCGCTGCACTCCGGCGACCAGATCGAGCGTCCCGCAACAGTAAGATTGGGAGGATGGTGCCGGGTGAGGGATTTGAACCCCCGACCTTCGGTTTACAAAACCGCTGCACTACCACTGTGCTAACCCGGCATCGTCAGTGAGTTCAAATACTCACTCGAATATCACTCGCTCGATCTCGCCATTCTGTCATCCGATTGCCACCGGATGATTTCTCGAACGCGCATCTTTACCTGTCGGCGGAGCCACGAGTCCACCCGCAAGGCGGTGCCGGCATGCATGTTCGGAATGTGGGAGGCATAGACACTTGAGGGTGACGGTAATGTTGCCGTGGCCGGCCCGTTCGCCGCCGACCTTCACGTGCGCACCATCCATCGGAAGGCGAGAGACGTGGGTATGGCGCGGGCCATGGAATGGCCGGTCGCCCTCTTGCCCATGGGCTGGGTAGTTGCCGGGCCTGGCGGGTTCACGCGCCGGAACAATGGCCTGAGCCGGGCTCGGCGCTCGGATCAGATCGGCTTCTGGCCGGCCTCTTCCGACGCGAAGGCGGCCCGTGCGCCCGGACGGAACATCAAGCTCCACAGACGGGCCACGCCCACCAGCTTGCCGATCTCGCGGATGGCGAAGAACGGCGCGAGGGAGACCGCCATAATGGCCCACACGCAGGCAGCCCCTGCCCAGCTTCCGCCGCCTACTGTGGGAAGGCTTATCTCGCCCGACCTGCCGGAGACCCAATTGACTACGAGGTGCTCGATCTCATGGAAGACGACGAACAGCAGGCCAAACATGATGGCCCTGTAGACGATCGGCCAGATCAGCGGCAAGTGATCGAGTTGTCGGCCGAACTTGAGATCGTCAGCGATGAGCATGACCTTGGCCAGGACCAGCGCGTTGACCACCGCGAAGCCCTGCGCGAGGAAATTGATGTTGGGCTTCCGGAGGATCACCGCCTCGTTCAACATCATCAGGCCGAAGACGATCCAGAGGTAGAGGAACATCACGAGGAAGGAGCGAACTTCCTCGACAGCCTTCTCCTCGATCTTGCGTATGCGCTCGCTGGTCATCTCGTCGTCTCTCCGTGGCCTACCCGCGCCAGTACGCCGTCCAGGACGGCATGCCAAGCTTGCAGGCATGCCCGCCCCGGGGCAACGCACAACATCCGAACTTCATTGATCTCCTCGACCGTCGCGCCGGGCGTCGCTGGCCATGGTGACGCGCCACGTCCTCAGCCTGGACGGCGGCGCGCCGGGCGGTATCCGCCCATTCCTTGGGGCGATAACGCATGCGGCACGATCTGCGTATAGACGTAAGCTGTCGCCAGGGCCGGGCGGCCCCTGGGCGCCCTTTGCCGTCATGCCGTGGCCCTGGCTGGGCATTGGTGCCAACGGCGACCCGGTGATCCGCCGAGCATTTCCTGTTGTGGACGACGCCCCCTCCAGCCGAGATTGCCAGGGTGACTCCTCTCGTCAGACCTCCGCTTCTGCCGCGTCTGCTCGTGCCGCGTCTGCCGTTCTTCTACGGCTGGGTGGTCCTCGGCTGCCTCTGCCTGGCGGGCTTTGCGCGACAGGGGCCGGCGGTGGCGGTGCTGTCGGTCTTCGTCGTGCCGATGACCGACGCGTTCGGCTGGTCGCGGACCGAGATGGCAGGGGCGGTGTCGCTGGGCGGCGTGCTGGCGGCCATCATCTCGCCGATGATCGGGCCGACCCTGGATCGGCGCGGCGCCCGCCTCGTGCTCTGCCTCGCCGTGCTCGCCATCGGCCTGTCGACCATGGCGCTCTCGCTCATCCAGTCGCTGCTGACGTTCTATGTGCTGTTCTGCTTCGCGCGCATGACCTGGGCCGGCCCGTACGATCTGGGACTCTACGGCGCCCTCAACAACTGGTTCGTTGCCCGCCGCGCCCTCGCCACCTCGATCGCCACGCTGGCCCAGATGGCGGGGTTGGTCGCCCTACCGATCATCGCCCAGTTCGCCATGCGCGAGGATGGTTGGCGGGGCGGCTGGATCGCGATCGGCGCCACGGTTCTGGTCGTAGGCTTCCTGCCGGTGTGGCTGCTGGTGGTGCGTCGTCCCGAGGATATCGGCTTGGTGCCGGACCGTCTGACCGTCGCCGGCGCGGCGCGCGCCACCACACCCGAGCCGCGCTTCACCCGCCACCAGGCGATGCGTACCCGGGCCTTCTGGCTGCTGTCGCTTTACACCGTGCTGGTCTATCCGGTGCAGGCGGGGGTGAGCCTGCACCAGGCGCCGCACCTGATCGAGCGAGGGCTGTCGCCGATCGCCTCTGCCACCGTCATCAGCTTCTTCTCCGCCCTGTCGGCCGTGGCGAGCTTTGGCGTCGGCTTCCTGCCGAGACGCTTGCCGGTGCGCTACCCGATGCTGCTTTCGGCGCTGCTGCTCAGTGTCGGATCGTTCGGCCTGATCTGGGTCGGCTCGTCCAGCTCGGCGTACTTGTCCGCCGGCCTGTTCGGTCTCGGCATCGGCGGCATCTCGACGTTGCTGCCGATGGCGTGGGCCGATTATTTCGGCCGCGAGAGCTATGGCGCGATTCGCGGCGTCGCCCTATCGGCGCAGGTGCTGGCCCAGGCGGCCGGCCCTCTCGCCTCCGGTCTGCTGCGCGACTGGAGCGGGACCTACGTCAGCTCACTCACATTATTCGGCGCCCTGGCCGCTTTGGCCGCCGTGGCGGCGCTTGCCGCGCGGCGCCCTGTCCCGTAGCGCGGCGCACAGAGAATTGGCGGCGTCCGCCCCTCAGCGTGTCGCCCGTTGCCGTGCCCATTCGTAGGCGGCGACGGCGGCGGCGTTGGAGACGTTGAGGGCAGCGAGCCGCGGATCGGTCGGGATGGTGACCAGCCGGTCGCACTTCTCGGCGGTCAGGCGGCGCAGGCCTTCGCCTTCGGCGCCGAGCACGACTGCGGCGCGGCCGGCGAGGTCGAGGCTCATGATGCCGACGTCGCCGCGCTCGTCGAGGCCGTACAGCCAGAAGCCGGCTTCCTTGAGCTGATCGAGCGCGCGCGCCAGGTTGACGGCGCGGACCAGCGGCACGAGCTCGAGCGCGCCCGATGCCGCCTTGGCGAGCACGCCTGTATCGGCCGGCGCGTTGCGTTCGGTGACGATCACGCCGGCGACGCCGAAGGCGGCGGCCGAGCGTAGGATCGCCCCGACATTGTGCGGATCGGTCACCTGGTCGAGCGCCAGGACGAGGGCGTGCTCGCCGCAGCGCGCCAGGAGGTCCTCCAGCTCGGCCTCCTCGAGCGGGGCGACCAGGGCGGCGAGGCCCTGATGGACCGCGCCGGTCGGCAGGCGTTGCGCCAGCTCTTCGCGTGCCAGGATCTCGGTTCGGGCTGCGAG
>JAXMCO010000008.1:0-277893 GCA_046349335.1 Reyranellaceae bacterium
TCTGAGCGAAACCGGCTACCGGAGCTTCCTCGGCGTCGGCGGACCGCTCAGGCCCGGCCACACCCCGGAGACCTTCGCCGCCGCGATGATCGCGGCGCATGTCCGGGTGGAGTTGAAGGGGAAGTTGCGGAAAATCGAGAGGTAATGGCGGGCTTGAGAACGGGCGCAAAGATCGCAGGTGCCGCCGCCTACGAGGCTGCGTTCAGCTTCTATCTTGGCACCGCACATCGCCAACAAGTAGAATTGCTGCGACAGGCTGATTCGTTGCTACGCATGATACGGAAGATTCGGCGAAAAGCTGCGCAAGACCACCAGATCGGCTACACAGGTGATACACAGGAGAGAATTGATTGATTTTAGTAAATTATTACAACAACTTAGAAAGTATCCTATCCCCCGCTAGGGGGAGAGGCTGGGTGAGGGGGCTACGCACGATACGACCGCTATCGAGAATTTCACCATGTCCTTGATCCTGGAAAGCCTCCTCGCCCTTTGCGCCGAGGCCGAGAGTGCCGCCGATCGCTACGAGACGGCGGCGCGCGAAGCGGTGCGTACGTTGATCGCGCCGAACGGGAAGGTCGATGCCAGGCTGCTGGAGCGCGAGCAGTTCGCTGCGCACGGCTTCGCCTGGATCGCAACCTACGTTGCGGCGTTGCGTCAGATGCGTCGCTGGGCCGAGGCAGGAGAGTCGGGCGAGCTCGAGCAACTCATCCTGCAAGCGGCCTTCGGCGAGTACCTCGCTCAGCTCAAAGGCGGCATCGCCATCAGCCAGGTCGAGATCGTGCGGCCAGCCGATCTCGGCGCCAACGCCGCGGCGTTGGAAGCCTCAGCGGTCGCCAAGCTGATCGCCGCCAACACTTCTGCGGTGCGCCTGCGCATCGCCGAGCTGATTGCCGACGGCCTCGACACCGGCGGCTTCGGTGCGCTCGGGCTCAACGACGACGCGCTGGAAGAAGTGCGCCGACAGTTCCGCCGTTTCGTCGACAGCGAAGTGGCACCTCACGCCCATGGCTGGCATCTGCGCGACGAGCTGATCCCGCTGCCGGTGGTCGAGAAGATGGCCGAGCTCGGCGTGTTTGGCCTCACCGTGCCGGAGGAATGGGGCGGCCTCGGCATGGGCAAGCTCGCCATGTGCGTCGTCACCGAGGAGCTGTCGCGCGGCTATATCGGCGTCGGCTCGCTCGGCACCCGGTCGGAGATTGCCGCCGAGCTGATCCGCTCGGGCGGCACCGAAGCGCAGAAGGAAAAGTACCTGTCGCGCATCGCCTCGGGCGAGCTGCTGCCGACCGCCGTGTTCACCGAGCCCAATACCGGCTCCGATCTCGCCAGCCTGCGCACCCGCGCCGTGCTCGAAGGCGATGTCTACAAGATCCAGGGCAACAAAACCTGGATCACCCACGCTGCCCGCGCCGATATCATGACGTTGCTGGCGCGCAGCGACGCCTCGAAGCCCGGCTACCAGGGCCTGTCGATGTTCCTGGCCGAAAAGCCGCGCGGCGACGAGAGCGATCCGTTCCCGGCCAAGGGCATGTCGGGCGGCGAGATCCGCGTGCTGGGCTATCGCGGCATGAAGGAATTCGAGATCGGCTTCGACGGCTTCGAGGTCCCGGCCGCGAACCTTTTAGGCGGCAGCGAGGGCCAGGGCTTCAAGCAGCTCATGGCGACCTTCGAGAGCGCGCGTATCCAGACCGCGGCCCGCGCCGTCGGCGTCGCGCAGAATGCGCTGGAGCTCGGCTTGCGCTACGCAAAGGAGCGTATCCAGTTCGCCAAGCCGCTCTATGCCTTTCCGCGCGTCGCCGGCAAGGTCGCCTGGATGGCGGTCGAGACCATGATCGCCCGCCAGCTCACCTACTTCGCCGCGCGCGAGAAGGATAGCGACCGGCGCTGCGACATCGAGGCCGGCATGGCCAAGCTGCTCGCTGCCCGCGTCGCCTGGAGTAACGCCGACAACGCCCTGCAGATTCACGGCGGCAACGGCTACGCCATGGAGTACCCGGTGAGCCGCGTGCTGTGCGACGCGCGTATCCTCAACATCTTCGAGGGCGCCGCCGAGATCCAGGCCCAGGTCGTCTGCCGCGGCCTGATCGAGGGCCGGAACTAGGCGGCATTTTGATCCGCCTTCCAGGCCCATCGTCGAGCTTCGACTATTTCGCTTGCGGGCCTATGATTGGTCATGGCCGACGCCCCTCTCATCTTGACACCGCTAAAGCGGGCATTGGCAACGCTTGAAGAGGCGCTGGCTGCCCCGGACAGCAGTTTCGTCCGTGATTCGATCGTGAAGCGATTCGAATACACCTACGAACTGAGCTGGAAGATGATGCAGCGGTACATGAAGCACCGCGAGGACGATATCCCGCCGACCCGACGCGAGCTGTTTCGCGACGCTGCGCGACTGGAACTGATCGACGATCCACGCGTCTGGTTCACGTTCCACGAGAATCGTAACAAGACGGCCCATGCCTACAACGAGGCGGCAGCGCGCGAGGTCATCGCTATGGCCCGTTTGCTGGCTCCCGCAGTTGCCTACCTCATCGCAGCCCTGGAGCGGAGCAATGCCCGTTCAGCTTGATGCCGAGTCCCTGGCGGAGGTCCGCAAGATCCTGGCTTTCCATGTGCCCGCCTTAAAGGTCTGGGTGTTCGGCTCGCGTGCGACGGGAACGGCCAAACGCTTCTCCGACCTGGATATCGCGCTCGAAGGCGACGCGCCCATTGCATACGAGACGATTTCGAGGCTGAAGCACGCCTTCTCTGAGAGCGATCTGCCGATGAGGGTCGACGTTGTCGACTGGAATTCGCTCGACGAGGAGTTCAAGGAGGCCATTGCCGCTCAGCGCGTACCGCTTTTCGATGGGGCGGCAGTGCACTGATTTCTGCCGTCGCCGCATTCACCCAAATTCGCCCACGATTTCCAGGTCTGATCTCGTCTTACTGTGGGACGGCTACTGAAGCGACTGGGATTGGCGCTGGCATTCTGCCTAGCCAGCGTCGCTGCATACGCCGAACAGGTGGTGCGCGAGGCTGAGTTCGCGCTGGAGACATGCGACACCACCCGCGGGCTGGCGTTGCTGCAGGCGTTGGCCGAGCGGGGCGACGCCGTGGCGCAACGGCAGTTCGGCGGGGCCCTTCTTCCGACTGACCCCGCTGCGGCGGAGCGCTGGTTCAAGATGGCGTTCGAGACGCGCAAGCGGCTCGCCGAGAGCGGCGACCTCGAATCGCTCGACTGGGTGGCCAAGGCGCTGAACTTCGGCTGGGGAACGGCGATCGACGAGGCGGCGGGGCGCGACTGGGCGAGGCGCGCGCAGAAGGCCAGGCTTGAGCAGGCGGAGGCCGGTGACGTCGAGGCACAGTATCTGCTGGCGGCGCATTACGGCCGTCTGATTGGGTCGAATTACGCGACGATTCGAAAGTCGCAAGTTGCGTGGACGCGAGTCTTTCCGGCCATCCAGACCGCTGCCGAATCGGGCAACATGCGCGCGCAGGAGCGCCTCGCCAAGATGTATCTCTATGGCCGCGGCGTGCCTCAGGATAAAGCCGAGGCTGAGAGCTGGTATCGCATCGTCGTTGCGACCCTCACGCGCGCCGCCCAGAAGGGCGAACTCGGTGCGATGCTGCGGCTGGACGACATGGTGACCCAGGACAAGCCAGGCTCGGCCGCTGCGCGGCGATGGCATGATATCATCGACGCGAAGTATCGAGCGGCGGCGGTGCAGGGCTGCATGCCGGCCCAGGCCATGGTGGCACTGCGCCTGCAGCAGCGCGACTACCCGCGCAAGCCCGACAGGCGCGCGCGGCTGCAGGCCTCGGTGTGGTGGACGATCCTTGTGCGCAACACCGATCCGCAGCACGTGATGTGGGTCAATCTGGCGCGCGACTGTCTCGCGGCCAACAAGCTCGATGCGGACGAGCAGGCGCTGGTGCAGGCCAAGGCGGCGCGCTGCCTTCAGTCCAACTATACGGCCTGCGACTAGAACGATTTCCGAGCTGCTCGGGTAAGTTGTTTGCCCTGTCAATTCAACCAACCACTCTGGTAGCATTGAAGGAGCAACGCAGGATCCGCGCGAGATGAACAAACGGACCTACCAGATTGGTTCTTCGACCCTGACCTTGGAGTTTGAAGACATCACAACGTCACGAGCGGACGTGCTGGTGAGTTCGGATGATTCCTACCTGACGATGGGTGGCGGAGTGTCAGCCGCGATTCGACGCGCTGCTGGCGAAGCGATACTTCTGGAAGTCGCAAAGAGTGTTCCGGCCAAGCTGGGGGATGTGATCGTCACGGGCGCAGGATCCTTGCCGGCCAAACATGTGTTCCATGCCGTTACGATTGGAGATGGTACCATCAGTTCTCGCGACGTAATCGCCGGTGCGACACGGCGGTCTCTTTCGCTTTTGCGGGCGCTTGGACTGTCTTCGATTGCCTTTCCTTCCATTGGGGCAGGCGTAGCTCGGTATCCCTATGAGGAAGTCGCCGCAATCATGGCGGAGGTGATTGTCGAGACCCTTCGCAATGCCTCCGAGAAGCTTAGCGTGACCATATACCTGTTTGATCGCTACAGGCGGATGCAGCAGATCGATTATGTCCAGTTCTTCGAGGAATTTGCGGCGCGCACGCGTAACCTCGATCCGGCATCGATACGACATCCTTCGACGCCGCCAGCGCCCGTCTCGGTCCCGCTCGCGCCAATACCCGACTCGGCCTCAGCCGCAGTGCGCGCCAAGAAGCTATCGGAACTTTCGGACCTGGAGCGAGAACGGCAGGCACTGGAGACGCTTCTGTCGCAGTATGGAAAAGTTGTCCCGGGCCGCCAAGCAGGGGAACTCGAGGCCCGCCTGAAAGATATTCAAGATAAACGGATTGCCCTTTTGACGGCGGTTAATCCTCAACCGCCAAGTTCCGTTTCGGTATTCATTTCGTATTCGCATGCCGACGAGGACCTGCGCCTTCGGCTCGACAAGCATCTTTCGGTTCTAGAGCGCTCGGGCCTCGTCGGGAGCTGGCATGATCGCAAGATTGGTGTCGGCACCGACTGGGAAGGAGCGATCAATTCACACTTGGACAGTGCTCGGGTCATTCTTCTCCTTGTCAGCGCCGACTTTCTCTACTCTCCATACTGCTATGATGTGGAAGTGAAGCGAGCGCTCGAACGCCATGAAAGGCGCGAGGCACTGGTAGTACCCATAATTTTGCGGCCGGTAGCGCTGCAAGGAACCCCCTTTTCCAAATTGCAGGCCCTGCCAAAGGACGCGAAACCAGTCACGACATGGCCGGATGCGGATTCCGCATTCGTGAACGTTATTGAGGGCTTGCGCGTAGCAATCCAGGATCTGGCTCGCGCGCCCTAGCTTGTCTGCCGTCAGGCGCATTCCGCATAACTACGCCCGCTTGTCCTCGACCTTCAGCCCCATGACCTTCTTCGGCGGGAAGCGGCGGAAGGTGCCGAGATGGGTGCGCATGCCGAGCTGGAAGGCCTCGACGTAGGCGAGCTTGCGCGTCAGGTAATTGTGCTGCTCCTTGGGGTCGAGATAGAGATTGTAGAGGCGCGGGTAGGCGAAGCGCTCGAGCACGCCGGTGAAGCCACCGGGGCCTGCGGCGTCGGTCGGGTCGTCGCTCGTCGCCGACAGCAGCATCTTGTATTCGCCGCAGCGCAGGCCCGAGAAAGTCTGCGACAGCCAGTAGTAGTGGTACTTGCGGTTCGACAGGCCGTGCGGTGCCAGCAGGAAGCTCGTCTGGTCGACGCCGTCGATGTAGCGGTCGGACGGCAGCAGCTCCGAGGCGCCGGCGAGTCCCAGCATCGTCGGCAGGATGTCGTTGAAGTCGAACAGGCCGTCGCTCTGCCGGCCGGCCTCGACCATGCCCGGCCAGAACATCAGGCCGGGCACGCGCACGCCGCCTTCCCAGGTCGAGCCCTTGGCGCAGCGGAACGGCGTGAAGGCGGCGTCCGGCCAGGTCTCCATGTGCGGGCCATTGTCGGACGACACGAAGATCAGCGTGTCCTCGATCTGGCCGGAGCGACCCAGCGCGTCGACTAGGCGTCCCATGATGTCGTCGAGCTCGAGCAGCGTGTCCTTGTAGGGATGCCTGGCCGGCGACTTGCCGAGATATTTCTCGCCCGGATAGTTGTCGAAATGGGCGCCGCGCGTGCAGTGATAGAGCAGCCACGGCTTGTTCGACTTGGCCTGGCGCTCGATGAAATCGACCGAGTACCGGCACCATTTCTCGTCGAGCTGCGAGAGGACGGGGATCGTCACCTCCTCGACATTGGCGAGCTCGCCGCCCTTCTTGGCGTGCACGAAGCAGCGATTGAACGGCATGTTCTTGATCCACTCGGTGCGGGCGTCCGAGTAGACGATCTCGGGGAAGAAATGCGGGTCGCGCCATTCGGTGTACATATCGGACACCGAGAGGAAGCCGTAGAAATCGTCGTAGCCGACATGCTGCGGCTGCGATTCGACGTTCTCGCCGAGATGCCACTTGCCGACCGCCTGCGTCGTGTAGCCGGCCTGGCCGAGCAGCATCGGCAGTGTGACCTCGCCCTGCAGGCCGCCGGGCTCGCCGTACATCGGCGGGCGATGCAGGCCGTGCCGGTTGGGCACGCGGCCGGTGTGCAGCGTGGCGCGCGAGGGCGAGCACGATGGCTCGGAGTAGCACGAGGTAAGCTGCAGGCCGGCGCGCGCCAACCGGTCGAAATGCGGAGTCGGCGCGCCGACCGCGACGCCGCCGCCGTAGCAGCCGAAATCGCCCCAGCCGACATCGTCCATCAGGTAGATGAGGATGTTGGGCTTCTTCTTCCGACTCGTGAGCTTCTGCACGGCGGCGGCGATGTCGGCCTCGTGTCGGAAGGCCGGTTCGAGATGGTCCGCCCTACGCACGGTCTGCGAGGCGATGGCATCGAAGCTCGGCATGATTCCCCCGTATTCCTTGTCGATGTGACGGGAGACCCTGCCTGCAGACGTTCGAATTCACAACTTCTTCCCCTCCCCAAGTCTTACCTGGGGAGGTGTCGCCGTCATACGGCGATGGAGGGGCGGAGGAGTGCGGAATGGGTCGCTTGACCGCTGCGAGGCGGTCAACCAATTGTGCGCCAACGACAATTCGAGGAAACATGCTCCGCCGGCATTTCTTCTCCGCCGCTTCCCTCTTGGCCGTAGCGCCGTCGTCGTTGCGCGCTCAGGCGTGGCCCGCTGGTCGTGTCACCATGATCGTGCCGTTTCCGGCCGGTGCGGCGACCGATATCACCGGGCGCGTCGTCGCCGACAGGCTCGGCCAGATGTGGGGCCAGGCGGTCGTCGTCGACAACCGGGGCGGCGGCAATGGGTTGCCGGCCGCCGAGGCAGCAGCCAAGGCCAAGCCTGACGGGCTCACGATCTTCCTTACCTCGGCGATGACTCAGGCAGTCAATCCAGCGCTCTACGACAAGCTGCCTTACGATCCGATTGGCGACTTCGAGCCGATCACGCGCTTCGGCACGTCGCCGTTCGTCGTGCTGGTGCGCGCCGATTCGCCGATCAGGACATTGGCCGACCTGACGGCGCTGCTGAAGGCCGAGCCGGGCAAGCACAATTTCGGCGCCGGCGCGCTGCCGGCCCGCATCGCGTCCGAACTCTATCGCCAACTCGCAGGCGTCGATGCGCTCTATATCGGCTACAAGAGCAACCCGCAGGCCTTTCCCGATCTCTTGAACGGGCAACTCACCTTCATGGTGATCGACACCATCAACGGCAAGCTTCAGATCGATCGCGGTGCCATGCGCGGGCTCGCCGTCACCCTGCCGCAGCGCGAGCCTCGGCTTGCCATGGTGCCGAGCGCCGGCGAGGCTGGCTTGCCCGACTTCCAGATTTGGACGTGGACAGGTTTCTATGCCCCGAAGGGCACACCCAAGGAGTTGGTTGCCCGACTCAATCGCGATATCGTTGCGGCCTGTCAGGATCCGCAGGTCCTGGCACGGCTGGACACGATGGGATCGACGCCGTCGACTACCACGCCGGAAGAGTTCGCCGCCTTCACGCGCGCCGAGATGACGCGCTGGGGCGACATCATCCGGCGTGGCAACATCAAGCTGGAGTAGGAGAGCGCCATGCAAGGATCGCTGCGCGGCAATGCCGGGCCCCGCTATCGCCATCGGGCGGACGAGGGGGCGCCCTACGAGACCATGGCGATCGATAAGCTGACGCCGATCATAGGTGCGGAAATCAGCGGCATCGATCTCGCCAAGCCGTTGTCCAACCGCCAGCAGGACGAAATCCATCGTGCTCTCGCCGAAAACCTGGTGATTTTCTTCCGCGACCAGCACATTACACCCGACCAGCATTTGGCCTTTGGCCGGCTGTTCGGCGACCTCCACGTCCATCCCGCGGCGCCGTCAGAGCCCGGCAAGCCCGAGCTGATGATCATTCACGCCGACAAGGAGTCTCCGCGTGCCAATGGAGAGGGTTGGCACAGCGATGTGAGCTGCGACCTGGAGCCGCCGATGGGCAGCATCCTCTACATCAAGAAGTGTCCGCCCAAGGGCGGCGATACGCTGTTCGCCAACATGTACGCCGCCTACGAAGCGTTGTCGGACCGCATGAAGACCTATCTCGAAGGCATGACCGCCATTCATGACGGCGAATCGGTCTATCGCGGCCTCTACAAGAATTACGGGATCGCCGATAAGCCACAGTATCCGTGCGCCGAGCATCCGGTGGTTCGCACCCATCCGGTGACGCGCAAGAAGGCGCTCTATGTTAATCGCGGCTTCACCCGCGGCTTGGTCGGTGTGCCGCGCGACGAAAGCGACGGCATCCTGCATTACCTCTACCAGCACATGGAAAACCCGCTGTTCCAGTGCCGATTCCGCTGGCAAGAGAACTCGATCGCCTTCTGGGACAATCGCTGCGTCCAGCACCGCGCCATGTGGGATTACTGGCCGCACACGCGCAGCGGCAACCGCGTCACGGTGGCGGGCGACAAGCCGTTTTAGCTCTATGCGCAGCGTTTCATGCTCCTCCCCGGCGATGCTGGGGAGGTGCCCCGTCATACGGGGCGGAGGGGTCATGGCTGTTGGACCGCGGGCGCCCCGCCGATTCGTCTTCGTAAGCCGGCGGGGCACCCTCGGTTCGGAAGGGCATGACCCCTCCGTCGCCGTAAGACGGCGACACCTCCCCAGCTTCGCTGGGGAGGCGGATGACGGAACGGCTCACCCTTGCTAGCCATTTTCGATTGCGACGGCGTGCTGGTCGACAGCGAGCCGATCGCCAATGCGAGCTTCTCGGCGGCGGTGCGGGCACAGGGGCTCGACTGGTCGATCGAGGAGACGATGCGCCGGCTGCTCGGCCGCTCGCTGAAATCGTGCCTCGAGATCGTCGAGGCCGAGCTTGGCCGCCCGCTGCCGGACGATTTCCTCGAGAAGATGCAGGCGGTGACCTATCGCAATTTTCGCGAGGCGCCATTGCAGCCGATCGACGGCGTCGCGGAGGCCGTGCTGGCGCTGCAGGCCGCCGGCATCGAGACCTGTGTGGCAAGCTCCGGCGCACCGGAGAAGATGCGCTTCACGCTCGGGCTCACCGGCCTGTGGGATCTGTTCGGCGGGCGCATCTTCAGCTCGAGCCAGGTGCCACGCGGAAAACCGTTCCCCGATCTGTTCTTGCATGCGGCGTTGTCGCTCGACGTGCAACCGTTCGACTGCGTCGTCATCGAGGATTCGGTGCCGGGTGTGCAGGCGGCGCGCTCGGCCGGGATGCGCGTGCTCGCTTATGCGGGCGCGCCTTACGCCGACAGGATTGGATTGACCGCGGCGGGCGGTGTGCTGTTCGACGACATGAAGCTGCTGCCCGGCTTGGTCCTGCAATGACCAGCGCGAGCACTGTCCGTGGGACTGGCTCGTGGTCGATGGGCACGGGAAAGCCCGAGCGCGTGATCGTCGTCGGTGCCGGCATGGCGGGCATCGTTACCGCGCGCCTGCTGCACGATTCGGGATTCGCCGTCACTGTGCTGGAGGCGCGCCAGAGGCTAGGCGGACGGACGTGGACCGACGGCGCGCTCGGGGCGCCGCTCGATCTCGGCGGCTCGTGGGTGCACGGCGTCGACGGCAACCCGCTCACCTCGTGGTGCGAGAAGCTCGGTATTGCGCTCGTCGAATCGGAGGGCGAGCGGCTGCTGATCGACGATCGCGCCACGGCGCCGACGCGGGAAGGGCAGCGTCGCCGGGCGGTGCTCGGCCGTGCTGCCTTCAAGGTCGCCATCGAATGGGCGGCGTGGAAGAGCAAGGCGATGGCGCGGAGCTGGGGGCCGCGCTCGATCTCGGTGAAGGATGCCGTCGATCCGCTGCTGCGCGCCGGCTGGCTGCCCGAGGTCGACAAGCTCGTGGTTGCGACCTTCGTCGAGATGAGCGAAGGCGTGCAGGGCGCGCCCTACGAGGCGATCGCGGCGGAGGAATGGTTTCCGACCGAAGGGCTGGAACGCAACGCCCAGCCACGTGGCGGCTTTCGTTCATTGATCGAGGATGCCGCTCGAGGTCTGTCGATCCGGTTGGGCGCCGCCGTCCAGCGCATCGCGTGGAACGAGGCGGGCGTGGTCGCGACCTTGCTGAGCGGCGAACGGATCGAGGCCGAGCGCGTCGTGATCAGCGTGCCGATCGGGCTGCTGCGGGCCAGCCTGCCGGCGCTCGATCCACTGCCGCCGGAGAAGCAGCAGAAGGCGCTGCATCGGCTGGGCTACGGCGCGGGCGCGCTAGGCAAGATCTACTTGCGCTTCCCGGAGCGCTTCTGGCCCGAGCAGCCGAAATGGTTCGGCCGCCTGCCCGACTCGCCGCAGAAGCGCGGAACCTTCAACACCTGGGTGAGCCACGTGCAGGAGACTGGCCTGCCGATCCTGCTGAGCTTCACCAACGGCGCCACCTCGGTCCGGCTCGACCGCGCATCGAGCGACGCCGAGGTCGAAGAGATGGCCATGATCTCGCTGCGCAAGATGTTCGGCGACGGCATCCCGCGGCCGCAGGCCATGCTCTTTCCGCGCTGGGTGAGCGATCCATGGTCGCGTGGCGGCTACTCCTATCCCGGTGTCGGCAGCGCGCCGGAGGATCGCGGGGATCATGCGCGGCCGCTCGCGCAACGCGTCTACTTCGCGGGCGAAGCAACCGAACCGGTCGAGTACGGCACCGTCCACGCCGCACTATGGTCGGGCGAGCAGGCAGCGGAAGCGCTGTTCCGGGCCGCTACCGGAACGGCGCCGAGCCGGGACATGAGGCCGTGGGCCGGCTCCCGCACTGGCGCCAGCCGCCACAATGACTAGATTGGGCCGTCTTTCCCTCCCCAGCTTTGCAGGGGAGAGGAGTGGATAACACCTCATGTTCCTCTCCCCCCGCCAGGGGGAGAGGTCAGGTGAGGGGGATTCGAAGGTTGCTCGATCACCTGTAATCCCCTCACCCAGCCTCTCCCCCTGCGGGGGAGAGGAGCATGAAAGTGGGATCTGCCCTCTCTCAGGCAGCCGTCGAAAGAGTCCCCATCATGCTCGCCAAGATCCTGTTCTTCATGGTCATCGTCTCGGGGTTGGCGACGCTCGGCATGTTGTTCGCCGGGCTAGTCAGCATGGCGCGCAATGTCGACAACAACCTCGAGGGCGGGAGGCGCAGCAATCGCCTGATGTGGTGGCGGGTGCGACTGCAATTCCTGACGATCGTGCTGATCCTCCTGTGGTATCTCGCGAGCAGGAGCTGAGCCGATGGTGACGTTGACCCGCATCTACACGCGCGGCGGCGATGCCGGGCAGACGTCGCTCGGCCGTGGCGAGCGCGTCGCCAAGCACGATGCGCGCGTCGAGGCTTACGGTACGACCGACGAGGCCAACTCGGTGATCGGGCTGGCGCGCAACGCCATCACCCGTGCCGCGTCGGGCGACGGCCGCATGGCCGAAGCCGATGCTATGCTGAGCCGCATCCAGAACGACCTGTTCGATCTCGGCGCCGATTTGTGCACCCCCGAAGGCCAGGCCAAGCGCGGCGAGGGCGCGCTGCGCATTGTTGCCTCCCAGGTCACGCGGCTGGAGCACGAGATCGATACCATGAACGCCGAGCTGGCGCCGCTCAGCTCGTTCATCCTGCCCGGCGGCAGCGAGGCCGCGGCGTGGCTTCACCTCGCCCGGACGGTCGCGCGCCGTGCGGAGCGGCGCATGACCCGTCTGGCGGCCGACGAGGCGATCAACCCCGAGGCGATCAAGTACATCAACCGGTTGTCGGACCATCTGTTCGTTCTGGCCCGCCGTCTCAACGACAATGGCGTCGGCGACGTGCTGTGGGTGCCTGGCGGCGCCCGCTGATCATGGTGAGCGTCGCGGTGCGAGATGTGACGCCGGCCGACCGGGCCGCGTGGGATCGCCTGTGGTCGGACTACTGCGCTCACTATGGCGTCTCACTGCCGGCTACCGACAACGACGAACTGTGGCGTCGGATCGTGGGAACCGAATTTGCGATCGGCGCCCTGATCGCAGTCGATTCCGGCGAGAGCAAGCCCGTCGGGTTTGCCCATTATGTCCTGCACCCTCACACGTTCAGCACCCGCCTGATTTGCTACCTCGAGGACTTGTGGGTCGAGCCTGAGAGACGCGGCGGCGGTGTCGGACAGTGCCTCATCGACGCGTTGATCGCGCGCGGTCGGAAGCGCGGCTGGCGCCGGCTCTACTGGCACACGGAAGCCGATAACAAGGCGGCGCGGGCGCTCTACGATCGCCTCGTGCGCGTCACCGACTACGTCCGCTACGATATCGCGCTGCAATAGGCCGCTGCCGTACAGCAGCGCCTCTGCCGAGAGGGCCAACTACTTCAACGTGTTGAAAAATAGGAGAAAATCTTCCACAGGGCGGTTTTGTGCAGTGCGCCATAGCCTTGACATGATCGGCTGAACACCCCTACACGAAAACCCCTTCGCCGGACGGGAGGTCCGGCCGTAACTCACCTATAGGCGCAACGCGATGAAAGTGCTGGTCGCGGTCAAGCGGGTCATCGACTACAATGTCAAGATTCGCGTCAAGGCCGATAACACGGGTGTCGAGACGGCGAACGTCAAGATGTCCATGAATCCCTTCGATGAGATCGCCGTGGAAGAGGCGATCCGGCTGCGCGAGAAGGGTCTGGCCACCGAGGTCATCGCCTTTTCCGCCGGCCCGGCCCAGTGCCAGGAGACCATTCGCACTGCGCTGGCGATGGGCGCCGACCGCGGCGTGCTCGTGCAGACCGATGCCGAGCTGCAGCCGCTCGCCGTCGCCAAGCTGATGAAGGCGGTGGTCGACAAGGAGCAGCCCGGCCTGGTGATCGTCGGCAAGCAGGCGATCGACGACGATTCCAACCAGACCGGTCAGATGCTGGCCGCGCTGCTCGGCTGGTCGCAGGGCACCTTCGCCAACAAGCTCAACGTCGCCGACGGCAGCGCCGAGGTGAAGCGCGAGGTCGATGGCGGCCTCGAGAACATCAAGATCAAGTTGCCGGCGGTGATCACCACCGACCTGCGCCTCAACGAGCCGCGCTATGCCTCGCTGCCCAACATCATGAAGGCCAAGAAGAAGCCGATCGAGACGCTGGCACCGGACACGCTCGGCGTCGACGTCGCGCCTCGTCTCAAGACGCTCAAGGTCGAGGAGCCGCCCAAGCGCAAGTCCGGCATCAAGGTGAAGACGGTCGCCGAACTGGTCGAGAAGCTCAAGAACGAAGCGGGAGTGATCTGACATGGCCGTCCTCGTCGTTGCCGCGCATGACGGCAAGAGCGTTCGCAGCAATGTCGCGAACGCCGTGGCGGCCGCCACCCAGATGGATGCCGATGTCCATGTGCTGGTGGCCGGCAACAACGCCGGCGAGGCGGCCAAGTCCGCTGCCGCCATCCAGGGCGTGACCAAGGTGCTCGAGGCCGAGGACGCGGCCTATGCCAACTGGCTCGCCGAGGATGTGGCACCGCTCGTGGTCAAGCTGGCGCCCGGCTACAGCCATGTCGTGATGGCGGCCGATTCGGTGGGCAAGAATATCGCTCCGCGCGTCGCGGCCTTGCTCGACGTCGCCCAGGTCTCGGAAGCGATCAAGGTCGTGTCGCCCGACACCTTCGTGCGGCCGATCTATGCCGGCAACGCCATGGCGACCGTGCAGACCGCGGACAAGATCAAGATCGTCACCATCCGGCCGACCAACTTCAAGGCGGCGGCGGGCGGCGGGTCGGCTCCGATCGAGAAGATCGCCGGCACCGGCGCGGGCGGCCTCGCCTCCTATGTGGGCGCCGAGCTGTCGAAGAGCGAGCGGCCCGAGCTTACCAGCGCCAAGATCGTGGTCTCCGGCGGCCGTGGCCTGCAGAGCGGCGAGAACTTCAAGATGCTCGAATCCCTGGCCGACAAGCTCGGCGCTGGGCTCGGTGCTAGCCGCGCCGCGGTCGATGCGGGCTATGTGCCCAACGACTATCAGGTCGGCCAGACCGGCAAAGTTGTAGCGCCCGATCTATACATCGCCATCGGCATCTCCGGCGCCATCCAGCATCTCGCCGGCATGAAGGACAGCAAGACCATCGTCGCGATCAACAAGGACGAGGAGGCGCCGATCTTCCAGGTCGCCGACTACGGCATCGTCGGCGATCTCTTCCAGATCGTTCCCGAGCTGATCGCGGCTGTGGAAAAGAAGTAGCGCGGAGTATCGCGTCATGATCAAGCGCATCGGCGTCATTGGTGCCGGCCAGATGGGCAGCGGCATCGCCCATGTCTGCGCGCTCAAGGGCTTCGACATCCGACTGGCGGATGTCGACCAGGCGCACATCGACAAGGGCATGGAGTCGATTGGCCGCAACATGGACCGCCAGATCGGCCGCGGCATGATCCGGCCCGACGACAAGGACGCGGCGCTGCGGCGGATCGCGCCCAGCCTCGACTACAAGGCATTCGCCGATTGCGACCTGGTCGTCGAGGCGGCGACCGAGAACGAGGCGGTCAAGCGCGACATCTTCAGGAAGCTGTGCGACGGCCTGCCGCCCAACGTGCTGCTGGCCACCAACACCTCGTCGATCTCGGTGACGAGGCTCGCCTCGGTGACCGATCGTCCCGGCAAGTTCATGGGCATGCATTTCATGAATCCGGTGCCCTTGATGGGGCTGGTCGAGCTCATCCGCGGCATCGCCACGGAGGAGGAGACCTTCCGCACCGTGCGCGACGTGGTGGTGAAGCTCGACAAGAAGCCGGTCAATGCCGAGGATTTCCCGGCCTTTATCGTCAACCGAATCCTGCTGCCGATGATCAACGAGGCGGTCTACGCGCTCTATGAAGGCGTCGGCAACGTCGAGGCGATCGACACCGGCATGAAGCTCGGAGCCAACCATCCGATGGGCCCGCTCGAGCTGGCCGACTTCATCGGCCTCGACACCTGCCTGTCGGTCATGCAGGTCCTGCACGAAGGCTTGGCTGATTCGAAGTACCGCCCGTGCCCGCTGCTGGTGAAGTATGTCGAGGCGGGCTGGATCGGCCGCAAGGTCAAGCGCGGCTTCTACGACTACTCGAGCGATCGCCCGGTCCCGACCCGGTAGCGTTCGCCGCCACGCTCAGCCCTCCACTCGCCGAGGTACTGCACCGTCCCCGCATCCGACGGCGGGAGCGATCCGGTCGTCCCGCGGGTAGGCGAGCGCAGATCAGCGAGCATAGGTAGGAGTGCAACCGCGATTCGGCCGCAATCGATGCCATGATGTCCTCCCTCGCGGGGGTGATTCAATGAAGTCGGGCACATTGCGTCTTTCGGTCATGCTGACGGTGCTGGTCGGCACGGCGTTGTCGGTTCTTCCTGTCGGGCCGGCGGAGGCGCAGTGGGTGTTCCTGGCGCGTCGCGCAGTCGGCCGCATTCACCACATGGCCGAGGCCAATCAGCCGGACGGTCGCGCGGGCTACGACTTCGCGACGGTCATTCTCGAAGCGCCGGCCGATCGCGTCTTTGCAACAGCCGTCCAGATGGCGCGCAAGAATCCGGCCGTACGGGTGGTGTCGGAGGATGCCGGCCAGCGTCGATTGCAGGTCGTCGAGGGTGATCGCACCGCGACGCTGAACGTCGTGCCGTTCAGCGACGACGTCTCGCAGCTCCTGATCGCCGGCCATGCCGGGCCGGGCGAGGGGCCGACCGCCTCCCTGGTCGTCCAGGCGGTGCTGCGCATCTGCAGGGAAATGGGCCGGCATTGCGAGGTCAGCGGCGGCTGAGCGGCACGGTCGGTCATGCGCGTTCTCGCGTCGGCCGCGACCGGCCCGGTGCAATGGCTCGACCGCCGCCTTCTCGCGCCTCGTGCCGAAGATCACCTGGCGGGCGTCCGCCGTTTCTTCGTCGAGCTCCTCTATTTCGGCATCAAGCAAGCGCGCGCCTGCCTGTTCGCGGGTCTGTTCTTCCTCGCCGTCTTCGCGGTGCCACGCGCTGGCCTGTGGGGCGTGCCGCGCTACGACGTGCTCCTGGTCTTTGCCCTCGCCGTGCAGGCCTGGATGGTGTGGGCCAAGCTCGAGACCTGGGACGAGCTCAAGGCGATCTGCCTGTTCCATGCGCTCGGCTTCGCGCTGGAGGCCTTCAAGACCTCGAGCGGCATCCAGTCGTGGAGCTATCCCGACGTCGCTTACACCAAGCTGTTCGGCGTGCCGTTGTTCTCGGGCTTCATGTATGCCGCGGTCGGCAGCTACATCATCCAGGCGTGGCGTCTGCTCGATCTGCGCATCCGCCATAATCCGCCATACTGGATGGCTTGGCTGATCGCCCTGGCGATCTACCTCAATTTCTTCACGCACCACTTCATCGGCGACTATCGCTGGTACATCGCCGCCTGCGTGCTCGGCCTGTACGCTCGTGCGACGGTGGTCTTCCGCCCCTACGACCGCGAGCGCAGCATGCCTCTGTTGCTGGCCTTCGTCCTGACCGGCTTCTTCATCTGGCTGGCGGAGAACGCCGCGACGTTCTTCGGCATCTGGCGCTATCCCAACCAGCTCGGCGCCTGGACGCTGGTCCACGTCGCCAAATGGAGTTCCTGGTCGCTGCTGGTGATCATGACCTTCACCATCGTCGCCAACCTGAAGCACATCAAGCGCATGATCCACGTGCCGGATTAGGCGAGGCCGAGAAACCGTTCTGCTGTCCGCCATCGCACGCCGTCCGCCAAGTCGGCGGGTAGCGAGGCGAGGTGCTCCTCGAGGTCCTGCACCGCCCCCGGATAGGTGCAATCGTAGTGGGGATAGTCGGCACCCCAGAGGATGCACTGCTCGAAACCCATCTCGCGAAGCCGCGGCAGGCGGTTGGCCTCGTCCGCCTCGATCGAGATGAAGCACTGCTCGCGGAAGAGCTCGCTCGGGCGACGCGTGAGCCACGGCACGTGCTGGCCCATCGAGTCGAAATGCCCGTCGAGCCGGTCGAGCCAATATTCCAGCCACCCTAGCCCCGATTCGAGAAAGGCGACGCGCAGCCTGGCGTGGCGCTCCAGCACGCCGCCGGCCACGATATCGAGGCAGGCCGCCATCTGCTCGAACGGATGGCAGATCATGTGGCTGAAGAAGAGATTGTCGTAGCGCCCGGTGGCGAAGCTCGGCATCAGGGCGCCGAAGCTGCCGTGCACGGCGGCGAACAGTCCGTCGCCGGCAATCGCGTCCCAGAACGGCTTCAGCGACTCGTCGTAGAGCGCCAGCCCCTTGTAGCGCTCGGGCCGGAAGCAGACGCCCTTGAGCCCGAGCTTCGCGATGTGTCCCACCTCGCGATGCGCTGCCTCCGCGCTTTGCAGCGGCACGATGCCGACGGCGCTCAGTCGGCCCTCGCCGTCGCGGCACATGTCGGCGATCCATTCGTTGTAGGCATGGCAGGAAGCCGCCGCGACGGCCGGATCATCGATGTCGCCGGCCAGCAAGTAGAGCGAGGGGAAGAGGAGGGTGCGCTCGATGCCCTCCTCGTCGAGCACGCGCACGCGCGCGTTGCCATCGTAGGAGCCCGGCAGGATGTCGTCCCAGGTCGGCACCTTGCCGGGATCGTCCATGCCCCGGGGCAAGCACGCCGCGGCGGGCCGCAGGTTGCGCCGGATCTTCCCGTTGATCGATATCCAGTCGCGGCCATCGGGATCGCGCTCGACGCGGATCGTGTCGGCGCGGTAGCGCTTCTCGACATAGTCGTTCCACAGCGCCGGCGGCTCGCAGATGTGACCGTCGGCATCGATGACGCGCTTTGTCATTTGTTTCCTCCCGCTCGGCCTGCGAGACTTCGCTTCCTCCGGCGCGCACGCAAGGAAAAATCGCATGGCCACGCGGCCGACCCGAATTGCCGTCCTGTACTTTGCCCACGAGACCGTGAGCTTCCTGCCAAACGACACGACGCTGCAGGATTTCATCTACGAGGGCTCGCCGGCCCGCGGCGAGGCACTGCTGGCGCACGACTCGAAATCCTACATGGGCGGCTTCGTCAAGGTGGCGCGCGAGCACGACGGTGTCGAGCTGGTCGGCATCGAATCCCCGCTCTTTCCCAAGACCGGCACCGGGTCGGGCTGGATCACCGAGGAAGCCTACGAGACGTTCGTCGGCCGCATGATCGAGGGGCTGCGTGCTGGGGGGCCGTTCGACGGCGTCTACCTTGCCTTGCACGGTGCGATGGCCGTGCGCGGCGTCATGCGGCCCGAGGCGGATCTGGCGGAGCGGGTGCGCGCCGTTGTCGGACCGGGCGCCTTCCTAGTCGGCACCTTCGATCCGCACGGCAACGAGGACGAGGAATTCCTGCGCCACGCCGACATGGCCTTCACGGTGAAGTACTTTCCTCACTACGACAGTTACCTGCAGGGCGAACGCGCGGCGCGCATGCTGATCCGCGCCATTCGTGGTGACTACGCGCCGACGACCGTGACGCAGCGCGTGCCGATCATCACGGCGACCGTCCTGCAATGGACCGGCGCTTCACCATGGATGGACCTGGTTCAGCGGGCGCTCACCTGGGAGGCGCGCGAGCCCGACCTTTACGTCAATTTCTTCTTCGGCTTTCCCTTTGCCGATGTGCCCGATGTCGGCATGACCTTTCAGGTGATGACCAACGGCAAGCCCAACCTGGCGCGCACGGCAGCCACCGACATGGCGATGGCGGCGTGGCGGCAGCGCGAGGCGTTGGTCGGCTCGACAAAGGTCCACTCCATTCCCGAGGGCGTCAAGCTCGCCAAGCAGGCGATGGAACGAGGCGCGACGCCGGTCGTGCTGGCCGATCACAGCGACCGTTCGGGGGCGGCAACCTGGCTCCTGAAGGAGATCGTCGCCCAAGACCTGTCCGACACGCTGATCGCGACCATTGCCGATGCACGCGCAAGCGATGTGTTCGCCGCGCGGGGCGTGAAGACGGACGAACCGTTCGACATGGAGGTAGGGGGCCTCGCCGACGACTCGGCCGGTGCGCCGGTCCGCATTCAGGGCACGGTGCTGAATGCCATTCAGAGCCGTGGTCAGCTCCTGGTCGTCGTGCGCTTCGGTCGCAACAACGTGCTGGTGCTGAGCCGCTACCTCGTGCAGGTGATGGAGCCGCTGCCGCTCAATGCCCTCGGCGTCGACGTCGCCCAGTTCAAGGCGATCGCCATCAAGTCGCGCGTCCATTTCCGACGCGGCTTCGACGACAGTGGTTTCGCCAAGACCATCCTGCTGGTCGAGCCGGAGCAGCCGTTCCTCGGGACGGTAAGGCTCGAAGGCCTGCCCTACCGCAACGTCGATCTGAAGAGCTTCTATCCTTACGGCAACCCCGTGTTCCCGTGAGATGCCTTCACCCCCTCCCCAGCTCGGGGCTGGACAGGGGCCGAGGTACGCGCTCAGAGGCGAATGCCCTGCCGAAGGGAAGAGAAAGGCAAACCTTCCAGTCGAGGTCGGGCCGGCGGCGAGAGGGGGCAACCAATCGCACGGACTGCTGGATGCAATTTCGCGCCAGTGCGGCTGGCAGTCCTGCCCGCGGTCGAAGTGTGGAGCTATTCGGTGGGTCGACACTGGGCGCGGACCGAAGGACCTGACCGCGATGGACGACACCGACGTAGTCCGACAGGCCTCTGAGGCGTCGCCCACGCGGTACGTCCGTCGAAAATTGCCGATCGCAATGGTCTACGACCCGCGCGACGCTACGGACGCGCGAACTAGCGGCAAGTCTCCGAGCCGGTCAGGCGCCGCTGGGCACTCTGCCTGCGCAATTCATTTGCCGTTCGGTGCTTCAGGTTCCCTGGTCCACGGCCCGAAATCCCTGTCAATTTTTTCCGGTTCCCTGTTCCAATTCACTGTTCGCGTGTCGCTCAGGTGACGGTGAGGCGAACCAAGTCCTTGGAAATATGGCCATTATCGCGAGTCCACTCCCCCGTGATGGTTCCTCTCGACGAGAGGCTGTTCGCTCTCGTCCCATCTCTCATCCGGGGGTCGCTACGTTGTCAGCCGTGGTTGCCGAGGGCTGCCTTCATCAGGGCGGCGCCCTCGGGCGTGTCCCAGTCGGCGTCGCCTTCGATGCGGCCGAGCTCGCGGCCGGCCGGGTCGACCAGGATGGAGGTCGGCAGGAGGGTGACACCCAGCGTCGACATCGCCTTCTTGCCCTTGTCGAAATAGATGCCGAGGTTGTCGAGGTTGCGGTCGCGGTAGAATGGCGCGACCTTGGGCTTGGATGGGCCGTCGAGCGAGATCGGCAGGATGACGAACCGGTTCCGCGGCAGCATCCCCTGAAGGCGGTCGAGGCTCGGCATCTCGCTGACGCAAGGTGCACACCAGGTGGCCCACAGGTTGATCAGGCGCACCTTGCCGTTCAGGTCGCTGAGGCGCATCGGCCGATCGTCGGCATCGAGGAACTCGAGGTCGGGCACCAGCCGAGCCGGGTTGGTGATCTTGAAGCGCGCCATCGCCCCGCGGACCAGGCTTGCCGGCAGCACCTCGGCGCGCGCCCGCGCCGGCTGGGCAATCGATTGCACGGCGGCCACGGTGGCAACCGCCAGCAGGCCGCGGCGGCCGGGGAGGAAATGTCGGACGGGATGTGCCATAAGCCGCGTTCCTACAGGACTGTTGGCTGATATTCATGGCACGAAAGAACACGACTGCGCGAGGGGCGAAGCCCACCAAGGGCGCGACCCGCTCCAACGCGATGTGGGGCGGCCGCTATGCGCGCGGTCCGGCGGAAATCATGGAGCGGATCAACGCTTCCATCGGCTTCGACCGCCGACTTTATCAACAGGATATCGCGGGCTCGCTCGCCCACTGCGACATGTTGGTCAAGCGCGGCATCCTGACCGCCAAGGACGGGCACGCCATCAAGCGCGGCCTCGCCCAAGTGCGCCAGGAGATCGAAGCCGGCCGTTTCGAGTTCTCGACCAAGCTCGAGGACATCCATTTCAACGTCGAGGCTCGTCTCACGGAGCTGATCGGGCCGGCCGGCGGGCGGCTGCATACCGCGCGCTCGCGCAACGACCAGATCGCGCTCGACGTGCGGCTGTGGGTGCGCGACACGATCGACCGGCTGGAAGCCATGCTGGCCGACCTGCAGGCGGCTCTGATCGACCGCGCCGAGGAGTACGCCGCGACCATCATGCCGGGCTTCACCCATCTCCAGACGGCCCAGCCCATCACGTTCGGCCATCATCTGCTGGCCTATGTCGAGATGGTCGGCCGCGACCGCAGCCGGCTGCGCGATTGCCGGGCGCGGCTGAACGAATCGCCGCTCGGCGCCGCGGCGTTGGCCGGCTCGCCCCATTCGATCGATCCGCGCCTGACCGCCAAGGCGCTGGGCTTCGACCGGCCGATGGCCAACTCACTCGATGCCGTATCGGACCGCGACTACGTGGTGGAATTCATCGGCGCCGCGTCCCTGGTTGCCGTGCACCTGTCGCGCCTCTCCGAGGAGATCGTGATCTGGTGCAGCGCGCCGTTCCGCTTCATCGCCCTGTCGGACGCCTTCACCACCGGCAGCTCGATCATGCCGCAGAAGCGAAATCCCGACGCCGCCGAGCTGACGCGCGCCAAGGTCGGCCGCATCGTCGGCGCGTTCGTGGCGCTGTGCACCGTGCTGAAGGGCCTGCCGCTGACCTATGGCAAGGACATGCAGGAGGACAAGGAGCCGCTGTTCGACGCCGCCGATTCGCTCGAGCTCGGGGTTGCGGCGATGACCGGCATGGTGCGCGACCTCAAGGCCAATCCCGAGCGCATGCGCGCCGTTGCTGCGGCCGACTATTCGGTGGCCACCGATCTTGCCGACTGGCTGGTGCGCAAGGTCGGCTTGCCGTTTCGCCAAGCCCATCATGTGACGGGGAGGCTGGTCGGCATTGCCGCCGCCAAGGGCGTCGATCTCGACAAGCTCACGCTGGCCGAGATGCAGGCGGTCGAGCCCAAGATCGACCGCGGCGTGTTCGGCGTGCTGACCGTCGAGGCCTCGGTCAATGCCCGAAAGAGCCTGGGCGGCACGGCGCCCGCCAATGTCGTGCGTGCCGTGCAGGACGCCCGCCGCCGCTTCCTGGGGCGCCGCCGATGAGCTTCTTCTCCTACAAGGATGGCGCGATGCACGCCGAGGGGGTGGCGCTCGCGGCCATCGCCGCCCAGGTCGGCACGCCGTTCTACTGTTATTCCGCCGGCGCCCTGCGCGCGGCGTGGCGCGAGTTCGCCGACGGCATCAAGGGCATGAACGCCAGTGTTTGTTACGCTATGAAGGCCAATTCGAATCTGGCCGTCATCCGCTTGTTCGGCGAGTTGGGGGCAGGCGCCGACATCGTTTCGGTGGGCGAGATGCATCGCGCCCTGGCGGCCGGCATCCCGGCCAGCCGCATCATCTATTCCGGCGTCGGCAAGAAGGCCTCCGAGCTGATGGCGGCGTTGCAGGCGGGGGTCGGCCAGATCAATGTCGAAAGCTCGGCCGAGCTCGAGACCCTGAATGCCGTGGCGAGCCAGCTCGGCGTCGTCCCTGCCATCACCATCCGGGTCAATCCCGACGTCGATGCCGGCACCCACGCCAAGATCACCACCGGGCGCAAGGAGAACAAGTTCGGCATCGATATCGATCTCGCCCGCGAGGCCTATGCCCTGGCAGGCCGACTCCCCAACCTTCGGGTGGTTGGCGTCGCCATGCATATCGGCTCCCAGCTCACCTCGCTCGATCCCTATCGCAGCGCCATCGCCCGGATGCGCGAGCTGATCGGGCAGCTCAGAGCCGATGGCCATGCCATCGACCGGTTCGATATCGGCGGCGGCCTGGGCATCGTCTATGCCAACGAGAAGCCGCCCGCGATCTCGGACTTTCTCGCAATGGTGGCGCGCGAGACCGACGGGCTGGGTTGCGAGCTCACTTTCGAGCCCGGCCGCCGTCTGGTTGGCGAGGCCGGCGTGCTGGTGAGCGAGGTCATTCTGGTCAAGCCCGGCGCGGCCAAGACGTTCGTCATCGTCGATGCGGCGATGAACGATCTCATCCGGCCGACCTTGTACGAGGCGTGGCACGACATCGTGCCGGTCCAGGAGCGCCGCGATGCCGCCACGATCCATTGTGACATTGTGGGGCCGATCTGCGAATCGGGCGACTATCTCGCGCAGAACCGTGATTTGCCCCCACTGGCTGCGGGAGACCTCGTCATGATACGCTCGGCCGGTGCCTATGGCGCGGTGATGGCCTCGGCCTACAACACCCGCCCGCTGGCGCCGGAGGTCATGGTCGATGGCACGCGATTTGCGGTAACGCGGCCAAGGCCAACGATCGAAGAAATGCTCTCCGCCGAGCGGTTTCCGCCCTGGATGGAGCCAGTCAAGCCTTAGCGTCCACCCCTCGGGACGCGATGTTGGAAACGGAAAGGACGGCGATGGACGCCAGCCAGACCACCCAGATCGAAGCGCCCGGCGTGGCTCGCAAGATCGGCTTGGCACGCTTGGCCTTGGCCTGGGAAAGCCTGTGGCCCCGGCTCGTGCCGCTGCTGGCCTATGTCGCCCTGTTCGTGGCGGCCGCTCATTTCGACCTCTTCGCCGGTCTCGACCCGTGGGTCCACACTGGCTTGCTGGCCGGGCTGGCGATTGCCTTCGGGACGTTGGGCTGGTGGGAATTGCGCGGCTTCGCCTGGCCCAGTCACGAAGAGGCGGTGCGCCGTCTCGAGCGCGACAGCGACGTGCCGCATCGGCCGCTGGTCGCGGTGCATGATCGCCTGGCGACGGGCGCCGACGATTCGATGGCGACCGCCCTGTGGGAAGCGCACCGTCGCCGCGAGGCCGAGCGTCTGGCGGCACTCAGCAACAAGCCGGCTCATCCCGGGCTCGCCATTCTCGACAAGTGGGCGCTGCGCTTCGTGCCCCTTCTGGTGCTGATCGTGGCCATTGCCAGCGCCGGCGGCTGGCGCGTCGATCGCATGCTGGCCGCCGTCACGCCGGCCTTCCCGCCGCCGCCGCCGGTGGTCGCCAATTTGTGGATCGCGCCGCCTGCCTATACCGGCAAGCCGCCGATCTATCTCGACATGGCCGACCGCGACAAGGTTTTGCGCGTGCCGGTGGGCAGTAAGCTCGCCGGCTTCGTCGACGATGTTCGTGGCCGCAAGCCGCCCCAGCTCGTCATCGAAGGCGGCGGCCCGCCCGTCGAGTTCAACACCGTCGGCAAGGGCAAGTACCAGATCGAGCAGGTCATCAACGAAGGCAAGCAGATCGTCCTGCAGGCACGCGGCGACGAGCAGGCGCGCTGGAAGCTGCACGTCATTCCCGACTTGCCGCCGACCATCGAGTTCGCCAAGCCGATCGGCGTCGACAAATGGTCGACCAAGATCGAGTACATCGCCGGCGACGATTTCGGCGTGACGGGCGTGCAACTCCAGATCCGCCTGCACGGCAGCGCGCTCGGCGACGAGGCATTGTCCGCCGAGGAAGAGCCCGAGGTCATCCGCCTCGACCTGCCGGTGGCCGGCAACACCAAGAAGGTCGCCGACAGCTTCGTGCGTGACCTGACCAACCATCCGTGGGCCGGGCTGAAGGTCACGGTCATGCTGTTCGCGACCGATGCGCTCGGCCAGAAGGGGCGGAGCTCGGTCGAGACCTTCCTGCTGCCCGAGCGGGTGTTCAATGACCCGACGGCGCGCGCCCTGATCGTGCTGCGCAAGGCGTTGACGCGCGATCCCAAGGGCTATCGCGCCGATGTCGTCGACGGTATGCGTATGGTCCACAGCAATCCGGAGAGCTATCGCAACGATCCGGTGGTGCAGCTCGGGCTCAAGCTCGGTGCGACGCGGCTTGCCGAAGCCGGCGACAAGCCGACGATCACCGAGACCCAGAAGCTCCTGTGGGACCTCGCCATGCGCCTCGAAGGCGGGGCGATGTCCGACGCCGAACGGCAGCTCGAGCAGGCTCGCCAGGAACTGCGCGACGCCGTGCAGCGCAACGCCGGCGACGAGGAGATCGAGCGCCTTATCCAGCAGCTCTACGACGCCATGGCGAAGTGGCAGAAGGAGCTCGCCGAGAAGATGAAGGATCCGGAGGAGCGCCGCCGCATGATGGAGCAGGCGGAGAAGATGGATCCCAACAACACCATCACCGGCGACGACCTGCAGAAGATGCTCGACAAGATTCGCGAGATGGCCAAGAACGGCCAGCGCGAGGAAGCCAAGCGCCTGCTCGAAGAGCTGCGCAAGATGATGGAGAACGCCACGCCGATGATGGCCGGCCCCGGCCAGCAGCGTCAGCAGGGCCAGCAGCGCGGTCAGCAGGGCCAGGGCAACCAGCAGGGCCGCGAGATGATGAACCAGCTCGACCGCCTGTCGCGCCGGCAGAACCAGCTTCTGGGCGAGTCGGAGCGTGAGGGCCGACAACAGCAGGGCCGCCAAGGCCAGCAAGGGCAGCGTGGCCAACAAGGTCAACAGGGCCAGCAAGGCCAACAGGGCCAGCGCGGTCAAGGCAACCAGCCCGGCGACGGCCAGTGGGGCGAAGGGCAGCGCGGTCAGCAGGAAGGCTTGCGCCGCCAACTCGGCGAGTTCATGAACCGGCTCGACGAGAACGGCATGCCGATGCCCGATTCGCTGGGCCGCGCCGAACGCAACATGCGCGAGGCCGAGGATGCGCTGCGCCGCGGCGATCCGCGCGAGGCTTCCCGCGCCCAGCGTCGGGCCCTCGACAATCTGCAGCAGGGCATGGGCGACATGGCGGAGGCGATGCGCCAGCAGCGCGGCCCGGGCAACGGCCAGGATCTGGCCGAGATCGAGGAGCGTGAGCGGCGCGCCGAGGATCGCGATCCGCTCGGCCGCTCCGACGGCAACTACGGCGATGCCGTCGACACCGGCGTCGACAAGGTGCCGCTCGAGCTCGAGCGCCAGCGCAGCCGCGAAATTCTGGACGAGCTGCGCCGCCGGGCCGGCGAGCAGCGCCCGAAGGAAGAGCTCGATTACATCGATCGCTTGCTGAAGACGTATTGAGTTCGCGCCTCATGAGGAGAGCGGGTGTTCCGCCCGCTCTCATGTGCCGCTCTCCGGACGGGCAGGCCCATCGCGTACGGGCGGCCTCTTCACTCTCCTCCCCAGCTTGGCTGCTACGGAGTGGACACATCTCGACGCCCTCCCCCGTCAGCGGGGGACGTGCCCCCAACAGGGGCGGAGGGGGAAAGCCACAGCCGAGATTCCTCCGATTCCGACGTCAGACTCGGAAGGATCTCGATTGCGGCCTTCCCCCTCCGGCCCTCTGGGCCACCTCCCCCGTCATACGGGGGAGGCGAGGAAGATGTGTCCACTCCGTAGCAGCAGCGCTGGTGAGGAGAATTTACCCAGTCTGCTCGACGACGCCGATGTAGGGCAGGCCGCGGAAGCGGTGGGCCCAGTCGAGGCCGTAGCCGACCAGGAACTCGTCGCCTGCTTCGAAGCCGACGAAATCGGCATTGAGCGCGGTGCGCCGCTTGCCCGGCTTGTCGAGCAACGTGCAGATCGAGACATGTCGGGCACCGCGTTCGAGCAGCAGATTCTTGGCGAAGCTGAGCGTGAAGCCGGATTCGAGAATGTCGTCGACCAGCAGCACCTCGCGATTGCGCACGTCGTCGACGATGTCGCGCACCACCTTGACGCTGCCGCTGGTCTGGGTGCCGCTGCCGTAGCTCGACAGGGTGAGAAAATCCATCGACCAGTCGGCACCGGCGCGGCTCAACGCACGGATCAGGTCGGCGGCGAAGACGAAGCTGCCCTTCAGCACCGACACCACCAGCGTGTCGGCGGGCAGATTGGCGGCGAGCTCGGCCGCTATGACGTCGATGCGGGCGGCGATCTCCGCGGCGGAGAAGCGGACCGAGACGGTGGGCCGGCCGGCCGGCGCGGATGTGCTCATGGCTTGCCTCTGCTATCCGATGGCCGGAGCGATGTCGACCCGCTCGGTCATCCGTCTGTTCTGTCGCTGCGCGTTGGCCGCCGCGACGGGTGAGGCCGGGCAGGGGCCAAACGAGAGGCCCGTGGCACGCCACGGCATCGACGACTTGTCGCCGACGTCTCCGCGGAACACCAGGATGGCGCCCAGCACAGCCGCGATCACAATTGCGGCGCCGAGCCACCACGGCCAGCGCGAGCGACGCGGCTGCGGCCGGGCGATCGCCGGCAGGCCGTAGCGAGGGGGGGGCTGCGACGGCGACTGACCGAAGGCCTGCTCTGTTGCAGTGTACGCCGGCGGCTCGGCCGGTGTCGGCGGCTCGCGCTGAAGCGGAGCGAAGGTGGCCGGCCCGGCCCGCTCGAACCACCGGTTATTGCATCGCGCGCATTGCACCGTCCGGCCGGTGGGACCAATGGCCAGCGGATCGACGATGTATCGCGCCCCGCAATTGGAGCAGGTGACTTGCATGACGAGCGGGGAATTCCGAGCTAGATGTGCTGGTGGCCGGACATTAGGCTGCCAAATCTTGCGTTACAAGCATGACCGGTTTCCTTCTCTGGCTGCGCTCCCTCAGCTTCAACGTCGGCTGGTACGCCGGTACGGCCGTTCTCGCGCTGGCCGGCATGCCGATCCTGCTGATGCCGCGCCGCGCCGTCGTCGCCTGGGCCCAATTGTGGATAAGGTTTTGCCTGTGGTGGCTACGCGTCACCGTTCGCCTCGATCACGAGCTGCGTGGGCTGGAAAACCTGCCGGCCGGTCCGGTGATCGTCGCCTCCAAGCACCAATCGTCGTGGGAGACCCTGGCCTACACCCTTCTGTTCCCCCATGCCGCAACCGTGATGAAGCGCGAGCTCGTTTACATTCCCATCGTCGGCTGGGCGATGGCGCGGGCAGGCAACATCGCCGTCGAGCGCGGTGACGGCGCCAAGGCTTTGCGCGGGCTGGTGCGCGACGCCAAGGCGGCGATCGCCGAAGGCCGATCGATCCTGATCTTCCCCGAGGGCACACGCGTCGCCGTCGGCGCCGAGCGCCCCTACCAGATCGGCACCGCCGCGCTCTATCGCCAGCTCGGCGTGCCGGTCGTCCCGGTTGCGCTCAATTCCGGGCTGTTCTGGGGGCGGCGACAATTCGTCAAGCGGCCTGGCCGCATCGTTGTCGAGGTGCTGCCGGCAATCCTGCCGGGTCTCGACCGCGAGACCTTCATGGCGACCCTGCGTGAGCGCATCGAAGGGGCCACCGGGCGCTTGACTGCCGAAGATAAGGCATAGGAACGAAAATGGAACAATCCTGTTGATATCGACCAGGCCGGCGCCTAGGATTCGACATGGAATGGGCTCCCGTTTCCCAGCGCATCTGGGACATGAAATACCGCTTCCGCGACCCTGCGGGCGCCGCCGATGATGGTGACTTGGATGGCACCTGGCGGCGGGTTGCCAAGGCCCTGGCAGCGGCCGAGCGCGACCCCGAGCTCTGGGCCGAGCGGTTCCATACGGCGCTCTCGGGATTCAAGTTCCTGCCGGCCGGCCGGGTGATCGCCGGCGCCGGGACTGGCCGCAGCGTCACCCTGTTCAACTGCTTCGTCATGGGCACGATCGCCGACGACATGTCGGGCATCTTCGAGAGCCTGCGCGAAGCGGCCCTGACCATGCAGCAGGGCGGCGGCATCGGGCACGATTTCTCGACCCTGCGCCCGCACGGTGCGCCGGTGAAGGGCGTCGGCGCCGACGCCTCCGGTCCGCTCTCTTTCATGGATGTGTGGGATGCGATGTGCCGCACCATCATGAGCGCGGGCTCACGCCGCGGCGCCATGATGGCGACGCTGCGCTGCGACCATCCCGACATCGAGGCCTTCGTCGACGCCAAGCGCGATCCGACCCGCCTGCGCATGTTCAACGTCTCGGTGCTGGTCACCGACGCCTTCATGAAGGCCGTGCAGGAGGATGGCGACTGGGATCTCGTATTTGGCGGCCGCGTGTTCCGCACCATCAAGGCGCGCAGTCTGTGGGAGCGCATCATGCGCGCCACCTACGAATACGCCGAGCCGGGCGTGATCTTCATCGACCGCATCAACCGGCGCAACAACCTGCATTATTGCGAGACCATCCAGGCTACGAACCCGTGTGGTGAGCAGCCGCTGCCGCCCTATGGCGCCTGCCTGCTCGGATCGATCAACCTTGCCGCGCTGGTGATCGAGCCCTTTGCGGCGGGCGCCCGTCTCGACCTCGACGCCCTGGAGCGGTTGGTGCCGCTGGCCGTGCGCATGCTCGACAACGTGATCGACGTGTCGCGCTTTCCATTGCCGCAGCAGGAGCGCGAGGCCAGGTCCAAGCGCCGCATCGGCCTCGGCGTCACTGGCCTTGCCGACGCGCTGATCTTCTGCGGCGTGCGCTACGGATCGCCCGAGGCGGTCGCGCTCACGCGCGAATGGCTGGGCGCGGTGCAGCGCCTGTCTTATCTCGCCTCGGCCGACATCGCCGCCGAGAAGGGCAGCTTCCCGCTCTACGATCGCGCCCGCTTCCTGGCCGGCGAGACGATCCGAGGCTTGCCCGAGGAGGTGCGGGCCGCGATCGGCCGCTACGGCATCCGCAATGCGCTGCTGAATTCGATCGCCCCTACAGGGACGATCTCGCTGCTGGCCGACAACGTGTCGTCCGGTATCGAGCCGGTTTTCGCCTTCAGCCATGTCCGTCACGTGCTGCAGCCCGATGGGTCGAAGCGCGAAGAGAACGTCGAGGATCCTGCCTTGCGAGTCTGGCGGGCGCTCAAGGGCAACGAGGCGCCGCCGTCGGAAGCGTTCGTCGACGCCCAGACGCTCGATCCCGCCGCGCACCTCGCCATGCAGGCGGCGGCGCAGGAGTTCGTCGACAGCTCGATCTCCAAGACCGTCAATCTGCCGCGCGACATCTCCTTCGAAGCCTTCAAGAACGTCTACCAGCAGGCCTATGCGCTGGGCTGCAAGGGCTGCACGACTTACCGGCCCAACGATGTCACCGGAGCGGTGCTCGAGGTAAGGCCGGCGGAAGCCAAGGGTGCGCCGGCGCTGGTGCCGGCGGCGCGCGAGAGCGGCGTCGTCTACATCGCCCAGCCGCTCGACCGGCCGGACGACCTGCCGGGCCGGACGTACAAGATCAAATGGCCGGGCAGCGACCACGCCATCTACATCACCATCAACGACGTCGTGCAGGACGGCCGCCGCCGGCCGTTCGAGATATTCATCAACTCCAAGAACATGGAGCATTACGCCTGGACCGTCGCCTTGACGCGCATGATCTCGGCGGTGTTCCGCCGCGGCGGCGACGTCTCGTTCGTGGTCGAGGAGCTGAAGGCGGTGTTCGACCCGCGCGGCGGCCAGTGGATGGAGGGCCGTTACGTGCCATCGCTGCTGGCGGCGATCGGCGGCGTGATCGAGCGCCATCTGATCGAGATCGGCTTCCTCGCTAGCGACGGGCCGCGCCTCGCCGATTCTGGCGAGGCGAAGATGCGCCTGGCCGCCGGCCAGCGCGATCCTGCTGGCGGCAGCTCGGCGACAGCAATGGGCCAATGTCCGAACTGCGGCGCCGCCGCCCTTGCCCGCCAGGAAGGGTGCGACGTCTGCCTGAATTGCGGCTACTCGCGCTGCGGCTGAGCGGTCTCCGAGTAGGTTCAGCCCATGCGCCGGAGAGCGCCACTGGGTGGCGCTCTCCGGCGCGAACAATCAGCCGAGCTCGAGCTGGATGCCGGCCGACTTGCTCACGGCGGCCCAGGTTGCGGCGAAGTCGCCGACGAACTTGGTGTACTCGACCGAGGTCATGGGCTTGTCCTCGGGCAACAGCACGACCTCCTTGAAGCGCTCGACGACCTCGGGCGCCTTGTAGGCCTTTTGCAGCTCGGCATAGAGCCGCGTGACGATCTCCGGCGACATGCCCTTGGGACCCGATACGCCGACCCAGGTCGAGGTCGTGAGCTTGGGGAAGCCCTGCTCGGCAAAGGTCGGCGCGTTGGGATACATGTCGATGCGCTTCTCCGAGCTGACGGCGAGCAGGCGCACCTTGCCGGAGTTGATGTGCGGCACGTTGGTCGTGATCGGGTCGAACATCGAGGGGATGGCGCCGGCCAGCATGTCCTGCAGCGATGGCGCCGAGCCGCGGTAGGGCACATGCTTCAGCTTGACGCCGGCCAGGCTGGACAGCAGCTCGCCCATCAGATGCGTGTTGGAGCCGATGCCGGAGCTGCCGAAGGCGATCTGGTCGGGCTTGGCCTTGGCGTCGGCGATGTAGTCGGCCAGCGTCTTGTACGGCGAATCGGCCGGCACGATCAGGACATTGGGTGTGTGGCCGATCAGCGCCACGTGCGTGAAATCGCTGACCACGTTGTAGGGCAGCTTGGGATAGATGCCGGGGGCGAACCTGGCTGTGTTCTCTTGCGAAGAGCGATCAAACTCCGCTTAAACATGCGGAGCACGGTATCCGGCGCAAAGACGATGTTTCTTCCTTTGAGCGGGGGAATGAGCCCGAGATTATGCGAGGTCGCCCAAGCTTCGCACCCGCTCGTGAACCCCTTCGAGGAAACGACCATCCCTAGATAGAGGGTGCCATCGGAATAGTTGTTCATGGTTCGCACAACTGCCGCCCACTCCTGCACATGCGCCGGTTCGGCCCGCTTGGCGAATTCCTTGCAGCTCACAAGCAGAGTAATTTTTGGATTCTCGCACAACTCAGCGGCAAGAACATCTATTTCCTTCGCCGGAGGCCCCTTGAATGCTGCAACTTCTGGAAAGAGTGCGCTTTCTATCTCAAGTCTTTTGTTGTGATCCAGCCGAACAGTTGGGCCGAGTGCGTCGCAGGCAATCTCAAAACACTGCTGCTCTAGTGCGTTCTTGAAATTCATCGAAAAACCTTCTCGCCGGAAGCCAGCACCATTCCGGGTTCAAGCTTTTCCGCGCGAACTTTCCTCAACGCGTTCCCGTCACGGATAACGAAAACAGCATCCGCGGTAACGGAAAAAACTCTCGCGCCAATCTGCCTCCGTAGAATCCGGACCGCGAAGCGCGGCCGTGAGACTTGAGTCACAGGGCGAGCGAGGAACTCCCCGTCTCGGTCGGCGTCATCTCGTAGAAGCCAAGATCACCTACGTAGACAATGAGTCCGACTTCATCGTCTGCGAGCACTCGCGATTCATTCTGGCGCACTCTTTCGAAAAGTTCGTCCAGCGCGATCGGCTTCCTTCTTTGTCGACCAACAAGAGTTGTTCCTTAGGGCTAGCCACTTGCGTCTCGCTTCGATTGGATGTGCTCACTGACCCTGGTGAGAATGGCATCGCGTTCCTGCTGTGAGAGCCGGTTGGGATGCGGCTTCGAACTGCCCTGAACTGGCAAAAGAGTGGGGCCACCGTCCGGCCCCGCGCCGATGATGTAGCCGGGGTCACCCTCCACAACGAGCATCCGAATCGTTGATTCGCATCGCGGACAGACAACATGCTCGTCCTGGAACGGAGGCATAATCGTCACGACCGCGCCGCAGTTGCATTCGAGGGCGAACGGTCTCCCAGTTTCGAGAGCCGCGCCGGCCACAAAGGTGTAGAGATCGAAGGTCTGACCCTTTTTCGCCATAGGCCTTTTCCCGCAGGGGCTTCGACCCCGTGGCTATCAATATCCACTTTCAGAGAGATTTTGAATGGTTGATCTCCAGCCGCGACGCTCGCCGTTGCCGAGAGCAATGCCAGATTAGGGTCACGACTGGCCCTTGCCTCTCCACATGAGCCAACGAACCATCGTTAACCACTGATCTCCAATCTGTCGTAGTGGCATTGGCCCATCTCGGTGCTTCCCGCCGACAAATAAGGCGGTCTTTGGGGGATCGAATGGCTCGATTCGATATCGGACGTCCTTGTCCAGTTCTTGGCTGGCGGGCTGGTGCTTGGTGAGGTCTATCTGAAGCTTCCTTGGTGCTTGGTCTCATCCTTGAGCGTGCCGAAGAAGGCAGTGAATACGCGGCCAATCCGTTTTGCGGACAGGCTGCACTTCCCCCCGCGCATGGTCACCCGAGCTCGAGCTGGATGCCGGCCGACTTGCTGACCGCGGCCCAGGTCGCGGCGAAGTCGCCGACGAACTTGGTGTACTCGGCCGGTGTCATCGGCTTGTCCTCGGGCAGTAGCACGACCTCCTTGAAGCGCTCGACCACTTCGGGCGCCTTGAAGGCCTTCTGCAGCTCGGCATAGAGCCGCGTCACGATGTCCGGCGACAGGCCCTTGGGGCCGGAGACGCCGACCCAGGTCGAGGTCGTGAGCTGGGGGAAGCCCTGCTCCGCGAAGGTCGGCGCATTCGGGTACATGTCGATGCGCTTGTCCGAGCTGACCGCGAGCAGGTTCACCTTGCCGGAATTGATGTGCGGCACATTGGTGGTGATCGGGTCGAACATCGACGGGATGGCGCCGGCCAGCATGTCCTGCAGCGACGGTGCCGAGCCGCGGTAGGGCACGTGCTTCAGCTTGATGCCGGCCACGCTCGACAGCAGCTCGCCCATCAGGTGAGTATTCGAGCCGATGCCCGAGCTGCCGAAGGCGATCTGGTCGGGTTTGGCCTTGGCATCGGCGATGTAGTCGGCCAGCGTCTTGTACGGCGAATCGGCTGGCACGATCAGGACATTGGGTGTGTGGCCGATCAGCGCCACGTGCGTGAAGTCGCTGACCACGTTGTAGGGCAGCTTGGGATAGATGCCGGGGGCGATGCCGAGCGGCGAGGCGTGCGAGATGACCAGCGTGAAGCCGTCGGGCGGAGCCTTGGCCGCGAGATCCGAGCCGATCGTGCCGCCGGCGCCGGGCTTGTTCTCGACCACCACCTGGGTGCCGAGCGCGGCCGAGAGCTTGGGAGCCAGGATGCGCGAGATCGTGTCCGCTGTGCCGCCGGGCGGGAACGTGGCGATCAGCTTGATCGGTGCCTTGGTTGGCCAGTCCTGACTTGCCTTGACAGCACGGACGCCGAGGGAAGATCCCATCGTGGCGGCCGAGGCGGCGAGAAGAGTGCGGCGGCTAAGCTTCATGAGGCGCTCCTGTTGGGCGCACGCCTGTCGCGGCGTGTCGCGGTCGAGAGCGCTGCAATGGACATGCCAAGGCAATCAGCCATGATGGCGGAAGGGTCTTGATTTGCCCGGTGAGTGGTCGCAAATCGAAGCGGGCAGAGGAGGCATGGCAATGGCCGGGCGGGCAATCCTGATGGCGATGGCAATGGTCGGCGGTGTGGCCGCCGCGCTTGCGCCGATTTCCGGGCCGGCGCAGCCCCTGCCAAAGGATCGCAGCGAGCTCAGCTTCTCCTATGCGCCCTTGGTGAAGCGCGTCTCGCCGGCCGTGGTTAACATCTACACCACGACGACCGCGCGCGTGCAGCGGCGCCTGCCTTTCCCGTTCCCGGGCCAACCCAATGCCGGGGAGCGGGTGCAGAACGCCCTGGGATCGGGCGTGCTGGTGCGTCCCGACGGCCTGATCGTGACCAACGCCCATGTCGTCAAGGGAGCCGACGAGATCCGCGTCGTGCTGGCCGACCGGCGCGAGTTCGAGGCCAAGCTGGTCAGCCAGGAGGAGCGCTTCGATCTCGCCCTGCTGCGCATCGACGGCAACGGCGACAAGTTTCCCTTCCTCGAGATGCGCGATTCGGACTCTGTGGAGGTGGGCGACATCGTGCTCGCCATCGGCAACCCGTTTGGCCTGACGCAAACGGTGACGAGCGGCATCATCTCGGCTCTGGCGCGCAGCGCCGGCGGAATCAACGATTCGAGCTTTTTCATCCAGACCGATGCGGCCATCAATCCGGGCAATTCCGGCGGCGCCCTGGTCAGCCTCGACGGGCGGTTGATCGGCATCAACACGGCGATCTATTCGCAGACCGGCGGATCGGTCGGCATCGGCTTTGCCACGCCGTCGAACATCGTGAGCCGCGTGGTCTCGATCGGCGAGAGCGGCGGTCGCATCGTGCGGCCGTGGCTCGGCATCAACATGCAGCGGGTGACGCCCGATCTCGCCTCGGGCCTCAACCTGCCGAGGCCCGTCGGCCTGGTGGTCAAGGAGGTCTTTCCGGGCGGCCCGGGCGCGCGCGCCGGCCTCAAGCGCAACGATGTCATTGTCGGCTTGAAGGATCAGCCGATCGACGACGAGGCGAGCATGCGTTTCCGACTCGCCACGTTGCAGGTCGACGCTGTGGTGCCGATCCGCGTCATCCGCGCCGGCAAGGAGATCGTGTTCGACATGAAGCTGGCGGCCCCGCCCGAGGATCCGCCGCGCGACAAGTCGGTGCTCGAGGGACGCCAGCCTCTGAGCGGTGCCTCGGTGGCCAACATGTCGCCGGCCGTTGCCGACGAGCTTGGCCTGGTCGAATGGCGTCCGGGCGTGATCGTCACCGAGATCACACCCGGCTCCTACGCCGGACGATTCATCCGACCCGGCGACATGATCCTGGGAGTCAACGGCCAGGACGTGCGCAATGTCGCCGAGCTCAAGAAGCGCGTCGCGGGCGGGGTGGCGAGCGTCACCATCGGCCGCGAAGGCATGGTGTCGACCGTCCAGTTCCGTTGAGACGGGCGGGCGTCGCCATGCCGGCCGAGCTGTTCGCCTCGCTCGCCCCGACGCCGCTCGCCGAACGGCTGCGCCCCAAGACACTGCGCGAGATCCTCGGGCAGGACCACCTGCTCGGACCGGAAGGGCCGATCGGCCGCATGCTGGCCAATCGCAAGCTCGGCTCGCTGATCCTGTGGGGCCCGCCCGGTTGCGGCAAGACGACGATCGCCCGCCTGCTGGCCGAGGACACCGACCTGCATTTCGAGCCCCTGTCGGCGGTGTTCTCCGGCGTCGCCGATTTGCGGCGCATCTTCGAGGCCGCCCGCCAGCGGCGCCGCGACGGCAAGGGAACCTTGCTGTTCGTCGACGAGATCCATCGCTTCAACCGCGCTCAGCAGGACGGCTTTTTGCCCTATGTCGAGGACGGCACCGTCACGCTGATCGGGGCGACGACGGAGAATCCGTCCTTCGAGCTCAACGGCGCGCTTCTTTCGCGCTGCCAGGTGCTGGTGCTGCGTCGCCTCGACGATGCCGCACTGGGGGCCTTGCTGGCGCGCGTCGAGCAGGCGCTGGACCGCACGCTGCCAATCGACGAGGAGGGACGGCAGGCGTTGTTCGCCATGGCCGACGGCGATGGCCGCTACCTGATCGGGCTCGCCGAGCAACTCGCCCAGCTCGACGACAAGGGGCCGGTGCCACCGGCCCGCCTGGCGACGCTCCTGCAGAAGCGTGCGCCGCTCTACGACAAGGCGCAGGAAGCCCACTACAACCTGATCAGCGCGCTGCACAAGTCGTTGCGTGGTTCGGATGTCGATGCGGCGTTGTATTGGTTCGCGCGCATGCTCGATGGCGGCGAGGACCCGAAATACATCGCCCGTCGCCTTGTGCGTTTCGCCGTAGAGGATGTCGGCATGGCCGACCCGCAGGCGCTGACCCAGACCTTGGCTGCCTGGGACACCTATGACCGCCTGGGCTCGCCGGAAGGCGAACTGGCCATAGCCCAGGCGGTGATCTATCTCGGCACCGCCCCGAAATCGAACGCCGGCTACAAGGCCTTCAGCGGCGCCAAGCGCGCCGCCAAGGAGAATGGCTCGCTGACGCCGCCCCTGCACATCCTCAATGCGCCGACCAAGCTGATGAAGGAGATCGGCTACGGCAAGGGCTACGCCTACGATCACGACACCGAGGACGGCTTCTCGGGCCAGAACTACTTCCCCGACGGCATGCCGCGCGAGGAGTTTTATCGGCCCGTCGAGCGCGGCTTCGAGCGCGAGATCCTAAAACGTCTGGAATACTGGAAGAAGCTGCGTGCGAAGCGGCGATAGGATCGGTTGTGGCCGGGAGCGCGCCACGGAATGGCGCTCTTGTTCTTATCGCGAACCGTGGGCGCTTCGTGAGCAGAGGTCGCTCAGCTACGCGGCAGGAAAACCACCGACGGTTCGACTTCGATCAGGAACGACTCATCGGCCAGGCTCGGCACGCCGATCCAGGTCGAGCAGGGCGGGGCGTCCCCGAATACCCTTCTGAGCGCTGAGGTGACGGCCTTACCTTCGCGCATGTGGCTCTGCTTGATATAGAGGCGCAACGAGCCCACCTGGTCGAGCGTCGCGCCGACGGAAGCCAAGGCCGTGGCGAGGTTCTCCAGGCATTTTTCGAGCTGGCGCCCAATGTCGTCGCCGCCGACGATCTTCTGGTCCTTGTCCCAGGCGACCTGACCGGACACATGCACGGCGTCGCCCAGAGGCGTCGTCACGATGGCGACCTGGGAGAAACCATAGGGCCGGCTCTCGAACAGCCCGGCGGGAGCGCGGAAAGATCTGCTCAAGGCGCTTGGGTCAGCTACGCGGCTTGGCCATCTCGCGTACGACTCGGCGATCGCGGCCGTAGACGTCGTCGCGAAAGGTCGCCGTGCCGTCGCTGTCGGCCGTCACGGTGCGGTAGGTCACATGCAGCACCACCGAGTCGGGGAACGTGTAGTGCGCCTGCTGACCGCTCTCGATGACCTGACGAGCGCGCTCTTTGCTGAAGCCGTTGCGGCCGTCGAACACCTTCTCGACGAAGTCGAGCGGGTTCTGCAGTCGGATGCAGCCATGGCTGAAATTGCGGCTGCCCTCGGTGAACAGCCAGCGGCTGGCCGTATCGTGCATGTAGATCCCGTATCTGTTGTTGAACGGGAAGAAGATATAGCCCAGCGCGTTACCGGCTCCGGGATTCTGCCGGATGCGATAGGGAAAGGCTTTTGGGTTGATCGAGCTCCAGTCGACCGATGCTGGATCGAGCTCGGTATTGTCCTGCCAGTTCTCGAAGATCTTGAAGCCGGCCGACTGCAGGGCGTAGGGGTTGCGGCGCAACATCGGAAGGTATTCCTCGCCGGAGATCGACTGCGGCACGGTCCAGTAGGGATTGGTCTGGAATCCGCGCATCACCGACTGGATCTCCGGTGTCGGGTCCTTGGGCGTGCCGACGATCACCAGGCTCTGGAACACCGTCTTGCCGCCGTCGACGAACGCCATCGAGTAGTCGCCTGCGTTGACCAGCACGTAGCGATTGCCGAGATCTTCCGGCAGCCAGCGCCGGCGCTCGAGGTTGGCGACGATCTGCTCGATTCGGTCGTCGATCGTGGTGTTGAGCGACTGCGTGGTCTTGGCGCCGATGATGCCGTCGACCGTCAGGCCCTTGGTCTCCTGGTAGGCCTTGACGACGGCGACCAGCTTGTCGTCGTACAGGTCGGGAGCCGGGCCGGCCTCGGGCACCGTGAGCTCGAGCTCAGCCAGGCGCTTGCGCAGCAGCGGTACGCGCGGGTCGCTCATGCCGGGCTTCAGCAAGCCGCCGTCTGGCACCGGCGTAAAGGCTGCCTTCGCTCGCCTGTCGCGCCACGTGGCCAGGGCCTTTTGTAGCGCCGGATAGTCGCCTTTGGGCGGCAGGCCGGCGAGATAGGCGCCAAAGTCGCGCGCGTCGGCGGCCTCCTTGAGAAGGACGGCACGGTCGATCTGACGCTGCTGGATGTCGATGTTGCTGTCGATCCGGTTGGCGCGGACACGCCCTGTCGCGACGTCGCTGGCGTACTTGACGAACGCCGCCGTGAGCAGCGCCTCGGCTGCGATCGGGTCGGCGCCGGGCACCAGTGCCTTCTCGATCTCGGTCACGCCGTACCAGCCAGGCTCGAGACCGTGCGCCGAGGCGCCCCGCAAGGCCGTCAATAGCGCCTCGGTTCGCGCCCGGCCGGAATCCGATCCGACCCACAGTGGCTCGGCGGCAAAGCCGGAAGATGACCCGCTGGCGCCAATCAGGAACGCCAGCATACCCATGAGAAAACGAAGTCGAGTCACGTGGCCGATATACTCGGAATGAGCGGAGGCGTCCATCGAGGGGCGAAGCCGCCATTGTGCAAGAAGGCAAGCATATCTGCCGTGGCGCGGCGTTTCAGCTCGGGTGTGCCGCCGCCGGCGCGGGCTCCTCTGGTCACGCAGTTGAGGCGCGCCCCGGCCTGGAAATCGGGCTCGCTCAGCGCTTCGCCGAGGGCGGGGACAAAGTGGCGGCCGTCGTCCTCGATGAAGTTCCGGCAACACGACCAGTTCTCGGCGTCCTTGATGTCGAACACCGGTCCCATCGACTCCCAGCCGTGATGGGCGCTGCCATACACCTTGACCTTGATGCGGGTGTTGCCGGCCGCCCGCATGCGTTCGGCGTACTCGATGGCGAGCGATGCCGGCGTGTAGTCGTCGCGCGCCGCCAGCATGAAGAACATGGGCTGCCCGTGGGTCGTGGCGTCGCGATGCTGCGCGGTGGCGCCGGGACAGATCGCGACGTGAAGGTCGAACAGATGTGGGAAACCCTGACGCCAGCGCTGGCGGACGGCGATGGCGGCATTGAGGGTCGCCACCCCGCCTTTCGAGACGCCCATCAATCCGATCCGCCGGTGATCGATACGCCGATCGTCACGCAACAAGGCGAGGGCGGCAAAGGCATCGCCCTCCATCTGGGCCGCCGACACCAGCGTCTGGTCGGCCACCGTCCGGCGCACGCCGCGACCCGAGAAGCTGTCGACGATCAGGGCCGCCGTGCCGGCGCCGTTCAGGGCCTGCGCATAGTAGTGCTCGCGATGGCGCTGGACGCCGGCGCTGCTCGTCAGGATCACCATGCAGGGTGCCGGCAGATCGCAGGCCTCGGGAAAGAACAAGCTCGCCGCCACCCGCGCCGGACGGCACGCCGTCGGATGATCGAACGTCAGGGTGTCGAAGGAGAGGGCCTCGGAGTGCATGCTTGTGTCATGATATCCAGAAGAACGTCGGAGCCATCATCGAGAATCTATCCACCTTGACATTCTGCTACAGTTAAATGGCACGTGGGTGTCGGTGCTCACGTCGAGATCGGCGGCATGAATTGCTCATTCGGATGGCGCTGCGGTAGCGCTCGGTGGTGAAGTCGCAACATTTCTCTGCGGTTGGTGCAGCCGCGGAAGGCGCGGCCTTGCGTGGTCGCGCCGTGACGGAAGACGAAGCCGGACTCCGCCTCGATCGCTGGTTCCAGAGACACTACCCGGACCTGGGTCATGGCGCTTTGCAGAAGCTGTTGCGCACCGGGCAGGTCAGGGTCGACGGCAAGCGCGCCGAAGCGCGCGACCGGATCGAGCCCGGCCAGACGATCCGCGTGCCGCCGGGCGTCGTTATGCCTCCGCCCGCCAAGCCGACCGAGGTCATCGGCGTGTCGGACCGCGACGCCGCGGAGATCCGGCGCCTGGTGATCCATCGCGACGATCATGTCATCGTTCTCAACAAGCCGCCGGGCTTGGCGGTGCAGGGCGGCACCGGCACCGATCGCCATGTCGACGGCATGCTCGACGCCCTGCGCTTCGGCTACGAGGAGCGGCCGCGCCTGGTCCATCGCCTCGACAAGGACACGTCCGGGCTCCTGCTGATCGCCCGCACTGGGCAGGCGGCCCGGCGGTTGGGTGAGGCGTTCCGCGACCGCGAGACCGAGAAGCTCTACTGGGCGATCGTGGTCGGCGTTCCGCCGCGCGCCGACGGGACGATCGACCTGCCCCTGGCGAAACGACCGGGCGCGCGCGATCGGGAACTGATGCAGGTCGATCACGACGCCGGCCAGAAGGCGCTGACCCACTTCCGTGTGATCGACCGGGCCGGCAAGCGCGCGGCGCTGCTCGCTTTGTGGCCGCGAACGGGACGGACCCATCAACTGCGCGTGCATTGCGCGGCCATCGGCTGCCCGATCCTCGGTGACGGCAAGTATGGCGGCGAGGAAGCATTGCTGGCTGCGGTTGCGGACGCCGGTCGCCTGCACCTGCATGCCCGTCGACTGGTGCTGCCGCACCCGTCCGGCAAGGGCGAGTTGACGGTCGTTGCCGAGCCGCCGCCTCACTTCCGCCGCACCGTCGAGGCATTCGGCTTCTCGACCGGCGGCGATTGAATGAGAATCGGGTCGCATGCGCATTAATTGGAGGCGGCTGACCTGGATACTCGCGGCGGCGGTCCCGCTCGCGGTGATCGCCGGCGTCGCCTGGCTCGCCACTCGCGATCTGTCACGCTACCAGGCGCGCCTCGCCGATCAGGTTCGCAAGACGACGGGCCGCGAGCTCGCAGCCAAGGTGCCGCTGTCGGTGCAGATCGGTACGCAGCCTGCCATGGTGGCGGAGGGCGTGACGCTCTCCAACGCGGTGTGGGGCACGCGGCCGGAGATGGTGCGCGTCCGCAAGCTCACCCTCTATTTCGATCCGTTCTCGCTGTTTCTGGGCGAGCTGAAGATCGGACGCCTCCTGCTCGAGGGTGCCGACATCCTGGTCGAGCACAACGAGATCGGCGACATCAACCTCGAGATGCTGCCGCCGCCCGACGGCTCGGGTCCGCATGCCGGCGAGAACCGCTCGCTGCGCCTGCGCACCGCGCCGGTGTTCCCGTGGATCCCTACGGTCGAGTTGCGCGAGTCGGTGCTGACGGTGGGCGAGGGCTCGGGGCGGCCCTCGGTCGTGCTCGAGGTTCCCCGGGCGACCCTGCGCTCGCCGGCCGCCAATCAACCGCTGCAGATCGATGCGCAGTTCGTGGCGCCGCAAGGCGTGCCGATCGATCTCACCGGGGCAGCCGGCACGTTCGACGGCTGGATGCGGAGCCTGCCGGGCAATATCGACGTGCAAGGCAGTCTTGGCGGCGGAAAGATTGCGGTGAAGGGCGGGGTCGGTGTCAAGGGCACCAACCTGCAGATCACTTCCGAGGGGCCGGACGTCTCCGTGTTCGGCCCCTACATCCGACTGCCGGTCCCGGCGGGTGGTCCCTACGCGTTGAACGCCAAGGCCGCCACCCAGCGCAGTTCCTTCAAGGTCGAAGTGGCGAGCTTGAAGGTCGCTTCGAGCGAGCTGACGGGCGACGCCGTGTTCCGCGTCGACCGCAAGGGCGTGGCGACGATCGCGGTCAACGCCGACGTGAGCCGTCTCGACGTCAACGACCTGCGCGCCGTGCCGGCGCCGCCGACATCCACGCCGGCCAGTGGGCCTGGTCCAGCGCAGCCTCGCCTGGTGCCGACCATGCCGTTCTCGGCGACCTGGCTCGGCCGATCGGCGCTGACGGTCACGGCACGCTTCGGCGAGATCACTGGGCTCGGTAGCAGGGTGCAGAACGCCTCGGTATCGCTGACGTCGGGCGAGACGCGCTTTGCGCTTCGGGGGGCGGCGACGGTCGGCGCCGGATCGGCGGGCTTCGACCTCGCCTACGACCCGACCGGGCGGATCGGCCAGGCAACCCTGACGGCCAATTTGAGCCGGGTGCCGCTGGCCGACCTCTCGACCCTGCTCGGCCTCAATTTCGGGCTGCAGGACGCCGTCGCCGATATCGATTTGCGTCTGCGAGGCGGCGGGCGCACGACGCGCGATGCCCTCAATACGGCCAACGGCTCGATCGACATCGCCATCGCCAGAGGCGCTTGGCCGAGCGACTCGTTGGCGACTTGGCCGTCCGACACGCAGCGGCTGCTCGGCAGCACCGAGCCGCGCGTGGCCTTTAACTGCATCGCCGGACGCTTCGAGGTCACCTCGGGCGTGGCCTGGCTGCGACGTCTGGTCGTCGACACGCCGCGCGCCACCATGGTCGGCGGCGGTTACGTGCAGTTGAGGTCCGAGGGCTGGGAGTTCCTGCTCGTGCCCGAGGCGCGTGATGCGCAGTACGCGACCTTGGCGACGCCGTTCCGCCTGAAAGGCGGCAGCGGCCGTGCGGCCACGGGCGTTCTCGACCCCAACGTCTCGAAGCTGATCATTCCCGGCGGCGTCGTGCAGAGCCTGGTGGCGCAGGTGAACCAGGCAGGGCGGCAGGCCGGCGCCAATGCCTGCGCTGTCCTCGCGCCGCGTGTCGACGGGCTGCGGCCCGGTCTCAGGGCGCAAATGCCGGTGCCGACGCCGGACCGCCAGCGTGCCGGGCGGCCACCGTCGCACGCCCCGACACCGCCGCGTGGCCAAGCGCGGCCGTGAGGTCCACACCTTCGACCGTCCAGGAAATTCCGCTTCGCAAAGGCAAGCTCGCCCTGTTCCTGGTCTTAGCCCTTGGGTTCGTCGTCGTCTCGGTCGGCCTGTCCCCCGTCGGCTGGTTCCATGTCCGCAGGCTAGCCTGGTTCGTCGAAGGCGTCGGCGTCGTCGGGGCGGTCTTCTTCGGTGCCTGCGCAGTCTTCTGCGTCATCCGCCTGCTCAGCCGCAGGCCGGGACTGGTCATCGATCGAGGAGGCATCGTCGACGACACGAGCTACAGCAGCGTGGGTCGGGTGCCATGGTCGCAGATCGTCGACGTTACCATTACGCGCATGCCGACGTACTGGCCTTCGTTGTTTCTCAGGGCGACGTCCCCACGGATCATGGTCATCGACGTGCGCCAGCCGCAGCTTTTCGTCGGGCGCGGAAACTGGCTGCAACGCCTCCTGCGGCGTGGCAGCATCGACCTGCTGGGCAGCCCCGTCGTCATCTCCGGCTCGATCCTGCACGCCGATCTCGACGACCTCGCGCGTCGCATCCGCGAAGGCGCGTCGGCTTCATAGCAGCCGTCTCGCTGCAGCCGGGAAAGGCTTTGCCTGGACGGCCGGCCGCCCGTAGTCTCGCCCGATAGATTGGGAGCGTATGCGATGGCTGGGGCTTCACCCCGCGTTCACGAAGTGCCGGACGATCTGCTCGCCGCCATCGACTATTGCTACGAGCAGGGCTGGACCGACGGGCTGCCGGTCGTCCCGCCGCAGGTCGACCGGGTGAAGGCGATGGCCGCGGCCGATGGCCGGCCCTGGGACACGGTGATCTCGACCCATCCCGCGACCGGGCTCGAGCTCTCGCTGCATAGCGCGGCGGTGAATGCCGTGATGGCCGGTTGCCTGCCGCAACATTTTCCGGTGCTGGTGGCGGCCTTCGAGGCGATGGACCGGGAGGACTTCAATTTCCACGGCTCGACCGCGAGCACCGGGGGCTCGGCACCGCTCCTGATCGTAAGCGGACCGTGTGCCGACGAGATCGGCATGAATGCGGACGTCAATCTTTTTGGACCGGGCAATCGCGCAAATGCCACGATTGGCCGCGCCGTTCGCCTGATCCTGCGCAATGTCTTCCAGATGCTGCCGGGCATCTCCGACAAGTCGACGCAAGGCAATCCGGGCAAGTACAGCTTCTGCATCGCCGAGCGGGCGCGCGGCAATCCGTGGCCGCTGCTGTGCGAGGCCCAGGGCTATGCCAAGGGCGTGTCGAGCGTCACCGCCTTTGCGGGCGGCGGGTTTTGCAATGTCGAGAACCACGGCGGCAACACGCCCGAGCAGGTACTGGGCTCGGTGGCCGACGCGATGGCCAACTACGGCTGCATCACGCTCGGCCAGAGTGTCGTGATCCTGGCGCCCGAGCACATGCACATCGTCGCGGCAGCCGGCTGGACGCGCCAAGCTGCGCAGGAATTCCTGTTTGCCCAGGCCAAGCGCTCGGTCGAGGGCATGAAGGGCGTCGGCAAGTACCGAGACCGCGAGTACGAAGCCCAGCACGGCGAGAAGGCGCATGGGCTCGCGGAGGCCGGCTTCCTCCATCGCGGCCTTCGACCCGACGACATTCTCATCACCATGGGCGGCGGCGATGCGGGCGGTCATTCCTGCTTCATCCCGTCGTGGAGCCGCGGCCGCGGCTCGATCATGCAGCACCACGCCATTGCACCGATGGCGAAGTGACAGGGAAGGGAGACCAAATGCAGCTCTACGCACCCACGTCGACGGCGCCGAAGCGAAAAGCCTTACGCGCGCCGGCGCTCGCCACCCTCGAGGGAGCGCGAATCGGCATTCTGGAGAACGGCAAGCTCAATGCCGAGGAGATGCTGCGCGAGGTCGCCGCGCTGTTCGTCGAGCGGCATGGCTGCACCGTGCGCATCGTCGGCTCGAAGACCAATGCGAGCGCGCCAGCGCCATCGCCGACGTTGGTGAAGGTCGCGCAGGACGTCGATTTCGTCATCACCGGCCTCGGGGATTGAGGCTCCTGCTCGACGTGCAGTCTGCACGACGGAATCAGCTTTGAACAACTTGGCAAGCGGACGGTGGTGCTGTGTACCGAACCGTTCGAGGTGACGGCGCGGGCAATTGCCCGTGTGCTGGGCTTGCCCGACTATCCCTTCCTCAAGGTCCAGCATCCGATCGGTAGCTGTACCTTGCCCGAGCTCAAGGCCCGTGCCGAAGTCGCTTATCGTCAGGCGTTGCCCATCCTGCTCGAAGGATAGCCGACAGGGGCCTTGGAGCGGACAAGTGCATGGCCGCTCTCGCGGGCGCTCGACGACTACCTCGTCGACGCCGAGGATAGGGGCACCGGCCCGACGATGGCCGATGTTCAGGTGCCGGGAAGGCTTTAGACTGTAAGGTTGAGGGCGATCGAGATGCGGGTGGCTGTGCCGCGATAGGGCCTGACCTGGTGCACCAGCCAGGACGGAAACATCACCAATCGGCCGACCTTGGGACGCAACCGTTCGGTGGCGCCGGCCGACAAGCCGCCAGGCGCGGCGATGGCGAGATGCGGCGCGAACATGGCCGGCAATGGGCCGCGCGGGTCCATGAACTCCAGCTCGCCGCCCAACGACTCGTCGTCGCCGATGCCGCCGTCGTCGACATAGTAGACGGCGGACCAGTAGGCGGCGGGATGGGAATGGAATTCGTTGCCGTCGCCGCTTCGGTTGACGTTGGCCCACATGTTGGCGGTCCAGGTCACAGCATAGCCGGGGTGGGGGCCGTTGCCGAAATTGCCCTTGCGGTCTGTCGTCATGCGGTTGGCGAGATTGCGGCCCATCGCCAGCAGCTTGATCGCCGGCACACCACCCCAGCGGTCCATGTCCCAGGTCGACTGCCAGCCCCCCAGGTTGGAATGGTGGGTGCTGGGCTGGGTCTGCTCGCGCTGCTCGATCACCCGGCGCAGATCGGCGTTGAGCGCCTCCGCTCCCGGAACGTCGAGCGTCACGATGGGCGTGGCGAACAACGGAATGATCTCGTGCGAGGTACTACTCATTGCAGCCAAAATAGTCAGCAGACCCGCGAGTCAATATATCCGATACGACAGGGGTGCTATGTGTCCGATGTCACCAAACGATTTGTCGACGGCCCCAGGGCACGAAAAGCAATGACGCCTTGAATCTTCGCAGGGGATGATCACAACCATGTGAAGAGTGGTCGCCATCGGCTCGTCCTGGCGGCCGACCAAATGGAACGACGAAGCCCGAGGGAATTCAGATGCTCACGCTTTATCACGGTTGGAGATCGAGCGCTTCACGGCGCGTGCGACTTTGCCTCGCCGAGAAAGGTCTCGCATTCGAGAGCCGGATTATCGATCTCACCAAGATGGAGCATCATTCGCCCGCCTTCCTGAAGCTCAACCCGAACGGCGTCATCCCGCTGCTCATCCTCGACGACGGGAGGTCGCTCTACGAAAGCGGTACGATCTGCGAGTGGCTCGATGAGACCTATCCGGAGCCGCCGCTGCGGCCGGCCGATCCTTACGGTCGTGCCGTCATGCGCAACTGGATCCGCCATGTCGACGGGTTGATCGGCAACCTGATCGTCTTCAACTGGGCGCACTCGATGGCCAAGATTGCACAGCAATGGTCGGATGCCGAGCTGGCCGAGAAGCTCGCCAAGGTGCCGAGCCGGGAGCGGCGCGAGGCGTGGCTGCGAACGGCGCGGCGGCCCTACACGGACGATGAGCGCGCTGAAGCGCGCGGCCGGCTGGTGAGCGGACTGCTCGACCGAATGGAGGAGACGTTGCAGCAAACGCCGTGGCTCGGCGGGCATCGCTACTCCCTTTCCGATATCGCCGCCGTGCCGTTCGTCAAGCGCCTCGATGAGGAGATCGCGCCCGACGAGATGTCCGATGCGCGCCATCCCAAGGTCGCCGCTTGGTGGGCTTCGGTCCAGGCGCGTCCTGCGTTTGCCGTGGCCCGCATCGAGCCGTTCACCGTGGGATTGGGATGAAGCGCTTCTACAAGGAGACGGCGGTCGAGCACGCCACCGACGGCCATCGCGTGCTGCTCGACGGCAAGCCGATGCGGACGCCGGCTAAGGCGATTTTGGTCGTGCCGACACAGGGGCTCGCCGAGGCGATCGCCGGTGAATGGGGCGCTGTTCCGGAGAAGGCGGAGATCAACGTGTCGCATCTGCCGCTGACCAGACTCGCGGCGACGGCCCTCGATCGCGTGACCCGCCAGCGCGCTCAGGTGATCGAGGACACCGCGAAGTACGCGGAGTCCGACCTGCTGTGCTATCGCGCGACCGACCCGGCGAGCCTTGTCGAACGGCAACGTGCGCTGTGGCAGCCGCTGCTCGACTGGGCGGCGCGCCGCTACGATGCGCCTCTGGTCGTCGCCGAAGGCACGAGCTTCGTCACGCAGCCTGCTGCATCGGTCGAGCGCCTGCGGGCAGCCGTCGCGGCACATTCCGATCTGGCGCTGTCGGCGCTTTACAATTTGACGCACATTGCCGGCTCGCTGGTGATCGCGCTCGCCGCGGCCGAGCGGCGATTGACCGCAGAGCAGGCGTTCGATGCAGCTCAGCTCGACGAGCTTTATCAGATCGAACGCTGGGGTGCCGATCCGATTGCCACCGAGCGCCATGCGGGCATCCGTCGCGATCTTGCGGCCGGCGTGCGGTTCCTCGCTCTTCTCGAAAATCACAGGCTGAAAGGATGAGCATGTCGGCTGGCAGCAAACTACGCGAGACCTTGGCCCGTTCCGGGCTGGTCGAGGCGATGGCGGCACACAGCCCGCTTTCCGCCATGTTGGCGGCCGAGGCCGGCTTCGATGCGATCTGGGCATCGGGCTTCGAGCTCTCGGCGATGTACGGCGTGCCCGACGTCAGCGTCGTGTCGATGACGCAGCATCTCGACATGACGCGCGCCATGGTCGACCGCAGCGGCCTGCCGGTGGTGGCCGACATCGATACCGGCTTCGGCAACGCCATCAACGTGCTCTACGTCGTCGAGCAGTACGAACGGGCCGGCGCCGCCGCCATCGTCATGGAGGACAAGAGCTTCCCCAAGGTCACCAGCCTGATTGCCGGCGGTCGACAGGACATGGTCCGCATCGAGGAATTCCAAGGCAAGATTGAAGCGGCGCGTGCTGCCCGGCGCGACCCAGCTTTGGTGATCGTGGCGCGTACCGAAGCGTTGATCGCCGGTCTCGGCCAGGACGAGGCATTGAAGCGCGCTCGGGCCTACGAGGCGGCCGGCGCCGACATGATCCTGGTTCATTCCAAGCAGAAGACGCCCGACGAGATCGAGGCCTTCGCCAATGCCTGGGATGGCAAGGCGCCGCTCGCCCTGGTGCCGACGGCCTATCCGCAGATGACGGTGGCCAGGGTGCGGTCGCTCGGCAAGGTCGGTCTGCTGATCTGGGGCAACCACGCCATCCGGGCGAGCGTCGGCGCCATGCGCGAGACCTTTGCCCGCATCCGGCGCGACGGCGGCATCCATGGCGTGGAGGCGAGCATTGCCACGGTCGACGAGGTTTTCGACCTGCAAGGCATGGGCAAGGTCAAGCAAGACGAGAAGCGCTACTTGAGGTGAGGCGCTGGATATCATGCACCTCTGCCGCCGCGGGGCTACGGAAGGGCTACATCTTCCTCGTCTCCCCCTCACATGGGTCGGCCGTTGTGGCTGCCTTTCGGCCAAAATCGCCCAGGTGCCCCGTTGTGCGGCGCGGACGGGGAATGCTGCAGGCGGGACGGCTCGGACTCCGACCTCAGACCGGAATGATATAGGCGGCGGCCTTCCCCCTCCGGGCCTGCGGGGCATCTGTGAGACGGGGGAGGAGCGCGCCTACAGCGGGATCGCCACCAGCGTATCGAAGCGGCCGCCGTCGCAGATCACGATGCGCTCGGCGAATCGCAGCGTGCCCGACGCGTCGGGCTTCACCTTGTCGCGATAGCAGCCGGTGGCAAACACATCCATCGCGCCGTCGCGCATGATGCGCACGATCAGGAACGGAGTCTCGACCTCGGCAACGCCGTTCGCCTGGCCCAGCACCACCGGCAGGCCGACGATATGGCGGTAGCGCTGGCGTTCGTAGATGTTGACCTTGCGTAGCGAGGCGATGCGGTCCTGCAGCATGCCGCGCGACTCGGCGTAGATGATGCCGGACGGCAGGCCGCGCGCCACGTTGTCGGCTGTCGTCACCTTGTAAAGACAGGGATCGTGGAACAGCTCAGGCCAAGCCTCGAATTGTTCGGTGTCGATGACGCGCGCATAGGCAGCGTTCAACTCGACCAGCCGCGCGACGTCCATGACTTGTCCTCTCGGCCTAGTAACCCATGTGCCGGCGATAGGCTTTCCAGAAGCCACGCACGGAGGCCTCGGTGGCCCGCGTCGCCTGGCTTTCCGCCGCGGCTCCGCCCATCTCGATCACCGAGATCTGATCGCTCGCCGCCGCGGTGCCACGCTGCACGAAGCCACCGACGCAGCCGTCCTCCATCGAGATGAAGCCGGCTGGTCCGACCAGGTTTTGCTGTCTGAGCCGGCGAGCAAACATCTCCTCGCTGTCGTCCTCGAAGCCGAAATAAGTCCACACCAGGTCCATCTTGCCGATCCCGCGCGGCACGACGTGCCGGACGGCCAGGCAGTTGTGGATCTGCTGCAGGATGAAGCCCGGGAAGACCGACAGGATCTGGAGCTGGATGTGATCGCCGAATTCCTCGACCGACTGCAACACGCGGGGATCGGCTAGCGCGAACTGGTCGTTGTCGCTGCGGATCTGCTGCTCCTTGTAGGCCGTGGCGTTGGCGCCTTCGGGGATGGCGATGGTGTAGCTCGAATGGTTGCCGCCGTCGGGGCTGACCAGCACGCCGCCGCCCTGGGTCAGGCGCGAGATTCGGAAGGTCGCCAGGAAGGTGTGCAGGATGCTCGCGTGGTAAGTGTCCTTGACGTTCTCGACATAGAGCTTCCAGTTGTTGGGCAACGGCTGCACGAAGCGGCCCATGACGCGGATCGGCCGGTTCAGCACGCGCTTGATGCGGCCGACGATCTCGCTACCGATATACTCCTCGATCGGCGGGGTATCGGGCGAGAGGGTGGCGAACACCAGACCGCACAAGGTCGTGGTGCGCAGCTTGCGCGGACTGAAATTCTCGCGGCAGAAATCCTTGGGCATGCCGCCCAGACCGTTGATGCCACGCTCGAAGGCGATGCCGCGCAGGTTGCCTGCCAGGTCGAAGCTCCAGGCGTGATAGACGCACTTGAAGTTGTTCTGGACGTTGCCGCCGTCGTCGAAGGCGATCAGCGCCCCGCGGTGCGAGCAGCGGTTCTCGAAGCAATTGATCTCGCCGTCGGCGCCGCGCACCACGATCACCGGCAGGGCGCCGACCTGGTTGGTGCGATAGTCGCCCTTGTTCGGGATGTCGGCTTCGAGGCAGACGAAATTCCACGTCGCGCCTTCGAACAGGCGGCGCATCTCGTGTTCGTAATTGGCCTCGTCCTGATAGACCCAGTAGGGCACGCGGGCGAGTGAATCCTCGGGCCACGCGCTGCGCGGCGCCTGGTTCACTTTCTCGGGGAAGCCCTCGTCGTGTCGGATGTCCATGTGACCCTCCCGTCACTCCAGAATTACATTGGCCGATCGGATGACCTCGCGCCAGCGCGCTTCCTCGTCCTTGATGAAGGTCGCCGTTTCCGGCGTGCTGCCGCCCTGCGGCTCGGCTCCCTGCTCGAGGAAGCGGGTGCGCACGTCCGGCTGCTGCAGGGCTGCCACGGCATCGGCGTTGATCTTCTTCACGATTGCCTCTGGCGTGCCGGGAGGAGCGACCAGGGCGAACCAGGCACTCGAGATCAGGCCGGGCAGGCCGATCTCAGCCGCCGCCGGCGTGTCGGGGGCGACCGGGCTACGCTTCCGGCTGGCGACCCCCAGGAAGCGAAGCTGCTTACTCCGTTCGAAGCGCAGCGCGGCTGCGATGTTGCCGATGAAGAGGTCGACCCGACCGCCGACAATATCGACCAGCGCTGGCCCTTCGCCCTTATAGGGGACATGGATCAGCTCGGTGCCGGTCATGGTGGCAAACCTCTGGGCCGAGAGATGCGAGGTCGAGCCGTTGCCCTGCGAGGCGTAGGTCACCTTGCCAGGGTGCGCCTTGGCGTAGGCGATCAGCTCTTGCGCCGTGTTGGCCGGCAGATCGAGGCGCACCATGATGACGTTGGGCACGAGCGCCAGCACGGTGATGGGCACGAACTTCGTCCAGTCGTAGGGCAACGTCTTGTAGAGGTTGTGGTTGATGGCCAGCGGCCCGGGCGGGCTGCACAGCAAGGTGTAGCCGTCGGGATCGGCGCGAAAGACTATCTCCGCGCCTACATTGCCCCCGGCGCCGGCGCGATTGTCGATCAGGACAGGCTGTGCCCAGGCAGCGGCGAGCTTGTCGCCAACGATGCGGCACAGCAGGTCGGCCGATCCGCCGGCCGGGAAGGGCACGACGATGCGCACCGGCTTGGAAGGAAAGGCACCCTGCGCAAACGCGGGGCCCGCCATCACCAAGAGTGCCGCCACGAGGCGCAATAGCGTCATCGCACTTTCCATCCCCCGAAACTTCCTTGCCGCTATCCTAGCCGATCCCGATATGTCCGGCATGCTGCCCTTTCACGCTTTTGCTCAGTCAATCCAACCGCAAGGTCCGTTGCGCGCCGCCATCACCGCGGCCTGGCGGCGGCCGGAGACCGAGTGCCTGCCGCCGCTGCTCGAGCCCGCCACCTTGCCACCCGCCCGAGCGGCGCGTGCGCGGGCGCTGGCGATGCGGCTGGTTGCGGCGCTGCGCGCCAAGACACCGTCGGGTGGCGTCGAGGGGCTGATCCACGAATATGCCTTGTCGAGCCAGGAGGGCGTCGCCCTGATGTGCCTCGCCGAGGCGCTGCTGCGCATTCCCGACGACGACACGCGCGATGCGCTGATCCGCGACAAGATCGGCGGCGGCGACTGGCGCGCCCATCTCGGCCACAGCCCGTCGCTGTTCGTCAATGCGGCGACCTGGGGCCTGCTGCTGACCGGGCGCCTGACCGCGACCAGCAGCGAACGTTCGCTGTCGGGTGCGCTGACGCGCCTGATCGGGAGAGGCGGCGAGCCGCTGATCCGCGGCGGGGTCAACCTCGCCATGCGCCTGATGGGCGAGCAGTTCGTCGCCGGCCAGACCATCGACGAAGCGCTCGACCGCGGCCGATCGCTGGAGCGGCAGGGCTTCCGTCATTCCTACGACATGCTGGGGGAGGCGGCGATCACGGGTGAGCAGGCCGAGCGCTACCTGGAGGCCTATCGCCAAGCCATCCATGCCATCGGCGCGGCCTCGGCCGGCCGCGGCATCTACGAAGGCCCCGGCATCTCGATCAAGCTGTCGGCGCTGCATCCGCGTTACAGTCGCGCTCAGCGCGAACGGGTGATGGCGGAGCTCTATCCGCGCCTGAAGGAGCTCGCGCTGCTGGCGCGCCGCTACGATATCGGGGTCAACATCGACGCCGAGGAGGCCGACCGGCTCGACCTCTCGCTCGACCTGCTGGAGCGGCTCTGCTTCGAGCCCGAGCTCGAAGGCTGGAACGGCATCGGCTTCGTGGTCCAAGCCTATCAGAAGCGTGCCGTGTTCGTGATCGACTGGCTGATCGATCTCGCGCGCCGCAGCCGCCGCCGGCTGATGGTGCGGCTGGTCAAGGGGGCCTATTGGGACAGCGAGATCAAGCGCGCCCAGCTCGACGGGCTCGCCGGCTATCCGGTCTTCACGCGGCGGATTCATACCGACGTCTCCTATCTCGCCTGTGCCCGCCGCTTGCTTGCGGCACCGGACGCGGCCTTCCCGCAGTTCGCCACCCACAATGCGCTGACTCTCGCGACCATCCACGCCATGGCTGGCGAAAATTTCTATGCCGGCCAGTACGAGTTCCAGTGCCTGCACGGCATGGGGGAGCCGCTCTACGAGGAGGTCGTCGGAGCGGCCAAGCTCAATCGACCGTGCCGCATCTATGCGCCGGTCGGCACGCACGAGACTCTGCTCGCCTATCTGGTGCGGCGGCTGCTGGAGAACGGTGCCAACACCTCGTTCGTCAATCAGATCGCCGACCCCGACGTAACGCTCGAGACCTTGCTCGGCGATCCGGTCGCGCGGGCGCGCGCGCTCGATCCCGTCGGGACGCCTCATCCGAAGATCGTGCTGCCTCGTGACCTGTTTGGTTCCAACCGGCCCAATTCGCGCGGCCTCGATCTCGCCAATGAGCGGGTGCTGGCGGACTTGGCTGCTGTGCTCTTGGCCCAACCGTCATCTTCCAACGGCGTCGAGTCGAGCACGGCACGCCCTGTCCTCAATCCCGCCGATCACCGCGACATCGTGGGCGGCGTCGTCGAGGCAACGACGGCGAGCATCGACGACGCCTGCACACGGGCGCAGCCCTGGCAGGCGCCGCCCAGCGAGCGGGCCGAGACTCTGCGCCGAGCGGCCGATCTCCTCGAAGCGCGAATGGCGGAGATGCTGGGCACGATCGTGCGCGAGGCCGGCAAGACGCTGGGCAACGCTGTCGGCGAGGTGCGCGAGGCCGTCGACTTCCTGCGCTACTACGCCGGCTGCATTGTGGGCTTCGACAACGCCACGCACCGGCCACTCGGCGTGGTCGCCTGCATCAGCCCGTGGAATTTTCCGCTGTCGATCTTCGTCGGTCAGATCGCGGGTGCCCTCGCCGCGGGCAACGGCGTGATCGCCAAGCCGGCCGAGGAGACGCCGCTGATCGCGATGCAGGCGGTCGGTTTGCTGCACCAAGCCGGCGTGCCGCGCACCGCACTGCAGATCGTGCCGGGTGACGGCAAGGTCGGCGCTCACCTGGTCGCCAACGAGCGGGTGGCCGGAGTGGTGTTCACGGGCTCGACCGAGGCGGCGCAATCGATCAATCGCACGCTCGCCCGCCGCCTCGGCGTCGACGGCAAGCCCCTGGTGCTGATCGCCGAGACCGGAGGCCAAAATGCGCTGGTCGCCGATTCCTCTGCGCTGCCGGAGCAGCTCGTCGTCGACGTGCTGGCGTCGGCCTTCGATTCGGCTGGTCAGCGCTGCTCGGCCCTGCGCGTCCTTTGCCTGCAGGAAGACATCGCCGATCGGGTGTTGCCGATGCTGAAAGGGGCCATGGCGGAGCTCAGTGTCGGCAATCCCGACCGCCTCTCGGTGGATGTCGGGCCGGTGATCAGCGGCGTCGCTCGGCACCGCCTCGACGATCACATCGAGCGCATGCGGCGCGCCGGTCACGCCGTGTTCCAGGTACCGCTGCCCGACGAGGCACGGCACGGCACCTTTGTGCCGCCGACCCTGATCGAGATCGACGCGATCGCCGATCTGCCAGGCGAAGTGTTCGGGCCGGTGCTGCATATCCTGCGCTATCGCCGCGAGGACATGGAGGCGATAGTGCACGAGGTGAACCGCACCGGCTTCGGCCTGACCTTCGGCGTGCACAGCCGCATCGACGAGACGATTGAGCGCGCGACCGGCGCCTCGGCGGCTGGCAATCAGTATGTCAATCGCAACACGATCGGGGCGGTGGTGGGCGTTCAGCCGTTCGGCGGGCATGGGCTGTCGGGGACCGGCCCCAAGGCCGGCGGGCCGCTTTACCTCCACCGCCTGCTGGCGCAGCGGCCTTCGCCTACGCCGGCGACAGGTGAGCTCATCGGTCCGGTGGGCGAGCGCAACAGCTACGCACTGAAACCCAAAGGAGCGGTGCTGTGCGTGGCGTCCAACGCCCAGACGCTGCAGGTGCAGCGCGACCTGGTGCGGACAACCGGCAATCGCATCGCGACCGACGAGGCGGACGACATTGCAGCGGCGCTGTTCGCCGGCGAGCCTGCGGACCTCCTCGCCCTCACTCGACGACTTGCGGCGCGATCGGGGCGCATCGTGCCGGTCTTCGTCGAGCCCTATCCGCGCGAATTCCTGTTCGACGAGGTCTCGCTCAGCATCAATACTGCGGCGGCTGGCGGCAATGCGACCCTGATGGCGATCGGCTGACCGGATCGGCTGTTGCACCCCGGGCGTCTCGCCCGCTCTCATCGTCAGCGGGCGAGACGCCTACGGTCCGGATTTTGCTCGCGTGTCGTCGTTGGACCAACTGGAGGAACAGCGAGATGCCCAAGGAAATTCTCTGCGGCTTCGGAATCGACGTCGATGCCGTTGCCGGCTGGCTCGGCAGCTACGGCGGCGAGGACTCGCCCGACGACATCTCGCGCGGCCTGTTCGCCGGAGAGGTCGGGAGCCCGCGCCTGCTGCGGATGTTCGAGCGGCTCGGCATCAAGACAACATGGTTCATCCCCGGCCATTCGATCGAGACCTTTCCCAAGGAGATGAGGGCCGTGGCCGACGCCGGTCACGAGATCGGCATCCACGGCTACAGCCACGAGAATCCGATCTCGATGACGCGCGCGCAGGAGACGGAAATCCTCGACAAGTGCATCGATCTCGTCACCAAGCTCGCCGGCAAGCGGCCGACCGGTTACGTCGCTCCATGGTGGGAGTTCTCCCCCGTCACGAACGAGCTGCTCCTCGAACGCGGCATCAAGTACGACCATTCGCTGATGCACAACGACCACACGCCGTACTATGTGCGGGTCGGCGATCGCTGGACCAAGATCGACTACGCCAAGAAGCCGAGCGAGTGGATGGTGCCGCTGGAGCGCGGCAAGGAAACCGACCTGATCGAGATTCCGGCGAGCTGGTATCTCGACGATCTGCCGCCGATGATGTTCATCAAGAAGTCGCCCAACAGTCACGGCTTCGTCAATCCGCGCGACATCGAGGAGATGTGGCGCGACCAGTTCGACTGGGTCTATCGCGAGCACGACTACGCGGTGTTCCCGATGACGATCCATCCCGACGTGTCGGGACGGCCGCACGTGCTGATGATGCTGGAGCGCCTCTACCATCACATGGTCGGCCATCCCGGCGTGCGCTTCGTCACGATGAACGAGATGGCCGACGACTTCGCGCGCCGTTGTCCGCGCAAGAAGGGGTGACCCCTCGTGTGCGCGCTTTGCGGAGTCCTGGGCGGCGCCGGTCATTGGACCGATGCCGTCGCGCGGCCCGGCGTGTTCACGCGCAGCAGCGACCCGGTGCAACGCCGCCGCGAGCGGGTGCAGTTGGTGGCCGGCGCCAACCACATCTTGCGCGCCTACGGGCTCGCGCTCAGCGACTGGCAGGCCAGCGCGTTCGTGCTGTCGACCGCCACCGGAAAGAGCGAGATGGTCGACCATCTCGGCCATCTCTGGGCGAACGCGGAGAAGCTGCTCGGCCGGCCGTGTGATCCGCTCGATCCGGCGCTGCTGGCACGGTTGGAGGAGGCGGCATGAGCGAGCCGGTCTTCACGCCGGTCAACCTGATCACGGGCTTCCTCGGCTCGGGCAAGACCACCTTGCTGCAGCGCCTGCTGGCCGATCCAGCCCTCGCCGATTCCGCGGTGCTGATCAATGAGCTCGGTGAGGTCGGGCTCGATCATCATCTGCTGGAGCGCATCGACGAGACCATGGTGCTGCTGTCGTCGGGCTGCCTGTGCTGCACAATCCGCGGCGAGCTCGCGGCCGCGATCAAGGATCTGCACGATCGCCGCGAGCGTGGATCAGTGCCGCCTTTCCGCCGACTCGTGGTCGAGAGCACCGGCCTCGCCGATCCTTTCCCGATCCTGTCTACCGTGCAGGCCGACCCCGTGCTGCGCCATCATTTTCGTCCGGGCAACGTCATCACCACGGTCGATGCCGTGAACGGCTCGGCCCAGCTCGTGCGCCATCCGGAATGTGCCAGGCAGGTCGCGGTGGCCGACCGTCTGGTGCTGACCAAGACCGACATTGCCGAGGCGGAAGATGTGACCTCCCTGGTGAGCCGATTGCGGAACCTCAATCCGTCGGCGCCGCTTTGGCTCGCCGCCCAGTCGCCGCTCGATGCCGACTCGCTTCTGTCGCACGACCTTTTTGCGACCGCCGGGCGCAACGAGGCGGCGCGCGAGCTGTTCGCCGCCGAGCTCGAGATCGACCGCAGCAGCGGGCGCCATGACAATGCCATCCGGGCCTTCGCGCTCGTCCTAGATGGGCCGATTGATTGGACCCGGTTCGGCCTGTGGTTCAGTATGCTGCTCAATCGCCACGGCGATCACGTGCTGCGCGTGAAGGGCATTCTGAATGTTGCGGGCTCGCCGGCTCCGGTGGCGCTGCACGGGGTGCAACACCTCGTGCATCCGCCGATCCATATGGCCGCTTGGCCTGATGCCGACCGGCGTTCGCGCCTGGTATTCATTGTCGACGGGCTCGGGCAGAGCGCGATCGAGCGATCGCTTGCTGTATTTCTCGGGGCGGATTCGCGCTTGCCCTCGGCGACGTAGCCTTGCAGATCGGCAGCGCGCCCATTCTCGAATCGGTAATCGGGGGAGGAGCTCCCGCAGGGGGTGGAAGGGGAAAGCGGCAGACAAGATGCCACGGATTCCGACGTCAGAGCTCGAGGCAGCCTGCCAGCAGATATCGAATCGACATACCCACCGTTCGGGCTCCCAACAGTTTCGTAGCGATCGGCGCTTTTACTAATCAGTCAGTAATGTAGGCTACTTTCTGCTGTGCTTGGACGGTTCGTGGCGTATAATGGCGTGTATGAAGCGCGATGGCCGCAAGCTTGATCACAAGACGCTGGAAGCGATCCGCCTGATGGCGATGGAGCGGCTTGGCGAGGGCGAGGCGGCGAGCTCGGTGATGGAGTCGTTCGGATTCTGCCGGACGACGATTTACAAGTGGCGGAACAAGGTCAGAGACGGCAAGGGACTGAAGGCGCTTGTGTCGCGCAAGGCAACCGGTCGCCCCCGTAGTCTGACAGCGGCGCAGGAGAGCCGGGTATTTCGCTGGATCAACGGCAAGGACCCTCGGCAGTACGGCTTCGACTTCGGCTTGTGGACACGCCAGGTAGTCGGGCAGCTGATCGAGGACAAGTTTGGCGTCAGGTTGAGCCTGGCTTCGGTTGGCACATTGCTGGCGCGCCTGGGGTTGACGCCTCAGAAGCCGTTACAGCGCGCCTATGAGCGTGATCCGGAGGCGATCGAAGCGTGGAAGATGGAGGTCTATCCGAAGCTTGCGGCGCGGGCCAAGAAGGTGAATGCCGATATCTACTTTTGGGACGAAGCTGGGTTCCGGGCCGACGCCGTGCAAGGACGGACGTGGGGCAAGAAAGGCGAGACACCGGTGATCGCCGTGCCGGGCAAGCGACAGACGATCTCGGCGGCATCGGCGGTCAACGCCAAGGGCGCCTTCTGGTTTGCGACGTACCAGGGTGGGCTGAATGCAGATCTGTTCGTCGGCATGCTCGAGCTGATGATGAAGCGCCGCCGCCGTCCCTTGTTTCTCGTGCTCGACAATCTGGCAACCCACAAGGCGAAGGTGGTGACCGAATACGTCGCCAGCACCCGGGGCAAGCTGGAGCTGCATTATCTGCCGGGCTATGCGCCCGAACTCAATCCCGATGAGCTGGTCTGGAACTACATGAAGCGCACAGGCACGGCGCGCCGCTCGCTCGGCAAGGGAGAAGTGCTCCAGGACCACATCGAAGCCGACATGCTGGCCATCCAGCGCAACCCCGGCCTCGTCAAGTCGTTCTTCCGTGCTCCATATGTAGCCTATATTACTGACTGATTAGTAACGACCTCTTAACGGGTGATTAACGGGCGGCAGAACGATAATCGGAACACGGTCGTGATATTCGCCGAGCGAGCGGCGATTCGACCAGTATCAGCCGCGTTTTGGCGGGAAGCTCCGAGACCGCGATGTTCAAGCGGCGACGCCGGATTCGGCGTCGCCGCTCACGGTCCCGACATTGCATAGGGAATGGGGACATGACGACCTTTCTGGTGACCAACCTCAATGACAGCGGCGCGGGGTCTCTGCGCGCGGCCGTTCTCGCCTCCAACGCGGCCGCCGGATTGGCGCCCAATGTCATCCAGTTCGCGGTTTCCGGAACCATCACGCTGGCGAGCGACCTCCCCATCGTTTCTGGCGCCGTCAAGATCGACGCCACGACCGCTCCTTTCCATAGCGACGGTGGGCCGCCAGTCGTCGAAGTGGATTTCAACGGTCACGCGGGACTGACCTTCGCGATCGGCGCCGGCGGGTCGTCCTTGCTGGGGCTGGCCCTCGGTCATGCCATTGGAAACGGCGTGACGCTGGAAGGGTCAGGCATCACGCTGAACGGCAACTACATCGGCATCCACGCGAACGGAACGACCTTCGGCAACGCGCTCGACGGGATCCACGTCACGTCGCTGTCGGCCGGCAACAATATCGGCTACAACCCGAACGCCGCCTCGAACTTCGTTGCCAACGTCATATCGGGCAATGGCGGCAATGGCATTGCCTTACATGGTTCGTCGAGCAACACCATCGTCAGCAACCGGATCGGCACGAACGCCGACGGCAGCGCGGCCGTCGCCAATGGCCAGAATGGCATCCTGCTCACCGAAGGATCGGACAACAACACGGTCGGCGGCACGGTGTTCATCGACACGTCCACGGGCCAAGTCAACAATCCCACCGGCGACAAGGGCGCGACGACACCCGTCTTCGTCGTGCCGCCCCTCGGCAACCAGATTTCCGGGAATCGACACAACGGCGTGGTGATCGAGGACCGATCAGAGGGCAACGTTCTCAACGGCAATTTCATCGGCACTACCCAGAACGGCAACGGGCCGCTGGGCAACGGCGGTGACGGCGTGCTGATCTCGAACGCCGACAACAATTCTCTGATCGGCTGCACGGTCATCGAGAATCCGTTCGTCTACTACAACGTCGTGAGCGGCAATGGCGGCAACGGACTGCACGTCACCAACTCGGACGGCACGACGATCCAAGCAAATTTCTTCGGCATTGGTGCCAACAACGCGGCCGTCGTCGCCAACGGCGGGAACGGCGTGCTGATGGACGGCGACTCGCAAAACACGGTGATGGGCGGCATCATTCCCCTGGGCAACGTTACGTCCGGCAACAAGGCCAACGGCATCTACGTCACGGATACCGTCAGCAAGTATCTCTCCTTCAACACGTTCGGCGGTCTCTACGCGTTCGGGCCGGCAGCGCCCAACGGCAATGACGGCATCCTGGTCGATTCGACCGGCGGAAGCATCTTGCTGCGAACCAACGCTCTCTCGGGCAACCTGAACAACGGCATCGAGATTGCCGGCGACGCTTGGGGCGTCGAGGTCATCTCGAACGTCGCCGGGCTGCAGTTGCCCGGCCTTACTAAGGTGCCAAACCAGAACAGCGGCCTGCTCATCACGGGAACGGCTCACGACAATCTCGTTGGCGGCATCTCCGATAGTTCGCCATTCCGGAACTCGTTCTCAGGTAACCTCGGCTACGGCATCGTCATTGCCGGGGCGGCCTACGATAACCAGCTCTTCGAAAACCAAGTCGGGCTGGATACGTTTGGCGTGACGTCGGTGGGGAACGTAGCCGGTGGAATCCTGCTGGTGAGCTCCGGCGGCAACAACCTGATCGGTGGCTACCAAACGGATCCGGACCGGCCGCTCGCCAACTACGTCAGTGGCAACCTGGGGAACGGCATAACGATCGCCTCGGGAGTTAGCGGCGACCAGATCATCGGCAACTTCATCGGCACCGATCGCGAGGGTTCGCTCAACCGGCCCAACGGCGGACAGCCCATCGCCATCAACGGCAGCTACACGAACTATATCGTCGGCAACACGCCCTTCTTCAGCGGCACGTCGCCGGTTCCGGTCGAGACGGTCATCGGCTTGCCGCCGCAGGAGGTCATGTCCCAGCTCGAAGGACTCTATGTCGGCTTTTTCGGTCGCGCCGGCGATTCCCCTGGCGCCCAATACTGGATGACTCAAGCGCTCACGCAGTTGGCGCAGGGGGCGTCCCTCCAGCAGGCGATGCTGAGCATCTCCGCCAGCTTCGCCGCCTCGCCGGAGAACTATCCCTACTCGGTGCTGGCAACGCAGCCGCTCAACCCGCAAAATCCCCAGCAGGTCGCGCTCGCGACGGCTTTCATTCAGCAAGTCTACGAGAACGCCTTCGATCGCAAGGCCGATGCCGCCGGCCTGCAGTACTGGCTGAGCCAATTGTTCTCCGGAGGGGTCAAGTTCTCGGCGCTGGTCTATACGATCGAGTTCAGCGCCAACCAGCCCGATCAGACTGTCCTCAACCTCAAGCTGGGCGCGGGGTCCTATTTCACTCAGGTGACCGAGGGCACGACGCCGCCCTTGCCCGTCATGGTCGGTGCCGTGGAGAACGTGTTCGACACCACCAGCTTCCTGATGTCGAAGGCTGCGACCAACAGGTATGCTGGTCACTCCGAGGATCAGGCGACATACTCCGCCGCCTTCTCGCAGTTCCTGGCCACTGGCGTGCGCGCGGACTACGATGGCAAGGTCGTCCTGACCGGCAGCCAGGTCGTCAATGGCGCCAACATGTCGGCGCTGTACACCGGTCCAATGCAGGATACGGCGCTCGGCACGGTCTACGTGCTGACCCCGCAGCTCTCCGGCCAGACCATTACCGACGCGAACTTCTACGGGCCGAACACGTCGATCTTCACGCCCTCGATCGGCATCGGCAACGTGATTGCCGTCGGCAGCTACACATACGCCCAGAGCAGCGTGCTGAACCACGGCATGATCTACAGGGGGCCCATCAAGGGTGGCGGCACCTGGACGCAGATCGACGTTCCATCCAGCGCGGTGGGAGGCGCGATTGTCGAGGACACCATACCACACAGCACAATGGGCGACCTGGTCGTCGGCAACTACGACCTGCGGGGTGTCCCGGCGTCCGGCAACGCCTTCATCTACAACATGGCGACGAACACCTGGACCATCTTCGACCAGGCGTTCGGCGGCACCCACCAGCTCACGACGGCCTATGGTATCTGGCAAAACGGCATCGGCAGCACGTCGTACACCATTGCCGGCGGTTCCAATCACGGGATCGGCGTCAATCAGGCTTTCCTGGTCGACTTCAATTCCGCGACCGGCGTCTTCTCCAACCTGAAATTCTACGAGATCGACAATGTTCCAGGCGCCGTCTCGCATTTCGAGGGCATCACGGCCATCCCCGGTGGGTTCAACCTGATCACGCAAGGCAGCGTTGGCGTGTCGATGGCCACCGTCTTGATCAACCCAGACGGATCGTTCGGCGATGCCCGCTGGGCAGCCGTCGGGATGCCTGGCGCCACATCATCGACTGGTAACTCGGTCTACCAGGATTTTGTCATGGGCGTGTACCTGCTCTCTGGGACGACCGCCCTGCCGACCTACACGGCCGCCATCGACCAGTCGCAGGTCAACGAGGCCGGCGGCCTGATCATGCCGATCGGTGCGATGGACTTTTCCTACTCGATGACGGTCCAGGGCAGCGTGGGAGCGCTCGTCGTCGGCTCGCGCACGCAGGGCAACGTGCTCGGCGGCTCGATCGGCAACGACGTCATCGTCGGCACGGAAGGCGCCTCGCAGGTCGACACGATCTACACCGGAGGCGGCGCCGACCAGGTCCTGCTGTCTGCCGGCCGCTCGCATGCCACTCTCATCGAGCTCTATGCCGGCAACAGCATCAATCATCTCACGCTCATCGAGCCGGGCCAAGTCCAGACGGCGGTCGCCCATTCGATCGTCGATGCCAACGACGTTCCCCAACTCGGCTGGTGGGGCCAGGCGACGGCCCAATTTGGCGGTCCGGTGTCGGATGGCACCACCAATCGCGGCCATGGCACCGGCACCAGCGCCGACATGAGCATTGTCACGAACTTCGTGGCCGGACCCGGCACTGGGCGGGGCGATTCGGTCGACCTGTCACTGGCAGCGTTCAGCAACCTCCTGCGCAGCGCCAATCCCAACAGCGGGCCCGCGCTCGGGGATGCCGTCTTCAGCAACATGCTCCACTCCGGTGACACCGTCGTGGTGCCCAACGCCGACGTCCTGCGCTTCGGCGACGGTCAGACGTTCGCCAATGCTGCAGCGCTGGCTGCGGCCCTGGTCGCCCCGTTGACGGCGATCAAGTTTGCGTCTCTTCAGACGAACACGGTCAACCACTACGTGGTCGCCTACGACGACACCAGCGGCAACCTGCGCATCGCCGACCTCGACATTCACAATCCGGTCGCCTTCGACAACACCAGTCAGGTTCAGAGCCTCGCCATCTCGGACATGATCCAAATCGCCGGCGTATCGGTGGTGGATCTGAACCAGTCCAACATCCACTTCGTGGCGTGAGGATCAGTAGAAACCGTAACGATCCGGCTTGCGGTTCTCGCGAATGCACAGCATCTGGGTTGCCGTCTCGGCTGGCAACTTGATGCGCTCTTCCTCGCACTTGTCGTAGGTGAAGGGGCCGCCGAAATAGGCTGGCCCGCCCAATACGGTCATATAGGGCTTCTGCAGATACCAGCCCGGCCCGTTCCAGGCTTGGTTGACACTCGGGCTGCAGCCGGCCAACCCGAGAGCAGTCGCGAGGACGGAGAGGCCGAAGGCCAGACGGCGAAGTGACGCGAACGACATTTTACTGACCATGTCTCCCCAGGCTGGGCGGCAAATTACAGTGGCTTTCGCGCCGCAACAATTGCTTTCGCCCGGCCCTGCTGCCGGGCTAATAATGCCATGACACCTGCATCTTGGGAAATCCTGCGCCGAAGGCGGGAGCGGAACAAAGTGATGGATCTGCCGGAGAGACAAGGACTTTACGACCCGCGCAACGAGCACGATTCCTGCGGCGTCGGCTTCGTCGCCGACATCAAGGGCCGGAAATCCCATGCCATCGTGCGACAGGGCCTGAGCATCCTGGTCAATCTCGACCACCGCGGGGCGGTCGGCGCCGACCCACTGGTCGGCGACGGCGCCGGCTGCATGATCCAGACGCCCGACGCCCTGCTACGCGATTGGGCAGGCCGGGAAGGGGTCGATCTGCCGGCACCGGGCAGCTACGCGGTGGCAATGTGCTTCCTTCCGCAGGACGAAGCGTCGCGGACCTTCGCCATCAAGCGGCTGGAGCATTTCATCAAGGTCGAGAAGCAGAAGCTGATCGGCTGGCGCGACGTGCCCACCGACACGACCGGCCTGGGCAAGGCGGTAATCGAGCGCATGCCGGTGATTCGCATGGCGATCGTCGGGCGCGGCGCCAAGGTAACCGACCAGGACGCGTTCGAGCGTAAGATTCTGGCGATCCGCAAGCAGACCCAGAACCCGCTCACCGACCTCGCGAAGAAGCACCAGCTTCCCGGCCTGTCGCAACTCTATATGCCATCCTTCTCGACGCGGACGGTGGTCTACAAGGGGCTGCTGCTCGCGCCGCAGGTCGAGAGCTTCTACGAGGATCTGCGCAATCCGCTGACGGAATCGGCACTGTGCCTGGTCCACCAGCGCTTCTCCACCAACACCTTCCCGTCGTGGCGGCTGGCGCACCCCTATCGCTTCATCGCCCATAATGGCGAAATCAATACGGTGCGCGGCAACGTCAACTGGATGTATGCCCGCCGGCGCACCATGGAATCCGAGCTGATCGGCGCCGACCTCGACAAGATGTGGCCGATCATCCCGCATGGCCAGTCGGATACGGCGTGCGTGGACAACGCGCTCGAGCTGCTGGTCGCCGGCGGCTACTCGCTGTCGCACGCCATGATGATGCTGATCCCAGAGGCATGGGCCGGCAATCCGCTGATGGATGCCAAGCGCAAGGCCTTCTACGAGTACCACGCGGCCCTCATGGAGCCGTGGGATGGCCCGGCTTGCATCGCCTTCACCGACGGCCGCCAGATCGGCGCAACGCTGGACCGCAACGGCCTGCGGCCGGCGCGCTTCCTGGTCACCGACGACGACCAGGTCGTGATGGCCTCGGAAGCCGGCGTGCTGCCGATCCCGGAAGAGAAGATCGTGCGCAAGTGGCGCCTACAGCCCGGCAAGATGCTGCTGATCGACCTCGAGCAGGGCCGCATCGTCGAGGACGAAGAGCTGAAGCGCACGCTGGCCGAGGCCGAACCCTACGAGGAGTGGCTGAAGGAGACCCAGCACAAGCTCGAGGAATTGTCGGACATTCCCGAAGCGCCCGTGCCGGCGCCGTCGAACGATCCGACAACCCTGCTCGATCGCCAGCAGGCCTTCGGCTACACCCAGGAGGACGTCCAGTTCTTCCTCGAGCCGATGAGCAAGGAGCCGGACGATCCAATCGGCTCGATGGGCACCGACACGCCGATCGCCGTGCTCTCGCGCAAGCCCAAGCTGCTCTACAACTACTTCAAGCAGAACTTCGCCCAGGTCACCAACCCGCCGATCGATCCGATCCGCGAGGAGCTCGTGATGTCGCTGGTGTCGATGATCGGCCCGCGGCCCAACCTGCTCGGCCGCCAGGCCGGCACGCACAAGCGCCTCGAGGTCTCCCAGCCGGTCCTGACGAACGCCGAGCTGGAGAAGATCCGCTCGATCGAGGAGCTGCTCGACGGCGCGTTCCGCACCGCCACCATCGACACGACGTGGCTGGCGTCGGAGCGCGCGGCGGGCCTCGAAGAGGCGCTCGACCGGGTGTGCGCCGAGGCGACCGACTACGTGCTAGCCGATCGCAACATCTTGATCCTCTCGGACCGCGCCGTGTCGCCGGAGCGGGTGCCGATCCCGGCGCTGCTGGCGACGGCCGCCGTGCACCATCATCTGATCCGTCGCGGCCTGCGCACCCAGACCGGCCTGGTCGTCGAATCGGGCGAGGTCCGCGAGGTCCATCATTTCTGCTGCCTGGCCGGCTACGGCGCCGAAGCGGTGAACCCGTACCTCGCCTTCGAGACGCTCGAGCAGCTCAGGGTCCAGAATGGCCTGCCGCTCAAGACCTACGAGGTGCAGAAGAACTACATCAAGGCGGTCGGCAAGGGCCTCCTGAAGGTGATGTCCAAGATGGGCATCTCGACCTATCAGTCTTATTGCGGCGCCCAGATTTTCGACGCGGTGGGCCTGCATTCGGGCTTCGTCGAGAAGTACTTTACCGGGACTGCCACAACGATCGAGGGCGCGGGCTGGCAGGAGATCGCCGAGGAGACGGTGCGCCGCCATCGCGATGCCTACGGCGACAACCCGATCTATCGCGCCATGCTCGATCCGGGCGGCGACTACGCGTTCCGTCTACGCGGCGAGGATCATGCCTGGACACCGCAATCGGTGGCCAAGCTGCAGCACGCCGTGCGCGGCAACTCGTCGGACGAGTACAAGGCGTTCGCCGAGTCGATCAACGAGCAGAGCGAGCGGCTGCTGACCATCCGCGGCCTGATGCAGTTCAAGTGGGCCGACACGGCGATCCCGATCGACGAGGTCGAGCCGGCGGCCAACATCGTCCGCCGCTTCGCGACCGGCGCCATGAGCTTCGGCTCGATCAGCCGCGAGGCGCACACCACGCTGGCGATCGCCATGAACCGGATCGGCGGCAAGTCGAACACCGGCGAGGGCGGCGAGGAAGCCGATCGTTTCAAGCCGATGCCCAACGGCGATTCGATGCGCTCGGCCATCAAGCAGGTCGCGTCGGGCCGCTTCGGCGTTTCGGCGGAATATCTGGTGAATGCCGACGATCTGCAGATCAAGATGGCGCAGGGGGCCAAGCCCGGCGAGGGTGGACAGCTTCCCGGCCACAAGGTCGACGAGAATATCGCGCGGGTGCGCCGCTCGACTCCGGGCGTCGGCCTGATCTCGCCGCCGCCGCACCATGACATCTATTCGATCGAGGATCTGGCGCAGCTCATCCACGACCTCAAGAACGTCAACCCGCGGGCCCGCGTCTCGGTCAAGCTGGTCTCCGAGGTGGGCGTCGGCACGGTCGCGGCGGGGGTCAGCAAGGCGCGCGCCGACCATGTCACCATTTCGGGCTTCGAGGGCGGCACCGGCGCCTCGCCGCTGACCTCGCTCACCCACGCCGGCTCGCCCTGGGAGATCGGCCTCGCCGAGACCCAGCAGACGTTGGTGTTGAACGGCCTGCGCGGCCGCATCGCCGTCCAGGTGGATGGCGGCCTGCGCACCGGTCGCGACGTCGCTATCGGTGCGCTTCTCGGCGCCGACGAGTTCGGCTTCGCCACCGCGCCGCTGATCGCTGCCGGCTGCATCATGATGCGCAAGTGCCATCTCAACACCTGCCCGGTCGGCGTGGCGACGCAGGATCCGGTGCTGCGCAAGCGCTTCACCGGCCAGCCCGAGCACGTCATCAACTACTTCTTCTTCGTCGCCGAAGAGCTGCGCGAGATCATGGCACGCCTGGGCTTCCGCACGCTGAACGAGATGATCGGCCGGGTCGATCGCCTCGACATGCAGCGCGCGGTCGATCACTGGAAGGCGGGTGGCGTCGACCTGTCGCGTCTGCTGCATGTCGCGCCGGCGCGCGCGGGCGTGGCGATCTGGAACAGCGAGCAGCAGAACCACGGTCTCGACAAGGCGCTCGACCACAAGCTGATCGAGGCGGCCCGGCCCGCGCTCGAGAAGGGCGAGCCGGTACGAATCGAGCTGCCCATCAGCAACGTCAACCGCACGGTCGGCGCCATGTTGTCGGGCGAGGTCGCCAGGCTCCATGGGCATGCCGGCTTGGCGGAGGGCACGATCTCGGTGGTGCTGACCGGCACCGCCGGCCAGAGCTTCGGCGCCTTCCTGGCGCATGGCGTGTCGCTCGATCTTGCGGGCGACGCCAACGACTATGTCGGCAAGGGCCTGTCGGGCGGTCGCGTGGTCGTGCGCCAGCCCAAGGGCACCATCCGCAATCCGTTGGAGAACATCATCGTCGGCAACACCGTGCTCTACGGTGCGATCGGCGGCGAGGCCTATTTCGAAGGCGTCGCCGGCGAGCGCTTCGCCGTGCGCAATTCGGGCGCGGTGTGCGTCGTCGAGGGCACTGGCGATCACGGCTGCGAATACATGACCGGCGGCGTGGTGGTCGTCCTGGGCGACACCGGGCGCAACTTCGCGGCCGGCATGTCGGGCGGCATCGCCTATGTCTACGATCCGAAGGCGCGCTTCCGCGATCTCTGCAACATGTCGATGGTCGAGCTGGAGACGATTGGCCCGCCATCGGCCGATCGCGACAGCCCGGGCCGCCCGCGTCAGCGGGCGCTCAATGCCGACGATACCGGCATGGGCGACGTGCTGACCTTCGATGCGGAACGCCTGCGCATCCTGGTCGAGCGCCATCTCCTGCATACCGGCAGCGCGCGGGCGCGCGAGCTCCTGGAGGATTGGGACTCCGCGCTGCGCAGCTTCATCAAGGTGATGCCCAAGGACTACAAGCGGGCCTTGCTTCAGGCGAAGGAACGCGCGGCAGCGAAAGCGGTGGCAGCAGAGTAAACCGCCCGACAGCGGGCAAATGCATGGACATCATGCCGAGGGCGGCCCCGCGATCGTCGCCCCGACGCATGGACAAGATGGGGGAGTTTGCAAGCCATGGGTCTGCCCACCGGCTTTCTCGAGATCGAGCGCAAGGACCGGCCCTACGAGAAGGTCGAGAAGCGCCTCAAGAACTGGCAGGAGTTCGTGCTCCCATTGCCGCCGGCCGAGCTTTCGCAGCAGGGCGCGCGCTGCATGGATTGCGGGATTCCGTTCTGCCATAACGGATGTCCGGTCAATAACCTGATCCCTGACTGGAACGAGCTGGTGCGGCGCGATCGCTGGCGCGACGCGCTCGAGGCCTTGCATTCGACCAACAACTTTCCCGAGTTCACCGGCCGGATCTGCCCGGCACCGTGCGAAGCCTCGTGCACGCTGAACATCGACGACAACCCCGTCACCATCAAGTCGATCGAATGCGGGATCGTCGATCGCGGCTGGGACGAGGGCTGGATCGTGCCGCTCGTGCCGGCACGCAAGACTGGTAAGCGCGTCGCCGTGGTCGGTTCCGGCCCGGCCGGCATGGCCTGTGCCCAGCAGCTCGCACGCGCCGGCCATGCGGTTACCCTGTTCGAGAAGGCCGACCGCGTCGGCGGCTTGCTGCGCTACGGCATCCCCGACTTCAAGATGGAGAAGCACCTGATCGATCGGCGGATGCGCCAGATGGAACAGGAGGGTGTCGAGTTCCGCACCGGTGTCGAGGTCGGCGCGACACTGTCCATCAAGTCGCTGCTCGAGGGTTACGACGCCGTGGCCTTGACGGGTGGCGCGGAGCTGCCGCGCGACCTGGAGGTGCCGGGCCGCGCGCTCTCCGGCATCCATTTCGCCATGGATTTCCTGACCCAGCAGAACAAGCGCGTCGCCGGCGACGACGAATCGCGGGCCGCTCCGCGGGGCACGCTCACAGCCAAGGGCAAACATGTCATCGTGATCGGCGGCGGCGACACCGGATCGGACTGCGTCGGTACGTCGAACCGCCAGGGTGCCGCCTCGGTAGTCCAGCTCGAGGTCATGCCGCGGCCGCCCGAGCGGGAGAACAAGGAGCTCACTTGGCCCGACTGGCCGCTCAAGATGCGCACCTCGTCGTCGCACGAGGAGGGCGCCGAGCGCGACTTCGCCGTGCTGACCAAGCGCGCCATCGGCAAGGACGGCAAGGTGACGGCGCTGGAATGCGTGCGCCTCGAATGGTCGAAGGGCGCCATGAAGGAGATCGAGGGCAGCCGCTTCGAGCTGAAGGCGGACCTGGTGTTGCTCGCCATGGGTTTCCTCGGCCCGCGCAAGCCCGGGATGGTCGAGCAGTCGGGCGTCGCCCTGGATCCCCGCGGAGACATCCTGGCCAACGTCAAGGACTACAAGACCAGCATGCCCAAGCTGTTCGCTGCCGGTGACATGCGCCGCGGCCAGTCGCTGGTCGTGTGGGCGATTCGCGAAGGCCGCCAGTGTGCCCGCTCGATCGACGAGACTCTCATGGGCAGCACGACCCTGCCGCGCTGACGTTCCTGAGGACCGAAGGCATCCCGTCCGCTCATGGCTCGTGAGCAGGCGGGACGCCTGCGGCCCTCTTGATGGGCTGCCATGCTTGCATTGCCCCTTGTCGCCGGACGTCGCCATGAGTGACATATCCGGGCAAGAGACAGCTCGGGGAGGGAATGACACATGGCTGACACTGGCCGGAACGAGGGGGCCTATCTCGGCGGCATTCGCGTGCTCGAGCTTGCCGACGAGACGGGGGAGTATGCCGGCCGGGTGCTCGCGGGGCTCGGCGCCGACGTCGTCAAGGTCGAGCCGCCGGAAGGCGAAGCGACGAGGCGGATCGGCCCATTTCGGGGGGACGTGCCGTCGCCCGAGGAGAGCCTGCATTTCTGGCACTATAATTTTGGCAAGCGCAGCATCGTCGTCAATCTCGACAAGCCTGACGGACAGGAAGTGTTCCTGCGGCTCGCATCCGCCGCCGACGTCGTGCTCAATGCGCGTCCCCGTGGATACCTCGAGGACCGGAACCTGGGGTACGAGCGATTGCAGGCGGTCAATCCGCGACTGATCTATCTGCGGATCAGCCCGTTCGGCGACACCGGGCCGTGGGCCGATTTCAAAGGCAGCGACCTCGTTCATCTGGCGCTGGGCGGCGTCATGATGAATTGCGGCTACGATCCCGATTCGTCCGGCCGCTACGACACACCGCCCATCGCACCGCAGATGTGGCACGCCTATCACATCTCCGGCGAGATGAGCGTGATCGCGCTCCTCGGGGCTCTCGCGCATCGGTTGCGGACGGGCGAGGGGCAGCGTCTGTCCCTCGCCATCCACGAAGCGGTCAGCATGAATACCGAGAGCGACGTGCCGAACTGGATATTCCTGCGGCAGCGTCATTTTCGGCAGACCTGCCGGCATTCGATGACGACGGCGAGCCTGCCGGCTCTCGCCGAGACCAGGGACGGACGATATTTGCTGCCGTACAAGACCTATCTCCGCGCCACGGCCACCTATTCTTCGGATGCCCTTCGCGGGACCATCGCGGTTCTCGCCAAGCACGGAATGGACGAAGGCCTCGGCAAGCTGGAACAATTGGACGCCGACGCGGAAGCGAAGGTCGGCAAGCTGGTCGATCGCGTGGCGGCCAGCTTGGATTTCGATGCCGATCTGTGGCGCGACGGACAGGACAACGGGCTACCGTGGGCGCCCGTGCGGCGGCCCGAGGAGAACGCCCGCGATCCGCACTATATTCAGCGAGGCATCTTCGCCAACGTGCCGCATCCGGAAAGCGGGGCTTCCTACACCTACATTGCTGCTCGGTGGTACAGCCCAGACGCGCCTTGGACGGTCGCGGCACGACGGCCGCCGAGGCTGGGCGAGCACACGAGCTCGGTCATCGAAGAGTGGGCTGCACCGAGAAAGGTGCCGTCGCTGTCGCCCGACTGCGGCTTGGCTCGAGGGTCAGCCAAGGCAGGTCCTACAGGCAAGCCCTTCGCGCTCTCCGGCGTTCGCGTCGTCGATCTCGGGTGGATGCTCGCGAGCGCCGGCGCCGGACGCTACCTCGCCGCGCTCGGTGCCGAGGTGATCAAGGTCGAGCACGAATCGCGCGCTGACGGCATGCGCTTCGGTCCGGCGTCCTGTCCTCTCGGTGGGCGCGCCGAGCGGCAAGCGGCTACGGAGACGATGCCGACACCTCCGCGGGATGGGCTCAATCGCAGCGGCTCCTTCATGGAGATCAATGCCGGCAAGCTTGGGATATCGCTCGACCTGAAAAAGCCCGAGGGCAAGCGGATCCTGGAGGAACTCATCCGCAAAGCCGACGTTGTGCTCGAGGGTTACTCGCCGGGAACGATGGACCGGATGGGCCTGGGCTACGCTCGCATGAAGGAGCTGAATCCGGGCATCATCTATCTTCAGCAATCTGGGTTCGGCCAGCACGGTGTCTATGGCCGGGCGCGTGCCTTTGGTCCGACGGCGCAAGCCTTCAGCGGGATCAGCGACATGTCCGGCTTGCCCGAGCCCCGTCCGCCCGCCGGCATCGGCTACTCCTATCTCGACTGGTTCGGCGCCTACAACATGGCGACGGCCGCGCTCGCCGCGCTCTACCGGCGGGCCACGACGGGCCGCGGCTGTCATGTCGACGCCTCGCAAGCGGAGGTCGGCATCTTCCTGACGGGCACCGCGGTGCTCGATCACTCGGTCAATGGCCGTCGCTGGTCGCGATACGGCAACCGTTCGCCCTATCGGCTCGCCGCGCCGCATGGCGCCTATCCGACACGAGGCGAGGATTGCTGGATCGCAATCGCGGCCTTCACCGACGAGCAATGGCGAGCGGTCGCCGCCGAGCTCAGGCATCCCGAGTGGCTCGACGATCCGCGGTTCGACGGATTGGCGAAACGGCGCGCCAATGAGGACGCACTCGATGAAATGATTGCCCGCGCGACCGGTACTCTCGACGGCGCCGACCTCATGAACCGTCTTCAGGCCTCTGGTGTCGCGGCGGGGATTTGTCAGACGGCCGAGGATCGGTACGAAAGAGATCCGCAGCTTCGGCACCTGCAGTGGCTGGTCGAGTTGCCGCAGTCGGAGATCGGCACCTGGCCGGTGAAGGGCTTTCCGGCGGACCTCGACGGCAGCCCGGCTTACGCCGGCGGTATGCTTGGCCGCTCTGGTCCCAGCTACGGCGAGGATACGCAGCGTGTGCTCTCGTCGGTTCTCGGAATGACCGCCGAGCAAGTGGCCGGGTTGCGTGCCGCCGGCGTCGTATGAGCGCCGCGACGACGGGCCATGGCCATGCTCGAAGTTGCTTCACTACGGCGGCAGTCCCTTCTACGAGGCTCGCGGAAGTCACTTCGCCATCGGCTCGATGAGCGCCCGGTAGAGCCTTGCGGGAAACCATGAGACTGCTGTTGATTCAGGGGGCCAACATGCAGGCGCTCGGCCGGCGTCAGCCCGAACTGTACGGCACCACGACCGCACGCGAACTCGACGCCCTGCTGTTGCGGCGTGCCGGGGAACTCGGCATCGAGCTCGAGATCTTCTACACGAGCAACGAAGGCGAGGCCGTCGCCCGGATCCAGAAGGCCGATCGCGCGGGGATCGCCGGCATCCTGTTCAATCCGGCCGGCTTCCTGCACGCCGGGCTCGGGTTGCGCGATTGCCTGCAGGCGATTGCCACACCGGCCATCGAGATCCACATGACCAACATCGAGAAGCGAGGCCGTCGCTCGGTCACCGCCGACGTGGCGGCCGGCTCGATCGCCGGCTTCGGCGTCGAGTCCTACCTGCTCGCGCTCGAAGCGATCGTCGCGCGAGTGCGACAGGCCTGAGGCGGCCTATCGGGGCAGTTGAATGCCGGTCGCCACCGTTGTCGGTGCGTAGGTTCCGAATGTCCAGCGGAAGGGGAATGCTGACGGCCGGCGCCAGGCTCGCTCAACGGCTACACGCCACTGACGCTCGGCGCCGACGGGGGCACCCGCAGGTTCCCAGTCGATGGTCACGCGACCCTGGAGCTGCAGCAGGTCACCCGAGTCGAAGTCGATGAACAGCAGGCCGGCGCGCGAGTCGCCCAACAAGTTGCCGAGCGTGTTGTAGAAGCGGTTGCCGCGAAAGTCGGGGATCGTCAGTCGATCGTCTGCCACGCCGACGAACCCCGGACGACCACCGCGATGCGACATGTCGAGGCCCCCATCGGCACCGATTCCGGCACGCGAGCGGCTGGCCACGAAGAAGGTGTCGGACGCCCCGATCAGCGACTGCGCCGCTGCGTCGAGACGGGTCAATTGCTCGACGGGCATCGAGGGGTGAGCACGAGGCGAGGGCTCGCGAGTCTGGATGTACTGGGCGCAGTTGCCGAAGCTCTGATGGACACGCACGGTCAGCCCGTCGTCGACGGCGATCAGCCGGCCGTTGGCACGGTTGCGACGGCGGTTGGTGAAGTCGAGGCCGATCAGGCCGATCTCCGCGTTCTCGGCGATGCCTGGTTGTGCCGGGTCGCCGTCGCGCGGCAGGGCGTCGATCCGCAGCGTCGTCGGGTCGGGCAAGCGGATGAAGCCCACGTCGCCGGTCAGCACCGTGCCCGTCGGCCAGCCGCGCTCGTCGGGAGCGGCGGCGAATATGTACGGCAGGCCCGCGAAGAAGGTGCGGTGCTGCTCGGGCATGAACGGGCGGATCGCCGCCCGAGGGGGAGCCTGGCCGGCCAGGTGTTGCGCGGCGCGTTCATCGTCGTGAAAAGACAGGAATTCCGGCGCGCCATCTTGCGGATTCATGCGAGTCCTTCGGGCTTCTCGGGATGTTGCTGGTGGGGGTCGTACCAGGGGGCGGCGTCGCTTCGCCAGATATGGACCTGCGGGAGCCCAGTGACGGGCGTGTCGAGGCAGCCCAGGCGCAGCAGGACGATCGGCTGCGCTGCCCGCTCGGCCATGATGTGCGAGCCGCAGCGCGTGCAGAAGCGACGGAACTTGCCGGGCGAGGATTCGAAAGCGCCGAGCAGCGCCTCGCCGCGCGTCCAGTGGAACCTTTCGCGCGGCATGGCGGCCACCGAGGAGAACGCCGTGCCGTGGGTCTTGCGACACGTCTGGCAGTGGCAATGGACGATTCGCTCGATGTCGGCGTCGGCCTCGTAGGCGACGCCACGGCAAAGGCAGCTTCCGGTCAGCATGCAGGCACCTCGCTTGTCCTCGGCCTCAAGCTAGGCTCGATCGATTGAGCCGAGTAGCCGAAGGAAGTAGAATTCACCATTGCGAATTATGGAATAATTCGATGGATCGGCTGGACGAGCTCGCGATCTTCGTGCGCATCGTGGACGAAGGCAGCTTGGCGCGGGCGGCGGCCCGGCTGCGCCGCTCGCCGCCCGCCATCACCCGCGCGCTCGCCGCGCTCGAGCAGCGCGTCGGCCAGCGGTTGGTCGATCGCACGACGCGCCGGCTGGCGGTGACTGAGGCGGGTCGCCTCCTCTACGACAAGGCGCGGGCGCTGGTTGCTGAGTACGATGCAGCCACCGCCATCGCGTCCGGAGTGCCGGTGCAGGGGCTGCTGCGCATCACCGCGCCGGTCCAGTTCGGGCGGCGTCACATGGCGCCGATCGTCGGCCGCTTCCTCGATGCCCACGACGGTGCCGAAATCGAGCTGATCCTCAACGATCGCAACATCGATCTGATCGAGGAGGGAATCGACGTCGCGCTGCGCATCGGGCCGCTGGCCGACTCGTCGCTGCTGGCGCGCCCGGTCGGCCATGTTAGGCGCCTCTGGGTGGCGAGCCCGGCCTATCTCGCGCGACGCGGCACGCCCAGCACCCCGGCCGATCTCGCGGGCCACGAAGCACTGCTCGGCACGTTGCGCGGCAACATGGAATGGGCCTTCGCCGGCGGCCGTCGCGGCGCGCCGGCGAGACTTGCCGGGCGGCTCAGGGTCGACGACGTCGAGACGCGCCTGCGCGCGGCGCGCGATGGCCGCGGCATCGCCCAGCTTCTGTCCTATCAGGTGGCCGACGATCTGGCGGCCGGCCGGCTGGTTCGCTTGCTGCGTGACTGGGAGCGACCGCCGCTACCGGTCCAACTCCTGACCAAGAGCCGCGCCCATCGCGCGCCTAAGATCGACGCCTTCCTCGACTTCGCCGCCGAGCGGCTCAAGGCGCTGTCGGTGCTGTCGGATGCCGAGCTGGGCTGACGATTGGCGTGGCGCTACATGGCGGCATGATCGAAGTAACGCGCCCTCGCGAGACCGACCGTCCAGCGCGGCAGCCGCTGGCGATCGGCTAAGACGCCTCTTTTCAACGCGGTCTGCCGGCGGCGGCATACGATCAGCTTTGCGACGCCTGCTTGCAGGCGAGGAAATTCACGGCCTCGCCGCGCGTCTCGACGTTCGGGCCGTCGGCGTCGCGCACGATCTGGTCCACGCCAGAGTTTGGTTCCCCAAGGCCTGCTATCTCGCCGGCTTGTTCGTCGACGAGGCGGTGCGCGGACAGGGCGCTGCGCGGGCGCGGATCGAGGAGGTCGCCGAGTCGGCGCGTGCCCGCAGGGCTGCGTGCGCTACTATTGGCTGACCCAGGGCAGCAACGCCCAGGCCCGCATCCTCTACGACAAGGTCGCCCGCTTCGCCGGCTACATCCGCTACGACTATTCGCTTGATTAAATTCCTCGCCAGCGTCTTCGCTGGGGAGGTGTCGCCGTCATGCGGCGACGGAGGGATCATGAGTTGGAGCGTGCCACTCATGACCCCTCCGTCGGCGGTTACGCGGACACTTCCCCACGCAGAGCGTGGGGAGGAGAAGTGGGATCAGTCCGGCGTCACGCCGAAGCGGCGTTGCCAGAATTCACGGCTGCGCCGTTCGCCGATGTCGCAGCCGAGCTCGTACTCCGGCTTGACGAACTTCGTGTAGTCGTCGTCGCCGCGGATCGCCCGCCGCACGGTACCGCTGCCGCCTTGCGCGAGCTGGGCTCCCGCACGCGGGCTACCGAGATCGCCGATGTCGTAATCGTGACGCGGGCCGATGTCGGCAACCTCCTGCAGCAGCTTCTTGCGCACCGCGCGTGGGAAATCCTCGAAATTGTGCGCCACCTCGACGAACGAGCGTGGCCCGCCGACGACGCAGTGCAGGTAGTAGCGGTCGAGATCGGACTCGCTCGGGAAGCCGAAAGGATTGGGTCGGTCGTTCATGATCGGCAGGCCGTTGATGACGATGCGCTCCTTCAGCGCCTCGTAGCGAACGTCGGTGACCAGGCCGCCATCGTTGTTCGAGCCGTCGCCCGAGATATCGAGGACCTTGCGTTCGGCCAGGTAGGGGCTTCGGGCGAACAGGGGAATGGCGTAGCGGATCGCCCCGCTGATCGACGTGCGGCGAGCGATCGAGATCGGGGCGTTGGAGAGCCGCGTAGCGAAGGTGGCAATTGCCGCCTCCGAGTCGAGCAACGTCCAGTCGATCAGCAGGCGCTGCACCCAGGCGTCCGACCATTCGAAGTAGGCGACGGCGATGCGGCCATGGCTGCCGCCCAGGATCGCCTTGACGATCACGGGGTCGCGGAACGCCTGCACGTAGCCTTCGCGTTGCAGCTTCGCCTCGTCCGGATCGATACTGCCGGAGATGTCGATGGCCAGCGCCAGAGAGAGGTCGACTTCCTTCTTGTCCTGCGCTGCCGCCGGTCCGGCGAGCAGGAGCACGAGAGCGATCAGACGAAGCAGGTGGGCCATAGTGACCTCCGCAGCAATGTGCCCGACGATGCAACAACCATACCGCCCGTCGAAAGCGTCCACCAGCGCTGCACTGGACGCCAACCACAACCGGCCGTTAGCCTCTGTGGAAAGCTCGATATCGGATGGGAGGCCGACCGAACCATGGATCTGGCGCTGAGCCCGCAGGACCAAGCCTTTCGCGACGAGGTGCGTCGCTTCCTCGACGACAATCTCAGCGAGGATTTGCGCGAGGCCGGACGCAAGACCGGCGGCGTCTTCGCCGACATTGCAGCGGGTCTGCGATGGCACAAGGTGCTGGCGGCGCGAGGCTGGTCCGCACCGACTTGGCCCAAGGACTATGGCGGCACCGGCTGGAGCGCGACCGAGCGCTACATCTTCGCGCGCGAGTGTGCGGCGGTCGACGCGCCGCGCATCTTCAGCATGGGCCTGCGCATGGTCGGCCCGGTCATCATGAAGTACGGCACGCCCGAGCAGAAGGCCAAGTACCTTCCGCCGATCGTGGCCGGAGACATCGTGTTTTGCCAAGGCTACTCCGAGCCTGGATCGGGCTCCGATCTCGCCAGCCTGAAGACGCGGGCGGTGCGCGACGGCGACGACTACGTGATCAACGGCACGAAGATCTGGACGACCGGCGCGCATGTCGCCGACCACATGTTCTGCCTGGTGCGAACCTCGACCGAGGGCAAGCCGCAGGACGGCATCTCCTTCGTGCTGATCGATTCGATGAACACGCCGGGCCTCACCGTGAAGCCGATCATGACCCTGGCCGGCGATCATGAGGTCAATCAGGTGTTCTTCGACAATGTGCGCACGCCGGTTGCCAATCGGATCGGGCCGGAGAATGCCGGCTGGACGGTCGCCAAGTACCTGCTCGAATTCGAGCGCGGCGGCGAGGCCTATACGCCCAACCTGCACGCCCGGCTCGAGGATATCCGGCGCATCGCGCGCGAGGAAGCGGCGGACGGCTCCGGCAAGCTGGCGACGGAGCGCGGGTTCGCCGAACGCTTGGCCGAGACCGAGATGGAAATCCAGGCGCTCGAGATGATCGAGATGCAGGTGCTGTCCGATCTCAGCCGAGGCCGCAATCCGGGTGCGGCGTCGTCGGCAATGAAGATTCGCGGCAGCGAGACCTTGCAGAAGCTCGATCATCTCGGTGTCGAGGCGCTGGCCTGGTATGCCGCGCCATTCGAGCCGGAGGCGCGCACGCTCGGGCACAATGAGCCGACCGTGACGCCGGAGTGCGGGATCACGGCGATGCCGCTCTATCTCAACAATCGGGCGTCGACGATCTACGCCGGCTCGAACGAGATCCAGCGCAACATCATCGCCAAGGCCGTGCTCGGCCTGTGAGCGGCCTTTACACGCTGCACGGCTTCGATCCGTCGCCCTATTCGGTGAAGATGCGGGCACTCATGCGCTACCGCCGCATTCCGTTCGTGTGGGACGCGCTGGGCTCGCCGCGCGACGTCGCAGTGGCGGCTGGCCTGCCGCCGGTCATTCCGGTGCTGCGCTTTCCCGACGGCCGGCTACTGAACGATTCGACGCCGCTTGCCTATGCACTGGAGCGCGAGCACGCTGGCCGCGCGGTCGTTCCCGAGGACCCGGTGCTCGCCTACCTCTCCGATTTGCTCGAGGATTTCGGAGACGAGTGGGTCACCAAGATGATGTTCCATTATCGCTGGTACTATGCCGCGGACCGCGCCTTCGCCCAGACCTGGATCGTGACCTCGCGCGATCCGACGATGGAGGCGCACGCACGACAGAAGGTCATGCAGGCGTTCAACGACCGGCAGGTCGGGCGCATGGCGCTGGTCGGCTGCACCGAGCAGAACAAGCCGGTGATCGAGGCCAGCTATCGCTTCGTGCTCGACACGCTCGACCGCCATGTCCGCACCTTGCCGTACCTGCTGGGCTCACGGCCGTGCTTGGGCGATTTTGGGCTCTACGGGCAGCTCCAGATCTTGTCGGTCGACCCGACACCCGCAGCCGAAATGCGTGCCCGCGCGCCCGACGTCTTCTGCTGGCTGTTGCGGCTCGACGATGCGTCGGGCATCGAGGGTCAGTGGATCGACCCGGAGGCGCCGCTGCCTGCCACGGTCGAGGCTTTGCTCGGTCACATGGCGCAGACTTACCTGCCGTTCCTCGCCGCCAACGCAAAGGCGGTACAGGAAAGCGCACCGGAGCTCGAGGTCGAGCTGCTCGGCCGGCCTTTCGCCCAGGCGCCGTTCCGCTATCAGGCCAAGTGTTACGACGCCTTGCGCAAGCGCCGCGCGACCCTGCCGGCCGATGCCTTGCGCCGTCTCGATCCAATCCTGGAAGAGGCGGGCTGCCTGGCCTATCTCGCCTGATAGGCGATGCCCTCGGCACGCGCCGAGGCGAAAACCAGGCCGTTTGGCCTGGCATCCGTGTGGCTGAGCGCAATCAGCCGCACATCACGTTGCTCACCGGGAGGCAAGGCGAAGCCTTCGTCAGCGGCGCGAAAGTGTGGGTCCTCGATCAGGACACAGGATGCCAACCGCGCTGCCTGCAAGCGCAAAGCCCAGCCGGCCGAATCGCGGACGAGCTCGATCTCGAGGCCCGACTCGGGCACCGGCGTTTGTGCGCCTAAGGGAAAATGCAGCGCTTCCCCGAGGCGATCGCCCGTCGCGGCATCGTCCAAGGTGACAATCGTCGCGTCGAGCGGCGCGGGCCCGAAATGGTAGGCGTAGGTGATATCGAAGAAGGACCCGATCAACGCCGCCGAGCTGAGCGTTCGGTTGCTGCGCGGCGCCAGCTCGATCTCTCGCTCCCGGCGAAGCACCGGGACGGCATGGTCGCGCAAGCAGAGCAGCGACAGCTTGGCCTGGATGGGCGCCGCCGTGTCATTCAGGAGATGGATGGCGAGGCCGTCCAAGCCCTCGTCGGTCAAGGCAACCTGCACCGGTCGGAAGGCGCGTCGGAGCGCATGCCAGGCGAGCTTCGGTGCACCGGTCGAATCGATGACGCCCCAACCGGCGCCGGCGACGAAATCCTTGAGCATCCAGACCAGCGCGCCCCGGCACGACGATCCGGGCCGGCGCCATTCGGCAATGGTCGCTTCCATTGCGAGCGCCGTGGCGGCGCGGCCGAGACGGAGATAGTGCTCGGGATGATCGCGTCGTGCCGCCTTGGGGTCGATACCGAACAGCCGGCTGACATAGTGGTCGCGCACATCCTCGAAATCCCAGTCGGCGCCGCGATCGCGCGGCACGGCGGCCTGCCAGCGCTGCGGGTCGGCCCATTCAGCGTTTGCCGTCGCGCTGATCGGCACGTTGGAGAAAGCCAGGCATTCGGAGGTGAAGCGCACGCCGGCGCGGCGCGCATCGTCGAGCGGCCGCTGGTAGGCGCCGACGCCGTAGTAGTGCGACACGCCAGTGCCGACCGCGAAGGGCAGGTCGCCGCCACCCGGCGAGTGTGGGACGTAGACTGCGTCCGGGCGAGTGTGCGCCACCGCTGCCGGCAGGACTTCGTCGAACAGGGGATTGCTCCACGAAGCCGGCGGCAGGCCGAGCATCGCGGCCTGCTGCGCCACCTCGCTGCCGCCGCACAGCACGGCGAGGCAGGGGTGGCCCTGCGTCCGGTCGAGAAACTGCGCGGCCTCGGCCTCGACTCGGGTACGGAAACCCAGATCGGCGATCGGATAGTCCATGTTGGCGAACATGAAGTCGTGCCACACCAGGATGCCGAGCTCGTCGCACAGGTCGAAGAAATCGTCGCTCTCGTAGATCATGGTGCCGCCGACGCGGACCATGTTCATGTGCGCATCGCGTGCCAGTTCGAGCCATGGCGCCAGCCGCGCACGATCGCCGGCCAGGGACACCAGGTCGGCGGCGCTCCAGCAGGCGCCGCGGGCGAAGAGCCGTTGGCCGTTCACCACGAGGCCGAAGCCGTCGCCCGGTTCGAGCGCGATCGTGCGAAAGCCGGTGCGGCCAAGATCGACCTCGACGTCGCCGATCCGAAGCTGCACACGATGCAGCGCCGGCGTGCCATGGGTGTGCGGCCACCACTTCTCGATTCCAGGCAGGCGCAGAGTGCCGGAGAGGCGGTGTGGATTGGCCCATTGCAGGCGGCCCCTGGTGTTGCCCACCGTGAGCGTCGCCATCGGTCGATCGTCTAGGCCATCGACCTCGATGTCGACACTGACCAGCCCATCGTTGCCGTCGAGGCTGGCGTGTACGTCGGCGGTGCGCAGGCGCAGGCCCGGTGCCTGCTCGATCAGCTCGATCGGCCGCCACGGGCCGACGGCATGAACGGCCGGCTGCCAGCCCGTCATGTGGCCGAGCAGGGTCGTGCGCGCCCACCGCAGCGCGTTGTTCTGCACCAGTCGCGTGCGCCAGCGTGCGCGCGAACGATGGGCCTCCAGCACGCGGTCGAGCGCTCGGAAGGCGATCAGCAGGTCGACTTCGCCGGTCAGTCCGACGTCGATCTCGTGGGTGACGAACATGTTGTCGCCGACCAGCACGCGGATGCCGTTCAACCACACCTCGGCGAAGGTCGCGAGGCCGGCGAAGCGCAGGGTGCGATCGCCGTTGGCGACGAAGCGCGTGCGGTACCAGATGTCGCGGTCATGCAAGGCCGGCGGCTGGTCGTCGTCCCATTTCCCAGCGCCGCGCAACGCTTCGGCGGCCGTGCCTGGCACAACGGCAGGCATCCAGTCGAGAGTCGGTGGCAACAATGCCGGATTGCTGGCGGCATTGGCTGCCGTGATGGCCAACTGCCACCCATCGACGAGCGGTGTCGCATGACGGCCGGTGACGGAGACGATGCGCATCAGCCGAACTTGGCGCCGAGAATCTCGAACAGGAGATCGTAGTCGGCCTCGATCGGGCCGAGATCGAGGGCGGCCGCGTCGAATTTCTTGCGATTGGCCATGCGTGCCAGCCGGAATTGCAGGGCCGCTGCGGCGTCGGCGATGCGGCGAGCCGACGTTATCGCCTGATCCAGCCCACCCTCGCCTTGCGCGGCCAGCCAGTCGAGATAGCTCGCCAGCAGCTCGAAGTTGGCGCCGAGCTGCCGCGGCAGGTTGAAAGCGTAGAGATGGAAATAAGCCATGTCGCGCGCCGCCAGCTTCTGCAGATGCTGCGGCAGTGCCGCTCGCCAAGCCGACACGGGGTTGGCCTTGGGTCGATTCGCGAGATGGTCGCGCAGCAACGCACGCGAGGCCGATGCCAACGTGTCGGCGGCAACGGCAATGCCGTCGCGCTTGACGAACTCGACGTAGGGAAAGAGCACACCTGGTGAGGCAGGCGAACGGAACAAGCCGTCGAAATCCTCGCCAGACAGCACTTGATAGCCGGTGCCGTGGAAATAGCCGAAGCGCCGCGCCATCGGGTCGAGAGCTATTGCCGCCACCGTCGTCTTCTGATGATCGCGGTGGTAACAGGTCGTGACGTCGGGCAGCCAGTAGCTGTCGACCTCGATCAGGACCGGCCGGCCGCGGTGAAGCTGCTGCAGCGTATGGCTCTCGACCGTATCGAAGACGGCGAGCTCCTGGACGGTGAGACCGAACAGTGCCGCGAGATCTTCCGGCGGAAACTTGAAGAAGGTGAACTGGTCGCCCTCGAAATCCTGCCGCACGGTAAAGGCGAGGGCGGCCTCGGTGCAGTGACCGAGCGCCGGCAAGAGCTCGATCCACAGATCGACGTAGCAGTTGGTCTCGCGCCACACCCGATCGGTGCCGTGCAAGGCTGGTGTCGCTTGGGTCGCCGGGTCGAGGCCCAGCAGATCGACGGCGTCAAAGTCCGAGGACATGGCGGACACCGCCCGGCCAGTCGGCCGGCACGAAGCCGTGATGGCGAAACAGCGCCAACGCGATCCGCTCGACGCCGAAGCCGACGCAGCCTGTTTGCGCGATACCGCCGTCGGCTGCTTCGATCCTCCAGGCGCGGCCGAATTGCTCGCCGTGAAAGTTGAAGCTGACGCAGGCGGTCGGATGCTCGGGCGAGGCGATCGGGATCAGCAGCTCGAACTTCAGCTCTTGCTCGCGCTGGCTGGAAGCCATCAATCGGCCAGTGCGGCCGAAGAACGGATCGTTGGCGACATCGACTTCGTGCGGCATGGCGAGCGCTTCGAACAGCGCGCGGGCTCGCGCCATCCACTGCTCGCGGAAGGCCAGCACCTGGTCGGCGGTGCCGAGGCGCACATGCTCGCGCTGGCGGAACATCTGCATGCGCGCCGGATCGATCGAGGGCTCGTGGCGGAAGCAATAGGTGTAGACGTCGACCAGCGTGCCCTGCGGCGCCAGCCGGCCACGGTCGGCGATGGCCGGGTAGACGCCGTAGCAGGCAGCCGGCGTCAGCGCGACGTGCGTCGCCTGTTGCCGGGTTGCCCAGTCGTCGCCCTGCTGCAGCGCCTCGACCAGCGCCCTGTGCTCGCGATCGGAGCCTTCAAAGGCGTGCACGGTGCCGGCGAGGTGGGGAAAGCTCGCGAGGTAGCCGCTCCGTTCGAGCTGCCGCAGCCCGATCCCGGGTGGGAAGCGCATGATTTCCGGCCGGTCGGCGTCGCCGAGCGTGGCGAAGGCGTGGTTGACGCCCTCGACGACACGCTCGAAAGCGGCGCCGCGACCATAGAGGCCATCGACACCCATCGAGATCAACAGGCCGTGGTGGAGCAGCTCGTCGCGATAGCGGCTATGGGCGTCGACCAGCGCGGTCATGCGAGGAGCTCGCGATCGTCGTGCAGCGCCGGCAGGAGCCGCGCTGTATTGGCGGCGATGCGGTCGTTGTTCACCATGAGGACGGCGGAGTAGGCGTCGCGCAGGTGGCGTCCGACGCTGTAGGCCGAGTCGTTGCGGTAGCCTTCGAGGCCGCAGACCAGCAGCGCATGCTCGACGATCCGGACGGCGAGTTGCGAGCACGCCAGCTTGAGGTTGTTCATGCCGACCGCGAAGCCGAGCGACGATACGGCGTCCTCGTTACCGAGTGCGGCCTCGTAGTCCCGCAGCGACGCGGTGAGCGTCGATTTCATCTGTTGCAGCAGGCTGTTCGCCTCGACCAGCCGGCGATCCCTCGTGGGAACGCCGTCGGGCTTCCGCCTGGTCTCGGCGCGTACGAAGGCGCGGGCGCGACGCACCGCGTCGGTGGCGATGCCGAGCCACACCGCGCTCCACACGAGATGCGATGTCGGCAGCATCGTCTGCGCCGACACGTCGGCGTAGTGCGCCGGCACGATCTGCGCAATCGTGCCCTCGACGGTCAGACGATAGCTGTTCGAGCAGGTGCCGCGCATGCCGAGCGTATCCCAGCTCCCGAGCTGCTCCAGCGTGCAGCACGATCGCGGCGCCACCACGATGACCTGGTCCGAGGCGGGCGATTGCGGCGTGCGCCGCGCCGTCACCAAGATACAGTCGCTGTCGGCACCGTACGAGATGACCGACGCTTCCTTGACGAGGGACAGGTGATCGTCGTGCTGCTCGACGGCGCATAGGCTCGAGCGGACGTCTCCGCCGATACCCGCCTCCGAGGTCGCGGAGGCGAGCAGAAGCTGCTCGGCGGCAAGCCGGCCCAGGAAGGTGCCATGCCAAGCGCTGTCGCCGGCATGCCGAGCGATGCACCACACCTGGATCTGGTGCATCGCGTAGATCATCGCTGTGGAGGCGCAATGGCGCCCCAGCTCATGGCAGATCGCGACCCCCTCGGCGAGGCTGGCGCCGGGGCCGTCCAGACTCCGGGGGACCAGCAGGCCCAGCAGCTTGGCGTCCTTGAGGGCGGATATGGCCTCGCGCGGGAAGCGAGCCTTGGTATCGACATCGTCGGCATGTCGTGCCGCAACCTCGATGCCCACCGCGCGTGCCGCGGCGAGGCGCGACATCAGACGAGGTCTTTCTGTCCGCAGATCTCGGCCAATGCCTCGGCCAGGGAGTTCACGCTGTAGAACGTGCGGCGGCGCAGAAAGCGATCGGGGAACTCGACGTCGAATTCGTCCTCGATCGCCAGCATCAGCCCGACGGTGGCGTGTGAGGTCAGGCCGGCCGAGTAGAGGTCGGAATCGTCGCCGAGCGCGGCAAGATCGATTTGCAGGGCGCCACTCTGCTCCAGCAGGGATCGGATGCGCTGGCGCAGCGAGGGATCAACATTGGGCATCGCGGACATCGACACTTTCTCGCAGGCTCTTTGAGCGCACTCATAGGGGGCTGTCGAGATATATGCAACTGTGATGAAATTATCCAAATTTTGCCACAAAGAAGCCTGACGTAGTTGCACGTTCGTTGCATATAATCAGACTGGGTTGTGGGAAAAATGCGATGACGCCGGTGGCGTTCAACGGCTGTTTCGGCTGGCTGCACGAGCCGCTCGGTGGGACGGGCTGTGACGTTGTAGTGGTGATCGGCACCGCGTTCTCGACGGACGCGGCGATTGCGCATGCCTCCCTGGCGCTGCTGGCCGATCGGCTGGCGGCAGCGGGCTACCCTGCGCTCCGGTTCGACTATCCGGGGACCGGGGACTCCTTGGATGGCGATTTTGCTTGTGGCGAAGGCCACTGGGCTGCCTGGAAGAGGAGCGTCCACGATGCCGCCGACTGGCTGCGTGCGGCCACCGGGGCGCGCCGAGTGGTCCTGTGCGGACTCCGCGTCGGCGCCGCGCTCGCAACGCTGGCCGGCATCGAGCGCGATGACGTCGCGGGGCTCGTGCTGTTCGAGCCGATGGTGGTCGGCAAATCCTACGTGCGCCAGCTTGGCCTCGAGGCGGAGTTGTTGACGGGCCACAGTCCGGACAGGGCCGGCGGGTTCGAGCATCATGGGCTGCAGTTCACCGCCTGCGCGCTGGACCAGATGGCCGCCGTCGACCTCAGGCAGCTCGCCATTCCTCCCGGCATGCCGGTCGCGTTGTTCGCACGCGCGACGGCGCGCCAAGCGGGCGAATGCGCAAAGGCCTGGTCGGAGACTGGCGCCGCGGTTGCCTGTCCCGATTGGCAAGGGCTCGAAACACTGGTGCGCGACAATCTGATCGACGAGACCAAGCTCGCCGATTTCGACCGCGTTCTCGCGTGGTTGCAACAAGCGATTCCCGTCGGGGTGCATGCGGCCCCGGTGAAGCCTGTGGAAAGCCTCCGCGCCGTGAGACTGGCGGGCTGCATCGAATCGCCGCTGCATTTCGGCCCAGACCAGCGCTTGTTCGGCGTCCTGTGCGAGCCCGAGAACGGTGCTGCGCAAGAGGTGGTGCTGATTCCCAACACCGGCCGCGAGCCGCACCATGGCCCGGCGCGGCAGGCTGTCACCTTTGCCAGACGGCTCGCGGCCGAAGGTGTGGCCTCCCTGAGACTGGACTTCGCCGGGCTCGGCGACAGCGCGAGCCCGCCTGGAAAGGAGGGCATGCGCAGCCACGTGTTCCATGTCGACCGCACCGCCGACGTGCGCGCGGCGATCGACCGGCTGGAGGCGCTCGGATACCGGCGCTTCGCCATGCAAGGGTTGTGCTCGGGTGCCTATCACGCCTTCCATGGCGCGTTGGCCGACGAGCGGATCAGCACGTTGATGCTGGTCAATATCCCATTGTTCAAGTTGCCGGGCGGCGACGTGAAGGGCTATCTCGACCAGCGCTGGTTGCCGCCGCTCCACTACGTGCGCCGGCTGATGTCCGCCGACCGTTGGCGCGCGGTGCTCCATGGCGAGGTCGATCTGGTCAGGGCGGCGCGTGGCCAATTCGTTCACGTGCCCGCCCACGCGATCGACCGCGCGACCAGTGTCGTGCGTCGGATTGGCGTCGTTGGCGAACCAAGCTTCGCCCGCCGCTCGATGGCCACTCTTTCCCGGCGTGGCGTCAGGACCCTGTTCCTGTTCTCGCCGGGCGATGGCGACAGAGATATCTTCGCGCGCGAGTTCGGCCGGGACGGCGAGGGTCTCGAAGCCTTCCCCGGCGCCGCGATGGAGGTCGTCCCCGAGCTCGATCACGGCATGATGAAGGCGATCCAGCGCCACCGCGCAGAGATTTCGATGATCGACTTCCTGAAAGTCGGCCGCTGCTGAGCGCTTGTTGTCCGAGCTGAACATGCCTTGTCGGTTCATGAAATCGAGCGGGCGGGCTGTCCACGATCCCGACGTCACTCCTTGGCGAGGCCCAGTGCCTTGGCGATCAGCCTCGCCGCCAGGGCGTTGCCCTGATCGGTGAAGTGCCAGGCGCGGTAGAAGCGGTCCATGTCCGTCGCGGCTCCCGCAGCGGCGAAGCCCTCGTAGGCATCCAGCGTCCCCAGCCCGGCTTTCGCCGCGCATGCCAGGACGGCGACGGCGCGTCGGTGTCGACCGGCGCCACGCTCCGGATCTTCCCAGCGATCCGTTTGCGCGAAGGCGACAACGAGAGCCTTCACGTTCTCCCGGCGCACCAGGGCGGCGAACCGGTCCATCAGCCGGCAGGCCACGAGGTCGGTGTCGACGCCGGTATGGACGACGCCGCCATACCACAGCTCGAACCGGCCAAGGCGCCGCATGATCCGGTCCAGCAGGTGCGAGTAACCCAGGATGTGGCGGACTTGATCGAGCGACTCGGTGAAGGGCGCCGTCGGCACAGGGACGCCGCGCAGCGCCAGCCCGTCGCCCTCGGGAACGAAGTAGGGCTTGCGCCGGAACTCGCGCACCGAAAGGCCGGTGCGGTCGATGTCGTTCTCGATGAAGCCCAGGACGACGATAGCCGGCTTCAAGCGCGGGATCAGGCGCTCGCCGCGCAGGACGATCTGGTCGAGGCCGTAGCCGCGGACGCCGGCGTTGTAGACCCGCCGGCCGGTATCGCGCTCCAGATGGGCCGGCCACGTCTCGTCGTTGGCGACCTCGTAGCCCTCGGTGAACGAATCGCCCAGCGCCAGAATCGCCGGGTCGGACGGGGTGGAGCCGAGATTGTGGTTGCGCGTGCCCTCGGCCGAATAGGATGCCGTCTTGCCGCGCAGCGTCCCGGACACATTGGCCATGGTTTGGTAGCCGAGCACGCTGTCATAGCCTAGTTGCGGCTGCTCCTCGGGGCTGGGGGCGGTGTAGAGCTGAATGTAGTTGGGGAAGCGCCAGAGCGACGCTTCGGGCGCCGCGATGCGGCTAACGGCTTCTGCGACCAGCAGGCAGACAACAATGGTCGCGAAGGAAAGGATCAGGCCGGCCCGCATCGCCAACATTCATTGCACGAATTGCCGACGTTCATGACCCGAAACATCGCCGCTCACCCTGCGAGATAATAGTCTCCGGCCAACTGGGGTCTTGCAACTGCCTGAAACGACATCAAATTGTGGCCCATGAACGATCCCTATTCCGTCCTCGGCGTGGCCAAGACTGCGAGCGACGACGAGATTCGCAAGGCCTTCCGCAAGCTCGCCAAGAAGCACCACCCCGATCTCAACCCGGGTGACAAGGCAGCCGAGGCGAAGTTCAAGGAGATTTCCCAGGCGAACGAAATCCTGTCCGACGCCGAGAAGCGCCGTCGCTTCGATGCCGGCGAGATCGATGCGTCCGGCCAAGAGGTGCCGCCGCGCGGCTTCTATCGCGACCAGGCGGGTGGCTTCCACGGCGCCAAGTACGAGCACGCCGGCGGCCACGAATCTTTCGTCGACATGGGCGGCATCTTTTCCGAGATGTTCGGCCAGCGCGGCGGCCGCGGATTCTCGTTCCGCCGGGGCGATGGCGAGGAGTTCGAGATGGACGGCCTCCCGGTCACCTACAGCCTGCGCGTCCCGTTTCTCGTGGCCGCACGCGGCGGCAAGCAGCGAGTCACCCTGCCTGACGGCAAGACGCTCGATATCGACGTTCCCGAAGGCACCGCCAATGGCCAGACCCTACGCCTCAAGGGGCAGGGCATGCCGGGAACCAAGGGCCGCCCGGCCGGCGATGCCTATGTCGAGATCCACGTCGAGCCGCACGCCTTCTTCGAGCCGCGCGACAACGATATCCACGTCGAGCTGCCGGTGAGCCTGCCCGAGGCGGTGCTGGGCGGCCGGATTCGCGTGCCGACGATTGGTGGACCAGTGATGCTGGCTGTGCCGGCTGGCTCCAACACCGGCACGTCACTCCGGCTCAAGGGCCGCGGGTTGCTCGACCGCAAGACCGGCCAGCGCGGCGACCAGTACGTCAAGCTGAAGCTGGTGCTGCCCGATCCGCCCGATAGCGCGCTCAAGGAGTTCGCCGAGAAATGGACGGAGGGGCGCAACCAGGATCCGCGGCAGGCAATGGAGCAGTTCACATGACCACACTCGACGAATTGCTGCATGCTTGCGATGGGCTGACGGTGGTCCATGTCGAGCGGTGGGTGGCACGCGGTCTTTTGCGGCCGGGCGTTTCCGCCCAAGGCTGGACCTTCGAGCGCGTCGACGTGGCACGCGCCCGCTTGCTGAGTGAGCTGGCCGGCGACATGGGCTTCGACGAGGAAGCGGTCGAGACGGTGGTCGATCTGCTCGACCAGGTCCACACCCTGCGGCGCCAGCTCGACCTGGTCGGCCAAGCGATCGCCGATCAGCCCGACCCGGTGCGTCAGGCAATCGCCGCTTCCCTCGAACGTCTCCGGCGCCGGTAGATCGGTGCCAGTCTAGGCCGACCGCCCTCCCAAGCCTTCGACGTAAGCGAGCGAACGGCCGATCGACTCCCGGCTGCGTCGACCGATGCCGCCCAGCACGGTGCTGCGCACTGGCGCAAATCCGACGAAACGCAGGATATTGCGTTCGACAACCTTGAGGCCGTGGGCGCGGAAATACCAGCGATAGAGGAAGGCCGGCATGCCCATGGTCACGATGACACGGGCCGATCGGCCCGTGAGATGGCCGAGTGGAAAGCCGCCAGGGCGGTCGGTAAAGGCGAAACCCGGCCTCAACGTCTGCTCGAAGAAGGCTTTCAGCAGCGCCGGCATGTCGCCCAGCCACAGGGGAAAGATCACCACCAGATGGTTGGCCCACATCAGCGCTTCCTGCGCGGCCAGGATCGCGGGCGCATCCGCGTTCCTGTCGAACTCGGCCTGTGAGCGCAGCAGGCCGAACTCGAGGGTAGCCACGTCTACACGCCGCACGGCATGGCCGGCCTCTCGGGCGCCCCTGGAATAAGCCTCGGCGAGGGCGTGGCAGAGCCCCTGGCTCTCGGGGTCCGGGTGTCCGTTCAGGACCAGGATATTGCGCGCCATTGGATTCTTTTATGAACTCGCGACGCTGCCGTCCTTGACCTGGATCAGCCCGCTGGACCTCCGGTCAGGTGGCGAGGCGCACGGGGATTCGAAGATAGGTGGTGCCGTTGGCGTCGGCTGGCGGAAAGTTGCCTGCGCGGATGTTGACCTGGACCGACGGCAGCAGGAGCACTGGCGCGGCGAGCGTGGCGTCCCGTCGTGTGCGTAGCTCGACGAAGGCGGCCTCCGATGTGCCGTCATGGACGTGGATGTTGCGTGCTCGCTCGTCCGCAACGGTGGTCTCCCAGGCGAAGTGATCACGACCCGGCGCCTTGTAGTCGTGGCACATGAACAATCGGGTCGATGGCGGCAGCGACAGCAGACGGCGGATCGAACGATAGAGCTGGGTCGCGTCACCGCCGGGAAAGTCGGCACGGGCCGTGCCATAGTCGGGCATGAAGAGCGTGTCGCCGACGAAGACCGCGTCGGCGATCCGATAAGCGACGTCGGCGGGCGTGTGCCCGGGCACGTGCATGACCTCGATCTCCAGCGCGCCGAGCGGCAGGCATTCTCCATCGCGCACGAGATGGTCGAACTCGCGGCCGTCCTCGCTCACGTCGGCGGCGTTGAACACCTTCTTGAAGATCTTCTGGACCTCGCGGATATGCTCGCCGATCGCCACCTTGGCGCCAGTCTTCACCTTGAGGTAGGGCGCGGCGGTCAGGTGATCGGCATGGGCATGGGTCTCGAGGATCCAGTCCACGGCGACGCCGCGCTCGGCAGCCTTAGCCAGGACGCGGTCGGCTGAAACCGTGGATGCTCTGCCAGAGCGGTGGTCGTAGTCGCGCACCGGGTCGATAACTGCGGCGCGACGCGCAACCGGATCGCTCACGAGGTAGGTGATCGTGAAGGTCGCCTCGTCGAAGAACGAGTCGATGATGGGTAGGGTGGCCAAGCTCTTCTCCCTGCGAGGTCTTGACTAATATATTAGAGAGAACTAATTTAGCAATGTCTAAAATGAAAGCCAAGACGATCCACCGCATTGAACCGCGGGAACTCCAGAAGAGGGCTGGCGCAGTGGCCAGCCTGCTGAGTGCTCTCGCCAACGACCGTCGCCTCCTCATCCTCTGCAAGCTGGTGGAGGACGGCGAGGCGACGGTCGGCGCGTTGGCCGAGGAGATCGGCCTGTCGCAGTCGGCACTGTCGCAACACCTCGCGCGCATGCGGGAGGAGGGCATCGTGGCCTACCGACGGGACGCTCAAACCTCGTGGTACCGGATCGCCGACTCGCGGGTCGAAAGCCTGCTCGCGACCCTGCATCGACTCTATTGCCATGACTGACCTGGATCAGAAGGAAAGGAACCGAAGATGTCTCTCCCGACAATCGATGTTGCCCAGGCCAGGCGCCTCGTCGACGAAGGCGCCGTTCTGATCGACATCCGCGAAGACGACGAGCGCGCGCGCGAGCGCGTACCGGGTGCCCGTCACAATCCAATGTCTCGTCTGTCTGCCGTCGATCCGCGCGATGCCAAGGCGGTGATCTTCCATTGTCGCTCCGGTGCGCGCACGGCCGCCAACGCCCAGCGCCTTGCTGCGGCGACGAAGTGCGAGGCCTACATCCTCGCCGGCGGGCTGGAAGCGTGGAAGAAGGCCGGCCTGCCAGTGACCGTCGACGCCCGTCAGCCGATCGAGATCATGCGTCAGGTGCAGATCGTGGCCGGGAGTCTGGTGCTCGTCGGTATTGCGCTCGGCCTGTGGGTGGCGCCGGTCTTCCTCGCGCTCGCGGCCTTTGTCGGAGCCGGTCTGACCTTCGCCGGCACGACAGGCTGGTGCGGCATGGCCAAGCTGCTGGCCCTCATGCCGTGGAATCGGCGCGTTCAGGCGGCCGTAACCGCCTGATGGTCACAGTGCTTCTCGCCGTCGGATCGGGCACGCTGATCGGTCTTGTCCTGGGGCTGATCGGCGGCGGCGGCTCGATCCTTGCCGTCCCGTTGCTGGTCTATGCTGTGGGCGTGTCCTCGCCGCATGTCGCGATCGGAACCGCGGCGTTTGCCGTCGCGGTCAACGCCGCCGCGAGCCTCGGCCTGCATGCCAGGCGGGCACCGGTCCGCTGGCCCTGTGCGCTGGTGTTCAGCGCTGCCGGCGTCGGCGGCGCGCTGGCGGGGGCCGCCCTCGGCAAGATGGTCGACGGCCAGAAGCTGCTGATCCTGTTCGGACTACTCATGATCGTGGTCGGCCTCTCGATGTTGCGGCCGCGGCGCGCCCGGGCGGCTCCGTCACCCTGGCTGAGCGCCGCCACCGCGCGCCACCTGTTGCCGCGCCTCGCGGTGCTGGGGGCGGCGGTTGGAATCCTGTCGGGCTTCTTCGGTATTGGTGGTGGCTTCCTGATCGTGCCGGGCCTGATCCTCGCGGCCGACATGGATCTGCCCGAGGCGGCGAGCGCGTCGCTGGTGGCGGTGACCGCCTTCGGCATCGCCTCGGCGTCGAGCTATGCCTGGTCGGGCATGATCGATTGGCCGGTCGCCGGCCTGCTGATCGCCGGCGGCGCTGTCGGTGCCGTCGTCGGCGCCAAGGCCAATGCGCGGTTGGCTCGGCAGAAGGGCGTCTTGGCCGGAATCTTCGCCTGGTTCGTCATGGGCGCCGGAGTCTATGTCGGCGTGCGTGGCGCACTGGCGGTCTGGGGGGCCTGAGGGCCAACGCTCATCGACCGCCGTGCTTCCGCCATGCCCCAACGACGGTGGCGATAGCTCGTGGATCGCCAATCATCGCCAGATGGCCGGCATCGGAGACGAGGGTCAGGTCAATGCGAGGATTGATCGCCTGCAGAAGGGGCTCGAATTGGTCCGCGGCGAACAATTCGTCCTGGGCGCCGATGACGATTCGGGTCGGTGCCGAAATGTGCGCCAGGACCGAACGCCAGTTGCGCCCGAGTTGCAGGCTCGCCATCAAGCGGAAGGAGTAGACGGGCGTGCGACTCTCGTCGGCCTTGGCCGCAGTGGCGAAGGCGACCGCCGGCAGGCCCTGAAACCACGGGAGACCGATTGCGTGGAGCAGCGAGAGGGCGGTGATTCGCGGCAAGGCAACGCCTGCCCAACCGCCAGCGTCGCGTGATCCGGTCGGGGAGTCGGCTGCGATGTAGGGCGAGATCGCGAGATAGTCGTCGAACAGCCCGGCTAGCCGGCCGCCGGCAATGCGCAGGACAAACCCTCCGCCGGAGGAGAAGCCGGCCAGCGTGCGGCGGATGCCCAGTTTGTCCAGTCCCAGTGCCTGGGTCAGGTCGACAAGGTCGTCGTCGAGCTGGCCAAGATAGGAGACATCGCCGTTCGTCGTGCCGCTGCCGCCATGGCCGCGCAAGCTGATTGCGTAAATCGAGGCGCCTGCTGCTTGCAGTGCCTGGGCAAGCTTGTGCATTTCGACACCGGTGCCGGTCGAACCGTGGACCAGGACGATTACGCGGTCGGACTGGCCAGGGTAGAGCCGGTAATGAAGGGGAGCGTCGTCACGCGCCTTGACGCTGCGGCGCTCGGGGAGCGTTGCAAAATTCCACTCGGCAATTCCAGGGATGGCGTTGCCGGCCTTGAGGACCGGCGGTCGCGCCGGGGAATCGAAGGCGATGACCGCGGCCAGGGCGGTGCCGGCGAGCAGGACGAGAGTGGCGAGGGCAAGCAGGAGGCGTTGGAACATGCCGCCAAGGAGCGTATGACGGCGTGGACGATCCAGCCTCGCTTCGCCAAACGGCACAAAACTTCGTGAATCCACTCACGAAGCGTGAAGTGCCTGCCAGATCTTGTGGGCGGTGAGCGGCATATCGAGATGGCGCACGCCCAACGGCGCTAATGCATCGAGCACGGCGTTGGCCAGAGCCGCCGGCGCGCCGTTGGTCGGCAATTCGCCGATCCCCTTGAAGCCCAGGAAGTTGTTGGGCGAGGGGGTGACGATGGTCTCGACGGTGAAGTTGGGCACGTTGTCGGCGCGCGGCAGGGCGTAGTCCATCAAGGTGCCGGTCAGGAGCTGACCTGTCGATTCGTCGTAGATGGCCTGCTCCGACAGGGCGTTGCCCAGCCCGTGCACGATGCCGCCGTGCATCTGGCCGGCAAGCAACCGCGGATTGACCACGACGCCGCAATCGGCGACGGCCGTCAGGCGGTCGATGTGGACTTCGCCGGTTTCGGGATCGACCTCGACCTCGCAGACCATCACGCCAGTCGGAAACGACTCGATCTTGTCGCCGAACAGAGCGTCGCCCGAGAAGGGGCTGGTTGCCGCGAGCTCGAACAGGCCGAGCCGTCGGTCGGTGCCGACCACCTCGAAGGCGCCGTCGCGATAGGCGATATCGGCCTTCGCCGTCTCCAGGCGCTCGGCGGCAAGGTCGCGGCCGCGCTCGATCACGATTTCGGCGGCGCGCCGGATCGTGGTCCCGCTGATGATGGTCGAGGACGAGCCGCCGGTGCCGCCGCCGCGCGGGATGGTGCGCGTGTCACCCTGGCGAATTTCGACGCGCTCGACCGGCACACCGAGCGAGGCGGCAAGGATCTGCGCGAATACCGTCTCGTGCCCCTGGCCCTGGCTTTGCGAACCGACGGCGGCAACCAGCCGGTCGGCGCCGACCTGCACCACGACATGCTCGTCGGCGATGCCGCCCGTGCCATGGAGATGGCAGGAAAGCCCGATGCCGCGCCGAAGGCCGCGCGCTTCGCTGGCGGCGCGCCGGGCGGCGAAGCCCGGCTCGTCGGCCGTCTGCAGGGCTGTCTCGAACAGGCGGACGCAGTCGGCCGCATCATACGTGTAGCCGCTCGCTGTCACATAAGGCATCTCCTCCGGGCGGAGCAGGTTGCGGCGGCGCAGCTCGGCCGGCGTGCGGCCGGTCTCGTGGGCGGCGATGTCGATCAGCCGCTCGAGCAGGAACAGCGCCTCGGGCTTGCCGGCGCCGCGGATCGCGTCCACCGGCACGGTGTTGGTGAAGGCACAGTCGAAATCGATGCGGATCGCCGGGATCCGATAGAGCCCCGAGATCACCTTGGCGAGGCCGGTGGTCGGAATGGTCGGCGCGAACATCGAGAGATAGGCGCCATAGTTGGCTTCCGCCTTCACGCGCAGGCCGATGAAGGTGCCCGACGCGTCGAGCGCGAGCTCGGCGTGGGCGACCAGGTCGCGGGCATGGCTGTCCGACAGCGCAAGCTCGCCGCGCTCGCAGGTCCAGCGCAGGCCGCGCCCGAGCTTACGCGTCGCCCAGGCGATCAAGGTCGGCTCGGCGTAGATTGGATATTTTGGTCCGAATCCGCCGCCGACATCCTCGGTGATCAGCCGCAGCTTATCCTTCGGTACGTTGAGCACCCGCTCGCACATCAGCCGGTGCGGCACCTGCACGCCCTGCGAGGCGAAGGTGACGGTGACGACGTCGTCGCTGGCCTCGTAGGCCGACCATGCCGCGCGGGTCTCCATGTAATGGACGATCTGGCGCGGCGAGCGGATCGACAGCGACGTCACGTGGGAGGCGCGGGAAAAGGCGGCATCGGTGGCGCCCTTGTCGCCCTTGGCCCAGCGGCACATCAGGTTGCCGGGCACGTCATCGTGCAGTTGCGCCGCGCTGTCGGCCAGCGCCTGAGCCACCGTCACGACAGCCGGGAGCTCTTCGTAGTCGACCGCGAGCAGCTCGGCGGCATCGCGTGCCTGGTCGAGCGTGTTGGCGATCACCATGGCAACGATGTCGCCGACATGGCGCACCTTGTCGGGCGGCATCGGCAGGTGCCGGGGTTCGCGATGGCGGTTGCCGGCCTCGTCCTTGATCTCGCTGACCGTCGGCAGGTGACCGATCTTGTCGGCCACGAGATCCTGGGCCGTGTAGATCGCCACGATTCCGGGCGCGGCGAGGGCGCTTGTCTTGTCGATGCCGGCGAGTCGCGCATGGGCGTGCGGCGAGCGCACGAACAGTACGGCCAGCGCATCGTTGGGCGCCGTGTCGTCGGCATAGCGGCCGCGGCCGGTCAGGAAGCGCTGGTCTTCGCGGCGGAGGATCGGTTGGCCGAGCTCGATGGGTGCATTCATTGTCGAAGCCATTGGTGAATGTCGGCGAGGGGATCGAGGTGCATCGGCTGCCATCCCAGCTCCCGGCGTGCCCTCGCGCCGCTCAGTTGCTGATCACAGGCATAGCCGCGGGCCCACTCGCCCAACTCTGCGGCAATGGTGTCCACCGGCAGAGTCGAAATATCCGGTGCACCGAAGGCGCGGGCCAGTCGCCCGACGGGCATGCCGTCCACCGACGCGCCGATGTAGCTCGATCGTCCCGGCGCACCCTCGAGGGCCAGGGCGTAGAGCTTGGCCAGATCGTCGCAATGGACCAGCGGCCAGCGGACCGCTTCGTCACCGACGATCCGCACGAAGCCCGACTTTGCATCGCGGGCGAAACGGCGGAATACGCCTCCCTCGCCGCCATAGACCATAGCCGGATGGACGACGATGCCCTCGACGTCGTTGCTGATCAGGACGCGTCGGAGATGGGGCACCATCCACGCGAAGGCGTCGAGCGGCGCAAAGGGCGATTCTTCCGTCGCAACCCGATCTCCGGTCTCGCCGTACAGCCAGCAGCCTCCGGTGTAGACGAAGCGCGCCTTGATCGGTTGTCGGGCGAGATGCGCGAGCAGGGTATCGAGCAGGGCACGCTCGATCGCCTCCATCTCCGAGGCGAAATCGCACGCCAGATGGATGACGCCGTCGACCGTCGGAAGCGCCGAGACCCAGCCTTGTGGCGCGGCCACGTCGCCCCGCAGGACTGTCGCTCCCTGCCGTTCGAGTGTAGCACCGGATGCGGCCGAGCGCGCCAGGGCCACGACCTCGTGGCCGCGCCGGACCAGCTCCCTCAGGACCGGCGCACCGATCGAGCCGGTGCCGCCCAGCAGGAAGACCCGCATCAGGCCGCCAGGGCGTCGCTGATCACCTTGAGGGCAGTGTCGATGTCCTTGCGGTTGACGTCGAGATGGGTGACGGCGCGAATGCGCGTCGCGGTGTTGGCGCCGATCCCGACGCCACGCTCGCGGCAGGCTTCGACCAGCTTGGCCGAAGTCCAGCCCGGCTTGGTGATCTCGAAGAATACCAGGTTGGTCTGCATGCGCGGCACGTCGATCGACAGGCCCTTGATGTTGGCGAGACCTTCCGAGAGGTGGCGGGCGTTGTCGTGATCCTCGGCCAGCCGGTCCCAGTTGTTGTCGAGCGCGTAGAGCGCCGCCGCGGCGATGACGCCGGACTGGCGCATCGAGCCGCCCAGCATCTGCTTCTGCCGCCACGCTTCCTTGATGAGGTCCTTGGGTCCGGCGAGGCTGGCGCCGACTGGCGCGCCCAGCCCCTTGGTGTAGTCGAGCCACAGTGTGTCGACACAGGCGGCATAGTCGCTGGGCTTGGTACCCGACTTCACCGAGGCGTTGCACAACCGCGCGCCGTCCATGTGCAGGGCGACTCCAGCGGCGCGTGCGACCTCGGCCACGCCCTGCATCGTCGCCAGCGGCCACACCGTGCCGAAGCCGCCGTTCGACGTGTTCTCGATCGACACCATGCGCGAACGCGGCGCGTTGCGGCTGTTGGGATCGCGCAGCGCCGCCTTGACCTGCTCGCCGGTGAACACGCCGTTGGGCCCGTCGATCGGGCGGATCATCACGCCCGAGTTGGCGGCGGGGCCGCCGGTCTCGGCGTTGATGATGTGCGCCGTGCGGTCGGCAATCACCTCGTCGCCGAGCCGGCAATGCACGCGGATGGCGATCTGGTTGGCCATGGTGCCGCTCGGCAGGAAGACCGAATCCTCCTTCCCCAGGAGCTCGCAGATGCGGTCGCGCAACCGGTTGACGGTGGGATCCTCCATCTTCTGCTCGTCGCCGACCTCGGCATCGGCCATTGCTTTTCGCATGCCGGGCGAGGGCTTGCTCTTGGTGTCGCTGTAGAGATCGATGAAACGATTTTGCATGGCGTGGCGTGTTCTCCTGCGCCACCATAGCGGCATTCGGCAGGGGGAGGAAACATGAGCCAGTTTGCGGCCCAGCCCGCAGCTTCGGTAATACCGGAGGAGCTGCTCTACGGCGTCGATGGTGCGATCGCCACGGTCACCCTCAACGCACCGCAGCGTATGAACACCATTTCCGGCCCGATGCTGAAGCAGCTCACGGAAGCGCTGGTGCGAGCCAACGAGGACCGCGCGGTGCGGGTGGTGATCCTCACCGGCACGGGCCGCGCCTTCTGTGCCGGCCTCAACCTCGAAGCCCAGAGCAAGGGCACCGACAATCTCAGCGTCGGCTCGGGTGCCTCGCCGACCAACATCGATTTGCGCAACACGCCACCGCCCGTGCTGCATGCCATGGACAAGCCGGTGATTGCGGCGCTGAACGGCTCGGCGGCGGGCTACGGCCTCGACCTGGCGCTGGGGGCCGACATCCGCGTCATGGCGCAATCGGCTAAGCTCGCCGCATCCTATGCGAGGCGCGGCGTGCTGCCGGAGTCGGGCGGCACCTGGTATTTGCCGCGCCTGCTCGGCTGGGCCAAGGCCGCCGAGTTGATTTTCACGGGGCGCACGCTCACCGCCCAGCAGTCGCTCGACATGGGACTGGTGAACTCGGTCGTGCCCGACGCCGAGGTGATGGGGGCGGCGCGCACACTCGCGCTCGAGATCGCCGCCAACGCGCCGCTCGCCATCCAGGCGGCCAAGCGCATGATGCGGATGGCCTGGAACGAGCCGTTCAACGAGCATGTCCATCACGTCTTCCTGCAGCTCTTGCCGCTGATGCAGACCGAGGACATGAAGGAGGGAATCAAGGCCTTTCTCGAGAAGCGCGAACCGCAATTCAAGGGGCGATAGATGGTGAGCAGTCGATGGTCATACTCCTCCCCACGAAGTGGGGAGGTGAATGAGGAACGCGCGGCCGAAAACGAACGCCACGGGAGACCCACATGAAGTTCACCTGGTTCCATCTGATGCCCTGGCCGCACATGCCGGACGACTTCCGCGAGAAGCATCGGTCGGTGTGGGTCGATCTGCCCAACAAGATGTACGAGCCGGAGCTGGGCCACGGCGTCTATCACCAGTATCTCGACCAGCTCGAGTTCGCCGAGAGCGTCGGCTTCGACGGCATCGGCGTGAACGAGCATCACGCCAACGCCTATGGGCTGATGCCGTCGCCCAACATCATGGCGGCGACGTTGACGCGGCGCACGTCGAAGGCGGCGCTGGTGGTGCTCGGCAACTCGATCGCGCTCTACAATCCGCCGCTGCGCGTGGCCGAGGAGATGGCCATGCTCGACGTGCTGTCGGGCGGACGGTTGGTGGCGGGCTTCCCGGTCGGCACGTCGATGGATACCAACTACGCCTATGGCACCATCCCGGCGCTGACGCGCGAGAAGTACGCCGAGGCGCACGACCTGATCCGCAAGGCGTGGGCGGCCGACGAGCCATTCGCCTTCAACGGCCGCTACACCAAGCTGCGCTACGTCAATTGCTGGCCCAAACCGCTCCAGCGGCCGGCGCCACCGGTCTTCATTCCCGGCGGCGGCTCGGTCGAGACCTACGATTTCTGCCTCGACAACACCTACTCGTATTCCTACCTGAGCTACTCGGGCTACCTGCGCGCCAAGCTCCTGATGGAGGGCTACTGGAAGCGGGTGGCCGAGCGCGGCGTCGACGAATCGCCCTATCGCGCGGGCTTCGCCCAGGTGATCTGCGTCGCCGACACCGATGCCGAGGCCGAGCGACTCTACGGCCCGCACATCAACTATTTCTACAACAGGTGCCTGCACGTCTATCCGGGGTTCGCCGATGCGCCGGGCTATCGCACGATCAAGACCATCCAGACTGGGGCGCTGTCGCAATTCACCGCGGCGTCGGCTCGCAACTACGTCACCATGTCCTGGAAGGACCTGACCGAAAACCGCTACGTCATCGCCGGCTCGCCCGAGACGGTGCGCCAGCAGATGGAGGAATTGATCAAGACCTTGCGGGTCGGCAACATCTTCTGCCTGATGCATGTGGGCAACATGCCCGACGACAAGGTGCGCCACTCGACCCGTCTGTTCGCCGAGAAGGTGATGCCCCACTTGCGCAATCTGTGGCCGGAGTGGAACAACCACGACGACCGCTTCTGGGTCCATCCCATGCGCCAGCCTGTTGCCCTGCGGACGGCCGCCGAATGAGACAGAACTTCCTTACGCTCGAACCGTCGGGCCGTCGCATCGAGGTCGTCGAAGCCGGCACGGGCCACGACCTCCTGTTCCTGCATGGCGCCGGTGGCCATATGCCGGCCGATCCGTTGATCGCGGCCCTCGCCAGCCAGTACCGCGTCGTGGCGCCCCTGCTGCCGGGCTACGGTCAGTCGGGTGGCGAGGACGACCTGCGCGACATGCTCGACGTGACCTTGCACACGCTCGACGTTCTGCAGGCGTTGAAGCTCGATCGGCCGATCGTGGTCGGTCACTCGATGGGCGGCATGATCGCTGCCGAGATGGCGGCGATCGCGCGAACGGAGATCGCCCGGCTTTGCCTGCTGGCCCCCGCCGGCCTCTGGCTGGATGAGCATCCCATCGCGGACATCTTCACCAAGTTGCCCTACGAGCTGCCCGGCCTGCTGTTCCACGATGCCGGGGCCGGTCGGAAGCTGCTCGCCTCGGGCGGCAACATGGACGACCCTGAGTTCCTGAAGCAGTTCCTGGTCATGAACGCGCGCCGCTTGGGGATGGCGGGCAAGTTGCTTTTTCCCATCCCCGATCGGGGATTGGAACAGCGACTCTATCGTATAGTAGCCGACACCTTGATCGTCTGGGGTGCCGAGGATGTACTGATACCGCCTGTGTATGGAGACGCCTTCAAAAAGGCGATTTCCGGCGCCAAACTGGTTAAGGTCTCCGGCGCTGGGCATGCGGTAGGCCAGGAGAAGCCGCAAGCTGTGCTCGAGGCGATCAAGGGTCATTTCTGACGGGAGAAGGTTTCGATGATCAAGGTTGTGGCTTTCGCTGGTGCGGCAATCGGCTTGCTGCTCGGGGCCGCCGCGCAGGCGCAGGCGCCGAAGACGGTTTACACGTGGACCGGCTACGGTGTGAACGTCCCGGGCAGCTCCAAGTGCCCGACCTACAAGATGACGATCGATGTGACGGTCGAGGGCGAGACGGTGAAGGGCCTGTTCCAGCAGGAAGGCCGTCCGCAGCGCAACTTCGAGACCACGCTCGGCAAGAACGGCGCCATCAAGACTGCGGCCGCGGTCGGCGGCGGCGGCATCATGGATGTCATCGGCCAGATCAAGGAAGGCGATTCCAAGATCAAGCTGGACGGCTACTGCAAGTTCGAGGGACCACTGACCAAGAAGCAGTAGCCCGCAGACCGGGTCAATCGATCACCACGGCCACACGGCCGGTGACACTGCGTTCGAGAAGCGCCCGCATTGCCTGGGGCGCTTCTTTCAGTTTGTAGGTCCGATCGACATGGGGCCGGCACAGGCCGGCCTCGCACCAGCCGCGGATTCTCTCCATCAGCGCGAAGGTACGATCGGCTTCCTCGAAGCGCGCATCGTGCGGGCTCCACCCGACATAGTAGCCGTAGTTGAAGCCGGTCACGGCGATGGTCTTGACCAGCAGGATGTTGGCCGGGATTTGTGGAATGGTGCCGCCGGCGAAACCGATCGGGCAGATGCGGCTTTCGACGGCCATGCAACGCAGGGACTGGGCGAAGACGTCGCCGCCGACCGGGTCGTAGACACGGTCGACGCCGCGGCCGCCGGTCAGCTTCAGCACTTTCTCGCGGAAATCGCTCGCCGTGTAGTCGATCACATGGTCGGCGCCGCGGGCGCGTGCGAACGCGACCTTGCGCTCGCCGCCCGCCGTGGCGATCACGGTGGCGCCGAGGATCTTGCCGATCTCGACTGCCGCCATGCCGACGCCGCCGGCCGCCGCATGGACGAGCAGCGTGTGGCCCTTCTGGACATCGAGCACGGCGGGCCAGGTGAGCGCGCCGGCCGACGTCGGATAGGAGATGGCGAGCTGGATCGCCTCGACAAAGCCCGCGGTGCGCGGCTTGGGAAAGACGTTGACCTCGTGGGCGACGGCTTGCTCGGCGAGCCCACCCCAGTCGAGCACCGCCACGACTTCGTCGCCGACCCTGAGCCGCCGGCAGTCAGGGGCGACCTCGATCACGATGCCTGAGACTTCGGTGCCGGGCGCGAAGGGGAAGGGCGGCCGCCGCTGGTACTTGCCGGCGATCACCAGCGTCGTGGCAAAGCTGACGCCAGCGGCATGGACCTTGATCCTGACCTGGCCGGCCGCAAGCGGTGTGGGCTCGATTTCCTCGAACACCAGATCCTCCGGATCGCCCCAGCGGCGGCAGACCATTGCCTTCATGAATCACGCTCCCTCGCTACGACCCTGCGCTCGACATTAGTTGACAAGAACCAGAAAGCACACGGGCGCCCCGCCTACCTTCGTTGCAGGCTGCAATAACCGGCGCTACGCTATTCTATGCAATGGCGGGCGATCGAATGAGGCGGCGGCAGTTCAATCACCTTTTCGGCGCTCTTGTCTGGTCGAGTCCACTGTCCGCCTTTGGTCAGTCGAAGGACAAGCCGACGGTCGGCGTGCTGGGCTTGGCAAGCGAGGCGGTATCCCGCCCGTACTTAGAGGGGCTACGGGACGGGCTCCGCAAGTATGGCCTGAGCGATGGCAGCACCGTGCGGCTCGTCGCTCGTTACGCCGAGGCCAGACCGGAGCGACTGGCCGATCTGGCGCGTGAGCTCGTGACGCAGGGCAGCCGTGTGATCGTCACCTCCGGCACCACCGCGGTGAATGCTGCCCATCTCTCGGTGCCAGACTTGCCAATTGTCATGGCGGGCAGCGCCGATCCCGAGCTGATGGGATTTGCCCGCAGCCTGGCGCGGCCAGGCGGTCGGATCACCGGCATTTCGATCCGGGGCGAGGAGATACTCGGCAAGCAGCTGCAGCTCCTCAAGGAAGCTGTGCCTACGGCCCAGACGTTCGCGGCATTCCTGCAGGCGGAGAATCCAGGCAACCCCGAGTTTCGCGAGGCATTCAGCAGGATCAGTCACGCGCTCGGCGTGCGCATCGACGTGAAGGACATTCGTGCCGTGGATGAATTCCCTGCCGCCTTCGATTGGGCCGTCCAGCAAGCGGTGGATGGGGCCTTGGTGCTTCAGGATCCCTCCTTCGACACGCATCGCGAGGCCATCTTCCAGTTTGCCCTCGAGCGCCGGCTGCCGACCGTGACCGGAAACGCGAGGTTGGCACGGGGAGGCGCCCTTCTGGCCTATGCGCTGGACTTCGTGGACGTGTGGCGCCAGTCTGCGCGCTACGTCAGCGAGATCCTGCGTGGGGCCGACCCTGCGCTGCTGCCGATTGAACAGGCAACCGCCTTCCAGGTCTTGGTCAATATGAAAACGGCGCGCGCTCTCGGTTTCACGCTTCCCCTTTCGCTCCTTGCCCGCGCCGACGAGGTGATCGAGTAGGCGCCCCTGGCCGAAGATGCCTGCCACGGACGATACCGCCGACCGCCTTGTCGGGTCGTCCAACCTTGCGTATGAGGGGCTTCGCAAAGTTGGAGGCTCGTCATGGGCTGCTGCGATGAAACCACGGCCCGGGTCCCCGACACCGACGTGTCCCGGCGCGCGCTGTTCAAGGGTGCGGGGCTGGTCGCCAGCGTGTTCTCGGGCGTCCAGCCGGCGCCGACGATCGCCCAGGGCCGGCAGATCAAGCTCGCCTACTGCAGCCAGCTTTTGTGTGGCGTGCCGTACGAGGTTGCCCGCTCGTCCGGCATCCTCAAGGCGCACGGCCTCGACGTGCAGTTCGTCTATACCCGTGGTGGCACGGCGGCGATGCAGGCGTTGGTCGGCGGTGCCGTCGACTACGCTGCCACCTCGCTCGACGTCGCCATCCAGGCCTACGCCAATGTCGGCGCCGACATTCGCCGCTTCGCCGTGACCGGGCGACTGCCACTGTTCGCCATCGCCACCGCGCCCAAGACGGCGGACAAGATCAAGTCGATCAAGGACCTCGAGGGTAAGACGGTCGGCATCAATGCTTTGGGCACGGCCGACCACGCGCTCACTCTCTACCTCCTGAAGCAGGCCGGCGCCGATGCGCGCAAGGTCCAGTTCGCCACCATGGGGGCCAATCTGCTGGAGGCCGTGCGCCAAGGGCAGGTCGATGCCGGCTTGGTGCAGGAGCCGGCGCTTACTCTGGTGAAACGGGCAGGTGGCCGGGTGCTGATGAACGCCATGGACCTCGAGGAAGCCAAGAATCATCTCGGCGGCTCCTTCGAGTTTATGGGCGTCGCGGTGCGGGGTAAGGAGATCGAGCAGCGCAAGCCGGAAATGATTGCTTTGACCAAGGCGCTCGCCGAGGCGCTGAAGGCGCTGCGGGCGATGAGCGGCGACCAGCTCAGTGCCGCCTTCCCCAAGGAGATGACGACCGAGCTCGATCTCAAGGAGTTCGGCGAGATCATCCTGGCGCATCGCGAGTCGCTCTATCCAGAGTCTGTGACCATCGATCTCGACTCTGCCAAGCGCGTGCGGCAGAGCCTGATCGTCGGCGGCCTGATCAAGCCCTATGCCAGCATAGCGGGGCTGCACGACACCTCGATCGCCGGGGGCTGACCGCTGTACGTCTGTGACCTGACCATTTCCTACGGCGGCGAACCGGTCCTGGAGCGCGCGAGCCTTTCGGTTGGCGAGGGCAGCTTCGTCAGCCTGGTCGGCCCGTCGGGATTGGGCAAATCGAGCCTGCTGCGCGCCGTGATCGGCCTGCAGCGACCGCTGTCGGGCACCGTAGAGACGGCGCTCACCCACGCCGAGATTGGCCTCTTGTTTCAGGACGATGCGCTGCTGCCGTGGAAGACGGCGCGCGACAATGTCGTGCTGGGACTCGCCTTGAACGGTATGGAGCACGGCAAAGCGTTGGTCGAGGCGGACACCTGGCAGGAACGGCTCGGTCTATCCGGCTTCGGCGACCGCTTCCCGCGCCATCTGAGCGGCGGCCAGCGCAAGCGAGTGGCCTTGGCCCAGGTGCTCGCGCGCCGACCGAAGTTGATCCTGATGGACGAGCCGTTCGCGTCGCTCGACGCGATCGTGCGTGCCCGCGTGATCAGGGACGTGGTGGCGCTGGTCGAGCGCGGTGGCATCAGTGTGCTGCTCGTCACCCACGATTTGGAAGAGGCGCTCACCCTGTCTGACGACGTGTATCTGCTGTCGCAGGGCCCGCGCGCCCGCATCACCCAGCACTATCCTGTGCCGATCCCTCGGCCGCGCGATCCCGTGCAGTCGCGCACCCATCCCGCCTTTGCGTCGCTCTACGAGCGGCTATGGGAGGATCTGCCGCGCGCGGTCGATCGTCGCGCGGAGGCGGCGTGAAGATGCTCGATCCGCGCTATGCCTGGGTGCGCCGGCTGATCGCGCTGGGGTTGGCGATCGCAATGTGGGAGGCGGCGGGCCGTGCCGGCCTGCTCAATCCGCTGTTCGCGCCCAGTCCGAGCAAGGTCTGGGCCGCGCTCGCCGACCTGTTCGCCGACGGACGCATCTGGCCGCACCTCCAGGCGACCTTCTCGGCGGCGCTGGGCGGCTTGGCGCTCGGCATCGTGGTCGGCGTGCTTCTGGGCGTTGCCGCCGCCCTGATTCCGCTCGTTGCCGAATTGCTGGAGCCTGTGATGAGCGTACTCAACGCCATCCTGCGCGTGATCCTGGCGCCGCTGTTCGTGATCTGGCTGGGCATCGGCCTCGCCTCCAAGATCGCGCTGTCCTTCATTCTGGTGGCCGTGCTGATCTTCTTCACCGTGTACACCGGCATTCGCCAGGTCGACCGCAAGCTGGTCAGCGCGTCGTCGCGCTGGGCGGAAATCGTCTCGCTCTGGTGCGTCATGTCTACCTGCCGTCGGTCACCGCCTGGGTGCTGGGCAACCTGAAAGTCGCCGTCGGCTTTGCCTTCACCGGCGCCTGTGTTGGCGAATTCGTGGCGGCGACCCACGGGCTGGGATATCTGCTGTCGTTCGCCCAGAGCACCTACAATGCGGCGCTGATGTTCGCCTTGATCCTGCTGATCCTCGTCGTTGTGATGCTCATCTTCGCCATCGCGGGCCGACTGGAGCGGCACCTGTTGCGCTGGAGCTAGGGCGGGATCGTCGAGTCTTTCACATTCCTCCCCCGATTGCGGAGGAGGCACTGACGTCACCGATCGAGCGTGACCGGCAACTTCTTCACGCCGCGCAGGATCAGCGAATCGTGCCAGTCGGGCTCGCCGCCGAGGAGTTGGATACGCGGCAGCCGCTCGCTGAGACGGGCCGCAGCGATCTCGCCCTCGAGGCGGGCCAGCGGGGCGCCCAGGCAGAAATGGATGCCGTGGCCGAAGGTCATGTGCGGATTCTGAGCGCGGCCGATATCGAAGCGGTCGGGGTCGTCGAAGGCCTCGGGATCGCGATTGGCCGAGTTCATGAAGGCGAACACGCGTTGGCCCTCGCGGATGGTCTTGCCTGCCATCTCGACATCCGCGGCGGCGACGCGCGCGAGTGCCCCCGACGGGCCGTCGTAACGGAGATATTCCTCGACCGCGCTCGCGGCTAGTGCCGGCTCGGCAACCAGGCGCTCCCATTGATCGCGATGCTTCATCGAATAGAGGAAGCCGTTGCCGATCAGGTTGGTCGTCGTCTCGTGGCCGGCGAACAACAGCAGGATGCAGGTGCCGATGATCTCGTCGGTGCTCAACGCATCGCGATCGTCGCGCGCCAGCACGAGCTGGCTGATCATGTCGGCGCGCGGCGTGCGCGTGCGGTCCTCGACCAGACCGCTGAAATAGCCCGCCATTGCCTTGGCGCCGGCCTCGGCGCGCAGGTACTTGTTGCCCGCTACCTGAGCGGTGCCGATGAACAGCGCAATGTCGTCCGACCACACCTTGACGCGATCGAGATCGGTGCGCGGCACGCCCAGCAGATCCATGATCACCGAGGCGGGCAGGGGATAGGCGAAGTCGGCGATGAAGTCGACCGGATCGCCGCGACGTGCCTTGGCGAGCATGCCGTCGATCAGGTGCGCGACGATGTCCTCGATGTTCGGCCGCAGATTTGCGACGGCCGTCGGCGTGAAGGCCTTGGTGAATAGCCGTCGCAGTCGTGTGTGGTCCGGCGGGTCGCGGAACACCATCCAATGATTGAGATAGCGCACCAGGCTGTCGAGCGAGCCGTTGCGATAGTCGGGGTTCGACTTGAAGAACGGCGTCAGGCGGTCGGCCGATATCTCGCGGCTGTTGAGCGCGACCTGCCGGACATCGGCGTAGCGCGTCACGATCCAGGCCTTCATGGCCGGCGACCAGTGCACCGGGTCCTCGGTGCGCAGACGGGCGAACTCGGGAAACGGGTTGGCGTTGGTGGCAGGATTGCCGAGGTCGAAGAAATAGGCCATGGCTCGACGCTAGAGCGATTTGCGGCATGATGGAACCACTTGCGGCGCCATCAAGTCGGAAATGCGCGCTCCCGGTCCGCGGACCGAACGACTGTCGAACCGCGCGCCGGGGTGGTAGCCGACGCGTAACGAACCGGACCTGCCAATGCGCCTCTATCTGTCGTCGTTCGATGTAGGGGACTGTCCCAAGGAACTCGTGGCCCTGACGGGACCCGGAAGACGCGCCGCGATCATTCTCAATGCGCTCGATCATCGGCCGCAGGCTCGCCCCGACTGGCTGGAGCGGCAAGCCGGCAAGTTGGCCGGCTTGGGCTTCGGTGTCGTCGAGCTCGATCTCAGGCACTACTTCGGCGTGACCGATCGACTGCGGCGCGTTCTCGCCGAGCTGGATCTGGTGTGGATCAACGGCGGCAACGCCTTCATCCTTCGCCGGGCCATGAAGCAAAGCGGTTTCGACCACCTCATCAGCGGGGCTGTGGCTCAGGACAGGATTGTCTATGCGGGCTTCAGTGCCGCAACCGTGATCGCCTTCGAGAGCCTCCAGGGATTGGAGCTGACCGACAATCCGCAGGAGGTTCCTACCGGCTATGACCCCGAGATTGTCTGGGATGGATTGGGCTTCGTGCCGTTCGCGATCGCCGTTCACTACAAGTCCGACCACCCCGAATCGGCGTCGGTCGATCGCGAGATCGCCTTCTATGAAGCGTCAGGCATTCCCTACCGAACGCTGCGCGATGGCGAGGCGCTCGTGGTTCGCGATGGTCACCACGAGGTCGTCGGTGCGCGCCGTGAACGCTGAGGGTGCCGCCGGCTCATGTCGTTGGCCCGGCGAAGAGCAGAAGATTGCCGTCGGGGTCGCGGACGATGAAGATTCGGGCGCCCCACGGCTCCTGCTCGAGGGTCTGCAGGAAGTCGACGCCAGCGGATTGGTACTGGACGAAGAGCGCGCGAATTTCGGCAGCGCTATCGACCGTCATCGAGGCGGAGAGAAGCTGCTCACGCTCGCGGATGTGCCCACGAACACCGGCTCGCAGACCATACGCAGGTTGAGTCGGGCATTGTCGCGCCTGACTTGGCCGTAGAACGGCGGCTCGCCGTAGGTGAAGACGACGGCGAAGCCGAGCTTCGTGGTGAAGTAAGCGCACGAGGCCTCGATGTCGGCGACATAGAGCTGGGCTTCGACCTCGGCCAGGATCGGCGCGGTGGCCTCCGGCTTCACAGCGCCGGGCATGGCCTGCACACCGGTTCTGAGTGCCTGCCAGCTTTCGAACCCGGATTGTCGTGCGACCAGCTCCTGGGCGTCACTGAGCTTGAACTCTGCCTCCAGCACCTGACGATCGGTCAGGCCCTGGAAGCGGGGAAGGACGGCGCGGATCTGGGCCGCCACCGGGTAGTAGCGATCACGATGCCAGCGCACATAGAGTTTGGCTTGCTTCTTCAGATTCTCGAGGTTCGGCATGGGCGCATCTAGGGTTGTGTGACGTAGGTGGGCATAGCCCTTTCGGCCTCGGCCGATGCGCCCTACTGCAACATCAACACAATCGGTCGTCGGGCCGTATCCTGTCAATATGTCGCCGCTGGCCCCTTGTGGCCTTGACCGCGAACCGTGCAAGTGGAATCGAAGGCGATGTCCCTTCTGTCATCTTGAGAGTGTGCGACTTTGTCCGCCAAAGGTGCGTTCCTCTTGTCATCCGGAGCGCTGCGAAGGATCTCATCGCCAGAAGTTTCGAAGTTCGCTCGTACCGAACGGCGGTGAGATCCTTCGCGCCTCGACCTAAGAGCTCCAGCTACAACCGCGCCTCGAGCACCATGTTGAACGGCGTTGCGGTCGTGCGGCGGATCGAGCCGAAGCCCGCACCGCCGATGATCTCCCTCAATCGGCTCTCACCGGCTTGTGCTCCGAGTGCGGTTCCGACCTCCTGTGATTTCGACGTCGGCACGCAGACCAGGGTCGAGCCGGCGTAGAACAGCCGCCCCACGGGGTTAAGGTTGTCCTCCAGTCGGTCGCCCGCCATCGGCTCGACGATCATCCACGTGCCATCGGGCTTCAAGGCGGACCGGATATTCGCCGCGGCGCCCGCGGGATCGCCCATGTCGTGCAGGCAATCGAAACAGGTGATAAGGTCGAAGCCTTGTTCGGGAAGTTCCTTTGCTCTGGCGACTTCGAAGCGTGCGTTGGCGGTGACGCCATGGTTGGCGGCGTGGGTGCGAGCGTTGGTGATCGAGCCATCGTGAAAGTCGAATCCGACGAACTGTGATTTCGGGAACGCCTTGGCCATCAGCACGGTCGACCAGCCATGCCCGCATCCAACATCGGCGACCTTGGCGCCGCGCTCGAGCTTGGCGACGACGCCATCGAGCGTAGGCAGCCACTGCGAGATCAGATTGTTCACGTAACCCGGTCGGAAGAAGCGGGCGACAGCGCAGAACATGCAACCTGCCTGGTCGCCCCAGGCCACGCCATTGCCGGTCCGAAAGGCCTTCTGGACCTTCGCCTGGTTCTCGACCATGGCGACCATGAAATCGAAGGCGCCCATCATGTAGACGGGACTGTCCTCGACGGCGAATACCATGGCCTGCTCCGGCGGCAGGGAAAACGTCGCGGACTGAGCATCGTACTCCAGGTAGCCGGACGCCGCCTGGTGGGACAGCCATTCGCGCAGGTAGCGGTTGTCCACCTTCGTGCGTTCAGCCAGCGCGGCGCAGGTCGTTGCGCCACCGTCCTGCAGCGCCTTGTAGAGACCAAGTCCGTCTCCCATTCGCACCATCGCGATGCTCGAGGCGCCGCCCAGATCACCCAGCATCTGGCCGACGAACTTGTTGAGCTTCTCTTCGTTGAACATGGCAGCCTCCTATAGAGGCGGCGATCGTAAGGGCCCTCCATCCGGCCTGCTTGGAGCTGACCTGCAGAAATCCTGGTGCTTTCCTCCTGATTTCGTTCGTGGCGATTGCCGCCCGACTCCGGCCCTCATGTCATCCTGAGCAAGGCGCTTGCTTTTCATGCCCTCCCGGGCCGCGAGCGTTTCGCTCGCTCAAGAATCCGAGCAAGCGAGACGTTCGCGGTCCGGAAGAACTCGAGCGTGCCTGGCTAGGAGACCAACTCCGCCACGCCCAGCGCCTTGCCAAAGCGTCGGCTGCACTCCAGCGCATCGCCGTACTTGCGATGGCGCGCCGTGTGCTGGGCGGCGGCGAGCAGGAGGCGGCCGCGATGGGGATTCTGGTTCTTGCCGTAGTCCTCCAGCAGGCACAGCGCGATCTCCTGGTTGTGAGGATCGTTGCCGAGGCGCGAGCCGGCATAGGCGAGCGCGCGCGCCAGCGGCGCCGAGTCGTGGCCGCTCTCGAGGTAGGTCTGCACCCAGCCCATCGCTTTGGGGGCGTCCAGGGCGGTGCAGGCGGCCTCGGCCTGGCTGGCCAGCCCGTTCGCGCCGAAGGAACCCGGGTTCGCCGGCAGCTCGAGGACCGGCTGCTTCAGATCGCCGGTCAGCTTCTGATGCCAGGCATTCTGATTAAGGTAGGCTGCGGCCAGATAGAGCAGCTTCAGCCGCTGCGGATGGTCGAAATTGTCCCAGAACCAGCCAAGCGTGTTGCAATATTCGTAACAGTGCTGCGGCAGTGAGAAGTTGAGCTCGTTGTGGGTCTCGATGACGACCTGGGCGGCCCCCACCTGGATTGCATCCAAAACGGCGCGCGGATTCTTGCCCGCCTTCAACAGCGCCGTGAGGTGCAGCGCGAACGCCGGCTCGGGTTCGCGCAGGATGATCTCGATCAGCGCCTCGGTCTCGGCCGCATCGATCGGTGCCTTGTTGCTGGCCAGGATGGCGCGCTCCTGCTCGGTCGTGCCGCTGTAGGGCACGGCGTGCAGGGTCTGGCCTTCGAGATAGACCGTGATGGCATTGCAGGCTGTCTCGTAGAGCGAGTACCAGCGCGGGCCGACGGCGATGTCCAGCGCGCCGGCGTAGAGCACGTCGTGCGCCAGGTCCCAGCCGATCGCCTCGCCGAGCTCGACGGTGGCGCGGGCGCGGAACGATTTGTGGCCGGTCGTGTACGAGCGGTTGTTGAACGAACGGTCCTGCACGTCGATCAGGCCGGCGAAGGCGAGTTCCGCCAGGGCGGCGCGGCGTTCGGCGGGGTTCCGCATCAGGCCGAGGAAGACACGGTAGGCATCGACCACCTGGCCGCGATGGACCAGGGTCATCCACTGCTCGAGCCGCCCTTTCAGTGGGCCGTCGAGCGCGAGCGGGGCCTGATCGGGCCAGTGGACGACAGGCGCCGGCGGCGGTCCCTCCGGCATCTGGAAGCCGCGCGAATAGTGGCCGGGCGCCTTGGCGATTTTCTGGTTCCAGATATCGAGGCCGGTCGGGATGTACCAGATGGTTTGCGCCAGCGGCAGGCCCGACGCGCCGCCCGGCAACATACGCGAGAGATGGAGGCTGGCCCGCGCGCTCAGCAGGCAGTGATCGTTGTTGACGAAGTTGACGTACCCGTCGTCCATCCGCTCGTGATAGGGCACATGGGTGTAAGGCGCATGGATGCGCACTGCTTCGCGCAGCATCTCCGGCAACGGTCGGCCTTCACGCACCAGACCGTAATAGACGTCGCTGGCGCCCTTCTGATCGCGCGCCATGACGCGCTCTTCCAGCGCGGCATAGGCGGGAGCTGGGTGCGTACTCGCGGTGGCGACTGAGTCGGGTGGCATGAGCGAACTCCGGCGGCAACCTGCAACGATGCCGCTATTAGACGCTTGCCGGCGCCACCTTCCAAGCCGCTATTTTGCCCACGGACCGAAGGGCGGCATGTCCTTGCTGGGCTTCAGTGGAAAGGAAGGTGTCCGCTTCTCGAAGAACGACTTTATGCCTTCCTGGGCGTCGGCGCCGGCGGCGAGGTAGCCGACGCATTGCAGGTCGAGCGTCACCGCATCGAGCGGATCCTGGGCACCCAGCATGCTCCACATTAGGCGGCGATTGACCGCCGCGGCAACCGCCGACGAGGTGCTGGCGGCGAACTTCCTCGCCAGAGCCTGCGCCGCCGGCACGAGTTCCTCCGGTGCATGGACCGAGCGGACCAGGCCGCCTTTCAGCGCCTCCTCGGCGCCGAACAGCTCGGCCGTCATCACCCATTCCTGCGCTCGCTGCATGCCGACCAGCCGTGGCAGGAACCAGCAGGAGCCGGCTTCCATCGCCATGCCGCGCTTGTTGAAGACGAAGCCGATGCGGGCGGTGCTCGATATCAGGCGGACGTCCATCGGCAGGCACATGGTGATGCCGACGCCGACAGCGGCACCATTGATGGCTGCCACGATCGGCTTCAGGCAATTGAAGATCGCGAGTGTGATCGACTCGCGCGCGTCGCGCTTCCGAGGTGCCTTGCCGTCGTTCCACACCTGGAAGGCGCCGCTGCCGCCCGAAATGTCGGCGCCGGCGCAGAAGGCGCGGCCGGCGCCGGTGACGACGATGGCGCGGACCTCGTCCATGTCGTTCACGCGTTGGAAGAAATCGATCAGCTCGCGACTCATCTCCATGTTGAAGGCGTTGAGCTTGTCAGGTCGGTTGAGCGTCAGGGTCATCACGCCGTCGGTCAGCTCGGTGAGCAAGGTTTGGTAATCCATGGCGCCTTCATTTCTCCTGATTGGTTTCGCCCAGCGAGGCGGAATACCGTTGCGCGACTACGTGCTTTACGAAACATTCGCCGCCGGCCAACACGTTCGCAATACCGGAGGAGCCTCATGTCTCACCTGCTGAAATCCGTCGAAGACGGCGTCATGAAGATCGTCTTCAACAGGCCTGAGGCGATGAATGCCTTGTCGCGCGACATGATGATGGGGCTGCAGGATGCGCTCACCGAGGCAGCAGGCTCGCGTGCTATCGGCTGCGTCGTGGTGCGAGGCGCCGGCGACAAGGCGTTCTGCGCCGGCGGTGACGTGAAGTCGATGGCCGCCGGTCGTGACCAGGAGAAGACCTACGAGGACAAGGTCCACGACATCCGCAACCGCATGCAAGTGTCCGAGCTGCTGCACGAGATGGGCAAACCCACCATCGCTATGGTCAACGGCGTGGCGGCGGGCGCCGGCCTGTCGCTGGCGCTGGCCGCCGACATGCGCTTCGTCGGCAAGAGCGCGCGCATGACCACGGCATTCGCCAAGGTCGGCTTCTCTGGCGATTTCGGTTCGCACTACTTCCTGCACAAGCTGGTCGGCACCGCCAAGGCGCGCGAGCTCTACTTCACCGCCGAGATCCTGAACGCCGAGCAGATCGATAAGTTGGGGCTCGCCAATCGCGTGGTCGACGACGCTAATCTCGAGAACGAGACGATGGCGTTCGCGAAGAAGCTCGCCGCCGGCCCGCGCGTGGCGTGGTGGCACGTGAAGAAGAACATGAAGATCGCCGAAGAGGGCACGCTCTCCGAGGCTCTCGATTCGGAAGCCGCTCGCATGATCCGCACCGGGGAGACCGAGGACCACAAGGAAGCCGCCCGCGCCTTCGTCGAGAAGCGCGCGCCGGTGTTCAAGGGGTACTGATCAACGATCAGCTCACGATCTGTTGGACCGCGAGCGGGACGCCCGCGGTCCGGAGGGCGTGAGTTTCCGCAACAGTCCTGCTATCCCCTCCGGCATGGCGATAATGGCTCCCATCAGTAGCACCGCATAGAGCAAGGCCGACAGACCCTTACCGAAGCCGGCCGTGATATCGGGCAGGAACTGCAGGATCAGGCCACCCAGCACGGCGCCGCCCGGCGAATACATACCGCCGATGACCAGCCCGAACAGCATCTGGATCGACAGTCCGAACGTGTAACCGGTCGGCCCGACGAAGCCGAACTGGTAGGCCGACAGACAGCCCGCCAGTGCGATATAGGCGCCGGCAATCCCCGATGCCGCGGCTCTCGCCTGAATCACGCGGATGCCCTGGACGGACGCCGCGAGATCGTGATCGCGCGTCGCCAGCAAAGCGCGACCGGAGCGGCTGTCGATGAGGTTATGGGCGAACCAGAGACCCGTCCCCAGGAGGCAGAGCGTCATCAGGAAGCGCCAGCGATCGTCGCTCAGGAAATCGAAAGGCGGCGTCGGGAAGTCGAGATAAAGGCCGCCGACGCCGCCCGTAAGTCCTTCGATCACGCGCCAGCGCAGGAGCTGCGGGAAGGCGATGGCGAAGGCGTAGCTGACTAGTGCCTGCGTCCACAGACTATGGCCGCCGGCGATTCGGCCGAGCCCGTAGCCTGCCGCGAAGCCCGTCACAATCGCAGTGGGGAGCCCGAAATATACGGAGAGAGGCGTCTGGTTGACGACAATCGCCGCGGCGTAGCCGCCGATGCCGAACAGCGCCGCCTGGGCGAACGAAAATTGGCCGCTGATGCCGCACAGGATCACCAGCCCGACCAGGGCGATCGCCCAGATCGCCGCCTGCGTGAAGCGGAAGACGATGAAATCCGGAAAGCAGAATGAGAGCGCGGCCGCCGCCACGAAAGCCATGGTCCACACGGTCCGCATGGCGTTACGATAGACGGTAACCGTCGGGAATGGGAGGGAAGCGATGCGTTTGCGCCAATGCGTGTTCGTCACCAAGGAACTCGAGAGCTCGCGCGAGGAGCTGTGCGACATTCTCGGCATCGAGGTCGCGTATCGCGATCCTGGCGTGGCCAAGTGGGGATTGGTCAACGTCGTTTGCCCGATCGGCCATGACTTCCTCGAGATCGTCACGCCGTTCCAGGATGGGACCTCGGCTGGCCGTTACATCGAGCGGCGCAAAGGCGACGGCGGCTACATGGTGATCATTCAGGTTGCCGACGCAGCGGCCGAGCGCAAGCGGGTGACGGATCTTGGCGTTCGCGCGGTAGCGCAGAAGGACTTGCCCGAATACCAGTACACCCACTTCCATCCGTCCGACACGGCGGGCGTGCTGCTGTCGCTCGATACGACCTTTGCGCCCAAGGGCGTCGATCCCACGCTGTGGTGGCCACCGGCAGAAAAAGACTGGCTCAAGCACGCGCGCTCGGATGTCACCCACGGGCTAGCCGGCGTCGAGATCCAGCATCCCGATCCGACGGCGGCCGCCGCTAACTGGTCGAAGATTCTCGGCCGCCCGGTTCAGGGCAACAGCATCGCGCTCGACGGCGGCGAGATCCGCTTCGTCGCGGCGAGCGATGGGCGCGGGCAGGGCGTGTCGGCCTACGACGTGAAAGCTGCCGATAAGGCCAAGGTTCTCGCAGCCGCCGAGAGGCGCGGCAAGAAGCTCGGGCCCGCGCAAGTCGAAGTCTGCGGCTGCCGCATCAATCTGGTTTGAGCTCTTCGGTATTGCGGGCGCCTGCTCTGAGCCAGTCGAAGGGCACCGCCCGCTCATGGGGTCCAAGCGGGCGAGGCGCCTGCGGTCCTCGAAAATTCAATGAGGCGACCATGATCAAGATCGTCGGCAACTACCTGTCGCCCTATGTGCGCAAGGTCCTGGTGTGCCTCGAGGCCAAGGGCCTCGCCTATGAAGTCGACCCGATCGTGCCATTCTTCGGCGACGACCGGTTTTCCAAGCTGAGCCCGCTGCGCCGTATTCCGGTGCTTATCGACGGCGACCTCGTGCTGTCCGACTCCTCGGTGATCTGCCAGTACATCGAGGACAAGCAGCCCGACCCATCGCTCTTTCCGGTGGACTTCCGCGACCGCGCCCGGGCGCGCTGGCTCGAGGAATTCGCCGACACGCGCATGGGCGACGTCTTCATCTGGCGCCTGTTCAACCAGATCGTCATTCGGCCTTCGGTGTGGGGCGAAAAGGGAGATCGCGATCTGGTCGATCGCACTCTGAAGGAGGATGTGCCGGCGGTGCTCGATTATCTCGAAGGCGAAGCGCCGGCCGAAGGATTTCGTTTTGGGGAGGCCCTGTCGATCGGCGACATCGCGCCGGCGTGCTTCTTCCGCAACGCCGCCTGGGCGAGGGTCCAGATCGATGCGACGCGCTGGCCGTGCACGGCCGCCTGGATGGGGCGCACGCTTGCGGCGCCGCCGTTCGCCACCTTGGCGAAGATCGAGGATGCGATCTTGCGCACACCGATCCAGGAGCAGCGCAATGCCCTCAAGGCGTTGGGCGCCCCGATCGCCGACGATACCTTTGCAACCGTCTCGCCGCGCCGAGGTGTCATGCCGATATGACGCGATGTGACGGCTTCCGGCGTTTGCCAATGCCAACGTCGCGGGTGGCCTTATCGTCGGAATCGGAGGCGATGCGACCCTCGATCCGAAGGTGGTGCTGGTCTTCTCCGCGGTGCTGGCCATCAATGCAGTCATCGTGTCGCTGTGATCTGCTGGTAGCGCCTCGGCTTCGAGGCCGCCGCCTGGAAGCTGTGGCTGGTCGCGACATTCGCTAGTCCGCTGATGCTGGGGTTCAGCCGCCTTCCCGATCGATCAGCACGAGTGCTTGGTCGGCCCTAAAACCGGCTGGAATTGCATGTTCGCCGCCATCGAGCCGCTGGCGGCCGGTGTCTGGCCGGTGCATCCGGGTGTGGGCTTGGCTCTGCGCGGGTGGATGAGTCGGCGTAAGGCGCTGCGGTCGTGGTCGGCTGCCGAGTGAAACCAGGTTGTGTTCCTCGCGCCTGGCGAGGCGTGGGACATGAAATTGCGAGGGGCGTCGATCATCCTTCGGTCGGTAGGTTGTCGGCGGTTTGTGGGCTGATATGTGTGTGGCTGAGTTCGAGTCGCGGCTATCCCTTGTCGTCGAGTTGCCAAGACGTTCGCCATCGCGACATAGACAACACAATTTGTCCGTGGCGCAACACCGTGGGGATACGAAGGGCCGATATAAGAGATGCCGTTCGTGACCCCCTGCGGGAGATCGGCAATATTCCAGCCTTCCTCGGCATATTGATCGTGAAAGGTTTTCCAAAGTTTCGTGCGGCAGACACCTGGGGCAATACCGTGTCCGTTTCAGCAATGGCATCGAACAGTTTCCGGTGGCTGAGAGTGCGGGGGCCGCGCGGCATGGCGGTCGAATGCGCGCTCGTCGCCTTCTTTGTCGCTTTCGAGGTAATTCAAGTCTTGTTCGTCGTTAGTGCGTCGGCTACCTGACGCGCCGACGACCATAATGCGGCCACCAGGGAGGCGACCGTGAAACGCAGCATCATCGCTCTCATGGCGGCAATGTCGATCCTTGGGATGGCAGGCGCCGGCATTTCCTCGTGGTCCTCCGAGGGAAGCAAGTCGCCCATGCTGTCGATGAACACGGCGCCTCGCCCTCCTGTCGACCGCCCATCGGAGCCGCGCCCGAACATCGTTGCCAAGTCCGCGCCGGCGGATTTGCCGAAGGCGTCGCCCGAGCCCCAGCAGGCGCCGGTGCCGCTGCTCGTGAGGCCGCGTCAGGCGGCGAAGCCATCGACTGCAGATGCACCAGAAGCGCCCGCCACGAGCGAACCAACCGCTGCTGCTCCCCCCAATGGTCCCGACCCGGCCGGCGAGAATGCAGCACGAGCCGCCATCGAGGCCGACGGATACAAGAACGTCCGCATCCTGACCAAGGGAGACGGCGTCTGGCGCGCCAAGGCACTCCGCGGCAAGACCGAGGTCCTGCTGATTGTCGATTCGAACGGCTCTGTCACGACTGCCGAGTAGAGCGCATTTCGGTCTGCTGAAAGCGGCCAACTGAAATGTGGCTGCTACGATAGCTGGCCTCAGGGCGCGCAATCTCCATTGACGGAACTACAAGCGGTTCACTCAATCGGGGTTTATTCTGGCTGCGTGGATAACGCATAGGTTGCGGCGGGGGCGACCGCCTGGCGTCGTTGATCCTGTCGATCCCAGGAATTGCCCCTGCGCTGCCGAGATTACTCGACTTGGCGCGGCGCGCCGAAACGGCCAACCTCGCGCCTGCCCTCAGGCGGCGATCGCCTTCGTGAGCCGGCCGCGAATCATCTCCTCGGCCTCGCGGACGATGCGCTCGACCAGCTCCTTGCAGGTCGGGATGTCCTTGATCAGGCCCATCACCGTGCCGGCCGACCAGATGCCGTGCTCGAGGTCGCCGGTCTCGTAGACGGCACGGCCCTTGGCGCCGGCGACGATCGGGCCGATCTCCTGGATCGTCTTGCCTTCGTGCTCCATCGCGATCGCCTTCTTGGCGACCGAGTTGCCGTAGACGCGGCTGGTGTTGCGCATGGTGCGCAGGATGAGCGCCGTCGAGCGCTCGTCGCTCTCGACCAGGGCTTTCTTCACATTGTCGTGGATCGGCGCTTCCTTGGTCGCCATGAAGCGGGTGCCCATGTTGATGCCCTCGCAGCCCAGCGCCAGTGCCGCGACCAGGCCGCGGGCATCGCCGAAGCCGCCGGACGCGATCATCGGGATGCCGATGACGTTCGCCGCCGCCGGCAGCAGCACGAGGTTGGGCACGTCGTCCTCGCCCGGATGACCGGCGCATTCGAACCCGTCCATCGAGATGGCGTCGACGCCGGCCTTCTCGGCCGAGATGCCGTGACGCACCGAGGTACATTTATGGATGACCTTGACGCCGGCCGCCTTGAGCTTGGGCAGGAACGGCTTGGGGTTGTTGCCCGCCGTTTCGACGATCTTGATGCCCGAATCGATGATGGCGTCGATGTACTCACCATACGGCCGCGGTACCAGGGTGGGCAGGATGGTGAGGTTGACGCCGAACGGCTGGTCCGTCATCTCGCGGCACCGCTTGACCTCCTTGCGCAGATCCTCGGGCGTCGGCTGCGTGAGGCCGGTCAGGAAGCCCAGCGCCCCCGCATTGGCCACCGCCGAAGTCAGCTCGGCGCGGCCGACCCACTGCATGCCGCCCTGCACGATCGGGTGCTTGATCCCGAACATCTCGGTGAAGCGCGTCTTGATCATCTGGTCGATTTCCCCCGGGAATCTTTTCTCAGGCTCAGCATTAGCGAACCTCGCCCGGGCGCACTAGCCCCGGAACGATCTTCCGCGACGCGGATCAGGCCTGGTCGATCCAGGCCAGGACGTCGTCCCGCGTCGGCGCGCGCTTGCGTAGGAAATCCGAGAAGGCCGCGACCGCATCCACATGGTCGACCTCGGGATACAGCCTCAAGTCTGCCTGCCCCCCAGCGCGTTGCCAAGCTGCGGCGAGGCGCTCGCTGTTGGCGGGTCTCACCGTGAGATCGGCGGTGCCATGGATCAGCAGCACCGGTGGCAATGGTGCCGTCGCGAAGGCGATGGGCTGCGTTTCCTTGCGATCGGCGCCGCCGAAGATTTGCTGCAGTCGGCGCGACGTCAGCGGCAGGAAGTCATAGGGACCGGCCAGTCCGATGGCGCCCGGCAACTTCATGCGATTGACGCCGGCCGTTGCGAGATAGGGCGTGTCGGCGGCCAGCATCAAAGCAATATGGGCGCCGGACGAGTGCCCCATGAGGAAGAGCCGATCTGCTCCGGCTCGCTCGGCCGCCCACCCGGTTGCGCGCGCTCCATCCTCGACGAAGTCGGGAAACGTCACCTCGGGATAGATCCGGTAGTCGGCGATGATTGTCGTCACGCCGCGTGCTGCGAGCGCTTGTCCAACGAACAGGTAATCGTTCTTGCTGCCCGAATCCCATGCGCCGCCGTAGAAGAAGATCACGCTGCGCCCGTCCGAGCGTGGACGATCGGGCCGGTAGAGATCGAGCTTTTGGCGGGGCAGAGGGCCGTAGGCGATATCGCGCTCAAGTGTGAAGCCTTTGCGTGGCACGGTGGCGTTCAGCATCGCCGCGGCCGAGCAGCCGCCCAGCAGGGCGCCGATCGAGCTGATGAAGAGACCGCGGCGGGCCAAGTTCATGCGTTGGCGATGTCGCGCACCATATCCGCCAGGGCCAGCGAAGCAGTGAGGCCTGGCGATTCGATGCCGAACAGGTTGACGAGGCCCGGCACGCCATGGTCGGCCGGCCCCTGCACGACGAAGTCCTGTGCCGGCGCGCCCTGCGGCACGATCTTGGGACGGATTCCGGCATAACCCGGCTGCAGCGCGCCGTCCCGCAGCGCCGGCCAATAGCGGCGCACGGCGGCATAGAATTTGTCGGCGCGATGCGGGTCGACGGTGTAGTCGATGCCATCGATCCATTCGACGTCGGGGCCGAACTTGGCCTGGCCGCCGAGATCGACGGTGATGTGCACGCCGAGGCCGCCCGGCACGGGTACCGGGTAGATCAGGCGGGTGAAGGGCGAGCGTCCGGTCAAGGCGAAGTAGTTTCCCTTGGCGTAATACGTGGGCGGGATGCGATCGGATGGCATGCCGGCGATTTTTCGTGCCAGCGCCGGCGCGTGCAGGCCAGCCGAGTTGACGACGGTGCGACAGCGCAGCGCCATTGGCTCGGCGCCGCCGACCTCGATCTCGATGCCGCCATCGACGACACGGCCTCGCTGCAGTGGGCTGTTGACGGCGAGCATTGCGCCGTGCGCTTCCGCGTCGCCTTGCAGCGCCAGCATGTAGGAATGGCTGTCGACGATGCCGGTGGCGGGCGACAGGAGTGCCGCGGTGCAGAGGAGGTTGGGCTCCATCGCTTTCGCCTCGGCGGCGCTCAGGAGGCGCATGCCCTCGACGCCGTTGGCTTCGGCGCGCCCCTTGATCTCGGCCAGCTTCTCGCCTTCGCTGGCATTGGTCGCCACGATCAGCTTGCCGCAATTGCGATGCGGCACGCCGTGCTCGGCGCAGTAGGCATAGAGAAGGCGGCGGCCGGCGACGCAGCTCCGCGCCATCAGGCTATCTCTGGGATAGTAGATGCCGGCGTGGATAACCTCGGAATTGCGTGAGCTCGTCTCGGTGCCGATGCCCTCTGCCGCCTCGACGACGATGACCTCGCGGCCGGCAAGGGCTAGTGCACGGGCGACGGCGAGGCCTACCACACCTGCGCCGATCACGACGCAATCGACAGTTTCGAACGGGGACGAATTCATGAGCGCATGCTAGTAGACGCCCGTGAACAAGGCAGCAAGACAGGCTCTTATTGTCCTCCCCAGCTTCGCTGCCACGGAGCGGGCACATCTTGCTCGTCTCCCCTGTAATCGGGGGAGGTGCCCCGTCATACGGGGCGGAGGGGGAAGGTTACAGGCAAGATGCTTCGAATTTCGACGTCAGAATTGGAGAAATCTCGACTTCGGATTTCCCCCTCCGCCCCCTGCGGCGGCACCTCCCCCGATCAAGGGGGAGGGATTGGAGATGTGTCCACTCCATAGCGGCTTCGCTGGGGAGGAGAATGATCGTCGCGACGGCTCGGGTGCTCTTCAGCATGGGGCCGCCCCATGAAAGGCGCGCTGGTCACTGGGGCCGGCCAGCGCATCGGCCGGGCCCTGGCGATGGCTCTGGCGGCGGACGGCTACTACGTCTTCATCCATCACCACGAATCGGCCGAGGGCGCGCGCGAGACTGTGGCCGCGATCATGGCGGCCAAGGGCAAGGCCAAGGCGGTACAGGCCAATCTCGAATCGGCGCGGCAGGCCGAGAGCCTGATCGACAAGTGCCGGGTGCCGGGCGTTGCGCTCACCTGCCTTGTGAACAATGCCTCCCTGTTCAAGCTCGATCGCGCGCCGACGGCGACGGCGGAAAACTTCGACCGGCACATGGCGATCAACCTCAGGGCGCCTATGCTGATGTCGCAGGCGCTGGCGCGTCAGTTGCCGGCCGGCGAGACTGGCGTGATCGTCAATCTACTCGACCAGAAGCTCTACAATCTCAATCCGGACTTCTTGACCTACACGTTATCCAAGGTCGGCTTGCAGGGGCTGACCAAGCTCCTGGCCCAGGCTTTCGCGCCGCGGCTGAGGGTTGCGGGCATTGCCCCGGGGCTGACGTTGCGCAGTGGCAGCCAGACCGACGCGCGCTTTGCCGAGCAGCATACCCAGAACCCGTTGGGGGTCGGTGTCACGACCGACGACCTGGTGCGCGCCTTGCGCTTCATCGTGGCGACGCCCACGTTCACCGGCGATACCTTGATTATCGACAGCGGCGAGCATCTGACGGGACGGCCGCGCGATATCGCCTTCGACAAGAAAAAGAAGCACTGACATGGACCGGCGCATCTTCATTCGCGACTTCCGCCTGCAGGTCTCGATCGGCATCCACGATTTCGAGAAGCACGGCCCGCAGACCGTCATCGTCAATGCCGACCTGCTGCTGGCTCCGGCGGACAACGCGCACAAGGATCGCATCGCCAACATCTTGAACTACGACATCGTCCACGACGGCATCGTGGCGTTGGCCAAGAGCCGACACTTCAACCTGCAAGAGTCTCTGGTCGACGCCATCCTCGATCTCTGTCTCGCCCAGCCTGGCGTCGTCGAGGCGCGCGTATCGACCGAGAAGCCCGATGTGTACGGCGATTGTCGCGTCGGTTACGAGGCGGTGCGTCGGCGCACGATCGGCTGACGGATTTCGCGTGGCCGTTCCGTCGCTCGGCGCGCTCAGGCGCGCCACCCTGGTGCTCCTTCTGTCTGCCCTGATCTGGGGATCGATGATCCCGGTTCTGGCGGAGCTCAGCGAGCATTATGACAAGTGGCTGTTGTCGTGGCTGCGCTACGTGCTCGGCATGCCGGTGCTATGGTTGGCTGTTGCCCTCGGGTCGCGGCCGCTCGTTGCGCCACGTCCCCTGAATCCAGGCCGGCTGCTGCGCCTCGGTGCGGCGATGGCGGCGTTCTCGGTGCTCTACACGTTCGGCGTCGCGCACTCCCATCCGGCAACGGCGGCGATCGTGCTGATGTGCGGCCCGATCTGGGCCACGCTGCTCGCGCGGCTGATGCTGCGCGCGGCCATGCCGGCCGGATTTCCGTTGAGCCTTTCCCTGGTCGTCACGGGAGGCGTCGTCGTCGTGCTGGGGACGCCCGGCAAGGTCGAGGGCGGTTTCAGCCTGGAAGGCGGCGAGCCGATACTGGTCGTCGCCCAGCTCTGCTGGAGCTGGTACTCGATCCGGGCGCAGCAGTGGCTTGCCGATCGCGGCCAGATCGCTCTGTCGGCCCTGACCTCGAGCGTGGCGAGCGTGCTGCTCGCGCTGGTTTGTGCCGTGGTCTGGGCGACCATCGGCCTCGAGGTGCCGACGCGCCTGCCGACGCTGGCCGAATGGGGGATGTTCGTCTGGATCGGTGTGCTCGGCGTGGCGATCGCGCTGCTGCTGTGGAACACCGGCGTCTCGCTGGTCGGCGTGCCGGTCGCCTCGCTGTTCTCGAATTCCGCGCCGGTGTTCGCCATTGGCGTTGCGGCCCTGATGGGGCGCGAGCCGAGCTGGCTGCAGCTCGGTGGCGGCATCGTCGTCATGGGCGCGATCGCCAGCCTGCAGCTTCGCCAGATGCGATTGGCCGGCCGATGAAGCGCGGCCACGGTCACCTGCTCGGCGCGTTCGCCGCCATGATCTTCGTCGGCGCGAGCTGGGGCGCCAACGTGCCGGTCTCCAAGGTCATGCTGGCGCACTTCGACCTGATCCCGATGTCGGCTATCCGCACCGCGGTCGCCGCGGTCGGGCTGGCAATCCTGCTGATGCTGGTCGAAGGATCGCGCGCGCTCCGGATCGAGCTGGGGTTCCAGCGCTTCGCGATCCTCGGCTTGCTGATGGTGTCGTTCTTCTTCGTCTATACGCTGGGCCTTCAATTCAGCAATCCGATCACCGCCGCGGCGGTGCAGGTCGCCGGCCCCCTGGTGGCGGCGGTGACCGTCCGGGTCGCAACCGGGCTGCGGTTCGACCCGGGCTTTCCAGTGGCGCTTGCCTTGACCCTGGTGGGCGGCGGCATTCTCGCCTCGTCGAGCCTGGTGGCCGGCGGACCGGTGAGCTTTGGCGGCGGCGAGATCGTTCTCCTGCTGTCGAATACGCTGTGGACGCTCTACAGTCTCAAGGCGCAAGCGTGGTTCGATCGGGCCAGCCAGTTGCACAGGGCCTATGTCGCGTCGGTCTCGGCCATGGGTTGGGCGTTCCTGTGCAGCACCGCGGTCATCGCACTCGGCTGGTCGCGCTCGCCGTTCGACGAGAGTGATCCCTGGGTGTGGACGCAGCTCCTGACCGTGGCGCTGCTGGCGAGCGGCCTCGGTGGCTACTTCTGGAACATCGGCGCGAGCCGGCTCGGCGTCGCCATCGCATCGCTTTGGGTCAATCTGGTACCGTTTTTCGCCGTGTTGTGGGCCATGGCCTATGGTTTTGTGCCAAACGCCTATCAGATCGTCGGAGGCCTCGTGGCATTGAGCGGAGTGGTCTACATGCAATGGCGCAAGCTGCAGATGAGCAAAGCCTGATCGGAGCGATATGACGGTGACCAGCGAACCCATCGCCGCGATACGCAACTGCCGCTGGGTCGACATTCCCGGCGTCGCCGATGCGCGCGGCCAGGTCAATTTCGCCGAGGTCGGCAAAGGCCTGCCGTTTGCGCCCAAGCGTCTGTTCTGGCTGCATCACATCGCGCCCGGCCAATGGCGCGGCCGCCACGGCCATCGCCAGACCGAGCTGCTGCTGGTGGCGCTGCACGGCGGCTGCCGGGTCGAGCTCGACGATGGCCGGACCCGGCAGCAGGTCTGCCTCGACGATCCAACGCGCGCGCTCTATGTCGGCACCTGGGTGTGGCACGAGCTGCTCGGCTTCGCGCCACAGACCGCGGTGCTGGTGATGGCGTCGACGCTCTACGACGAAGCCGAATATCTGCGCGACTACGAAACCTTCAAGCGTGAGGTGGCGACGCGGCCATGATTCCCTTTCTCGACATGAAATCGGTCTATGCCGAGCTCAAGCCCGAACTCGATGCGGCCTACCGGCGCGTCATGGAGTCGGGGTGGTTCGTGCTCGGCCGCGAGGTCGCAGCGTTCGAGGAGGAGTACGCTGCCTTCTGCGGCACGGCGCATTGCGTCGGGCTGGGCAACGGGCTGGAGGCGCTCGAGCTGGTGCTGCGCGCCTGGGATATCGGCACCGGCGACGAGGTGATCGTGCCGTCGAACACCTACATCGCGACCTGGCTCGCGGTGACGGCGGTCGGCGCCAGGGTGGTGCCGGTCGAGCCGACACCGGCCGGGCCCAACATCGATCCCGAGCGCATCGCCGCGGCGATCACGCCCAGGACCCGCGCCATCATGCCGGTCCATCTCTATGGCGAGCCGGCGGACATGGATGCGATCATGGCGCTGGCCGACAAGCATGGTCTCGAGGTGGTCGAGGACGTAGCGCAGGCGCAGGGCGCCAGGGTGCGCGGCCGCCGCGCCGGCGCACTCGGCCATGCCGGTGCGCACAGCTTCTTTCCGACCAAGAATCTCGGAGCCTTCGGCGATGGCGGCGCGGTCACGACCGACGACGCCAAGCTGGCCGAACGCCTGCGCGTTCTGCGCAATTACGGCAGCCGGGTGAAGTACGTAAATCTCGAGCGCGGCTGCAATTCGCGGCTCGACGAAATGCAGGCGGCTTTCCTGCGTGCCAAGCTGCCGCGGCTGGACGCTTGGAACGAGCGCCGGCGGGTTCTGGCGGCGCGTTACGACGACAGGCTGGCCGGCATCGCGGGGCTCGGCTTGCCGCGCGCCCCGCAATGGGCCGAGCCGATCTGGCATCTCTATGTCGTGCGGACCGAGCGGCGCGCCGACCTGATAGCGGCGCTGGAGAAGGCGGGTATCGGCTCGCTGATCCACTATCCGATCCCGCCACACCTGCAAGAGGCCTACGCCGATCTCGGCTGGCCGGTCGGCACGTTCCCGCTCGCCGAGAAGCTCGCCGGGACGGTCCTCAGCCTGCCGATGGGCGCCCATATGCCGGCCGAGGCGGTGGACGAGGTCGCCGCTGTCGTACGGACGACGCTGCAGGGCTGAGGGATTGTCGGTACGGCTTGCTCTCGTTCAGTGGAAGATTTGCAGGAGACAGCGGAAGGCTCGGGTTTCGAGGCCGTCTCGTGGAAGACGCTGTTGGGCACGTCGACGACGTAGCTTCTCATCGATAGGGCGCGCCACTGAAAATGGCGGCGAGCAGGTCTTTCATGCCACGACCTTCCAATGCGGACTGTCGCGAGGATGCCAAGGCTTGACCAAAGTTCCGATTCGCCGCGGGCGCGCGCTGGCGGTGGACGTGCGGCTGCACGCTTCACTCCAGATTGATGTTCGCAGCCTGGATAACCTTTGCCAACTTCTCTGCATCGGCAGCGATGAGCTTGCCGAATTCTTCTGGCGTGCCCGCCAGGGGAGTACCGCCGAGGTCGGTGAGGCGCGCCTTGAACGCCGGATCGGCAAGCGCCGCATTGACCGCTCGGTTGAGCAGCTCGATGGTCGCGGCCGGAGTGCCCTGGGGCGCACCCAAGCCGTACCAGGCGCTGAGATCGTAGCCGGGCAGGGACTCGTCGAGCGCGGGAACGTCGGGCATCAAGTGGGCGCGCGTCTTGCTCGTCACCGCAAGCGGCCTGAGCTTGCCGGCCTTGATGTGCGGGAACGACGAGGCCATTGGCCCGAAATAGACCTGGGCTTGGCCCCCGATCATGCCCTGGAACACCTGGGCGCCGCGGTAGGGGATATGGAACAGGGAAATTCCAGCCATCATCTGGAAGAGCTCGCCCGCGATATGGGTGACGGTCCCGATTCCGGCCGACGCCATGTTGACCTTGCCGGGGTTCCCTTTGGCGAACTCTATGAACTCGATAACGGTGGTCGCGGGAACCGATGGATGGACCTCCATGACCATCGGCATGCCGTAGATACCGGCGACCGGCGCGATGTCGCGAACGAAGTCGTAGGGGAGCTTGTCCTTCAGCGCCGCATCGATGGCGTTATTGATCAGGACCAACAGGAGCGTGTAGCCGTCGGGAGGGGCCTTGGCGACGGCCTCGGTGGCGATCTTGCCGCTTGCGCCCGGCTTGTTGTCGATGATGAACGGCGTGCCGAGCTGCTCGCTGAGCCTCTGGCCGATGAGGCGCGCGATGATATCGGGGGCGCTGCCGGCACCATAGCCTTCGACGAGGCGGACAGGCCGAGACGGCCAAGCCTGCGCGCCAGCCGGGCGCGAGAGCGAGCCGAGCATGGGAGCCATCGACGCGAGAATCAGCGACCGGCGGCGAAAGAATCGCATGGAACGCTCCGTAGCGAGAACAGATGTCTGCCTACGCTCAAGCGACGCGACTGATCCTTATTCGGGAAACTACGCTGGGCAAGCCAGTAGTTTAGCCTAAGACAGCGATGAGCGCGATGGATGGACATCGTGCAACCAAGGACCCTGGGGAGAGCCCCCAACCTCGCGGTCCGTGGCTTCCCATGGCGCTTGCAAGAATGCCGGCATTGCCCCGATGAGATGCGGGCTCGACATGGAGCCGAGTGCCGCGGCACTTGCAAAGCTGGGCGAAAGCATCCATATCGATGCTGTCGATAGACGGACCGATGAAATGGCCGCGCCCGATTTGGAATTGGCGCCCGCCTCCGACTTGATCCCGAGAAAATGCAAATTCGACGGTCTGCCCTGCTTGGGCGGACTCGCATGCCTATGTAGTGAAAGGGTTTTCCCATGACGACGGGAACCGTGAAGTGGTTTAACGCGACCAAGGGCTTCGGCTTTATCCAGCCGGACGACGGAGGCAAGGATGCCTTCGTGCACATCAGCGCTGTCGAGCGCGCCGGCCTCGACCGCTTGGTCGAAGGGCAAAAGATCCAGTTCGAACTGGTGTCCGACCGCCGCAGCGGCAAGGTGTCGGCCGACAATCTCAAGCGTATTGACGATTGAGCTGTGCGCCGGCGTCAGCCGGCGTGTTCTCGAGCGTTATGCCGCGGATGAGCTGGCAGGCGCTCCTGCAACGAGGAAGGCCCCGTGGCGAGAGCCGACGGGGCCTTTGCTTTCTGGCCTCGCCTTGCAGAGGCCATTGTATCGGTCATCGAGAGGACCCATGTATGTCGACATCGACGTGCCGGTCGATCTCAACAACCAAAGGACACCTCATGGATAGCGAACGGGAACCGACCCGCTCGGACATCGAGGTGCGACGGGCGGCAGCGGTTTTCGCGCGGCCGATCAAGGATCAGGCGGCGCTACAGCTTCTGACGTCTTTCGGTCCCTTCATCGCGGCATGTGCGGCGATGTATCTCGTGTTTCCGATCTCCTACCTTCTGGGTCTCGCGCTCGCCGTGCCCGCTGGTGCGCTGCTGGTCCGCGTCTTCATCGTTCAGCATGATTGCGGCCACGGCTCCTTCTTCGCCTCGACGCGCGCCAACGCGATCGTCGGTTGGGCTTGCAGTCTGATGACGCTGACGCCCTTCACCAATTGGGCGCGCCAGCACAGCTTGCATCACGGTAATTGGAGCAACCTCGACCGGCGCAAAGGCAGCGACCTCTACTCGGCGTGCCTGACGGTGCGCGAATACCTCGCCTTGTCGCTCTGGCAACGCTTCTTGCATCGATTGCCGCGCCATCCGTTGGTTGCCAATGTACTTCTGCCGCCTGTCGTCTTCATCGTGCTTTACCGCGTGCCGTTCGACACACCGCGCCGCTGGGTGCGGGAGCGCCGCTCCGTGTACCTCACCAACGTTGCGTTGCTGGCGCTGTTCGGCACGCTGGCGTTATTGCTTGGATGGCAAGAGGTGCTCATGGTCCATTTGCCCGTGATGGTCGTCGCCTCGATTCTCGGGGTCTGGCTGTTCTCGCTGCAGCATCGCTTCGAGACCGCGCGTTGGGCGCGGCGCACCGCGTGGAATGCCTCGGAGGCGTCGATGGAGGCCTCCTCGTGGTTCGGCCTGCCGAGCGTCTTGCACTGGGTGACGGGCAACATCGGCTTCCACCACGTTCATCATCTCAACCCCCGCGTGCCCAACTATCGGCTTGGCGCCGCGCACGACGCCGTGCAGGCACTGTGGCCAATCCAGCCGCTCAGCCTGGTGGGCGGCCTGCGCGCACCCTGGCTCACCTTGTGGGACGAGGAGAATGGCCGACTGGTGAGCTTTCGCGACGCCGTCCGGAGGCCCTCATGATGCAGTATCTCGGTGCCCTGCGCGGCACCGGCATGCTCGTCGGTGCGGCAGGGCCGTTCGGCCGCGTCGACTACGAGCTCGATGCCTATCTCGTGCGTCCGGCCGAGGTGGTCGCGTCGGGAGAGATTCGCATGAAGCCGGAGGAGTTGACCGAAGCATTCGGCCAGCGCGACCTCAGCTTGCAAACCGACGACGGTCGCACTCTGGGCTTGCGATTTTCCGGTAGGCGGCTGAGCCCGGCCAGCGACGTCGCTCATGTCGACATCCGCGGTGGCCTGCCCGATGCCAAGGAATGGCGGCGCTGACGTAACGAACGACGCGAGCAGGTGTGGCTCGAAGTCCCCTGGCGATGTCATTCCCTCTCGGCTCTTTTCTAGAGAGAGTCGATACGGAGTGATTTGTCGCTGGGGACTGGCAACGAACATGTCCTCGAGAATCTGCTCCGTTCGGCCGACCAGGCGACACGGTCGCAGAAGGTGGTGCCGGACCCACCGTTGCCGGCTCCGCGAACAGCATGTTGGTGTACGTGAGGTCGAGTTCGGGTCGGCGATATTGGCGTCGCGCGGCCGGCCGTCGAAGACGGCGGCCGTTGCTCCAGGCCGCGGCGTGAGCTCACGAGACATGCGGCTGCGACTCGGCATGGCGAGTTTGCTCCGAGCGAGAGTGACTCCAGATGAGACCTGGCTCTGCTATGATTAGCTGTTACGTTTGGCGGAGGCGGAGGCATGGCCAAGTCGGGGAAGCCACAAGGGACGGTCCGCGATCGACGCGGCGAGCTGACGCGACGCGAGCTTGCCGTTCTCCCTGTCGCGGTCGGTGCCCTGGCATCGGGGCAAGCCGAAGCGCAGGCCAGCCTGGCCGTCGAGGACGCCTCGCTCGTCGACGTCCAACAGGCTCTCGCCGACGGGAAAGCCACCGCCAGTAGCCTCAGCCGTGCGTATCTGGCACGGATCGAGGCTTACGACCGCGCCGGGCCGGGCCTCACGTCCGTCCGACAGGTCAATCCCGATGCGCTCTCGATCGCCGCCGGCCTCGATGCCGTCAAGCCGTCGGCGCGACTGCCGCTCGCCGGCGTGCCGATCCTGGTCAAGGACAATATCGCCACCGGCGACAAGCAGCACACGACGGCGGGCTCGCTCGCTCTCGAGGGGGCGCATGCCAAGGAAGATGCCACAGTCGTCAAGCAACTGCGTGCGGCAGGGGCGGTGATCCTGGGCAAGGCAAATCTCACCGAGTTCGCCAACATCATCGCCATCGACATGCCGTCGGGCTACAGCTCGCTCGGCGGCCAAGTGAAGAACCCTTATGCGCCGGCACTGCTCGACGATCGCGGCATTCCCGTCGTGCTGCCCGGCGGCTCTAGCTCGGGCTCGGCCGCTGCGGTTGCAGCGGGCCTCTGCACGGCGGCGATCGGCACGGAGACATCGGGGTCGCTGCTGAGCCCGGCGACGCAGAATGGCGTGGTCACGGTGAAGCCCACGGTCGGACTGATCAGCCGCGCCGGCATCCTGCCGATCTCGCACAGCCAGGATACGGCCGGCCCGCTCACGCGCACCGTGCGCGATGCGGCGATCCTGCTGAACGTGCTGGCGGCCCGCGATCCGCTGGACCCGGCCACGGAGCCGTTGCAGCGGCCGGACGACTACACCACGGGTCTCGACAAGGACGGCTTGAAGGGCGCGCGGATCGGCGTGCCGAGCGATCCCGACGATCCGCTGAACGACGTCTACTTCGGCCGGCTGCCGGCCTATTCCAAGGCGGTGATGACAAAGGCGATCGAGGTCCTGCAGGATTGCGGCGCCACGCTCGTGCGCGCCAGCATGCCGACGGCGGGCTGGATCGGCGGGCCCGGCACCACGATGGGCGTGCTCAACCGCAATCCGCTCAGCCGGGCAAAGGGCAATGCGGCCGCGCCGCCGATCGTGTTCCTCTACGAGCTCAAGCGGGACCTCAATCTCTACCTGCGCGACTGGGCGGTCGGCACCGAGATGAAGACGATGGCCGACATCATCGCCTTCAATCACGCCAATGCGGACAAAGCGCTGCGCTTCGGCCAGGATCTCTTCCTCGCCGCCGAGGCGACGCGCGGCGACCTGTCGGAGCTCGAGTACCGGTCGGCGCGGGCGATGGATCTGCTATCGGCCAAGGAACGTGGCCTCGACGCGTACATGACCCAGCACAATCTCGATGCAGTCCTGTTTCCGGCCACAGCGGGCGCCGCGATCGCGGCCAAGGCGGGTTATCCGAGCGTCCTGGTGCCGGCGGGCTTTGTCGGCCGGGTCGGCGACAAGGAGACACCTGACTATCCGATCGGCCTCACCTTCGCGGGCCGCGCCTGGAGCGAGGCCAAGCTGTTGCGGTTGGCCTACGCCTACGAGCAGGCCTCCAACATGCGACGCATGCCGGCGGGCTTGCCGGCGCTGTAGTGTCTCGGGATGACGAGTTCTTCCGGATCGCCCGTGTTCACGGACGATCCGGAAGTGCGTGAGCAACAAGCGCCCCAGTCTCAGCGAGCCACAATCTGCAGGGCAAAGGCGTAGGCGATCGCCACCTCGTTCAGGCGATCGAAGCGGCCGGCGGCACCGCCGTGGCCGGCGCCCATGTTGGTACGCAGGAGGATCGGGCCGCCGTCTGTCATGACGGCGCGCAGGCGCGCGACCCACTTGGCCGGCTCCCAGTAGGTGACGCGCGGATCGGTGAGGCCGGCCATCGCCAGAATGGCCGGATAGCGTTGCGCCGCGGCATTGTCGTAGGGCGAGTAGGAGCGGATGTATCGAAACGCCGCTTCGTCTGTGATCGGGTTGCCCCATTCGGGCCATTCGGGCGGGGTGAGCGGCAGCGTGTCGTCGAGCATGGTGTTCAGCACGTCGACGAACGGCACCTCGGCGACAATGCCGGCGAACAGCTCGGGGGCGCGATTGGCGATGGCGCCCATCAGCATGCCGCCGGCGCTGCCGCCGTGGGCGACGATGCGGCCGGCCGCGGTGTAGCCATCGGCGATCAGCGCCCGCGCTGCCGCCTCGAAGTCGGCGAAGGTGTTGGTCTTCTTGTCCCGCTTGCCGTCGAGGTACCATCCCCAGCCCTTGTCGGCGCCGCCGCGGATATGGGCGATGGCGTAGACGAAGCCGCGGTCGACCAGCGATAGCCGGTTGGCAGCGAACGAGGCCGGCATCGCCATGCCGTAGGACCCGTAGCCATAGAGCAGTAGCGGCGCCGTTCCGCCCGGTATGACGTCGCGCCGATGCAGGATCGAGACGGGCACCTGGGCGCCGTCGTGCGTGGTCGCCAGCAGGCGGGTCGTGACGTAGGCAGCGGGATCGTGGCCGGACGGAATCTCCTGCCGCTTGCGCAAGCGGCGCTCGCGGCTCGCCATGTCGTAGTCGTAGGTCTCGGCTGGCGTCGTCATCGAGGAATAGACGAAGCGCAGGCGCGTCGTGTCGAACTCGTAGCCGTCGACGATGTCGAGCGAGTAGGCCGCCTCGGCGAACTCGATCGAATGCTCGGCGCCGTCGACGAGCCGGCGGACGACGATCGCGGGCAGCGCGTTCGAGCGCTCCAGGCGTACCAGATGCTCGGCGTAAAGCGCCACGGAGACGATGTAGATGCCCGGCCGATGCGGGATCAGCGGTCGCCATCGGCTGCGCTGCGGCGTCGCGATCGGGGCGGTAGCGATGCGATAGTCGATCGCGTCGCCGTCATTGGTCAGGATGAAAAGCTCGTCGGCCTGGTCGTACACGCTGTAGCGGATTCCGGTTTCGCGCGCTGCCACCAGGCTCGGCACAGCGTCAGGCCGGGACAGATCGATCAGCCAATTCTCGGATGTGTCGTGATCGCCGGCCGCGACGATGCAGTAGCGGCCGCTGGCGCTTTCCTCGACCCGTGTGAACCAGCCGGTGTCCTTCTCCTCGTAGATCAGGACGTCGTCGCGTTGCGCGCTGCCCAGACGATGGCGATAGACCTTCAGCGGACGATGATTTTCGTCGACGCCGATGTAGTAGAAGAACGTCGAGTCGAGGCTCCAGACGACACTGCCCGATGTCTGCTCGACAACGTCGTCGAGGTCCTCGCCGGTCTGCCAGCTTCGCACACGGATGGTGTAGTACTCCGAGCCGCGTGTGTCGGCGCTCCAGGCCTCGAGTCGATGATCCGGCGAATGGCGCGTGCCGCCGAACTTGAAATAGGCCGAGCCCGCAGCGAGCGCGTCGCCGTCGAGCAGGGTCGTGGCGTCGCCGCCGTCGCGCGGCGTGCGGCAGATCAACGGGTGCTGCCCGCCGTCGCGGTAGCGTGACAGATAGGCGAACGGGCCATCCGGCTGCGGCACGTTGGAATCGTCCTCCTTGATGCGCCCGCGCATCTCGGCGACCAGCGTCTTCTGCAGCGCCTCGGTCGGCCGCAATACCGCTTCGGCGTAGCGATTCTCCGCCTCGAGATAGGTCCGGATGGCGGGATCGAGCGAGGCAGGATCGCGCAGAACCTGTTGCCAGTTCGCGTCCTTCAGCCAGGCGTAGTCGTCCGCGAGCGAGAGGCCATGACACGTCCGAAAGAATGGACGTTTCGGGGCGACGGGTGGGTGCTCGAAAGAAACGTCCATTGGCCACTCCAAGACACATCGTGAAGTCACGCTTCTCCCCCTCGACGGAGAGGAACATGGGGCGTGTACTCGGAATTCCCTACTTCTTCTGCAGCACGTCGAGCACGATCAGGGCCATGGCCTGGACACCGGCGCGGATGGTGGGCTCGGGGACCGGAGCGAACTCTGGCGAATGGTTGCCGGGCACCGGCACCTTCTTCGCAACTGCCTCGGCAAGTTGCTTGGGATCGAGCCCTCCGATCCCGAAGTAGAAGGAAGGCACGCCGGCCATGACGAACTCCGAATAGTCCTCGCTGGCCGAGCCGGGCTCCCGCATCAGCCGCGCCTTGTCGCCGAACGCCGCCTTCAGCACGGCGCTGCTGCGCTGGGCCAACGCCTCGTCGTTGACAACCGCCTTGGCACTGCCAGCCATGCGGATGTCGGGTTCGTCGGCGCCGGCCATCATCGCCACCGCCTTGGCGGTGCGTTCGATGCCCTGGATCAGCTTGGCGCGGGTTGGTTCGTCATAGGAGCGGATCGTGCCGCGCAGCGTCGCGGTGTCGGGAATGACGTTGCCGGCATTGCCCGCTTGCACCGCACCGACCGTGACCACGCCGAAGCGGTTGGCGTCCTTCTCGCGGCTGATCACGCTTTGCACGTCGACGATGAAGCGTGCCGCCATCATCACCGGATCGATCGTCGTGTGCGGCCGCGAACCATGTCCGCCTTTGCCGGTGAAGGTGATCGAGAAGCCGTCGGCGGTCGAATTGATGACGCCGGGCTTGTAGGAGACATAGCCGTACGGGCCTGGGCCGACATGCAGGGCGAACCCGTAGTCGGGCTTGGGGAAGCGCGTGAACAGGCCGTCGGCCACCATCGCCCTGGCCCCGCCGCCGGCTTCCTCGGCCGGCTGGCCGATGAACATCAGGGCGCCGCTCCACTGGTCCTTCATGTCGAGCAGCACCTTGGCGGTAGCGACCCAGGCGGCCATGTGGATGTCGTGGCCGCAGGCATGCATGACCGGCGTCTCGACGCCGCGCAGAAGCTGCTTGAAGGTGCTGCGATAGGGCAGACCGGTCTTCTCCACGAGCGGTAGCGCATCGAGCTCGGTGCGCACCATCACGGTCGGTCCCGGTCCGTTGCGGTAGAGTGCCACGACGCCCGTCTTGCCGACACCTTCGGTGACCTCGAAACCCAGTGCGCGCATCTCGGCCGCGAGCCTCGCGGCCGTGCGTGTCTCTTGGAAGCTGAGCTCGGGATGGGCGTGGATATCCTTGTAGAGCGCCTCGATGCGCGGGTACTGCGCGTCGAGGCTACGCTCGATAGCAGCCTTGCTGGCGGCGAGATCGGCGGCGACTGCGCCCTGGGCCAGCGCGAGGCATGCGACAGCGACTGCCAGAAGGCGGGTCTTGAGGACGATCATGCGCTTCTCCCGTGCGCGGGGTCAGGCCGCGGTGGCGATGCGTTGGATGGTCTCGCTGATCCAGCGCGCCAGGCCCGTCATGCGCGCATCCTCGTGCTGCTGGCCCATGATCTGCACGCCGACGGGCAGGCCGCCGACGCTCATCAGAGGCATGGTCACGACCGGCGCGAACAGCATCGAGGAGGGCGCGTTGAACACGAAGTCACCGGTCGGCCGCGGTGCCAGAGGCTGGCCCGGCATGTCGCCCGACCACAGCGGCGCCGGGCCAGGACAGGCGAGCGTGATCGCAGCGTCGGCCAGCGACGCCACGGCGGCGTGCGCGAGCTGCGCCTGCTGACGGGCCAGCAGGTTGGTGCGGTAGTCGTCCGGTGTCATCGCCTCGGCTTTGAGCAAGCTCGCCTTGGCGCGGGCGCTCAGGCCGTCGGGCGCAGCGTCGAGCATGCCGCGTTGGTACCAGCGGTTTTCCCAACTGGTTATGCCGTTGCACACGGCGCGGCCGCTGGCGATCGCCCGCTCCAGCGCTTCGACGAACGGATGGTCGGCGCGGCGGATCAGGTTGACGCCGGCCGCTTCGAGGGCGCGCAGGAGCTGGGCGAAGCCCGTCTTGGTCGCGGCATCGAGATCGGGCCAGCCTTCCGTTTCGAGCACGATCAGCCGGTCGGGCTTGGTCGAGGTGGGCAGCGAATCGGGTCCCATCAGGCCGAGCGCGCCGCGGTCGCCGCCGCAGCGCTTGGCCATCTCGATGGCGCAATGCCACATGTCCTCGAGGCAGCCGGCGTGCGGGCCGTGCGTGCTCTGGCTGGTGGCGAGCCGCTCACCGCGGTTGATTCCCCCCTGCGTCGGCTTCAGCGCGAAGTTGCCGCAGTAGGCAGCCGGTCTGATGATCGAGCCGCCGACCTGGGTGCCGATCGCCGCCGGCACCATGTTGGCACCGACCGCAGCGGCCGACCCGGAGGACGAGCCGCCCGGCGTGCGCGCCGGGTCGAAGGGATTGGTGGTCGGCCCGGGATGCGAGCCGCCGAGCTCAGCCGTCACCGTCTTGGCGAGAATCACGGCGCCGGCCTGGCGCAGCGCCCAGACGCCGGCATTGTCGCGCTTGGGGAAGTTCCCCTTCATCGCCGCGCAGCCCATCTCGGTGGGCATATCCTTCGTCTCGAGCAGATCCTTGATGGCGACCGGCATGCCGTCGATAGACGACAGAGGCTTGCCGGCCTTCCAGCGCGTGGTGCTGGCATCCGCCGCGGCGCGTGCCCCCGATTCGTTCATCGCGGTGAGCGCTTTCACCGCGGGCTCGCGTGCCGCAATGGTCTCGAGGCAGCGTTCCAGGTAGGCGCGTGGACTGTCTTTGCCGTCGGTGAAACGCCGCGCGGCATCGTGGAAGGTGAGGGGTTTGTACTCGGCGTAAGGGCTCATGATGGGGAGCCTAGCATGGGGGATGGCGAATGGGGCCACTCGCCGTGAGCTCGGGTGGCCCAGCGCGGCTTGGCCTGATGCCGGCCCGTCCGGGCGATCGGCAGGGCGGGATTTCTACGCCGACGAGCGCAGACCATCAGCCTTCCGGAAGGCCTACGAATGCGGGAGGCAAGGGACCGAGTCTGGCTGCGCTCGGGATCGGTGGCTACTTCGCTTGGGAGGTGATTTCGGAACATGACAGCCGACGTCTATCTATCGCCGAGGACCTCTCGGAATTGGGGATCGGCGGAGCTGCTTTTTGTCGCCGCGCTCGACAGGCCTGCTGTGGATGGAAGGGGCGCGCTCGCCACCGTCACGGCCCGGCAAACCACAGCTTCGGGTCGGCGGCGCGCACGCGCGCCTCGGGCAGGCCGAGCTCGCGGCGGACGATGTTGGTTCCTTCGACCAGGGCGACGCACTTGTAGAAGGCGATGCGCCGCGACAGGCCTTCGCGGCCGAAGCCGCAGTCGGTGCTGATGATCAGCCGCTCCTTGGGAATGTACTCCAGCGCCTTGCGGATCAGGGCCGCTATATGCTCGGCCGGCTCGACCACCGTGTTGCAGTGGTTGACGACGCCGATCGCGATCTTCTTGTCGGTCTTGATGTGCTTGAACAGCGGCAGGTCTCGGCCCTCGGAGCTGGCGCACTCGATCGTGAGGACGTCGCAGTTCAGTTGCAGGAGATGGGGCAGGCCGCGTTCGTAGCTCGGCACCTGCCAATGCACACGTTGCTGGTTGGGATTGCCCCAGCAGGTGTGCACCCAGATCTCGGCATTGACGCCGGCGAGCTGGCGGTTGAACGCCTCGGTCAGGAACGCCAGGTCGGCGTCGGTGGCGCTTTCCTGGATTGCCCGGCTGTGGTGCGGCGGCTCCTCGACCTGGATCAGCGGGCAGCCGGCGTCGGCCAGCTCGCGGAACTCGGCGCTCATGATGTCGCAGAGGTCGAGGATCATTGCCTTGTCGTCTTCGTAGAACTCGTTCCACAGCATCGTCGCCATCGCTGGCGCGCAGATCGCGCCGAACTTCAGCGGTCGGTCGGTGAGTCGCTGCGCCACTTTCCACAGCTCGGCGTACTCGAGCGGTCCGCGCGACAGCTTTTCGCGCACGACGCCAGGCTGATAGGCCTCCTGCACTTCCCACAGGATCTTGCCGGGCCGCAGCCCGTGTCGCGCCATCCAGCCACCTGAGGTGTCGCGATGGCCCTTCACGCCGCCCAGCCGCTCGATCGGATAGAAAAACCACGACTTGCCGCCCACCGTGAGATCGAAGCGGCTGTCGCCGTCGGTCACGATATCGAGCCCCGCGGCCTCCTGCTCTGCGATGATGCTGGCGACCGCGTCGAGATATTGCTCGCGAAACAAAGAATCGCCCAACGCCGACTTGAATGATCGTCCCTCCAGGCTGCGATCGAACCAGAGCGGCCTCGGGTAGGAGCCGGTCACGGTGGTCGGCAGAATCATGTCGCGCGTGACGGTGAGCACAGGGTTTCTCCTGGTTGAGCGTGCCGATGATAGGGCGGACGTTGCAGCGCTGGAAAGTGCTGGTCCGAGTGAAACGCCTCTGCCGGCTCCGCTGGGTCGCCGGCATGGGCATCGGGATTGTCGACCCATCAGGCCCGACTGGAGCGACTATGGCCGCATCGGCTGGGGGATGTTGCAAGCCAATGTCTCGGCTGGGAGCGGCCGTCTTTGCAGTTTGCGCGCGGCGTGCCCGCACGGAAACCCCTGGAGGTTGCCCACAGCCACGATAGATGCCGATGGTGCTAGTTTCGCTCGGCCAAGGAAGAGCGACGGGTCGGTGCGTGCCGATATAGCCATCGCCCACGGCTGGAAACGAGATGACTGCACAGCGACGGAAAACGGGAAGCCGGAAGGCGAGCAGGTCCACCAAGCCTCCGCGGCTCCTGCGAACGCGCCGGCCGTCCGACCTATCGCCGGTGGACTGGCAGCGAGGCCTGCGCCAGCAGTTCGGCCGCGAGCAAGCGTTCGGATTGGAGAATCTCGGCAGCGAGCGGTTCTTCTCCGAGTTTCGTGTCACCAACCCGGCCTCGAAGTCTGCCTATCGTGTCGTGATTAGGGGCCCCGGGCCGGGCGGCAACTATTGCTCCTGTCCGGACTATGCGACCAACGAGCTCGGCACCTGCAAGCACATCGAGTACACGCTCGGCAGGTTGATGGAGAAGCGGGGCGCCAAGGCAGCCTTCGCGCTCGGCTACTGGCCCGCCTTCTCCGAGATCTATCTGCGGACCGATGGCCGGCGCCGCGTTCATTTCCGCACTGGTACGGATTGTCCGCCAGCCGTGGCGGCGGCGGCCGCACGGCTGTTCGATCTCGAGCATGACAGCGCGTTGCCGGACGCACGCCTGGCGGAGCTGGGCGACTTCATCGCCATGGCGACGAAGAGCGGCCACGAGTTGCGTGCCTATGACGATATGCTCGACTTCGTTGCCGGCAGGCTGGACGCAGACAAGCGCGCGGCGACGCTCGTGCGGTTGTTTCCGCGCGGACCGGCGGACCCCGGCCTCACCACGCTTCTAAAGGTGCCGCTGTACCCGTACCAAGCCGAGGGTGTGCTGTTCGCCGCCAGGGTAGGGCGAGCGCTGATCGGCGACGACATGGGGCTCGGCAAGACCATCCAGGCAATCGGCGCTGCCGAGCTGCTGGCCCGCCACTTCGGTGTCACGCGCGTGCTGGTGGTTTGTCCGACATCGCTCAAGTACCAATGGCAGAGCGAGATCGGACGCTTCCTGGGGCGACGTCCTGAGCGCACGGCGCGCGTTATCGGCGGTGGCCGTGCGCAGCGTCAGAAGGACTTCAAGCTGGACGATTTCTGCAAGATCACGAACTACGAGAAGCTCGAGGCCGATCTCGACCTGATCGCCGACTGGACGCCGGAGGTCGTGATCGTCGACGAGGCCCAGCGCATCAAGAACTGGAACACCATCGCGGCGCGGGCGCTGAAGCGCATCGACAGCGCCTATGCCTTCGTGCTCACCGGCACGCCGCTGGAAAACAAGCTCGAGGAACTGGTCTCGATCGTCCAGTTCGTCGATCAGCATCGGTTGGGGCCGACCTGGAAGCTGCTGCACGAGCACCAGGTCAAGGACGATGCAGGCCGGGTGATCGGTTACAAGAATCTCGAAAGGATCGGACAGACGCTGGCGCCGATCATGATCCGTCGGCGCAAGTCGGAGGTGCTGCGTCAGCTTCCCGGCCGGACCGACCAGAACATCCTGGTGCCGATGACCGAGCGGCAATTGGCCTATCACCAGGAGAACGCTGCGGTCGTGATGCGGATCGTGCAGCGCTGGCGCAAGACCGGGTTTCTGTCCGACAAGGACCAGCGCCGGATGACCTGCGCGCTGCAGAACATGCGCATGTCGTGCGACAGCACCTACCTCGTCGACAAGGAGACGGACCACGGCGTCAAGGCCGACGAGCTGACGGCCCTGCTGCTCGATCTGTTCGCCGATCCCGACGCCAAGGCGGTCGTCTTCTCGCAATGGACGCGCACCCACGACATCGTTATCCGGCGGCTGGAGGCGCACGGCATCGGCTACGTGAGCTTCCATGGCGGCGTGCCGTCGGAAAGCCGGCCGGCTCTGGTCCAGCGTTTCCGCGACGACCCCGCTTGCCGGGTCTTCCTGTCGACCGATGCCGGCAGCACCGGCCTCAACCTGCAGAATGCGTCGACTCTGATCAACATGGACCTGCCGTGGAACCCGGCGGTGCTCGAGCAGCGTGCCGCGCGCATCCATCGTCTCGGCCAGAGACGACCTGTCCGTATCGTCAATTTCGTCGCCAAGGGCACGATCGAGGAAGGCATGCTCTCGGTGCTGGCCTTCAAGCGCTCGCTGTCGGCCGGCATCCTCGATGGCGGCGGCAGCGAGATTTCGCTCGGTGGGTCCCGTCTCAGCCGCTTCATGAAGGAAGTGGAGAGCGTTACCGGTCGGATGGGCGAGGGTGAGGCGGTGGCGCCTGACGAGGAGCTCGCGAGCGCGGCGACGTCGAGCGGCGAAGCCACCGCTGCCAGCGAGCCGGCGTCCGGGCCCTCGACCGTCGAGCGGGACGATACGCTCGCCGCGCCGCCGCCGGATGGCGCGGCGACGAAGAACGGGTCCGGGACCGATCCGTGGACGGCGCTGGTGCAGTTCGGCGCGCAGGTCATCACCGCTTTCGCCTCCACCGGTCGCACAGATGCGCCGGTCCATCCCTGGATCGAACGCGACCCGACGACCGGAGGACAGAACCTCAAGGTGCCCTTGCCGCCACCGGAGATCGCGCGGCAGTTCGCCGACGCGCTGTCGGTTCTGGCCGACCGCCTTCGCGGCAACGGCGCGTAAGGCCGGTCATCGAGCGCAGGAGCCGCTGCGCCGACCGAGGTTCGCGCCGTCGATCCCCACATGGTGGCATCGGCGCGATCGCGCTTGGCCGGTCGAAGCGGCATGATAGCGAAGTCGCCCAGCGGTGCGCGAGGGCTGGGAGAGCAGAATGCGCCGAGCCGCGCTGGCATTCTGTCGGTGCGGACGGGTGGTCGGCGATGCCCCCAAGGTCGATCTGCGGCGATCGCGAACAGGGTCGAAATTCTCGCAAACGCGGGAAATCGCCCCCGTAGGCAATTCCGGCGGGGAACGCGGACGGCGATGTCCTATGAACGCGTGCCATAAGGGTGTAAGAAGAGTGATATGCTCTACCATCCATGGCAGCGCCGTCACGGCTTTCTTGCAACCGCTTGCGACGAATCTGCAGACGGAAGCCTGGCAGAGCTTGCCCGCTGGCGCGTGGCCGGCGGGATCGGGAGCGTCCGTTCTCTCGCGCTTCGGGGGCGAGACGGACATGGTGGAGCACGAGCACGTATCCCCTATGCGAGCTCGCCGGGCAGGCCAGGATGACGAGGCCCCTCGACGCTCGCGTTGCCATCCTGCTCGCGGCATCGAGCGTGACCGTCATGGCCGGCACGGTCGTCGCACCGGCCCTGCCGGCGATGCGCGCGCACTATTCGAGCCTGCCGGACGCGCACATGCTCGTCGTGCTGGTGATGACCCTTCCCGGGCTCGTGATCGCCGTGACCTCGCCGTTCATGGGGCTGGTCGCGGACCTGTTCGGGCGCACGCGATTGCTGGTGTTGGGTCTTGCCCTGTTCGTGGTGTCGGGGGTGTCCGGATATGTCCTGGAATCCTTGCCCGGCATCCTGGTCGGTCGCGCGCTGGTTGGCCTCTCGGTTGCCTGCGTCATGACGGCAGCGACGGCTCTTCTCGTCGACCTGACGGAGGGTATGGCGCGCAACATCGTCATCGGACAGCAGATCGCCGCGACCGGCGTGGGGGGCCTGATCTTTCCGCTGCTGGCCGGCATCCTGGCGCACTACGATTGGCGAGCGTCGTTCCTGGTCTATCTCCTGCCGGCCGTCGTCGTTCCCCTCGCCTGGGCCCGCGTAAAAGACGTGGTCAAGCCCGCACAAGCGCCGGTGTCGTCGCTTGCCGAGTTTCCCGTTGCACGCGGCATCGTCACCTACGCATTGGCCGTTCTGGGCATGATCGCCCTCTATGCCATTCCGTTGCACATCCCCTACGTTCTCTCGGCGATGGGCAATTCTTCTCCCATCCTCAGCGGCTCGGCGATCGGCATCGCAAGCTTCTCGGCGGCGGTCTGGTCCCTGATGTTCGGCAAGCTGCGGGCGCGATTCTCGCCGGTGGCCGTGGTCGCGATCTCCTTCGGCGCCATCGCGGTCGGTTATCTCGTCGTCGCTCGATCGTCGGACGTCGTGACGGCCACGATCGGCCTAATCGTCGCCGGTGCCGGCATCGGGATCAATCTGCCCAATCTCACGACTTGGCTGCAAGAGAACATGCCGTTCGGGTTGCGCGGACGAGCTGCCGGCGGCCTCACCAGCGCGGTGGCGCTGGGACAGTTCGTCTCGACGTTCTTCTATGGCGCCATTGGCGCAGAACGCGCCGGCGCCAGCGCCTTCCTGTTTGCCGCCGGCCTGTGCGCCGTCGTAGTCGCGACGGCGCTGCTGTCGCTTGCGCTGCGGAAAGCCGCCGGCGCGTGGCCCACCAAGGCGCCTTGAAGGCGGTGGAGCCTCGCCTCCGGTCAGGCCACTGGCGCGACGTCGAGCCGGACGACAATGCCCTGCAATTCCTCGGTGGGGGCGGGATAGCGCGCCATGACCAGGGGATCGTGCCCTGGGATGATGTGCTGGGGCGACTGGGCGAGCGCGCGCAGCTTGTCGTAGCCCTCGACCATGTCGCCGATGTGGAAGGCGGTCGGGAAGACGCGGCCCTTCTCCATGTGCTCGTAGTAGTGGCTGCTGTCAGAGGCGAGCACGAGCCAGCCGCGCTCTGTGGCCACGCGCACGCATTGCAGGCCGGCGGTGTGCCCGCCGATGTGATGCACGCTGACGCCCGGCGCGAGCTCGGCCGATCCGAGGTGGAAACTCACGCGATTCTTGAACACCAGCTTCACCATGCCGACGACGTCATCCACCTCGTAGCCGTGGTTGAAGCGGCCGTGGCGCATGTAGCGGCCGGTGGCGTAGCTCATCTCGGTGTCCTGGAGATGGAACTGCGCCGCCGGAAAGTCGAGGAACGTGCCGACATGGTCATAGTGCATGTGGGTGATGATGACGTCCTTGACAGTCGCCGTATCGACGCCGAGCAGCGCCAGACCTTCGCGCGGCGTGCGCAGGAAGGTACGCTTGCGTTGTTGGGCGACGGCTTCGCTGAAGCCGGTGTCGACGACAAAGCAGCGCTCGGCATTGCGGATCAACCACACGAAATAGTCCATCGGCATCGGGCCGTCGTGCGGATCGCCGCCGATGAAGTGCGAGCTGCGTGTCGCCGGCCTGGTCGCATATTTGATGGCGTAAACTTCGTAAGGGGTCATGGTTGTCTCCAGGCTAGCGGCTCGTCCGTCGCGGCGTGGCGAACGCGCGGAACGCGGCGTCGACGATCTGGTCGATGAAGGCATCGGTGATGGGATCGCCCGAGACGACCTTGCGGTAATAGAGCGGCCCGTACATCGCATCGAGGAAGAGATCGGGATCGGTGTCGGGGGCGAGCTCGCCGGCCTCTATCGCCTGCTGGGCGAGGCGCCGCGTCTGGGCGCGCCGCGGCCGTGCGATCTGCTCGGTGTAGGCGCGGCCGAGCGACGGATCGATCTGCTTTGCCCCGATCAGCGCCAGGATCGCCTGGCCCTGCCGGCCATTGAGCAGGCGCAGGGTCGCTGTGAGCTGGCGTCGGAAGCGGTCGCGGAAGCGGCCGCCGCGTGGTCCATCGGCGATCGGCGCCATGCGGGCGGCGACGCAATCGAGCGCCAGAGCAGCGCGGTTGGGCCACCAGCGATAGAGCGTGGTCTTGGCGACGCCGGCGCGCGTGGCGACCGCCTCCATGGTGACGGCCGGCAGGCCCCCCTTGGACAGAAGCTCGGCCGTCGCCGCAAGGATCTTCTCCTGTGCCTCGGCACTGCGCGGCCGTCCGCGCCGCGCGGCCGCGCCTGAATCTCCTGGCTCGACCCGCATAGCGGCGGCGCTACTCGATTCGCGCGCCGGACACGCGGACCAGCTCTTGCCAGAGCGGGATCTGCGTCTGGATGTATGCGGTGAATTCTGCGGGCGAGGGGTCGGTGATCGGCGTGAAGCCGAGCGGCCGCAGCTTCTCGCCGTAGTCGGGTTGCTTGACCGCCTGGACGGCCGCTGCATGCAGGCGCGTCGCCACCTCGGCCGGCAGGCCGGCAGGGCCGTCGATCGAGTACCAGAATTCCATGTCCATGCCCGAGCCGGGCAACAGCTCATTCATGCCCGGCACGGATTCGAGTCCGGGCACGTAGTCGACGCGCTTGGCGCTGCCGACGGCCAGCGCGCGCAGCTTGCCCTCGCGCACCTGCGGGATCAGCGCCGGGATGCCGTCGAACATCATGTTGACCTGGCCGGCCAGCAGGTCGTTCAGCCCCGGGGCCAGGCCGCGATAGGGGACATGGGTGATCTCGATCCCGGCCGAGTGCATCAGCTTGGCGAGCGTGAGATGGCTGATCGTGCCCTGGCCGGACGACGCCATGACGATCTTGCCGGGGTTGGCCTTGGCGTAGGCGACGAACTCGGCGAATGTCTGCCACGGCTCCTTGGCGTTGACGACCAGCACGGTGGTGCCGATCGACACCCGCGTCAGATGGGTGAAATCCTTCATCGGGTCGAACGGGATGCTGCCGCCATAGAGGAACTTGTTGGCGCAGAAGATGGTCGCCCCGCCGAGCAACAGTGTGTAGCCGTCCGGCGCCGAGCGCGCGACGAATTCGGCGGCGATGTTACCGCCGGCACCCGGCTTGTTGTCGATAACGACGCTCTGACCCAGAAGGTTGGCGACACGCTCGCCGACGAGGCGCGCCGTGATGTCGGCCGCGCCAGCCGGCGGAAACGGCACGGCGATCCGTATCGGCCGTGACGGAAAGCCCTGGCCCCAGGCGGCGCGCATCACGGCCGGGGCTGCCAAGGTGCCTAGCAGCAATCCGCGCCGACTGGCGCCCGATACGCGTTTGGTCATTCGTACTTACTCCACATCTCATGTTCCTCCCCCGTCTTACGGGGGAGGTGGCCCGAAGGGTCGGAGGGGGAGAACAGCAGTCGAGGTTTATCCTAAACTGACGTCGGAACTTCGAGGAACTCGACTGAGGCTTTCCCCCTCCGCCCCGTATGACGGGGCACCTCCCCCGATTACGGGGGAGGCGATAGAAAGCTCACCCCTTGTCCGCCGCCAGAACCTCGTCCACTGCCGCCGGATCGACCTTGATCGTCACGCCGGCGCGTTCGGCCTGCAGCTTCATCGGCGAACGGCTGTCGAGATCGTCCCAACCGCGGTTGCGCGCCTCGTTCATCTCCTCCAGCACGAGGTTGCAGAGCCGCATCGGCACGCCGAGCTCGCGGCCGAGCCCGACGGCCAGGGAGACGTCCTTGTGGGCGAGCTTCAGCGCGAAGTCCGGTGGCGAGTACTTGTCGATCAGGAACTGGAGCTGCAGGCGATCGAAGGTGCGGCGGCGGCCCATCGCACCCTGACGCACCGCCTTCCACAGCGCCAGCGGCTCCATGCCGGCCTTCACGCCCATGGTGAAGACCTCGGCGAGCGCCGTCTGGATAGCGTAACCCGCCATGTTGTGCACCAGCTTGGCCACTGTCGAGCTGCCGATCGGGCCGATGTAGGCAGCCTGGTCGCCGATCGCGTCGAGCACCTTCTTGTGCTTTTCATAGACTGCCTTGTCGCCGCCGATCCAGATGGCGAGCTTGCCAGTCTCCGCCCCCTTGGGGCCGCCCGATACCGGCGCGTCGAAGCCGAAGGCGCCTTTCTCGGCGAGCGCTGCATTGACGCGCCGCATCATCGCCTGGCTGTTGGTCGAGAGATCGAAATAGGCTTTGCCGGCGCTGATGCCCTCGAGCAGTCCGTCCTTGCCGAACACCACCTTCTCGACATCGGGCGGGCCAGGCAGGCTGGTGAAGATCACGTCGCACTGCTCGGCGACTGCCTTGGGCGAAGCGGCCCACTCGGCGCCGCGCTCGAGATGCGCCTTGGCCGACTCGCGGCGGATGTCGTGCACCACGAGCTTGTACTGCGACTTCTGCAGGTTGGCGGCCATGAAGGCCCCCATGGTGCCGAGGCCGATGAATCCGATCTTCATGACTTACCCCTTTGCCTTGTCGAGTGCGGTGAACTCCTCCATCGCCGCGCGCACTGCGGCGACCGCCGTCGGCACGCCGGCATAGATGCCGACATGCAGGAAGATTTCCTTCAGTTCCTCGCGCGTCAGGCCGTTGTTCAGGCCCATGCGGATGTGCGACTTGAGCTCCTCGGTGCGGCCGAGCGCGGTCAGCACCGAGATGGTGATGATGCTGCGCGTCGCCCGCTCCAGGCCGGGTCGTGCCCACACCGCGGCGAAGCAATGCTCGAACAGATACTGCCGCAGGTCGCGCGTCATCTCGTGCTGGGCGGCCTGCTTCATCGCCGCCTCGGCCACCTTGGGCCCGCGCATCTCGAACCAGACCTCTTTGCCCTTCTTGAAGCCCTCGTTCTCGTCGAAGCTGTGTTTGGTCAAGGCACTGTCCTTTCCTGCTGGAAGCCGAAATCTGGCGCGAGGCTCGACGAGGGCGAAGGGAAGAACACGCGCACAGTGGCGCCGAAACGACGTGACGCTACTCGCTTCCGGCTCATGTGCATGCCCTCCCGAGGCCGCCGATTCGGGTCGGCGCTTGGCGAGGACATTAATCCTACGCTACGTAGCGTTTCAATTGGATTTGGAGCAGTTCAGCTATGATCTGGAGACAGTGAGCAACGGAGGGAGCAGGCCATGGTCCGGAGCGTCGCGAAGAGGGATTTTCCGGTCTCCGAGATTCGTCGCTATCTCGAGCCGGGGCCGATCGTGCTGGTGTCGTCGCGCTGGCGCGGCAAGAAAAACATCATGACCATGGGTTGGCACACGGTCATGGAATTCACGCCCGCTCTCGTCGGCTGCATCATTGCCGGCGGCAACCACAGCTTCGACATGATCCGCCGCAGCGGGGAATGCGTCATCAACTTGCCGACGACAGCCCTGACCGACACCGTCGTCAAGGTTGGCAACACGTCAGGTGCGGAGATCGACAAGTTCGAGGAGTTCGACCTCACGGCCGACGGCGCGCACCAGGTCGACGCGCCGCTGATCCGCGAGTGTCATGCCAGCTTCGAGTGCCGCCTCCATGACGACGCGCTGGTCGACCGCTACAACTTCTTCATCTTCGAGGTCGTGAAGGCACATGTCGCGCCCTCTCCCCGACATCCCGAGACGCTGCACTACACCGGCGACGGCGTGTTCAGGGTCGCAGGCAAGATCAGGCTCTTCGGGGAATCGAGTGGGTGGATTCGAAGGATCAAAGGGGCAAGAGTCCTTTTGAGGAGTACATCGTTCGGCCTTCTCTCAGAGTCTTTTTCTGGCACGCTGAGATCAGGACTGCGGCAGGGGCGGTGGGTATGTGGGCGAAGGCGAGCATTTCCCCGCGTTCCCTTGCCACAAGCCGACCGAGGCACGGAACGCGGGGGAAGCGCAGCCGCTCCGCGAAGCGGATCGTCCACATATCCACGGCCTTCTTCGGTGTGCCCCTCGTGAATGGTGGGCTCGAGCGGTGCGCAGAGGTCAACGCGCTCAAGTTCACGCCTCGCGGGCAAAGAAGCTCAGCGCGACCACTCCGCCCCTCGAATCTACCCACTCGATTCCCCGAAGAGCCCAAGATCATTCACCGGCGCTCGCTGTTCCGTCCGGGGATGCTGTAAGGCGCCGCGGTGGCAAGGCGGTTCGGCGTGCTGCTCAGGCCTGCTGCATCGCTTTCGCCCGCTTCGGCAGCTTCCAGCCGGGGCGGACGAAGTGGCAGGTGTAGCCGTTGGGATAGCGCTCGAGATAATCCTGGTGCTCCGGCTCGGCTAGCCAGAAGTCGCCGGCGGGGGCGAGCTCGGTCACGACCTTGCCAGGCCACAGGCCCGACTCGTTCACGTCGGCGATGGTGTCCTCGGCGACCTGGCGCTGCTCGGGGCTCGTATAGTAGATACCCGAGCGGTAGCTGGTGCCCCAGTCGTTGCCCTGGCGGTTCATCGTCGTCGGGTCGTGGATCTGGAAGAAGAATTCCAGAAGCTGGCGGAAGCTGATCTTGCTCGGGTCGAAGATGACCTCGATGCCCTCGGCGTGGGTGCCGTGGTTGCGGTAGGTCGCGTTCTTGACGTCGCCGCCGGTGTAGCCGACGCGAGTCGAGACCACGCCGGGCATCTTGCGGATGAGGTCCTGCATGCCCCAGAAGCAGCCGCCGGCCAGCACTGCGCGTTCGTTGCTCATCGTACGTCCTCCACCTGGTCGAGATAGGCGCCATAGCCCGCTGCCTCCATGTCGTCGCGATGGACGAAGCGCAGCGAAGCCGAGTTGATGCAGTAGCGCAGGCCGCCGCGATCGATCGGCCCGTCGTCGAAGACATGGCCGAGATGGCTGTCGCCGTGCTTGGAGCGCACTTCCGTGCGGATCATGCCATGTGTGGCGTCGCTCAGCTCCTTGACGTTGGCGGGTTCGATCGGCTTGGTGAAGCTCGGCCAGCCGCAGCCCGATTCGTACTTATCGGCGGAGGCGAACAGCGGCTCGCCCGAGACGATGTCGACATAGATGCCGGGCTCCTTGTTATGCAGGTACTCGCCCGTGCCGGGATATTCGGTGCCGCTCTGCTGGGTGACGCGGAACTGCTCGCGCGACAGCTTCGCCAGCGCTTCAGGGGTTTTCCGGTAGGTCTGCATCCAATCCTCCCGCAGCCAGTCTGCCACCGGACTGCATATAGGCGAAACCAGTCTCTGCGCCAGCCCTGCTCATTTGCGGCCGAGCTGGCGCAGGAAGCGCTGCACCCACTCCGGCCCGGACCGGCGAGTCCCCGGGCGCGGCCGGGTTCGGCTCCAGGCCATAAGAAGGGCGAGCGGGAACCAGTCGTCAGCCTCGTCCTGAAGGCCGCGCGCCGCCAGCGAGACCTTCGGGACTGCCAGGGGCGTCACGCCTTCCTGGCTCGGGCCGGCACACAGCCCGGCCGGCGACGTGACGAGATATTCACGGCAAATCAGCGGCCGTTCGGCATGGATCGAGCAGCTCTCGTCCTCGAGGAAGGGGCAGGGCTGGCCCAGAGCGAAATAGGCAGCCGAGAGCTCGCGGTCGCTGCGCCCCTGCCGCCGGTCGAGGCCGGCGCTCTCGATTGCCGTCTCGGCGGCCGCGAAGCGCGCTGTCAGCGCTTCGCGACGTTCCGCCGGCAAGGTGTCGACCACCTTCAGCAGCCGCTCGCCCTCGCTACGCGACACCGGCACGAGTTGGCGGCAGCAGGCGCCGCAGCCCTTACGGCAGGATACGGTCTTGCCGGCCTCGGCCGCCTCGACCACGGCGTTCACCAGGCCCTGAAGCGCCGGCACGATTTCCGCTGCCTCGACCGGGCCACTCGGCACAGCAATCGGATGGACGACGCGCAAGTCGCCGACTGAGAGGCGTAGAGTTGCTGTGGAATGGGCCATTTCGGCCATATTCGGTCGGGGTCCCCGTTCTAGACGAAGCCGTTGCGCGCACGCTACAAGGCCGGCATGCAAAGCGTCAGCGACATCCGCCGTACCTTTCTAGAATACTTCCGCGCCAACGGCCACGAGGTCGTGGCCTCGAGCCCGCTCGTGCCGCGCAACGATCCGACGCTGATGTTCACCAACGCCGGCATGGTGCAATTCAAGAACGTCTTCACCGGCCTCGAGCAGCGGCCCTACAGCCGCGCCGCGACCTCGCAGAAATGCGTGCGCGCGGGCGGCAAGCACAACGACCTCGAGAATGTCGGCTACACGGCGCGCCATCACACTTTCTTCGAGATGCTGGGCAATTTCTCGTTCGGTGACTACTTCAAGGAACGTGCGATCGAGCTTGCGTGGAACCTGCTGACCAAGGATTTCGCCCTGCCGCGCGAGAAGCTGCTGGTGACGGTGTTCCACACCGACGACGAGGCGGCGGGACACTGGAAGAAGATCGCCGGCCTGCCCGACAGCAAGATCATCCGCATCCCGACGTCGGACAATTTCTGGGCGATGGGCGACACGGGTCCGTGCGGGCCGTGCTCGGAAATCTTCTTCGATCACGGCGAGGGAATCCCGGGCGGCCCGCCGGGCAGCCCCGACCAGGACGGCGACCGGTTCATCGAGATCTGGAACCTGGTGTTCATGCAGTTCGAGCAGGTGACCAAGGAAGAGCGCGTCGGCCTCCCCAAGCCGTCGATCGACACCGGCATGGGGCTGGAGCGCATCGCCGCCGTCCTGCAGGGCAAGCACAACAACTACGATATCGATCTGTTCCGTGCCCTGATCGAGGCGGTCGCGCACGAGACGGGCGTCGATCCCGACGGGGCGCAGTCGGCGTCGCACAAGGTAATCGCCGACCATCTGCGCACCACGGCGTTCCTGATCGCCGACGGCGTGCTGCCCTCGAACGAGGGCCGCGGCTACGTGCTGCGCCGCATCATGCGCCGCGCCATGCGCCACGCCCATCTGCTCGGGGCGCGCGATCCGATCGTCTACAAGCTGGTGCCGGTGCTGGTGAAGGAGATGGGCGATGCCTATCCCGAGCTGGCGCGCGCGCAACCGCTGATCACCGAGACGCTGAAGCTCGAGGAAGGCCGCTTCAAGAAGACGTTAGGCACCGGCCTGCGGCTGCTCGAGGACGAGACCAAGGGGCTCGCTGCGGGCGGTGTCCTCAAGGGCGACGTCGCCTTCAAGCTCTACGATACATTCGGCTTCCCGCTCGACCTGACGCAGGATGTGTTGCGCACGCGCGACATCGCCGTCGACACGGCGGGCTTCGAGGCGGCGATGGACGAGCAGCGTGCCAAGGCGCGAGCGGCCTGGGCCGGCTCGGGCGAGACCGCCGATCAGGCGATCTGGTTCGATATCCGTCAGAAGGTCGGTGCCACCGAGTTTCTGGGTTACGACACCGAGCGTGCCGAGGGCCAGATCAAGGCGATCGTCGTCGACGGCAACGAGGTCGCGTCGCTGAAGGCCGGCCAGGCCGGCTGGATCGTCGCCAACCAGACGCCGTTCTACGCCGAGTCGGGCGGCCAGCAGGGCGATGCCGGCCGTCTCGTCGGCGCCGGGAGCGAGGCGGCGGTCGCCGATGTGCAGAAGAAGGTGGGCGACCTGCATGTCCATCACGCGACGGTCGAGAAGGGCGAGTTCCGGGTCGGCGACGATCTCGTCATGACCGTCGATCCGATCCGTCGCGCCCAGTTGCGCGCCCATCATTCGGCGACCCACCTGTTGCATGAGGCGCTGCGCCGCCATCTCGGCGAGCACGTCACGCAGAAGGGCTCTCTGGTGGCGCCCGACCGGCTGCGCTTCGACATCAGCCACACCAAGGCGATCTCGCTCGAGGAGCTGCGTCGGGTCGAGGACGAGGTCAACGATCGTATCCGGCGCAACTCGGCGGTCGAGACCCGCCTGATGACGCCCGAAGAGGCGATCGCAGCCGGCGCCATGGCGCTGTTCGGCGAGAAGTACGGCGAGGAAGTGCGTGTGTTGTCGATGGGCGGTGACGACGGCAAGAAATATTCGGTCGAGCTGTGCGGCGGCACGCATGCGCTGCGCACGGGCGACATCGGGCTGTTCAAGATCGTCGGCGAAGGGGCCGTGGCGGCGGGCGTCCGCCGCATTGAGGCGTTGGCCGGTGCGGCGGCCGAGGATCATGTGCGCGAGCAGGTGCGGCTGCTCGCCGAGGCGGCGTCGATCCTGAAGGTCCGGCCGGAGGATCTGCCGGCGCGATTGTCAGCGCTGGTCAACGGCCAGCGCCGGGTCGAACGCGAGCTCGCCGATGCGCGCCGGGCGCTCGCTCTGGCTGGCAGCGGCTCTGCCGGCGCGTCGGCGGCCGATGAGGTGCGCGACATCGGCGGCGTCAAGCTGATCGGCCGTGTGCTGAACGGCGTTCCGGGCAAGGACCTCAAGGGAATGGCCGACGAGTTCAAGAAGAAGCTCGGCTCGGGCGTGGTCGCCCTGATCGGCGTCGAGGACGGCAAGGCCTCGGCCGTGGTCGGCGTCACCGACGATCTGTCGAAAAGCCTGAGCGCCGTCGAGCTGGTCAAGGCCGGCGTTGCGGCCCTGGGCGGCAAGGGTGGCGGCGGACGGCCGGACATGGCGCAGGGTGGCGGCCCCGATGGCTCGAAGGCCACGCAGGCGCTGCAGGCGATCGAGGCGGCCTTGGCCGAGGCGAAATGAGACGGCGAGCTGCTCTTGCGACGGCGGCGTTGGTCGGCGCGGCGCTGGTCGCTGCCTGCGCGCCCAAGCCTTCCGAGATGGAAAGCAAGAACGCCGAGCAGAGAGCCAAGGACGAAGAGCAATGCCGAGCGCAGGTCCGTCCGGTCGCGCAAAGCGAGCGCAACATCGAGGACCAGCGCCGGGCGGTGTTCGAGGGCGAACGCGAGCGGTTCGGACAGCAGGACCTTTACAACACCATGGCCAACCAGGGTTACAAGCGGAACGTCGACCAGCTTACCGCACGCTGCATGGCAGCCCGCGGCTGGGGCACCCGGAGCAAGACCCTCTGGGAGCGCCTGGGGCTGTAGTCCTTTCCGGCTCCCCCGTCTTACGGTTTCTGAGTGGACGGATCTCGGATGGTCACAGGGTCCTCTCTCGCGCCCTCTGGAACAGCCGTGGAGATTCGGCCTGTAATTTTGCGTCATTTGCGTCTCAGCGTCATTCGCCTTTGAAATCAACGACCTGGCCGTGACGCAACAGACAGCGCTGCGTCACCGGGAAGTGGATTTGCGTTGGCGCTGACAATCGCGGGGGTGTCCTTCACGTCGCACCGAGCCTCACCCCCACGCAGTATCACAGCGCCGCAGCAATGGCCGACGGGGAAACCGGGGTGGTTCGCTCCTGCGGCCACGACCGCGTGCCATCGAGGCACTCGTCCCCTGTCGACGCAGAAGAGCCCCGATCCGAGATGTGCTCACTCCATGCCGTCTTTCGGGAGAGGTGCCCCGGAAGAGGCGGAGGGGAAAAGCCTCACTCGAGGTCTGTCAGAGTCCGATGTCGGAACTTCACGAACCTCGCCTGCGGTCCGCCCCCTTCAGCCAGTGGCGCCGTAAGCTGCGCCTAAGCGGGCCACCGCCCTCGACGACGGGGGAGGGATAGGGTCGAGAGTCCGCGCCCAATGAACTCCACGATCACGCCGGCGAGCACCAGCACGAAGGCATTGACCGGCATGGCATAGGTCTGGCTCGGAAGCGCTACCATCGACTGGGCGAGGAACAGGCCGATGAAGCCCACGGCGACGATCTCGATCACGAAGCCTTGCTCGAAGCCGATCTTTCGCCACGAGCCGAGCGCCGTCGCCGCGCCGAGATGGAGCAGCCCGATCAGCAGCACGATGCCGAACGGCGGGCCGGGAAACAGCGTCGGCGTTGTGGCGAGATAGATGGCTTTCTCGAGGTAGATGCGCATCACCTCGACGGGATCGTCCATCCAGCGCGACAAGTATAGCCGCCACATCACGCGGAAATACTCGGGCGAGCAGAAGACGATGTCGGGGTCGACTTGCTGCGCAACCTCACGGCCGTAATCGTCGTCGTAGCGGATTCCCCACTTGTTCTCGGTGGTGCCCAGCCCGAGATAGAGCGTGTGCGAGAGGCCGTGCGTGGCGAGGCGCTGGGCCGGCTCCATATCGAAGGCGGCGTCTCGCGCCATCACTGCCCACTTCGCGGCGGAGAAGGCGCCGAGCACCAGCACGCCGACTGTGGCGAATCCGGTGATGCGGCGCACCGTGTGTGGCCGGCGGAGCGCCAACGCCGCAGCCGCGAGGAGACTCAGCACGAGGCCCATCAGTCCCATCGATTCGCGGATCAGCGTGGCGATCGCGAGAAACACCAACCCGGCGACGATCCAGGCCGTGCCGCTGCGCCGCGATAGCAGGCCGAGATCGCGCGCGATCAGCGCGATCGGCAGCACTGCGCACAGGCTCACCACGCCGATGAAGCTCCAGTGCGGCGAGGTGCCCATCCAGCCGAGATACTCGGGCGGCCCCAGCGCCAGCAGCACGATTGCCGTCGCGTAGGCGCGCAGCGCGAACAGCAGTCCGGCCAGCCCGACCAGCCCCGCCGCGTCGATCAGCGTGTTGAGGCGGGCGACGTCGGGCAAGGTTGCGCGGCGGCCGATCGACATCGACCACAGGTCGAGCAGGACAGCGTGGCCGGGATCGTCGGCGATGGCGCGCTCCGACAACGGCACCAGCGTGCCGTTCTCGCACAAGGCTAGCCACACGCCGCGCCGCAATGCGCAGTCGGTCGTGTCGAGCCAGAGATTGGTCGCGAGCCAGTCGGACGGCATGATGTCCGCCAGATAGCCGTAGCGCTCGACCGCCTCGAACATCGCGACGAACGGTCCCCACACGAAGAGGGCAACGCAAACGGCGAACGCCAGCCAGCGGAACGCGGCGGGAAACCTCATCCTGAGGAGCCGCGCGTAGCGCGGCGTCTCGAAGGATAGGCAACGAAGGAAGCACTAGCCACGGCGCTTCCTGAGCTTGCGAACAAATCGAAGTTACGCTGGACCGGCGCCACCATGTAGACAGCGGCGTTTGGTTCGTCGGCAATCATGACGGTGGTCGGGGCACCCCGTGGTTGCTCATCCTTCGAGACGCGCCCTGCGGGCGCTCCTCAGGATGAGGTCGTAGGTTTGAATTCGCGCGAGACCATATCGGGCCTTGACCGTGACATGCAACGCAGAGCAGCCTTGGTCCGTTGCCGGCCCGGTGTCGCATGCGTTCTCCGTCCGCCAGTCTTCTGTTGCTGCTGCTGCTGCTGGCCGCCTGTGGCGGCCCGACCGGCGAAGATTTCGATCTTCGTCTGCGCGAGATGGCGGGCACGAGCGAGCGCGACCTGGTGGGCAACATGGGCCGCATCCCCGACAACACCTACCAGCTCGACGCCGAGACCCGCATCCTGCAATGGCGTTGGGACACGTCCTATATCAGCCCGGGCATGGCGCCCATGTACCAGCGTTTCGGCGGCCTGCTGATGCCGATCGGCGGTTTCCCGCCGACCTTGGTGCGCCAGGGCTGCATCGTCGAATGGACCGTCGCCAACGGTGCCACCCAGGCCTATCGCTGGCAGGGCAGCGGCTGTCGGTCGGTCAACCTCTACGCCACGCAGCCTTGACGGTCGTCACCCCAGGAAGGTGCCATCCGGATCGCCGTTCATCAGGATGCGGCCGACGGTCTCGAAATGAGCCTCGCGAGCCTGGATTTGTTGCGACAGCGTATGCAGGTCGCGGTAGCGGCGCTCGAACGGTGTGCCGACGAAGATCGCCGACGTGCCGGCTGCCTTGTAAACCCAGTTCGCCGTCTTCTCAGCCATGTGAATGGCTTGAGTGCAGCCCAGACGGAGTCGCACCCGGTCGTTGGTGCCGATCGGCTCGACGTCGTCGGCGTGTTCCCAGATGTCCTGCAGGATTTCGACGAGGTAGGCGCGCGCCGAGCCGATGTCGGCCTCGCGTCGTGCGACATCCGACTGCACCACCGGGCTGTCGGCCAGCCGACCTAGGTAGCGCGGCGTCTTTTCGAGGGCGAGCTCGATAAAGGCGTCGAGCATGGCCCGCGCCAAGCCGAGTGCCACGGCGGCGACGCCGACCGCGTAGAGGCCCTGCGTCGTGAAGGCGTAGAGCGGGCCGCGGTCGCGCCGCAGCGTCGGATCCTCGCGCGTGCCGCTGAATGGCTCGGGCACGAACACGTCCTTGACCGTGTAGCCCTCCGAGGCGGTGCCGCGCATACCGAGCGTGTTCCAGTCGTGGATCGGCACGGTGCGGCCCTTGGGCATCAGCAGGGTGCGGATGGTCGGCCGGCCGAAGCGGTTGAGGCGGAGCGAGCCGTCCGGTTCGACGACCATGGCATGGGCGCCGATCCAGTTGGCCTGACGATAGCCCGACGAGAAATGCCATTCGCCGGTGATCCGGTAGCCGCCGGGTGCCGCGATGGCGCGATGCTGGTTGGGCGGACCCCAGGAGATCAGCCCCCGCGGATTGCCGTAGATCTCGCGCGCCGCTTCGAGTGAGATGAAGGGAGCGATCAGGGCCGAGCTGTTGGCGACGAACATGTTCCAGCCGACGGAGCCGTCGTAACGTGCGATCTCGGAGATCGCCCGAAAATAGACCCACGGCTCGACCTGGTCGCCGCCGACCGAGCGCGGCAGCAGCATGCGGAACAGGCGCGACTCGTGCAGCCGGCCGATCAACGGCTCGGGGATGTCCTGCAGACGCTCGATCTCGTCGGCCGCCGCGGCAATCGCCGGCCCGATCTCGCGGGCGCGGGCGATGGGATCGGGCTTATGGAGGGACGAGACACCAATGTCGTTCATGCAACGCACTCCACTTCCGGAGCGAATTGGGCGCGCGGGGAGAGGAGGTTGTCAACGGTTCGGGTTCATGGTCTTTCGGACCGCGGTCGTCCCACCCGCTCGTGATCATGAGCGGGCGCTCGTTCCAGAGAAGAATATCACTCCGCCGCGATCTTGAGCGTCTCGGCATTCCGCCATTGATGCAGCAGGTCGGCCTGCTTGCGGCGCGACTTGGCGATATTTGCGTCTTTCACATGGCCGTAGCCGCGGATTTCGTCGGGCAGGGACGCGAGCTTGACGGCGAGAGGGTGGTTGGCTGGCGACAGGCCCTTCAGCAGCTCGTCGACCATGGCTTCGTACTCGCCGATCAGCGCGCGCTCGGTACGCCGCTCGGCCGTGTAACCGAACGGGTCGAAGGCCGTGCCGCGCAGGCCCTTGAGTCTCGCCAGCCCCCGGAATGCCGGCATCATCCAGGCGCCGAACTCTTGCTTCGCGAGATGGCCGGTCTTGGGATCGCGGCTCGCCAGCAGTGGCGGGGCGAGATGGAACTTGATCTTGTAGTCACCCTCGAACTGCCGCTCGACGGCCGCCTGGAATGCCGCGTCAGCGTAGAGCCGCGCCACCTCGTACTCGTCCTTGTAGGCGAGCAGCTTGGCATAGTTGCGAGCGACGGCGAGGGCGAGCCCCGTCTCGCCGGTCTTCTGCTCGGCAAGGCGCACCTTGTCGAGCAGAGCGCGATAACGTTCCGCCAGCGCGGCATTCTGGTACTTCGTGAGATGGTTGATGCGTGCCGCGACCAGTTCGTCGAGCGTCTTCGGGCGGGCGAAGGGCACCACCTTGTCCTCGGCGGGCGCGATCAGCTTCTCGACCGCGGTGCGGTCGTGCGCGGCGCGGCGGCCCCAGCGGAAGGCGGTGCGATTCATCGTCACCGCCGCCCCGTTCAGCTCGATCGCCTGCTCGATCGCCTCGTGGCCGAGCGGCACGAGGCCCTTCTGGTAGGCGTAGCCCAGCATGAACATGTTGGTGGCGATCGAGTCGCCCATCAGCGTAGTTGCGATTTCGGTCGCCTCGAGGAACTCGCAGGCCTCGGCGCCTGCTGCCGCTTCGATCGACAGCCTCAGCGTGTTGGCCGGGAAGGCGAGGTCGGGGTGGCGGGTGAACTCGCCCGTGATCGTCTGATGCGTGTTGATTATGGCGCACGACCGGCCGGCCTCGAGACGTGCCAGGGCATCGGCGCTGGCGCTCACCACCAGATCGCAGCCCAGCAGCAGCGCGGCGCCGCCGGCCCCCAGGCGCACCGCATGCAGCGCCTCCGGGTCGGCGCCGATCCGGACATGGCTGATGACCGCACCGCCCTTCTGCGCCATGCCGAGCTGGTCGAGCACGGTGGCGCCCTTGCCCTCGATGTGGGCGGCCATGCCGAGGATGGCGCCGATCGTCACCACGCCGGTGCCGCCGATGCCGGTGATCAGCATGCCGTAGGGTTTGTCCGTGACTGTCGGAAGGCTGGGCGCCGGCGGCAGATCGGGTTCCTGTGTCGCGACCGCCGCTTTCTTCTCCGCCTTGCCTTTGCGCACGCCGCCACCTTCGATAGTGACGAAGCTCGGGCAGAAGCCGCTCACACAGGAAAAGTCCTTGTTGCAGGACGACTGGTCGATGGCGCGCTTGGTGCCGAACTCGGTCTCGACCGGCACCACGCTGAGGCAGTTCGATTGTACGGAGCAATCTCCGCAACCCTCGCAGACCGCCTGGTTGATGAAGGCGCGCTTGGCCGGATCGGGGAAGGTGCCGCGCTTGCGGCGGCGGCGTTTCTCGGCGGCGCAGGTCTGGTCGTAGATCAGAACCGAAACGCCTTTCCACTCGCGCAAGGAGCGCTGCACGTCGTCGAGCTCGCTGCGATGATGGAAGGTGACGCCGGGCGCCCATTCGGTGCCGACCGGGTACTTGTCCGGCTCGTCGCTCACCAGCGCGATCCGGCGCACACCCTCGGCATGGACTTGCTGGCTGATCGTCCATGGCCGGACATTGCCGTCGTGCGGCTGGCCGCCGGTCATGGCGACGGCGTCGTTGAAGAGGATCTTGTAGGTGATGCTGGTGTTGGCGGCGACGGCCTGACGGATCGCGAGATAGCCGGAATGGAAGTAGGTGCCGTCGCCGATGTTCTGAAAGACGTGCGGCATGTCGCTGAAATGGCTGGCGCCGACCCACGGCGCGCCCTCGGCACCCATGTGCGTGAACGTCTTGGTGTTGCGATCCATGCCGATGGCGAGCGTGTGGCAGCCGATGCCGGCCATCGCCATCGACCCCTCCGGCACCTTGGTCGAGCTGTTGTGCGGGCAACCCGAACAGAAGTAGGGCACGCGGGCGAGCCCGGCCTCGTTGCGATTTTGCCGGCCGGCGCGGCGCTGGAGGGCCTCGAACCGTTGCTTGGTGTGGGCGCTGAAGGAATCGAGGCCAAAGCGCGCGACAAGAGCCGTGACGATCTCGAATGGCGTCAGCTCGCCATCGGACTTCAGCAGCTTCTGGCCGCGCTCATCGGTCTTTCCGACGACCACCGGGCGACGGTCGGCCGGGGCATTGAATAGCGCGTCCTTGAGTTGCGGCTCGATGACGGCGCGCTTTTCCTCGACTACGAGGATTTCGTGCTTGCCGAGCGCGAAGGCGGTCGCGCCTTCTGTTTCCAGCGGCCATACCAGCGCGACCTTGTAGACGGCGAGGCCGAGCCTCTTGGCTTCGGCGTCGTCGATGCCGAGGTCTTCCAGCGCCTGGCGGACATCGAGATAGCTCTTGCCGACGGTGACGATGCCGAAGCGTGCATCCGGTTGCCCCATCATCAGCTTGTCGAGCCGGTTGGCCCGCCAATAGGCGAGCGCCGCCGGTTGCTTGACGGTGAAGGTGCGGCGCTCTTGGCCGAGCCAGTCGTCGGGCCAGCGGATGTGCACGCCGTCGGGCGGCAGCGCGAAGTCGGACGGCAGTCTGATGTCGATGCGATGCGGGTCGACATGCACGGAGGCCGAGGAGTCGGCGGTCTCGCTGATGATCTTGAAGCCGACCCAGAGGCCGGAGTAGCGCGACATCGCGAACGTGTGCAGGCCGAGGTCGAGATACTCCTGGACGCCAGCCGGATGGATCACCGGAATGCTGGCGGCGATGAACGCCTGCTCGCTCTGATGTGCGGTGGTCGACGACTTGGCCATGTGGTCGTCGCCGGCCAGTGCCATCACGCCGCCGTTGGGCGCCGTGCCGGCATAGTTGGCGTGCTTCAAGGCATCGCCGCTGCGGTCGACGCCGGGACCCTTGCCGTACCACATGCCGAAGACGCCATCGTAGCGCGCGCCGGGATAAAGGTGGATCTGCTGGGTGCCCCAGATGGCGGTGGCGGCGAGGTCCTCGTTGACGCCGGGCTGGAACTCGATGTGGTTGTTCTTGATGAAGCGCTTGGCCTGCCACAGCGCCTGGTCGAAGCCGCCGAGCGGCGAGCCGCGATAGCCCGAGATGTAGCCTGCGGTGTTGAGGCCGGCCGCCTGGTCGCGCTGGCGCTGCATCATCGGCAGGCGGACCAGTGCCTGTGTACCTGTAAGATAGACCCGCCCGCTTTCCAGCAGGTACTTGTCGTCCAGGGTTACCGCTTGGGCCATGATGCTCTCTCCCTCGCCTCCATATACTTGGACCGTCGCGAGAAATCTCGCTATCGAGGCAAAGAGCAGCTTTGCAACAGGCCGAGGCCGCTGGCCGGCGTCTCGTTTCGTGAATGTCGGGATTGGCGAAATGTTGTGAGCGCCACCATCGGGGGGCCATCTCGCACCGGCCAAGAAGCCGGGCCGGCAGCGACAATGGATTTCGCTTGCTCAATCTCGGGATTCGGACCGCCGGGCTCGTGGAACGCCATTCGGCAGCCGCCGACCGGTTCCAGCTTTCGGTTCCCTCGACATTGCAGCATCTCCTTCAATCGCTCCTGGGCGGATGGGACCGCAGCGGCTGGTTGGGGGCGGCTGCCAGCGGTCCCGATGATCGCCTTCGGTCTTCCCGATCCCCTTTCTCATGCATGAGGAACCCGGCTGCCCCAATGCGGGCCCGTCGGCCGCCATCGTGCCAATATTGAATTGCCCAATTGGGAATTGCTGACCTGGAGGCTTCGCTTGTTTCGCACCGTCGACGACGTCCGCGACGATATGGTTCGGGCTGGCATCGCCCATACCGATGCCGACTTGCTCGCGCGAGAGGCCAAGCCGGCTGTCTGGTTGGAGACGCGCAAGGTCGATGACGAATCGCAGATCGCCGTGGGAGCCACCAAGCTGGGTGGGCGCCCGGACCTGCCAGTGGATGTGGCATGGCCCATTCGAGCGGCCTATCCGGCTCCGGCGGAGCACACCCGGTTTCTTCGCGGGCAGGTAGCCGACCCGGACAAGGCATGGTCCTGGGCCAAGCCGGAGGATCGTGAGAGGTACCGCCAGGATGCGCTGCAGCAGATTCTGCTGATCGAGAGCGAGCAGCCCTTGTCCTTCGTTGCCCAGATCAATCTCGCCGAGATGTGGGCCGCGGGCCCGCTGGATCCGGACATGCCGCGGCAAGGCGTGGTGTCGATCTTCTACGACAGGATCAGGGAGCCTTGGGGTTTTGACCCGCGCGAATCCGTTGGCTTCGCCATCTTGTTCCATGGTGTCGATGGCAAGCCGTGGGCTCGACGCGACGAGCCCGCGCCGTTGCGCGCTCTTGCGCCCAACTACCTCCTCTCGGCCCTGGCTTGCACCACTCATGCATGCCTGACGCCATTGCCGCTTACGACGACGGCCCAATATGCCACACTGGGCCTTTCCAGTGCCTTGACGGAGCAACTGTGGAGAGATTGGTACTGGTCTGAGCGAGGCCCTTGCTCGAAGGAGGGCGGCGCGGACTGGCGGTGCCACCATGTAGGCGGCTGGCCGACGCCGGTTCAGGGCGACATGCAGACCGAATGCGCGCTGGTCCAGGCCGGCCACTATTGCGGCAACGGCGACGCCTACCAGGACCCGACGCTTGCCGCCGTTCGCGCCACGGCCACCGACTGGCTGTTGCTGGCCCAGATCGGCACGGACGAGGAGAAGGGCAACATGATGTGGGGCGATGATGGGCAGATCTACGTCTGGATTCGCCGCGACGATCTCAAGGCCGGCCGCTTCGAGAGCGCCAGGCTCATCCTTCAGTGCTATTGAGGAGAAGGGGTTCTCCTGCCTTCAGGGCTTCCGCTCAGACATGAGATGCGCCGGCGAAACGCTGCTGGCTCGAGCGAGGCCAGGGATCGGTCTTCGAGGTGGCGCGTTTCGTGCTGCTCGTAGATAAGGTCAACCGCGTGCCATCCAGGGATCCCGCTTTGCCTTTGCTCGAGATCAAGAACCTGCGCCGTGCCTTCTATGGCCTCGACGTGCTGCGCGGCGTCGATCTCGCCGTGGCGGCAGGCGGCATCACTGGGCTGATCGGGCCGAACGGGGCAGGCAAGACGACGCTGTTCAATGTCGTCTCCGGGTTGGTGCCGCCCGACGCGGGATCGATCCGCTTCGACGGCCAGGAGATCGCCGGCTGGGCGCCCGACGCGGTCAGCCGGCGCGGGCTGGTGCGGACCTTTCAGGTGGCGCGTGGGTTTCCCAAGCTCTCGGTGTTTCAGCACCTCATGCTCTACGGCCGCGACCAGCCGGGCGAGAGCCTGTGGCAGGCGATCGTCGGCACGCGCGCGGCCCGCGACCGCGAAGCCGCGCTGGCCGAGCGCGCCTGGGAGACGGCGCGCTTCCTGCGGCTCGATCATCTGATCGACAATCCCGCCACGGCTTTGTCGGGTGGCCAGAAGAAGCTGCTGGAGATCGGTCGGGCCCTGATGGCCGAGCCGCGCCTGGTCCTGCTCGACGAGCCGACGGCCGGCGTCAACCCGACCCTGCAGAACGAGATCGGCGAGCGGCTGCTGGAGCTGCCGAGACGCGGCATCACCGTTCTGCTGATCGAGCACGACATGGGCTTCATCGCCCGCCTGTGCGATCCGGTGATCGTCATGGCCGAGGGCCAGGTGCTGACCGAGGGCACGTTCGACGAAGTGCGTGCCGATCAACGGGTGCGCGAGGCCTATCTGGGGCGCCGCGCGGCATGAACTCCGCCGGCGATCTCCTGAACATCGTCGGGTTGCGCGGCGGTTATGGGGCCGCCGATGAGATCGTGAAGGGTGCCGACCTGCGCGTCTCGCCGGGCGAGATCGTCGCCCTGATCGGACCCAATGGTGCCGGGAAGTCGACGCTGCTCAAGCTCGTCGCCGGGCTGCTGCGCCCGAGCGGCGGCAGCGTGCGCTTCAAGGAGCGCGAGATTGCCGGGCTCGGCGCGCCGGCGATCAGCCGCGCCGGGCTGTCGTTCGTGCCGCAGGAGCGCAACGTGTTCGGCACGATGAGCGTCGCCGAGAATCTCGAGATGGGCGGCTACCTCGACGGCGCGCACGCGCGCACGCGCATCGCCGATCTCTACGAGCGCTTTCCCATGCTGGCCGACAAGCGCCGCGCGGCGGCGCGCACTTTGAGCGGCGGCCAGCGCCAGATCCTCGCCATGGCGATCGCATTGATGAACGCGCCCGACCTGTTGCTGCTCGACGAGCCGACAGCGGGGCTCAGTCCGCGGGCCGCCGAGGAGCTGTTCGGCACGATTGTGACGCTCAACCGATCCGGTGTGGCGATCTTGATGGTCGAGCAGAACGCGCTCGAGGCCCTGACGGTCGCAGGGCGGGCTTATGTGCTGGTCCAGGGCCGGCCGGAGCACGAAGGGCGGGCGGCCGATCTTGCCGACGATCCGACGGTGCGCGATCTCTTTCTCGGCGGCAAGGCAGCGCCTATGCTTGGCCAATCGGACGGGGAGTCCTCGAACCAGGGAATGGGGAACAAGACATGACGATCCTTCGTATCGGCCGCCGCGCCGCGTTGGCGGGCAGCGTCGCGGCGCTGGCCAGCCCGGCCGTGGTGCGTGCCCAAGCCGACCCGATCAAGCTCGCGACCCTGACGCCGCTTACTGGCGCCGGCGGCCCCTACGGTCCGGTCATGGCCAAGGCCGCCGCCTCGGTCGTCGAGGATGTCAACAAGGCGGGCGGCGTGAACGGCCGCCGCATCGTGCTGGTGAGCGAGGACGATCAGACCAGTCCGGAAGCGGGCGTGCGCGCCGCGCGCAAGTTGATCGACGTCGACAAGGTGTCGGCCATCATGGGCACCTGGGCCTCGTCGGTGACCACGGCGGTGGCGCCGCTGTGCTGGGAGAGCAAGACTTTCCTGTGCACCGTGTCGGGCGCAGACTCGATCACTCTGCTGCCGCACCAGGGCTACCTGGTGCGCACGCAGCCCAACTCCAAGCTGCAGGTCACGCGGGTCGGCGAGTTCATTCTCTCGCTGGGGGCGAAGAAGGCCTTCACCATGATTCCGCAGACGCCGTTTACCCAATCGACCTTCGACATCCTGAATGCGGTCCTGCCCAAGGGCGGGGCGACACATCAGAGCCTGATCTATGACGACAAGAAGACGACCTATCGGACCGAGGTTGACCAGGCGCTGCGCACCTCGCCCGACGTCATCCTGGCCAATGGCTACACGCCCGACACGGTAGTGCTGCTGAAGGACCTCTACCGAGCGGGTTTCAAGGGCAAGGTTCTGGGCTTCGCCTACTCGATCAACCAGAAGCTGGTCGACCAGGTCGGCCAGAACGAGGTGGTCGAAGGTGTCTACACGTTTGCCCCGGCATCCGCCGAAGGCAGCGGGGCCTACGAGAAGGTCAAGGCCGCCGTCGGCATGGCCAATCCCGATCCCTACACCTGCCAAGTCTACGACCACGCCAACATGGTGCTGATGGCCATGGCGATCGCCAAGGACGCCAGCGGGACGGCGATCAAGGACAACATCCGCAAGGTGACGCAGGGCGGCGGCAAGTCGGTCGACAACGCCGTCGACGGCCTCAAGGCGATTGCTGCCGGCGAGAAGGTCGACTACACCGGCGCGTCGGGTCCGTGCGACTTCGACGAGAAGGGCGACATCCTCGACTGCAAGTTCCGCTACGAGCAGATCAAGGCCGGCAAGTTCACCGTGGTGAAGATCGCCTGACTTGATCGACATCGTCGTCCAGGCGCTGGTCAACGGGCTGGTGTCGGGCACGCTGCTCGCGGTGCCCGCCATCGGCTTCACGGCGATGTTCGCCGTGCTGCGCTTTCCCAACTTCGCGGTGTCGGGCATTGCCACGCTCGGCGCCTTTGCCGGCTATCTGGCATACGGCGCGGGCTTGCAGATGGCGGCCTCGCTAGTCGTGGCCTTTGTTGTCGCGGGTGCTGCGGGATTGCTGTTCGACGAGGTGGCGCATTTGCCCCTGGTCAAGCAGGGCGCGCTGCCGGCGGCCATCGCCTCGATCGCGAGCGGTCTGGTGCTGGAGAACATCGTGCGGCTCGGGTTCGGCAACGATCCGCGCGGCTACGACCGGCCGATCGCGCGCGACATGCGCCTGGGCGACATCCGGATCAGCCCGCAGCAGCTCGAGACCATGGGCCTGGCGCTCTCCCTGATGCTGGCCGTGTTCGCGATCCTGGCCTTCACCCGCATTGGCAAGGCGATGCGCGCCTCGGCCGACAATCCCGATCTCGCCTCGTTGAAGGGCATCCGGCCCGAACGCATCGCCATGGCCGCGAGCTTTGCCGGCATGGGCCTGGTCGGCGTCGGCGGCATGCTGCTCGGCCTCGACAGCTCGATCGATCCGCTGACCGGTACGCGCATCCTGCTGTCGCTGTTCGCCGCTGCCGTGCTCGGTGGGCTGGGCAGTGTGCCGGGCGCCGTCCTGGGTGCCTTCCTGATCGGCATGGCCGAGGAGCTGTCCGTGCTCGTCGTCGGCTCGCAATACCGTGCCGCCGTCGGCTTCGTCGCCATCCTGGTGATGCTCACCTTGCGCCCGCGCGGTCTGCTGGGCGAGAGGGCGTATTGATGGCCACGTCGACTTTCGGTCTCCTCCCCAGCTTCGCTGAGGAGGAGTCTTGATATGTTGAGCTACCTCCTCTTCATCGCCACGGTCGGCGGCATCTATGGCCTGCTGGCGCTCAGCCTGAACCTGATCTGGGGCGGGGCGGGGATGGTGAATCTCGGGCTCGCCGGCTTCTTTGCTGTCGGCGCCTACGCGTCGGGACTGCTCACGACGGCCGGGCAGGCGCCGATCGTTTCCGGCTGGATGATGGCGCTGGTGGCTGGCGGCTTCGCCGGCTTGATCGTGACGTTGTCGACGACGCGGCTGCGCGAGGACTATCTCGCCATCGTGACGTTGGGTTTCGCCGAGGTCGTGCGCCTCATCGCCGCCAACGAGATCTGGCTGACCCGCGGCACCGACGGCATCTCGGGCATGCCGGGACCCTGGAAGGCCGTGCTCGGCCAGAACTTCAACACGGCCTATTTCGCGATCGTGGTCGCTGCCCTGGCCGTGGTGTTCTTCCTCGTGCGTCGCATCGATCGCTCGCCCTATGGCCGGGCGCTACGCGCAATTCGCGAGGACGCACAGGTAGCGCAGGTCGCCGGCAAGCCGGTGCTGCGCTTCAAGACCGAAGCCTTCACGCTTTCCGCCGCCATCGCCGGTCTCGCCGGAGCGCTCTACGGGCATTTCACCTCCTACATCGCGCCCGACCTGTTCCTGCCGCTGATCACCGTCTACATCTTCCTCGCCGTGGCCTCCGGCGGCACGGGTCGTCCGGCCGGGGCGCTGCTCGGCGCCTACCTGGTGATGACGCTGCTGGAATCCTCGCGCTTCCTCGTCGAATGGATTCCTGGAACGTCAGCGGTGCAGCGTGCCGCGCTCAAGGAATTGCTGATTGCCGTGGCCCTCATCCTGGTGTTGCGCCTAAAACCCTCCGGCATCCTGCCCGAGCGGATCCCGCCGGCACCGCGTCCCGCTACAGGAGCAAGCTCATGACACCGTTCGAATCCTGCATCGCCGCGTTGCGCGATCACGACCCCAAGGAGGCCTACTTCAAGGTGCTGGACAAGGCACTGGCCGACACGGTCGGCCACAAGCTGTTCACGCTGCTCTATGTCGCGCCGTCGCGGCTGCGCGTGAAGCGCATCTACACCAACATGCCGAAGGAATATCCTGTCGGCGGCTACAAGGAGATCACCGGCTCGCCGTGGCACAAGCACGTCGTCGAGGGCCGGAAGGCCTGGGTCGGCTACAATGCCAAGGACATTGCCTGGGCCTATTTCGATCACGAGCTGATCGTCTCGCTGGGCTGCGAATCGGCCATGAACATTCCGGTCGTCTATGGCGGCCGCCTGCTCGGCACTATGAACCTGCTCGACAAGGCCGGGCACTACAAGGAGGCCGATGCCAAGACGCTGGAGCCTTTTGCCGCGCTGATGGTCGGGCCGTTTCTCGACGCCATCGCCGCCGACCCGGGCTGACCTGTGCTCTAGCCGATCGAGGGACGCCACCCCATATCGGGTGCGACAATGGAGTGCGTGAATGAATGCGATGCTGGGCGACTTGCCGACCTGGAAGCTCTCGGACCTTTATTCCAGCCCGACTGGTCCCGACCTCGAGCGCGATCTGAAGCGGGCCGGCGTCGATGCCGACGCTTTTGCCAAGGACTATGAAGGCAAGATCGCTGGCCTCGGTGGCGCCGAGCTGGGAAAGGCAGTGGCCCGTTTCGAGGCGTTGCAGGACCTGATGGGCCGCATCGGGTCCTATGCGTCGCTCTATTACGCACAGGACATGGCCGATCCCGAGCGTGGGCGCTTCTCGCAGAACGTGTCCGAGGCATTGACCGATATTGGCAGCAAGCTGTTGTTCTTCCGGCTCGAGCTGAACAAGATCGAGGATGCCGATCTCTCGGCCAAGATGAAGGAGCCGGCGCTCGCCAAGTACGGGCCGTGGCTGCGCGACGTGCGCGTCTTCCGACCGCACGACCTGTCGGACGAGCTGGAGAAGTACATCCACGACCAGTCGGTGGTGGGCAGCTCGGCCTGGTCGCGCCTGTTCGACGAGACCATCGCGCGCCTGCGCTATCCCTTCCGCAACGAGACGCTGACCGAGCCGCAGATTCTCGACAAGCTCTCGAGCAAGGACGCCGACGTGCGGCGCGATGCCGCCAAGTCGTTCGGCAAGGTCCAGGGCGACAACATCGCGATCTTCTCGCTGATCACCAACACGCTGATCAAGGACAAGGAGATCGACGATCGCTGGCGCAAATATCCACGCCCGCAATCCTTCCGCAATCTCGCGAACGTCGTCGAGGACGAGGTCGTCGACGCGCTGGTCGCGTCGGTGAAGGCGGCCTATCCGCGCCTGGCGCACCGCTACTACAGGCTCAAGGCCAAGTGGTTCGGCGTCGACAAGATGCCGTACTGGGATCGCAATGCGCCGCTGCCCGAGCACGACGATCGCGTGATTCCGTGGACCGAGGCGGAGCGCATCGTGCTCGAGGCCTACCACGCCTTCTCGCCCCAGCTCGCCGACGTCGGCAAGAAATTCTTCGGTGCGGGCTGGATCGACGCGCCGGCTCGGCCGGGCAAGTCGCCGGGCGCCTTCGCTCATCCCACCGTGCCATCGGCGCATCCCTATCTGCTGCTGAATTACCAGGGCAAGGTGCGCGACGTCATGACCCTGGCGCACGAGCTGGGACACGGCGTGCATCAGGTACTTGCGGCGCGGCAGGGCGCGCTGATGGCCGACACGCCGCTCACGCTCGCCGAGACGGCGTCCGTGTTCGGCGAGATGCTGACCTTCCAGTCGCTGCTGCGTTCCGCGCCCGATGCGGCGATGCGCAAGGCGATGTTGGCCGGCAAGGTCGAGGACATGCTGAACACGGTGGTCCGCCAGATCGCCTTCTACGATTTCGAATCGCGCCTGCATGCGGCGCGGCGCCAGGGCGAGCTGACGCCCGATGCGATCGGCGAGATCTGGATGGCGGTGCAGAGCGAGAGCCTGGGGCCGGCCTTCACTTTCGACGACGAGTACCGATTCTACTGGTCCTATATCGGCCATTTCATCCATTCGCCGTTCTACGTCTACGCCTACGCCTTCGGCGATTGCCTGGTGAACTCGCTCTACGCCGCCTATCAGTCTGGCCAACCGGACTTCCAGACGAAGTACCTCGACATGCTCGCGGCGGGCGGCGTCAAGCGCCACAAGGAGCTGCTCGCCCCGTTCGGCCTCGACGCTTCCGACCCCGCCTTTTGGGACAAGGGCCTGGGCGTCATCTCGGGCTTCGTCGACGAGCTCGAGAAGCTGTAGGCGTTGACAGGCGTCCGCGTCGTCTGCACCCTGGCGGCGGGTGGATACGACCCGCCGCTTGCACCCTTCGGGTATGGTGAACGTATCGAGCCTCGTTCAGGCACTCCCTTTGCCGCGGCAAACGGATCAGTAACGCAAGCAGCTGATGTTCCCGTTCTGCCGCCTGCAGAGGACGAGCAATGCGAGACTATCGTGACGCCAAGGCCATGGCGCAGATGCTGCGCCAGGCGCTCAAGGAGAAGTCGGCCTCCCTCAACCACAGCGAAAGCCTGGAGCTGATCGCCAGGATCCTGGGCCTCGCCGACTGGAATACGCTGTCGGCGCGCATCGATGCGTCGCCGAAGGCGGCAGCGGCGGGAGTGCCGACGGTCAGGAAGCCCGTCATGGCGATGCGAGACCTCGTGCTGTTTCCCGACATGACGACGCCGGTCTACGCCATGCGCCCGAAATCGCTGGCGGCGATCGAGCAGGCCATGGCGGCCGACCGGGAGCTCTTCTTCGTGACGCAGCGCCGGGCGGCCGACGACGATCCCGGTCCCGGCGATCTTCACACCCTTGGCGTCGTCGCGAGGCCGCTGGACGTGTTCAAGATGCCCGACGGCTCCATCAGGATGCTGGCGCAGGGCTTGCGGCGCGCCCGCGTGGTCCGCTTCGACACGGAGGGTGCTTGTCTCGTGGCCGAGCTCGCGGCGGTGTCGCGCGAAGGCGCGGCGCGGGAAGAGGCCGCGACCGTGTCGCGGGACTTGCTCCAACGCTTCGCGGCCCACGCCAACATCGACCTCGCGTCGCCACCGCAGGCGCTGGCGATACTGCCGCATCTGCAGGATCCTGGCCGCATCGCCGACATGATCGCCCAGTATCTGTCGCTCACCATCGAGCAGCGACAGCGTCTTCTCGAGGCGACGGACGTCGTGCAGCAAATGCAGATGATCCTCGCGCTGCTGACGCCGAACCGGCAGGCGGCCTGATCGTCGCGATGGTAACCGCGCCCGATCGATCCTATATCGGTCGGGATGCGGGACCCATCGACGACGAATCGGGCATGAACAAGGACGAAGGCGACTCGCTCGGCGGCCGGTTGGGCCGCTATGCCAAGGTCGGCAGCTCGGTCGGCGGGCTCGCGATGAAGCTCGCCGGCCAGCGCTATCTCGGCTGGAGCCTCGACCGCGACAAGCATGCCACCGAGCTCAAGGCGGCGCTCGGCGGCCTGAAGGGGCCGCTGATGAAGGCGGCGCAGATGATCGCCACAATCCCGGATGCCCTGCCGACGGAGTATGCGCGCGAGCTGGCGCAGTTGCAGGCTAATGCGCCGGCGATGGGCTGGGCCTTCGTGCGTCGTCGCATGGCGAGCGAGCTCGGCCCCGACTGGCAGGCGAAGTTCGGTCGCTTCGAGAAGGAAGCGTCCTTCGCCGCCTCGCTGGGGCAGGTCCACCGCGCGACGCTGGCGGACGGGCGCGAGGTCGCCGCCAAGCTGCAATATCCCGACATGGCGTCGGCCATGGAGGCTGATCTCAACCAGCTCAAGCTGGTGTTCGCCATCGGCCAGCGCTTCGACCCGGCGATCCGCACCGACGAGATCCACGCCGAGATCACCACGCGCCTGCGCGAGGAGCTGGACTACCGGCGCGAGGCGCGGCACGTGGCGCTCTACCGCCATATCCTGCGCGAGGAAGCGGACGTGCATGTGCCGGAGGTCGTGCCGTCGCATTCGACCGACCGCCTGCTCACCATGACGTGGCTGAGCGGCGAGCCGCTGCTCGAGTGGAAGAGCCGCAGCCAGGAGGACAGGGATCGGCTTGCCGTCAACATGTTCCGCGCCTGGTACGTGCCGTTCTATTTCTACGGCGTGATCCACGGCGATCCGCACCTCGGCAACTACACGGTGCGGCCGGATGGCTCGGTCAACCTGATGGATTTCGGCTGCGTGCGCATCTTCCCGCCGCGCTTCGTGCGCGGCTCGATCGAGCTCTATCGCGCGCTGATGACCGACGACCTCCCGCGCGCCGTTGCCGCCTACGAGGACTGGGGTTTTGCCGGCCTGACGCACGAGATGATTGCCGTGCTCAATCGCTGGGCAGCCTTCCTCTACGGACCGCTGATGGATGACCGTCCGCGTCGGCTCACCGAGGGCATGGCCGAAGGCTTCGGCCGCGAGATGGCACAGAACGTGTTCGGCGAGCTGCGGCGCATGGGCGGCGTGCGGCCGCCGCGCGAGTTCGTGTTCATGGACCGCGCCGCCATTGGGCTCGGCGCGGTCTTCATCCACCTGCGGGCCTCGATCAATTGGCACAGGCTGTTCGAGGAGCTGATTACCGATTTCGATGTCGACGCCTTGGCCGGGCGGCAGCGACAGGCGCTCGACGGAGCCGGCCTCGGCGCCCCATGAGGATCCTGGTCACGGGATCGTCGGGTTGGCTCGGCCAGACCCTGGTGCCGCGCTTGAAGCGCGACGGCCATGCCGTGCTCGGGCTCGATCCCGAACCGGGACCGACCACGGCGGTTGTCGGCTCGGTCGTCGATCGCGCTCTGGTCCGTCGCCTCGCGCGCGAGCACGGCATCGAGGCGATCGTGCACGCCGCGGCCCGTCACAAGCCGCATATCGAGACTCACGATAATTCCGAGTTCGTGGCCGTGAACGTGCAGGGCACGCTCAACCTCTTGGAGGAGGCGGTCGCGCCGGGCTCGAAAGTCGATCGATTCGTCTTCACCTCGACGACATCGCTCATGATCTCGCAGCGCATCCGCGACGGGAAGGCGGGTGGTGCCGCCGAGGCGGTGTGGATCGACGAGACGCTCTCGCCGCTCGAGCCACGCAATATCTATGGCGTCACCAAGCGCGCCGCCGAGGAGCTGTGCCGGCTGTTTCACCACTTGCACCGGCTGCCGATCCTGATCCTGCGCACGTCGCGCTTCTTCCCCGAGGAAGACGACATGGCGCACGCGATCGTGCAGTCGGGCGAGAACACCAAGGCCAACGAGTTCCTGTTCCGCCGCCTCACGGTCGAGGACGCCGCCGAGAGCCATGTCGCGGCGCTGGCTAAGGCGAAGGAGATCGGCTTCGACACTTTCATCGTCTCGGCGATGACGCCGTTCTCGCCCGCCGATTGCCGCGCGCTGCTGGCCGACGCACCATCGGTCGTGGCGCGTTACTTTCCCGACTATCGCCGCCTCTACGAGCGCCGTGGCTGGACGATGTTCGACTCGATCGACCGCGTGTACGACGCCGGCAAGGCACAAAGGAAGCTCGGCTTCGTCTGCAGGACCGGCTTCCGGGAAGTGCTCGAGTCACTGGCACACATTTCGAGCTGAGGAGCGCAAGGACTCTCGTGGCCGCCGCTGGCGAATTTCCCGCGTCCGGGCGGTATCCCTTTGCCACGTGCAGGGACGTTCCGTCGTTCCTTTGTCGAGATGGGGTTCACCCGGGATCGTGTCGGCATCCAGCGGCAACTGATAATCTCCAACCATGAACGAGACTACCGGGCGAGACCGGTCCCGCCAGCCGTCCAAGTCCGAGATTGACACGGTTCTTCGAGCTTTCGAGCGGCGGTCGCATGCCGAGATGGAGCGGGCGGCACGGGCGCTGAGTGTTGCCTACCCGGCATCCCCTTTCGCGTGGAAGGCGCTCGGCTTGGCCTTGCTTCTGATGGGCGATGCGAAGGCGGCCGCGGCGCCTCTCCAGCGCTCGGTGGAGCTCAAGGCTGACGATCCGGAGGTTTTCTTCTACATCGCCGCAGTCTGGCGCAACCTCGGCCAGCCCGACCGCGCCGAGGCGAGTTACCTGCGAGCCATTGATCTTCGTCCGGAGTACGCCGAAGCGCACTTCGAGCTGGGCAGCGTTCTCGTCGGTTTGAAGCGCTTTGCGGAGGCGGAGCCGCATTTTCGGCAGTCGACCCGGACGCAGTCGCTGGCCGTGCGCGGGCACATGGGCCTCGGTGTGACGCTTCGATTTCTCGGCCGGCTCGACGAAGCGGAGCGGTCTTTCCAGCGCGCGCTTTCGCTCGAGCCGAGCAATCCGACGTGCCATTTCAATCTCGGAAATTTTCTTCGAGACACCAGGAGATTCGCGGAAGCCGAGGCGTCGTATCGCCGAGCGATCGAGCTCGATGCCGGCCAATTGCAGGCAATGAACAATCTCGCCGAGACGCTGGTCGATCTCGGACGCCTCGACGAAGCCGTCGCGGGCTACGACAAGGCGCTCGCGCTTCGCCCCGGCTACGCAGGGGCCCACAACAATCGAGGCATTGCGCTTCGCGAGCTCGGGCGGTTCGACGAGGCCGTCGCCAGCTTCGACAAGGCCCTCTCGCTCGCCCCCGACTACGCCGAGGCCGCTCACAACAAATCTCTGACCCTGCTGCTCGTCGGCGATCTGGAGAGCGGCTGGCCACTCTACCAGTGGCGCAAGCGGACGAGCGCGCCGGTGGGCGACCGGAAATTCGCTCGGCCGTTGCTGACCGGCATCGATGACTTCGAGGACAAGATCGTCCTCGTTCACTGGGAGCAGGGCTTCGGCGACACCCTTCAGTTCTGCCGCTATGTCCCGCTGTTGCAGAGAGCGGGAGCGACCGTCTTGTTCGCCGCGCAGCCTCGGTTGAGGCGGCTGCTGAGGTCCCTGGCGGGCGCCTTCGAGCTTGTCGATCTGGATCGGCTCGATTCGCGGTTCGACTGTCACGCGCCGCTCGTCGACCTTCCGTCGATCTTTCGCACGTCGCTGGACTCCATTCCCGCCGAGACTTCGTATCTTCGAGCCAACCCGGAGCGCATCGAGAAGTGGCGGAAGCGGCTCGGCGACGGAGGCTTCAAGATCGGCATTTGCTGGCAGGGCCATTCGTCGTACCCGAGAGATGGCGATCGCTCGTTCGCGGTGAAGCACTTCGCGGCGATTTCGAGAATTCCGGGAGTTCGCCTGATCAACCTTCACAAGGGGGAAGGGGAAGGCCAGTTGAATGACCTGCCAGAAGGCATGACCGTCGAGACGCACGGCGACGACTTCGATGCCGGGCCCGACGCCTTCCTCGATACGGCGGCCGTGATGACCCTTTGCGACCTGGTCGTCACCTCGGATACCGCTGTGGCGCACCTTGCCGGGGCTCTGGGAGCCAGGACCTGGGTGGCGCTCAAGGCGATACCGGATTGGCGGTGGATGCTCGAGCGGGACGACAGCCCCTGGTATCCGACGCTGCGGCTGTTCCGGCAGAGAGTGCGCGGCGACTGGGAGACGGTGTTTCGAGAGATAGAGGAGGCAGTGAAGGCGCTGCTTTGACGCTGGACGCGCAGGATCTGTGGAGGAGGTATCGGTCGCCGTCGGCTCGAGCCCGGAAGGACGTCCGGTCGCTATGTCGTCGAGACACCGCGCACGCGCGGCATCATGATCAGGTCCCACGGGCTCGGCATGTCGCCGTGCGGGACCCAGACGAGGGCGGGGGCGTCGAGGGCGAAGGCCTTGTGCAGGGCGTCCTCGAGCTGCCGGGCGTCGTGGGCCTTGAAGCTCGCCACGCCGAAGCTGTCGGCCAGCTTGGCGAAATCGGGGTTCTGCAGGTCCGAGGCGATCAGCCGGTTGCCGTAGCGCTCCTGCTGGATGCGCTTGACGTTGCCGAAGGCGCCGTTGTCGAACACAACGACCACCACGGCGAGGTTGTGGCGCACGGCGGTGGCGAGCTCGCCCACCTGGTACATGAAGCCGCCGTCGCCCGCGATCGCCAGCACCTTCTTGTGCGGCATCGCCCCCTTGGCGCCGAGCGCGGTGCCGAAGCCCCAGCCGAGATTGTCCTGGTAGCCCGGCGACAGGAAGGTGCGCGGATGCTCGATCGGCAGCGCCACGCGCGAGGCGAAGCCGACCTGCGAGACCTCGTCGACGAAGATGCCATCCTGTGGCAGCGCGCGCCGGATCGCCTGCAGGAAGGAGAGTTGCGGCTCGAGCCGCGACAGCCGCTCGGCCAGCCAGCCGCGATGGCCTTCGAGCTCCGGGGCGCGCGAGGGACGCAGCCGATTGTATTTCGGCAGGGCTTCGATCAAGGCGCGCAGTTGCAGCGCGGCGTTGCCGACCAGCGCCACGTCGGGCTTGCGCAGCCGGTCGTGCTCGTCGGGATCGATGTCGAGCCGCACGACCTTGAGGTCGGCGTCGATGCCCCAGCTTCCGTTCTGGATCAGGAAGCGGGTGCCGATCGCCAGCACGGCGTCGGCATCCTTCCACAGGCGATGGCCGACCGGCATGTCGACGGCGAGCCGGTGCGAGCTCGGCACCACGCCGCGGCCGCGGCGGTAGGAGCTGACCGGCGCCTCGAGCAACTCGGCGAGGCGGATCACCTCGGCGCTTGCTTCGAGGGCGCCACCGCCGACCACGATGATCGGCCGCTCGGCCGCGCCCAGCAGCCTGGCGGCGGCGGTAATCGCCTCGTCGTCGATCGCCTCGGGAGGCGGCGGGAGCGGCGCGTCGACCGGGGCGATCTCGGCCCGCTTGGCCCATGTGTCGAGGGCACATTCCAAAGCCACGGGACGCGGGCGGCCGGTCGTCGCCTGCCAGATCGCCTGGCTGACGAGAGCCGGCGCCTCCTGCGGGCTGCGAATGCGCTCGGCCCATTTGGTGATGTGACGCATCAGGCCGAGCTGATCGTGGACCTCATGCAGATGGCCGTGGCCCTTGTCGATGTCGGCCTGCGGGATCTGACCGACCAGCCCCACAACCGGCGCATTCATGCCGTAGGCCGTCAGCAGGGCGGAGCCGGCGTTGAGCAGGCCCGGTCCCGGCACCACGGCGAAGGCCTGCGGCTTGCCGGTGACGAGGGCCGCGCCCAGCGCCATGTAGGCGGCCGTCTGCTCGTGGCGGGGATGGATCACCCGGAGGCGGTCGGCGGCATGGTAGAAGGCATCGAACAACGGGTCGTTGTGCAGCCCGGGCAGCGCGTAGACCGTGTCGAGGCCGTGGCGCAGGAGGGTGGAGACGGTGGCTTCGGCAGTGGACAGGCGCGGCATGGCGGAGGCTTACAGACCCGTGCGCCACGCAGCAAGGCAGGTCGCGTGCGGCTGATCCTCTCTGCGCTGTTTCTCGCCGGCGGGCTGGCGCTCCTGGCGGCGCTGCTGGCCTGGGCCTCCGAGCGGCGCCTCGACGTGCTGGCGGAGGGCCGGCTGTTCAGCGACGTCGCAAAGGCGCCCGCGATCGAGACGGCGCTGGTGCTGGGGACCTCGGCGATCGGACCCGAGGGCGGTCCCAACCGCTACTTCGTCTACCGGCTCGATGCGGCGGCGGCGTTGTGGAAGGCCGGCAAGGTGAAGTATCTCATCGTGAGCGGCAGTCGCGACGCCATCAACGACGAGCCCACGGCCATGCGCGCCGGCTTGGTCGAGCGCGGCGTTCCGACCGAGGCCATCTACAGCGACTTCGACGGCTGGCGGACCTGGGACTCGGTGAAGCGCGCCCGCGACATTTACGGTCAGCGGAAGCTGATGATCGTCTCGCAACGCTTCCACCTGGTGCGGGCGCTCTATATGGCGCGCCACGCCGGGATCGACGCCTGGGGCTTCGAAGCGCGCGACGTTGGCGCCGCCTACAGCATCCTCACCGAGCTGCGCCGCTATCCGTCGGCGTTGCGCGCCTACTACGACGTCTGGTTCGATGCGCCGTTTCGCGATGCCGGGCCGAAGGTGCTCGTTGGCAAAGATCCGGCTTCGTAGATCTCCAGACCGCGAGCGCGATCGCCGCAGTCTGGAAAAGTGAGTCTACCTCAACCGGCCTTCGGTCATCGCCGCCATGTCGCGCAGCTCCGGCAATGGGCTTACCACCGGCTTGCCGGCGAAATGAGCGTCGAGATTCTGACGGACCAGGGACGTCATGCGACGCTGGGCATGCTCGGTGCCGCCGCCGAAATGCGGCGTCATCACCAGATTGTCGAGCGGCAGCAGCTCGGTGCCCGTGTAGGGTTCCTCGTCGAAGACGTCGAGGGCCGCGCCCTCGATGACGTTGTTTCGCAGGGCCTCGGCGAGGGCCGCCTCGTCGACCGCCCAGCCGCGGCTGATGTTGAGCAGATGACCGCGCGGGCCCAGCGCCTTCAGGACCTCGGCGTTGATGATATGGCGGTTGGAGGCGTCGGAGCGCAGGCAGACGATCAGGTAGTCGGCCCAGGTCGCCAGCGCCATCACGTCGGGGAAGTAGGCGAAATCGATATCGTTGCGCTGGGTGCGGTTGCAGTAGCCGATCTCGACGTCGAAGCCCTTGATGCGCTTGACGAACTCCATGCCGATGGCCCCGAGGCCCAGGATGCCCACCTTGCCGCCGCTCAGGCCGGCGATCGGGCCGAAGCGGTTGGGGATGCGCTTGGTCCAGTCGCCGCGGCGGATCATCTTGTCGGCGCGCACGATGCGGCGCGTCGAGGCGAGCAGGATGCCGACCGCCATCTCCGCCACGTCGGGGGCGTTCGCATCGGCGCCGTGCGTGACCATGATGTTGCGCCGCCGCGCCGCCGCGAGATCGATGCGCTCGTAGCCGGTGCCGTAGCAGCAGATGAGCGACAGGCGCGGCATGGCGGCCATCAGCGCATCGGACGCGCCGACGCTGCCGGTGGTGACCAGTGCCTGGACATGCGCGGCGGCATTGGCCGGAACGAGCGCCGGATCGGGCCGGTCCATGTGGCCGACGATGTCATAGCGCTCGGACAATGTGGCGAGAGCCCATTTGGTGAAGTGGAAACCTGTCAGGATGGCGGGACGCTGGTGCATAGTCGCAGTATCACCGGTCGCCCGTGGGCGGTAAATGCCTGTGCCACGCGGCGAAAAACCGGCTTGGCAAAGAGAGGGGCGCTGTGCATGGTGCGGTGCACACAGCCCCTCCGTCGGCCCCAACAGATCCAAGCCCTCCATGAAAATCGCCATTCTCAAAGAACGCCGGCCGCACGAGACGCGCGTGGCGGCGACGCCCGAGACCGTGAAGAAGCTGAGGGGGCTGGGCGTGGCCGAGATCATCGTCGAGGCCGGCGCCGGAACGGCCGCTGCCTACACCGACGAGGCCTTTGCCGAGGCCGGCGCAACCATCGTGCCGGACGCGGCTGCGGCGTCGGCAGCTGCCGACGTGATTTTCAAGATTCAGCGGCCGATGTCGGCGGCCGAGGGCACCGACGAGATGGCGCTGTTGCGCGCTGGTCAGGTGCTCATGTCGCCGCTTTCCGCGCTCACCAACCGTGAGCTGGTGCAGGCATTGGCGGCGGGCGGCGTCACTTCGTTCGCGCTCGAGCTGATCCCGCGTATCACCCGTGCCCAGTCGATGGATATTCTGAGCTCGCAGGCCAATCTCGCAGGCTACAAGTCGGTGCTGCTGGCGGCCAACCATTTCGGCCGTATCCTGCCTCAGATGATGACGCCCGGCGGCACCTTGGCGCCGTCGCGGTCCTTCATCATGGGTGTCGGCGTCGCCGGCCTGCAGGCGATCGCCACCGCCCGCCGCCTCGGCTCGATCGTGACCGCGACCGACGTGCGGCCGGCGACCAAGGAGCAGGTCCAGTCGCTGGGCGCCAAGTTCATCGCCGTCGAGGACGAGGAATTCAAGGCGGCCGAGACCGCGGGCGGCTACGCTAAGGAGATGAGTGCGGAGTACCGCGCCAAGCAGGCAGCACTGGTCGCCGAGCACATCAAGACCCAGGACATCGTCATCACCACCGCCCTGATCCCGGGGCGCAAGGCGCCTGTGCTGGTGAGCGAGGACATGGTGAAGACCATGAAGCCGGGCTCGGTGATCGTCGATATGGCGGTCGAGCAGGGCGGCAATTGCCCACTGTCGGAGTTCGGCAAGACGGTCGAAAAGTTCGGCGTCAAGATCGTGGGGCCGGCCAATCTGCCGGGCGAACTGCCGACCGATTCCTCGGCGTTGTTTGCCCGCAATCTCCTGAACTTCATCACGCCGATGATCGACAAGGAGACCAAGGGGCTCAAGATCGACACGGCCGACGAGGTCGTGAAAGGCACCTTGGTGACCCGCGATGGCCAGGTCGTGCATCCGTCGCTGGCCCAGGCGTGAGCATGGTTTGTGAGGTCGCGGTTCATGTTCTTCCCGACCGCGGGCGTCCTGCCCACTCGAGATCATGAGCGGACGGGACACCCGGAGTTGGGAAGAATATGACAATTCACACGGGGCGACTTTCGGTTTTGGGAGCTGACCATGGACGATAAAGTAGCGGGCGAGGCGTCCAAGCTCGCCAGCCAGGCACAGGATCTCGCGACCAGCCTCAAGAGCATGGCGCAGCAGATCACAGATCTGGCGGCCCAGGGGGCGGCATCGATCCCGGATGGCCACATGCCGTTCGTCTCGCTGCTCACCATCTTCGCCCTGGCCTGCTTCGTCGGCTACTACGTGGTGTGGCGGGTGACACCGGCGCTGCATTCGCCGTTGATGGCGGTCACCAATGCGGTGTCGTCGGTGATCATCGTCGGCGCACTGCTGGCAGCCGGCCTCAAGGGGCTGGGCACCGCACAGTTCTTCGGAGCGATCGCCGTGGTCCTGGCGGCGATCAACATCTTCGGCGGCTTCATCGTCACGCATCGGATGCTGGCGATGTTCAAGAAGAAGCCGGGCCGGAAATAGGCGCGGGCAGAGGGAAGAGACGGGATGACCCAGGAACTCGCGGCCTACGGCTATCTGATCGCGGCCATCTGCTTCATCATGGCCCTGCGCGGGCTGTCCTCGCCGGAGACGTCGCGCGGCGGCAACCTCTACGGTATCGTCGGCATGGCGGTGGCGATCGGCGTCACCGTGGCGACGCCCGGCGTGGTCTCGCCTTGGCTGATCATCGTCGGCCTGATCGTCGGCGGGGCGATCGGCGCGGTTGTCGCCATGCGCATCCAGATGACGGCACTGCCGCAGCTCGTCGCCGCATTCCATTCGCTGGTTGGCCTCGCGGCGGTGTTCGTCGCCGCTGCCGCCTTCGTGTCGCCCGACGCGTTCGGCATCGGCTCGCCGGGCAAGATCAAGATGCACAGCCTGATCGAGATGGGGCTAGGCACGGTCATCGGCGCCATCACCTTCACCGGCTCTGTGGTCGCCTTCGCCAAGCTGCAGGGGCTGGTCTCCGGCGCGCCGCTGGTGTTTCGCGGCCAGCATCCGCTCAACGCCCTGATCGGCATCGTCCTGGTGCTGCTGCTGGTATGGTTCGCCCTGCGCGGCGAGCCTGTCACTTTCGTCCTGCTGATCGCGCTCTCGTTGGCTTTGGGCTTCCTGCTGATTCTGCCGATCGGCGGTGCCGACATGCCGGTGGTCGTGTCGATGCTCAATTCCTACTCGGGATGGGCGGCGGCCGGCATCGGCTTCACGCTCGGCAACACCGCGCTGATCGTCACCGGCGCGCTGGTCGGCTCGTCGGGCGCGATCCTGAGCTACATCATGTGCAAGGGCATGAACCGCTCGATCTTCAATGTGATCTTGGGCGGCTTCGGCACGGACTCCTCGGTGGCGGGCGCGCCTCATGCCAAGTCCGACAAGCCAGTCAAGGCGGGCTCGGCCGAGGATGCGGCCTTCCTGATGAAGAACGCGCAGTCGGTGATCATCGTGCCGGGATACGGCATGGCGGTGGCGCAGGCCCAGCACGCCTTGCGCGAGATGGCGGACCTTCTGAAGAAAGACGGCGTGCAGGTGCGCTACGCCATCCATCCGGTTGCTGGCCGCATGCCCGGCCACATGAACGTGCTGCTCGCCGAGGCCAACGTGCCCTACGACGAGGTTTTCGAGCTCGACGACATCAACCGCGACTTCGCCTCGACCGACGTGGCCTTCGTGATCGGCGCCAACGACGTCACCAATCCGGCCGCCAAGACCGACCCGGCGAGCCCGATTTACGGCATGCCGATTCTCGACGTCGAGCGGGCGCAGACGGTGCTGTTCGTCAAGCGCGGCATGGCCTCGGGCTATGCCGGCGTCGACAACGAACTGTTCTTCCGCGACAACACGATGATGCTGTTCGCCGACGCCAAGGTGATGTGCGAGAGCATCGTCAAGGCGCTCGAGGGTTCATCGCACTAAGCTGGGCAGGGGATGGCGCTCGAGGTTGCTCGGGAGACCGACCCGAATCTGAAGCGCCGACGGATCGAGGCCCTGACGGCGCGCCTGCCGCAATGGTTCGGCCGGCCGGAGTCCAATCGTCACTACGCCGAGCAGGCGGAAATCCTCGAGGGCTGGGTGGCTCGCCGCGACGGCCATGACGTCGGGCTGCTGCTGGTCAGGCGGCACGCCGCCGTCAGCGCGGAGATCTACTGGCTGGGCGTCGAGCCCGACCATCATCGCGCCGGTGTCGGGCGGGCGCTGGTAGAGCAGGTCGAAGGTCAACTCGGGAAAGAGGGTGTCCGGTACCTGTTCGTCATGACTCTTCATCCTGACGATCCCTACGAACCGTACCAGCGGACCAGGCGCTTCTACGAGTCGATGGGGTTCACGGTCGTCCTGTCTATGGATCACGGGGCTGACCGCCCGCCGGACGATCGCCTAGCCTACTATCTGAAGCTCCTGTAGCCGAGTGGCGCCTCGATCGGCGATCATCCAGCATGCCCTATCGCGCCGTTCTGTTCGATGTCGGCGGGCCGCTCGATCTCGAGTTCGCCTGGGAGAGCGCCGTCGATGGCGCGATTGCCATGGCCTGCGGATTGGAGGGAATCCGCGTCGACGAGACGGCGATCGAGGAGGCCTCCGAGGCCGCGGTTGCCGCCTTCGCGGCCGATGCCTATGCCCACATGGTCGAGACGCTGTGCGGGGGCGATCCGCGCACTATCGAGCGGGTCCGCCAGCGCGTCCGCGCGATGGTGAGCAATCTCGAAGTGTTCCAGCTACGCCCCGAGATCGACGGCCTGCTGCGCCGCGTGCGCGAGCGTGGCCTGGCGCTTGGCATCGTCGCCAACCAGCCCGAGGCCGCACGTGCCCGACTAGACCGGGCGGGGATCGGAGGCCTGTTCGACCATCATGGGCTGAGCGGAGTCACCGGCTTGCGCAAGCCCGATCCGCGCGCTTTTCTACTGGCGGCGCAAGCGCTCGGTGTCGCGCCCGCCGACTGCATCATGGTCGGCGATCGCATCGACAATGATGTCGTGCCAGCCAAGGGGCTCGGCATGGCCGCAATCCAGTTGCGCAGCGGCCGGCACCGCCGCCAGCGTCCGCGCACCCCGGCCGAAGAGCCCGATGCCGTCGTGACCGATGTGCCCGAGCTCGAAGCGGCGATCCTCGACCTGCTCGACCGACGGCAGGCCGGATGACTTCCTTGCACTTCACCGGTGATCGGCGCCTCCTGCTCGAGGCCGCCATCACGCGTGGTGGTGATGGCTGGCGCCGTAGCGGTGGATGTGCAGCGGGGTCTTGGCGAGGCCGGGGCAGAAGGTGCCGACGACCTTTTCCAGGCGCTGATAGAGCTTCTTCGCCGGCGCCGTGATCTTCTCGCGGCGGACACGCGATTCCTCCGCCTTGGCAGCGAGCTTGGCGAGGTCGACGGTGAGCAGCTTGTGGTTCTCGACGATCATGCGGCCGCCGATCATCACGGAATGGACGGCGCAGCCGTCCTCGGTGTGCACAAGGGCATTGACCGGATCGTTCGTCGGGATCCAGTTGATGTGGTGGAGGTCGAGGAAGACGATGTCGGCCTTGTAGCCCGGCGCGATCCGGCCGATCGCTTTGTCGAGGCCGAGCGCCCGGGCACCGCCGACGGTGGCGGCATGCAAGGTCTCGGCCGTGGTGATCCAGCGTGGCCAGTCGGGGCCTTGCACCTTGGAAGCGAAAGAGGCCAGCCGCATCGCCTCGTACATGTTCTGATTGTCGGCGCAGTTGGCGCCGTCGGTGCCGATGCCGACATTGACCTTGGCGTTCAGCATGCCGCGCATGTCGGCCAGCCCGTTGCCCAGCCGCATGTTGGAGCCGGGATTGTGCGCCACCGAGGAACCGCGATCGCCGAGCCGCTTCATGTCGTCGGCGTCGAGCCAGACGCCGTGCGCCACGGTGAAGCGCTCGTTGACCAGGCCGAGCGCATCCATGTGCGCGGCGAGCGTGCTGCCGTAGCGCTTGTAGCCTGCCACGACCTGGACCTTGGATTCGGCGACGTGGCTGTGGATGCCGACGTCGAACTCGCGCGCGAGGTCGCGGCAGGCGAACAGGAAATCGTCGGTGCAGTGGTGCGGGATCGTCGGGGCTACCGCGAGCGTCACCTTCTCGAACGGCCACTTCTGGAAGGCCTTGCGCATCTGCCGGGTGGTGGCTTTCCACGGCGCCAGGCGATAGGCCTCGACCTCCTTCTGCAGAGCCGGCGAAAGGCGCTCCATCAGGCCCGGGATGGCCTCGAAGAACGTCAGGTCGGCGACCATCGGCGCCAAGACGGCGCGCATGCCGACCTCCTCGTAGGCCTTGGCCATTGCCGACAGGCCATCGACCGAGGGCAGCGGGAACTCGGCGGCGAGATCGTAGGCGGCGGTGCAGCCCTTCATCACCATCTCGCAGGCCCCGATCAGGCTCGACAGGTACTTGTCCTCCAGCGTGCGGCCGCCATTGATCCACGGGCTCGCCGTCAGCAGGAGTTCCAGCGACCACAAATCGCCCATGCCCTTGCCGAGGTTGCCCGGCCCGTGCGTGTGGGCGTTGACGAGACCGGGATGCAGCAGGCGGTTCGCGGCATCGACCGTCACGGCGCCGGCCGGCGCGGCGAGGCCGGGACGGCCGATCTCGGCGATGGTGTCGCCTTTGATCAGGATGTCGGCGGGAGCGGCGCTGCGCTTGGCGATGTCTAAGAGCTTGCCGCCGCGGACGATGGTGTAGGGATGCTTGGCCATGCCCTTACTTTGCAAGGAAGGTGCCGAGACAGCCATGGCCAATTTACCTCGGAAGGGCCTTCGGGCTTTCGGCCGGGCAGGGAGCCATCTCGGCTGGGCCGGGCGGCCTCCCAGTCGACGGAATAGGCGTTGGGCCGCCGGGCGCCCGTTCGTCGTCGACAGCCAGGCGTTGCATATCCGGTTGGCAGGCAAGCGCGCATACGATCGGTAGGTCGTCCGAGCATCGGCTCTTGGGGTGGCGGGCGAATGAATGTCGTCGGCCCGGTTGGAAAGGTCGTCTCGTTCGTCGAAGATCGACCCGCGCCACCGTCCGCCTCGCGGACTGGCCCCCAACTAGTGCTTGGCTTCCCTGAGGAGCGCCGTAGCATGTCGGGGTTCGGGCCACGCCCTGGCAATCCGCTGACGACCGAGGGAACGCGCCATGGATCACAAGCTCATCTCCGGTGACAATCACATCGACCTGACCTATTGCCCAGCCGATCTCTGGTCGGCACAGGCGCCGGCCAAGTGGAAGAAGCTGGTGCCGCGCGTCGAGGAGCGCAACGACGGCCAGCACTGGTTCGTCGACGACAAGGACCGCGGCATGTGGAACGGCGTCGGGCCGGGGTTCCTGCCCTACACCAAGGGCTCGTTCCACCATGTCGACGAGATGAAGGATGCCGGCTTCGAATGGGACAGCTTCCCCGGCGCGCAACCGCGTCCGACCACGCCCGAGCTGCGCATCGCCGATCTCGACCGCGATGGTCTCGACAAGGAGATCATCTACGGCTGCCTGATGGTCAACGACCTGATCGATGCCGCCGACATCCGCGAATGGGTCAATGCCCGCTACAACGACTGGGCGGCCGACTTCGCCAAGCGCTCCGATCCCAATCGTGTCTTTCCGCTGGCCATCATCCCCAACACCGATCCGATGGCAGCGGCAGCCGAGGTGCGGCGCTGCGCCAAGATGGGCCTGAAGGGCGGCGATCTCGCCTTCAAGCGCATGTCCATCCCGATGTACCAGCACGAATGGTATCCGCTGTGGGAGGCTTCGGCCGAGTGCAAATTCCCGATCTCATTCCATTCGACGGGTTTCAAGGCGGTGCGTGCGCCCGATACGCCGGAGATGGAGAAGAAGTACTTCACCCAGTGGCGGCTGGTCCGTTCGGCGCTGTTCCAGCTCGACACGATGGAAGTGCTGGTCTCGCTGCTCGCCTCGGGCGCATGCCACAAATATCCCGACTTCAACTTCGTGCTGGGCGAGTCCGGGGTGACGTGGCTGCCTTACGTGTTCGATCGTCTCGATACCGAATATCACGACCGCGCGCGCGATCTCGGCTTCACAATGAAGCCCAGCGACTATTTCCGCCGCCAGGGCTACGTCACCTATCAGCAGGATAAGTACCTCGAGCCGATCGTTCCGCTGATCGGCGAGGACAACATCATCTGGGGCGCCGACTACCCGCACCCTGATTGCATCTGGCCGAAGTCGCGCGAGACCTTGAAGGAGAACCTCGCCGGCTTCTCCCCGAGCGTGCAGAAGAAGATCGTGCACGACAACGTCGCCCGCCTGTACGGGCTGAACTGACTGAGCTGAATCGAGTCAAAAGCCCCCGGTTGTTGCCGGGGGCTGGCATTCGCGGGATTGGCGTCGAGGGCTAGTAGCCCTCGCGCTCCATGCGCTTTCGCATCAGCTTGCGGGTCCGGCGGATCGCCTCGGCCCTTTCGCGCGCGCGGCGCTCGGACGGCTTTTCGTAGTTGCGGCGGAGCTTCATCTCGCGGAAGATCCCCTCGCGCTGCATCTTCTTCTTGAGGACGCGCAGCGCCTGATCGACGTTGTTCTCACGAACGAGTACTTGCACTTCGGTCGCTTCCTTCCATGCACAGTCGGGCGCCCCGGAAACGGCTCCGGGGGCAATTCAGAGGCGGCGTAGGTATCACAGGGTAGAACCCTTGGGAAGCCCCGGGGCCGTGCCTATATTTCGCCTCATGAGCTTGGAAATCAGCCCGAATTCCGCATCCGTCCCGGACCCCGATGCGGCTCTGCGCGACCGGCTGGTCGATGCCGTCGCTGCAGAAGCAGCCTTCGAAGGATGGACGCGGACGGCCATCGCCGCGGCAGCGCGCCAGCTCGAATTGCCCGTCGGCGAGGCCGACCGGCTGTTTCCTGGCGGCGCCATGCAAATTCTGAGCTTTGCCAGCGAGCGTGCCGACCTGCGCACGGTCGAGGATATGGAGAAGGAGGGCATTGCCAACCTCAAGATCCGCGACCGCATCAAGTCCGCTGTGCGTATCCGGCTGGAGCGGCATTCCGGCGAACGCGAGGCGGCTCGTCGGGCTCTCGCGACTCTCTCCTTGCCGTTCAATGGCGGGTTGGCGCTCAAGCTGCTTTACCGCACGGTCGATGCAATGTGGTACGCCGCCGGCGACACCAGCACCGATTTCAATTTTTACACCAAGCGCGCGACCTTGGCCGGTGTCTATTCGGCAACGCTGCTCTATTGGCTGAGCGATCGCTCGCCTGGCAGCGAGGCAAGCTGGGCCTTCCTCGACCGGCGCATCGACGACGTCATGAGGATCGAAAAGTTGAAATCGCGGGTCAGGTCGTGGACCGGCGGGACGACGCTGCGGGCTGCACGAAGGTGACGTGACCCATCTTGCGGCCGGGGCGTGCTGATGCCTTGCCGTAGAGATGCAGCCTGGCCGACGGATCGGCGAGATAGCGCAGCCAGTCGGTCGCCTCCTCGCCGATCAGGTTTTCCATGCGCGACGGCGCGGTGACATCGACTGGCCCCAAGGGTAGGCCGCAGATGGCGCGCACGAGCTGCTCGAACTGGCTGGTCGCGCACGCGTCGATCGTCCAGTGACCTGAATTGTGGGGGCGCGGCGCCATTTCGTTGGCGAGCACCGTGCCGTCTTGGGTCACGAACATCTCGAGCGCCACCAGCCCCACGAGATCGAGCCCCTGTGCCAGCGCGAGGCCGAATCGCTCGGCCGTAGCGAGTGTCTCGGCCGCCAGGTCGGCTGGCACTGTGGTGGTGTGCAGAATGCCGTCGCGATGATCGTTGAGCCCAATCGGAAAGCAGCGCATCGCCCCATCGAGGCCGCGCGCCACGATGGCGGAAACCTCGCAGCGGAAATCGACCAGCGCTTCGAGGATGCACTCGCGGCGGCCCAGCCTCTCCCAGGCCGCCTCGAGCGACGCCCGATCGTGAACCCGCGCCTGGCCCTTGCCGTCGTAACCCTCGCGGCAGGTCTTGAGGATACCGGGCAGCGCAGTGGCTGCCGCCAATTCGGCTTCGTTGCGCACGGGCTGGTAGTCGGCGGTGCCGATGCCGAGCGTGGCGAAGAATTGCTTTTCGCGCAGCCGGTGCTGGGCGACGTGGATCGGCGTGACGCCGGGCCGCACCGGCTTGTGTTCGAGGCAGGCGACGACCGCGGCTTCCGGGACGTTCTCGAATTCGTAGGTTATGACGTCGACCCGGCGGGCGAACCGGGCGAGTGCGTCGGTGTCGTCATAGTCGCCCCGCACGTATCCAGCCGCCACGTCGCCGGCAATCGAATGCTCGTCGGGCGCGTAGACCAGACAGCGGTAGCCCAGGCGGGCGGCCGCCAAGGCGGTCATACGGCCTAGCTGGCCCCCGCCCAAGATGCCGATGGTCGATCCCGGTGGAATGATCTGCGGCGTGCTCATCGCTAGCGGTGCGGAGCCGGCGGATCATCGGTCGGCACGCGGGCGACCGCGGCCGTCTGGCGGACGCGCTGTCGCTCGACTGCCGCCATGATCTTGTTGTCGGAAAGACCGACAATGCTGGCGGCCAAGATGGCACTGTTGACGGCCCCGGCGCGGCCGATGGCGAGCGTGCCGACGGGGATGCCAGCCGGCATCTGGACGATGGAAAGGAGGCTGTCTTGGCCCTTGAGGGCGGCGCTTTCGATCGGCACGCCGAGCACCGGCAGGGGCGTCATCGAGGCCGTCATACCGGGCAGGTGCGCCGCCCCGCCGGCGGCGGCAATGATCACCTTGAGGCCGCGCCCCTTGGCGGCGGCGGCATAGGCCATCATGCGACGCGGCGTACGATGGGCCGACACGATTCGCGCCTCGAACGGCACGCCGAGGGCTTCCAAGGTCTCCGCGGCATGGCGCATGGTCGCCCAGTCCGACTGGCTGCCCATGATCAGGCCGACGAGCGGACGCGACATGGGCGGCTTGGCTTTCGCAGTTTTCTTGGCCATCGAAGCTTCGCGTGTCCTTCAGGCGATGATGTCGGGGATGAGCTGGCTTTCCAGCCGCAGAATCTGGTCCTTGAGGCCAAGCTTGCGCTTCTTCAGGCGTTGGAGCTGGAGCTGGTCGAACGGCGGCTTCTCGACCAGGCGATCGATCACCTCGTCGAGGTCGCGATGCTCGCTCTTCAGCGCTTCCAGCTTGGCCCTGATGGCCTCGGTGTCCAACGGATCCGATGGCGGATTGTTCATGCTCGGCGTACTCGTCCCGGCGGACTAGCCACGCCGCCTTGCGCCGTGTACCCCTTCGCCCCGCACTTGGGAAGCGTCCAGGGACCGAGCTGGTGTCCGATTTTCTCCCCCATCCGTTTTGGAATTTCTCGCTCGAGCTCTACGCCGGCGAGGGCGTGGCCGAGGCCTGCCTCGACCTGCAGGAGCGCCGCGGCTGCGACGTCAACGTGCTTCTGTTCTGCTGCTGGCTGGGAGCGTCTGGGCGTCCGACCCTGACTGCCGACCGGCTTCGGGTCATCCTCAAGGCGAGCGATGCCTGGCAGGCCGACGTGGTGCGGCCGCTGCGCCAGATGCGCCGCCTGCTCAAGGATCGGCCGTGGCCGCAGGTTTTGCCTGAGACGGTCGACGCGGTTCGTCGCCGCGTCGCCGACGCCGAGCTCGCCGCCGAACATGCCGAGCAACTCCAGCTCGCCAGCCTGCACACCCCGCCGGCCGACCGCGACCGTCCTGTGGAAAAGCGGATGCGGGCGGCGGTCGGCAATCTCGGGGTCTACGCGGTCTGCCTCGGCGTCGTTCCCGACACCAAGGATCGGGCTGCAGTGGTGGCCCTGATGAAGGCGACGTTCCCATCGCTCCTGGGTGAGGAAATCGGGCGTGTCGTCGGTCTCGAGGCGGTGCCGGCCTGATTCTTCGACGACAGGAGTTTCGCCCGTCCGAGCGCATGAGCGGGCGAGACGCCCGAGCTCCAGGGGAAGTCAGCTCCAGCGCTTGACCCGACCGGTGTCGAGGTCGAACAGGTCGAGCACGCGGCCGATCGTATGGTCGATGATGTCATCGAGGGATTGCGGCCGATTGTAGAAGGCCGGTACCGGTGGCGCGATGATCGCGCCTGCTTCGGCCAGCCTCGTCATGTTGCGCAGGTGGATGGCGTGCAACGGCGTCTCGCGGACCAGCAGCACCAGACGCCGCCGCTCTTTCAGCGCCACGTCGGCGGCGCGGGTCAGCAGGGTGGAGCTGATGCCGTTGGCGATCTCCCCCAGGCTGCGCATCGAGCAGGGCGCCACGATCATGCCCAGGGTCCGGAACGAGCCGCTGGAGATCGCGGCGGCGAGGTCGTCGACTGCGTACGCGCGCCCGGCCAGCGCGTGGACCTCGGCCACCTTCAGCGACGTCTCGTGCGCCAGCGTGACTTCCGCGGTGCGTGTCATGACCAGGTGGGTTTCCACCGGGAATTCTTGCAGTGCCTGCAGTAGGCGGACGCCATAGATGACGCCGGATGCTCCGGAAATACCGATCACCAGCCGATTGGGGTCTGTCATGCGAGTTACTGTACCGGGTTATGCACAGCGGCGGGAGGGCACTTGATTTGACGTGACAGGTACCAATGTCGGAGTCAGAGTTTGTCGTCCGCAACCAGCTCGGAGGTCGCCCGTGAGCACCGTGGACCACATCGAAGCGCTCAAGGCTAGGCATGCTTCCCTTGAGCAAGCGATAAGCGAAGAGAACCATCGGCCGCATCCCGACGACGATGCGATCTGCAGCCTCAAGAAGCAGAAGCTCCTCATCAAGGACGAGATCGTCCGACTTACGTCGCCAGCGACTCGACACTGACGTATCGGCCTTGGCGATAGGCTGGCCGCCTATGGCGGGGGCAACCGCTCAGCGTGTGCGCCCTCGTCGGGCATCGAATTCGCTTGGACCGCGGAGGTCTGGCGCGCCCTTGCTCATGATCGGGCGAGGCCCTCGCTGCCCAAGGGCCGGGCGTAAGAATTCGAGCCTTCAATTCAGCTTGTGCAAATTGACCGTCCAGGATACCGGGCCGGATGCACCGCGTGACGTGCCGCTGCAATGGGCGACGTCGCCTGCACCGCGCCGGCAGACGAGCTGGTCCGCATACCATCGCGAGCCGTCGTTGCAGCTCGAATCGCTGTCGCGCAGCGTTAGCGAGGGCCCGTCGAAGCGCGACTGCGCGCGCGTGCGGCAACTCGTGCGACCGCGTCGCCATTCGAGTTGCCCGTTGCCGTTGGCATCGAAGCAGTAGGTCGAGACGCCGGGCTGCTGTTGCATGGCTTCGTGGCGGAACGGATCGGTCCGCCAGCATCCTTCCATGAAGGCGTAGTTGTTGGTCGGAGCCGGCGGCAGGCGCAGCCGATCGTCGTTCGGCCGACTCTGGATCGGGGGCGGCGGCGGAACAGGAGCCGCCTTGGGCTGCTGCGGCTGGGGCGGAGGAACAGGTGGCGGCGGTGGCGCGACCGCGACCTGCGGTGGTGGCTTCGGCGGTTCGGGCGGCTTGCATTCGGCGATGCGCTTGCGCAGCTCGGCCTCGATCAGAGAGAGCTCGACCTTGAGCACGCGACTGCGCGATTCCTCGGCCGAGAATGCGGCCTTCAGCGCGGGCAGGGGGTCAGCCGGCGGTTCCGGTGGTGGCGGGGCTGGCGGACCTTCCCGCGTTGCCAGGTTCTGTTCGGGATCGCTGGGCAGCAGGCCGCGCAACAGCCATGCCCCGCCGAGCAGCAACAGCAGCAACGGCAACGCGACCAGCAGCGCGCGACCCCACGGGATGACCGCGCCTGCCGGCCGCGCCGTGCTCACCATCGGCCGGTCGGTCGGCGCATCGAGGACACGACGACGAACCGATGGGCTCGGCGATGCCAATGGCCCCGGCGGCGCCGGCAAGCTCGCCGGCAGCAAGCCCGCTGCGGCCTCCTTCTCGTAACCCCAGCAGACGATCGCCGGTCGTTCCCCGACCATGAAGACGAACGACTCGGATGGGGCACGGGCGGCGAGCTGGAGCGACAGGCCGACGACGCCGCTCTCCTCACGCGGGCCGGACCCGGCGAGCGTGTCGCCGAGGCGGCGCATGTCGGCCAGCCTCTCGCCGATGCCGGACATCACTTCGGCCCGGCGCTCGGGGGGCAACGCCGACAAGGGCTGCACGGCGCCCGCCCAGGCCGCGTACCAGTCGATCGCCTTGCCGTCCTCATGGAGCTGCGGCTCGGCCAGCAGGTCGGCGGCCGCGTCGCCGAGGCGCCGGCGCACCACCCGGCGCAATTGTGGCGCGGCGTTGTGCAACGGCTCGCCGCGCACGCCCAAAGGGCGCACGCCGCTGCGCGTCGATACGATCAACGTTGCTTGGCCGGCCATGTCGCGACCCAGGATAACCGGTCGATTATGGCGCGGCGATGGTGTCGCGGAGCGCCCCGTGCGGCGTCGTCTAGGCCGCCGCCTTCGCCCAGTCGCGCAGGACGAACTTTTGCACCTTGCCGGTCGAGGTCATCGGCAAGTCTCGGAACACGACGTAGCGCGGGCACTTGTAGGAGGCGAGGTTGGCCCGGCAGTGGGCGATGATCTCCTCGGCTGTTGCCACCGCGCCGGGCTTCAGCACCACGAAGGCGCACGGCGTCTCGCCCCACTTCTCGTCGGGCTTGGCGACCACCGCGACGTTGGCCACCGCCGGATGCTCGATGATCACGCCCTCGACCTCGATGGTCGAGATGTTCTCGCCGCCCGAGATGATGATGTCCTTCGACCGATCGCGCAGCTCGATATAGCCGTCTTCGTGCAGGACACCCAGATCGCCCGAGTGGAACCAGCCGTCCGCAAACGCCTCCCGGGTTGCCGTTGGATTCTTGAGATAGCCCTTCATGGTGAGGTTGCCGCGGAACATCACCTCGCCCATCGTGCTGCCGTCGCGCGGCACCTCCTGCATGGTGGTTGGGTCCATCACCGTGACGCCGTCCTCGGCGGCGTAGCGCACGCCCTGACGCGCTTTGCGCTGGGCCCGCTCGTGCGAGGGCAGGCTGTCCCATTCCTCGTGCCAAGAACAGATCGTCGCCGGCCCATAAACCTCGGTCAGCCCGTAGACGTGGGTGACGTGGAAATTCTCCTTCTCCAAGGCTTCCAGGACCGCCGCTGGCGGCGGCGCCGCGGCGGTCATGAACTCGACGCGGCGCGGCAGCGGCCGGCGCTCGGCGGGCGAGGCAGCGATGATGAACTGCATGATGATCGGCGCGCCGCACATGTGCGTCACGCCGTGCTCGGCGAGGGCCGAGTAGATCGTCGCGGCATTGGCGCGGCGCAGGCAGATGCTGGTACCGGCGACCAGCGCCAGGGTCCATGGGAAGCACCAGCCGTTGCAATGGAACATCGGCAGCGTCCACAGGTAAACCGGATGCAGGCCGATCGGCCATTGCGTGGCGTTGCCGTAGGCCGAGAGCGTCGCGCCGCGATGATGGAAGACGACGCCCTTGGGGTTGCCGGTCGTGCCCGAGGTGTAATTGAGCGACACGGCGTTCCATTCGTCGCTCGGGTAGTCCCAGGCATAGTCGGGGTCGCCGGTGGCGATGAACTCCTCGTAGGTCGTGTCGCCGATCTGGGCACGGTCGTCGCAGGCCGGGTCGTCGATGTCGACGACCAGCGGCTGGACCTTGGCGATCGCCAGCGCCTCGGTGGCGACGCGATGATATTCGCGGTCGACCAGCAGCACCTTGGTCTCGCTGTGGTCGAGGATGAAGGCGATCATCGCCGCATCGAGGCGCGTGTTGAGCGAGTTCAGGACTCCGCCCGACATCGGCACGCCGAAATGCGCCTCGTACATCTCGGGAATGTTGGGTGCCATGATCGCCACCGTGTCGCCCACCCCGATGCCGACTTTCTCGAGGGCCGAGGCGAGCTGCCGGCAGCGCCGATAGGTCTCGGACCAGGTCTGCCGGCGCTCGCCGTGGACCACGGCGATGCGGTCGGGGTACACGCTGGCGCTGCGTTCGATGAACTGCAGCGGCGTCAGCGGCGCGTAGTTGGCAGCCGTCTTGTCGAGGTCGCGCTCGTAGATGTTGCTCGAAAGCGCCGGCGCCTTGTGCAAGGCCGGCCGCGGCGCGGCAATGCGGCCCACCGAGGAGCGTCCCTTCACGGCGCGGCGCAGCGCCGGGCGAGCGACCGGCTTGCCGAGAACGCTCTTCTTCTTCGCGGCGACCTTCCGCTTGGCCGCCTTGCGCACCGGCTTCTTCGCCTTGGCGGCCTTGCGCGCGACCGGGCGCTTGGTCCCGGTGCCCTTGTTGCTCTTGCCCGATTTTCCCTTGGCCATGCCCTGATTCCCGCTGCCACCGAAGCAGGGCATTGTCCCACGAAGGGCGGGGTCTACTCCAGTTTGATATCGAGCTCCTTGATCAGGTTGGCGAAGAAGGCTTTGTCGTCGGCGACCTGCCGGGCGAACTGGTCGGTCGATTGGTGATGGGCGTACTGCGCCACCAGCAGGAGCTTCTCCTTCATCGACGGCTCTGCGGCAATGCGCGCGACCTCGTCCGAGATTCGCTTGGCGATGTCGGGCGACAGGCCCTTGGGCGCGAACAGGCCGAACCAGCTACGGTCGCGGAAGCCCTTGAGGTCGAGGCCGACTTCCCGCGCTGTTGGCACGTCGGGGAATTCGGCGAGCCTGGCCGGGCCGTCGGTCAGCACCATGCGCACCTTGCCGGACTTGGCGTAGGGCACGAACGAGGGATCGAACACCATCTGGATGCGGCCGTCGAAGATGTCGCCGGTGGCATCGACGATGGTCTTGTAGGGGGTGTGCTGCATCTCGATGCCGGCGGCGCGCGTCAGCACCTCTCCCGTGAGGTGGGTGATGGTGCCGAGGCCCGACGAGCCGAACCAGTACTTGCCCGGATTCTGCTTGGCCAGGGCGACGAATTCCTGCCAAGTCTTAGCCCCCAGCGCATTGGTGATGGTCACGGTGAGAATCGGCGTCGACAGTCGGCACACCGCGACCAGGTCGTCGGGATTGTACGGTGTTTTTCGAACGCCTGGCGTGATCGCCATGATGGCGGTCGGCGAGAGCAGGAATGTGTAGCCGTCGGGCGGGCTGGTCGCGACCATCTGGGTACCGACGCCGCCCGACGCGCCGGGCTTGTTCTCGACGATGATCTGCTGGCCGAGTACGGAACTCAGGCGCTCGGCGTAGAGGCGCGCCACCTGATCGGCCGAGCCGCCCGGTCCGTAGGGGACGATCAGGCGAATTGGCTTTGTCGGCCAGGCAGCCTGCGCGCGGGCGGCGGCAGGCACCATGGCCGCCAGCGCGGCCAACGTCGCGTGACGACGACGGATCATGATTTCCTCCGAGTGTTCTTCGTGTCGGGAACGTGATTGAGCCGAAGCAATGAATGCGCGGCCTGCCGGAGCATACCGGGCGGCTGGATTTCGGTGCCGGCGATCAGTGCGGCCTGCACGCTGCCGGCACGGTGCGGCACGGTCGTCATCCTGGGATTATCCTGCATGTCGTCCCGAATGTACCTGCTGTCCCAATCGTAGATCGCCCTGCCTTGCGCCGCAGCCGAGCCCGAGCACAGTCGGAACCGCGATCCACGCGACGAGGCGCCGATACATTCAACGCTCCTTCTACGATCGGAAATAGTCGCACAGCCTGCTCTGCAGGGTCTACGAGGAGGCACGATGGCCTTTCGACTTGCGGCTTCGATTGTGTAGACGCGTTCTCCGTTCAATCGATTGGATAAGCCCAGTTCGGCGAGGAATACGCGGTGTGCGTGACCAATCGCGCCGCATTGCGGGCTTGCGCGCGCGAGGTTAAGCCTATGCTGGAGAAAGGACGGGGGAGACGCCGCCATGGCCGTGGGTGACACCTACCGCGCGCTGCATACGCGCTCGTTGAACGATCCTGCCGGATTCTGGACCGAGCAGGCTGCCGCGATCGACTGGGCCCGGCCGTGGGACAAGCTGCTGGATGCGACCAACCCACCCTTCTATCGCTGGTTCGCCGGCGCCGAGCTCAATACCTGCCACAATGCGCTCGACCGCCATGTGCAGCGTGGCCGCGGCGAGCAGGTCGCGTTGATCTACGATTCGCCGATCACCTCGCGCAAGAAGAAGTTCACCTATCGTGACTTGCGGGACCGGGTGGCGAAGCTCGCCGGTGCGATCTCCGCGCAGGGCGTGCGCAAGGGCGACCGGGTGATCATCTACATGCCGATGATCCCCGAAGCGGTGATGGCCATGCTGGCCTGCGCCCGGCTGGGGGCGGTGCATTCGGTGGTGTTCGGCGGCTTTGCCGCCAACGAGCTGGCGACCCGCATCGACGATTGCACGCCCAAGCTGGTGCTGACGGCATCGTGCGGCATCGAGCCGGGCAGGGTGGTGAAGTACAAGCCGCTGCTCGACCAGGCGATCGAGCTCGCTCAGCACAAGGTGCCGCGTTGCCTCGTCTATCAGCGCTGGCAGGCGCCGGCGACCATGGTCGCCGGCCGCGATCTCGACTGGTCCGAGACGGTGGAGGCGGCATCGCCGCACGGCTGTGTCCCGGTCAAGGCGACCGATCCTCTCTACATCCTCTATACGTCGGGCACGACCGGCCAGCCCAAGGGCGTGGTGCGCGACAACGGCGGCTACTGCGTCGCCCTGGCCTGGAGCATGCGCTACCTCTACGGCGTGCAGCCCGGAGAGGTTTGGTGGTGCGCTTCGGATGTGGGCTGGGTTGTCGGCCACAGCTACATCGTCTACGGCCCGCTGATCCATGGCGCGACCACCATCCTGTACGAGGGCAAGCCTGTAGGCACACCCGACGCGGGCGCGTTCTGGCGGGTCATCTCCGAGCACAAGGCGGCGGCGCTGTTCACCGCGCCGACCGCTTTCCGCGCCATCAAGAAGGAGGACCCCGACGGCAAGCTGCTGAAGAGCTACGACCTCTCCAGCTTCCGCACCCTGTTCCTCGCCGGTGAGCGCGGCGACCCGCCGACCATTGCCTGGGCGCAGAAGCTGCTCGGCGTGCCGATCGTCGACCATTGGTGGCAGACCGAAACCGGCTGGGCGATCTGCGGCAATTTTGTCGGCCTCGATCCGATGCCGATCAAGCCCGGCTCGTGCTCGGTGCCCGCGCCGGGGTGGCAGCTCGACGTGCTCGACGAGAACGGCGCGCCGATGAAGCGCGGTGAGATCGGCGCCCTGGCGGCCAAGCTGCCCATGCCGCCCGGCACCCTGCCAACGCTCTGGAACGCCGACGAGCGCTTTCGCCAAGCCTACCTCGCGGAGTTTCCCGGCTACTACAAGACCGGCGACGCGGGCTTCATCGACGACGACGGCTATGTCTCGGTGATGACGCGGGTCGACGACGTGATCAACGTCGCCGGCCATCGCCTGTCGACCGGCCAGATCGAGGAGGTGCTGGGCTCGCATGACGACGTCGCGGAATGCGCCGTGATCGGCGTCGCCGACGAGCTGAAGGGCCAGGTGCCGTTCGGCTTGCTGGTGCTGAAGGCCGGCGTCGACCGGCCGCATCAGGACACGGTGCGCGAGGTCGTCCAGATGGTGCGCGACCGTATCGGCCCGGTCGCCTTCTTCAAGACCGCCATCGTCGTGCCGCGCCTGCCCAAGACCCGGTCGGGCAAGATCCTGCGCGGCACCATGCAGAAGATCGCCGACGGCGAGCCGTGGAAGATGCCGGCCACCATCGACGATCCCGCGGCAATCGACGAGATCACCGGCGGCCTGAAATCGGCGGGATACGCGGCGAAAAGCTGAGGCTGCTCATGTTCTTCCGGACCGCGGGCGCCCCGCCCGCCCGGCACATTCACATGCGCCGTTCATGAACGCGCGAAGCGCGAGATGGGCGGGCGAGATACCTGCGATCCAAGAGAGTACGAGGCCCTGTCTGAAGGAGCATCCATGTCCAACCTGACGATCCGAGTGCCTGACGCTACCCATGCGCGGCTGCGTGATCTCGCGCGGGTGCGGGGCGTGAGCATCAACAAGCTGAGCGAGGAGATGGCGACCGCGACACTGTCGGCCCATGAAGCCGAGGTTCGCTTTCGACTGATCGCGGCACGGGGCAATCGCGGGCGTGCGCTCACCCTGCTGGATCGCCCCGACTCCGAGGATCACTCCAAGGAGATGGTGGAGCCGGCCGGAGCCTATCGGCCGCGACGGCGCGGGACAGTGGGAAGCAGAAGCAAGAGGAACGCGAAATGACTTTCGACATCAGCCGTCCCGATCTCTGCGTCGGCATCGTCGGCACCGGCGCGATGGGGCGCGGCATTGCCCAGGTGACGGCGCAGGGCGGCATGAAGGCGATCATGTTCGACGCGGCACCCGGTGGCGCTGCCAAGGCACGGAACGCCATCCTCGAAACCTTGAAGGGGCTGGTGGCGCGCGGACGGTTGAGCGACGCCGATCTCGCCAAGACGGAGGCCAATCTCGCTGTGGCCGACAAGCTCTCCGACCTCGCGGCCTGCCACATCGTGGTGGAGGCGGTTTTCGAGAATCTCGAGGTCAAGCAGAAGCTGTTCGGCGAGCTCGAGGCCGTCGTGGCCCCTGAGGCGATTCTCGCCTCTAACACCTCGTCGATCCGCATCGCTTCGATCGCCCGCGCGCTCAAGCACCGTGACCGGGTGTGCGGTATGCACTACTTCAATCCAGTGCCGTTGATGAAGCTGGTCGAGGTGATCCGTGCGGCTGACACGGCGCAGTGGGTGGTCTCTGCGATGACCGAGCTCGGCAAGCGTCAGACGCGCGTGCCGGTGGTGGTCGGCGATACGCCGGGCTTCCTGGTCAATCTCGGCGGCACGGCGATCGGTACGGAGGGGCTGCGCATCGTGCAGGAAGGCAGGGCCACCCCCTCGCAGGTCGACGCGGTGATGCGCGACACCTGCGGCTTCCGCATGGGGCCGTTCGAGCTGATGGACCTCACCGGCATCGACGTGAACTTTCCGGCGCGCAAGATCATCTACGAGGGCTTCTTCCACGACCGGCGCATGACGCCGAGCCCCTATCACGAGAGCCTGTTCCAGGCCGGCCGGCTCGGGCGCAAGACCGGCGGCGGCTGGTACGCCTACGACGACAAGGGGGCCAAGGTCGATCCCGGCGCCGATCACGTGACACGAGCCGTGGCGGCGAGCAGCGTCGTCATCATGGACACCCACAACAAGAAGCTGACCGGATTGATCGCCTCGGACGGTGCGCGCATGCTCGGCGCCGACGACGGCAAGAGCCCGATCCTGGTCGCGCCGGTCGGCAAGGACTGCACCACGACAGCGATCGAGCTGGGCCTCGATCCCCGGCGTACCGTGGCCGTCGACCTCACCGGCGACACCGCCAAGCGCCTGACCGTCATGACGGCACCCGGCGCCGACGGTGCGGTGCTCGAAGCGGCGGTCGCGCTGCTCGCCAAGTCCGGCACCAAGGTGACGGTGATCAAGGACTCGCCCGGCTTCATCGCCCAGCGCATGTGCGCCATGATCGCCAATCTCGGTTGCGAGATGGCGATGATCGGTATTGCCTCGGCGCAGGACGTCGATACCGCCATGACGCTCGGTCTCAACTATCCGCGCGGACCCCTGGCGCTCGCCGACTGGCTGGGCGTCAAGGAATGTCATGAAATCCTCGTGCAAATCCAGGCGATCACGGGAGACGACCGCTATCGGCCGAGCCAGTGGCTACGCCGCCGCGCGATGCTCGGGATGAGTGCCACGACACCGGAGTAGGAGCGGACCAGCCGGATGTGGTGTCGTGGGTCGGCCCTCACTCCATGGCGGTGGGTGCCAGCGACCTCGCCACGGCGATGGCGCTGTCGGACGTCGTCGCCGCCAACTGGTAAAGCGTGCTGACGGACATCGGAACCGCTGAGATACTGCTTGGTATGTATGCCTGATCCGGCTTTGCCTCGGGAGGCACGATGACGATCTATTGGACCATCGCCACCATTCCTGAACTGGCCTCGCTGACGCCCGCAGAACGTCGTCGGGCGTGGCGCGCGGTGTTCTGGATGGCCTTTCGACATTGGCAGGTATGGCTGAGCCTGGTGCCCATGTGCGTCCTGATTGGCGTTGGCACGAGCCTCGGCCGGTCGGCTGGCCTGTCGTGGCTCGGCGCAGCGATCGGTGCGGGTGTCGGCAGCCTCGTTTTCTCTGCCGTCCATCAGCGTTTTGCCCGTCCGTACTTGGCGGACGCCGTGCAGCGTCTGCGCGCGGGGGCCGGCGGAGCGAACGGTCGGCCTCTCGGAGGCTGAGCCGGCAGCTATTCTCGCTGAACCTGGAAGTACAACGAGCCTGCTCGGCTGCTGGCGGCTGCGAACACATCGACGCACGTCGCCCACAGCCAATGGCCATCGTGGTCGGCATCCCATTGCCGCTGGTGGTGCACCCCCGGGAGATTGGCTATCTCGTTCCCTGCGGCAGGCCGGGTGCCGGCTGTTGCTGGCCGCCGCGCGGCGCCCCTGGTGCAGGGCCAGGGCGCTGCGGCTGCTGTTGCGGTGGGGCCGCTGGTTGCAGCGTTTGCAGGAATAGTCGTACCTTCTCGGACTCACGCTCTTGTGCCTTCTTGCCTTCCTCCTCGTTGAGGAAGCGGTCCTTGTTGAGATCGCTCTCGAGGAATTGGCGCAGCGCATAGGCCGTCAGCTCGACGCGGCTTAGCGTACCATCCTTGTCGGAATCGATCTCCTGGAACTTGCGCTGGATGATCTTGCGGCGGATGTCGATGGGCAGCAGCCCTTGCGCCTCCTTGCCGTCGACGGGGCCGGCGAGCGCGAGATACTCCTGCTGCGAGAGCCGGCCGTTGCCATCCTTGTCGAGGCGATCGGCATCGCGCAAGTGAATGTCCATGAGATCGTTGAGCGCGGTGAGACCTTCTCGCCGGCGTGCCTCGATCTGCTGGCGTTCGGCCGATTGGCGCGCCATCGCCCGCTGCACGATCAAGCGGACCTCCGGCTCGGTCAGCCGATTGTCCCGGTCGGTGTCGTAGGAATTGAACTCGGCATGGACCAGGACCTCGGCCTCCGCCCGCTCGACGAAGCCACTGCGATTGGTGTCGAGATTCTGGAACTCGGCGCGCGCACGGCTGCGTCGCTCCTCGAGCGTGGGGCCGCCGGGCGTGTCGGTCGAGAACGGCGGCTCAGCCACCTTGGCATACTCCTCGAACGACAGCTTGCTGTCCTTGTTTGTGTCGAGATCCTCGAACGACTTCATCCGGTACGCGAGGAACTGCACTCGGGTAATCTCGCCCTTCTTGTCGACATCGGCCTCGACGAACCAAGACGGCAGCGGAATCGGCGCCGGCTGGCCGGCTTGCGGCGGCGGGCTCGTCTGCGCTGGCGGTGTGGGGGGACGGTTGGCTGGCCAGCCTTGCGTTGGAGGAGTCTGGGCGAAGGTCGAGCTCGCGAGCGCGAGGGAGGAAAGCAGGACAGTCGTGAAAGGTCGCATCGATATCGTTCCGCAGTGCCGTCAGAGTGCCGGGTGACCACGCTCAGTGCGCCGCCTCGCCATCCATGGCCGGCAATCGCGTCGAAACCGTGGCACGCGGCCAGCATAGCCGCTCTTGTTGCGGCGCGCCCGTCGGCTAGAGTTCTTCCAACGGTCGAGGGTTGACCCGCCGTTGAGGGAGTGTGTCGATGCAGGCCGGTAGCGATGCAGGTCGCCGAAGGGCGGGACGGTGGATCGCTTCGTTGGGGCTCGCCCTTGCGGTGTGGCCGATCGGACCGATCGCGCGGGCCAACGAGACCGGCTACACCTGGGTGGTCGATCGCCATGTCTATACGATCGACGCCGACGGGCGCTGGGTCGGGATGCTCGAAGCCGAGCGCAAGGCGCACGACGCGCAGGCTGCGCGCGACGGCGGGCGAATCGACATCTCCTACCAGGCGAGCGTCCGCAAGATCGAGATCCTCGAGGCGCTGACGATCAAGGCGGATGGCCGTCGCCTGCCGGTGTCGGAGGACAAGATCCTCGACATCGCCCCGCAGGTCGGCCGCGAAGTGGCGCTCTACACCGACCTCCGGACGCGCAGCATCGTCTTCCCCGATCTCGAGGCCGGCGATTCGATCCGCTACGTCTACCGCCTGACCACGACCGAGCTCACGTGGCCTGGCTTCTCGTGGAGCGCGGCCGTGGGAAGCGCGGTACGGTCGGCGCACTCGGAGCGGATCTTCGATCGGCCGGCGGGCATGGGGCTCGCCGAGGAGCACCATCGTGTCGACTATCGCGTCGAATCGGGGCCCGATCGGGTACGCCAGGTCATTTCCTGGCGCAACGACAAGCCGACCGCCGAGGAGACTGGGTCCACGTCGTCGCTCGATTGGGCGCCGCGCTTCGCCGTTTCGACGTTCCGCTCCTACGCCGAGATTGGCGACTACTATGGAAAGCTGCATGCTGCGGCTACGGCGCCGACGGCAGAGATCGAGGCGCTGGCAGACGAAATCGTCGGCGCCGTGACAGATCGCGCCGCGGCGGCCCGGCGCCTCTTCGAATGGACGCAGCGCAATATACGTTACGTCGCCGTATCGATCGGCCAAGGGAAGCTGACGCCGGTTGCGCCGCTCGAGACGGTGCGCAACCGCTATGGTGACTGCAAGGCACAGGTCGCGTTGCTTGCGGCGCTACTCGCGGCGCGCGGTATCGGGAGCGAACCGGCGCTGATGAACGTTACGCCGAGCCGATACGTCTTGCCCGAGACTCCGGTCGCCGATTTCGACCACGTGATCCTCTATCTGCCCGAGCTCGACCTCTACGTCGATCCGACCTCGCAGCACTCGTCGTTCGGCTCGCTGCGCTGGAACCACGCGGACAAGCCGGTCCTTCATGCCGTCAGCGGCAAGTCGCGCGTCGGCCGCTTGCCGCGTGAACGAGCCGAGGACAATGTCGCAGAGACGCATACGACGGTGACCATCTGGTCTGACGGGCATATGAGCGGCTCGACGCGCGAGACGGCGACTGGCGCGATGGCGAGCGACTTGCGCGGCCAGGCGGCCAGGAGCGATACCGCCCGCGCCGCCGCCCAGCTCCGCTTCTTCGGCACGCCGGGTACCGGCAAGTGGACGAAGCGACCGGCCGCCACGACCGATGGCTCGGCCGAGATCGTGGGAGAGTTCAAGCTGTCGGATGCGATCGATCTCGCGGCCGGCGAGGCCCTGCTGCCGCCGGCCGGCCTGCGCTTCCTCCAGCGGCCCGGTGCCTTCCTTGTCGGCAGCCACGATACGGCGCGGACGCGGCCATTCCCCTGTCACGCCGGGCGTCAGGTCGAGACGATCGAGGTCATTCTGCCGCGCGGCATGAAGCCTGTCCGGCTGCCGGCCGACCGTACCTGGACCATCCCGCTCGCCGACTACCGCTCGACCTATTCGTTCCGCGACGGAACGCTCATTGTACGGCGCGAGTTCACCTCTCATCCCGAGGGCCAGGTCTGCACGCCCGAGCAGTCGAAGGAGTTGGTCGGCTTTCTCTCCAACCTGCGGCGCGACTACCGTTCCATCGTAGTTTTCGACCAGCAGCCTTAGCTGGCCGGTCTTAGTTGACGTTTACGTAAAGGTAACCTACATCGCCAGCGCTGGCGGAGCCGCCGCTGGCGGCCCAAAGTCTCGCTGAGAAGACTCATCGAAGCACGAGCGGAGGAAGGTCGAGTGACCGCGTTGGCTGCCCACTACACTCCCGAACACCAGATGTTCCGCGATACCTGCCGGCGCTTCTTCGACAAGGAGGTCGTGCCCTTCCACATGAAGTGGGAGGAGGAGGGCATGGTGCCGCGCGAGTTGTGGCGCAAGGCCGGCGAGCAGGGGCTTCTGGGCATGACCATGCCCGAGGCCTATGGCGGCGCCGGCGCCGACTTCCTCTACAGCGCCATCCTGATCGAGGAGCAGGGCCGGGCGCTCGCTTCGGGCCCGGCCTTCTCGCTGCACAACGATATCGTCGTGCCGTACCTGCTGCACTACGGCACCGAAGAGCAGAAGCAGAAGTGGATTCCGAAAGCCTGCTCGGGCGAGTTGGTCACCGCAATTGCCATGACCGAGCCCGGCACCGGCTCCGACCTGCAGTCCGTGAAGACCAACGCCGTGATGGACGGCAATCACTGGGTGATCAACGGTTCCAAGACCTTCATCAGCAACGGCCAACTCGCCGACCTAGTGATCGTCGTCGCCAAGACCGATCCCAAGCTGGGCGCCAAGGGCACCTCGCTGATCGTCGTCGAGACCAGCACGCCGGGCTTCAAGCGCGGCCGCAATCTCGAGAAGATCGGCATGAAGGCGCAGGACACGTCGGAGCTGTTCTTCGACAATGTCCGGGTGCCGGCTGATCATCTGCTGGGTGGCCCTGGGATGGGCTTCATCCAGCTCATGCAGCAATTGCCGCAGGAGCGCCTGGTGATCGCCATCCAGGCGATCGCCGCGATCGAGGCGGCGATGGAGCACACCATCGCCTACGTCAAGGAACGCAAGGCGTTCGGCAAGCAGATCATCGATTTCCAGAACACCCGCTTCAAGCTCGCCGAGCTCAAGACCAAGGCACATGTCGCCCGCGTGTTCGTCGACGACTGCATCGCGCGCCACCTCGACGGCAAGCTCGACGTCGCGACCGCCGCCATGGCCAAGTACTGGACCACCGACCTGCAGTGCGAGGTCGTCGACCAGTGCCTGCAGTTCCACGGCGGCTATGGCTACATGTGGGAATTCCCCATCGCGCGCCTCTACGCCGACGCGCGCGTGCAGAAGATCTACGGCGGCACCAACGAGATCATGAAGGAACTAATCGGAAGGACGCTTTAGGCGCGACCTCATCCTGAGGAGCCGCGCGGCGCGCGGCGTCTCGAAGGATGGGCAACAGCAAGACTGGTTCTGGCCCTTCGAGACGGCGCTTCGCGCCTCCTCAGGGTGAGGCGTTTCTGATCGCAGCAGGGTTCGAGATTCGAGGAGAACGACCATGACCGACGCATATATCTACGACGCCGTCCGCACGCCGCGCGGCAAGGGTCGTAAGGACGGATCGCTGCACGAGGTCACGCCGGTGCGGCTGGCCGTCACCGCGCTGCAGGCGATCCGCGACCGCAACAAGCTCGACACACATCTGGTGGATGACGTGGTGCTGGGCTGCGTCATGCCGATCGGCGAGCAGGGCGCTGACATCGCCCGCACCGCCACGGTCATGGCGGGGTATGCCGAATCGGTGTCAGGTGTGCAGGTAAACCGCTTCTGCGCCTCCGGCCTCGAGGCCACCAACATGGCGGCGGCGCAGGTCATGTCGGGCCAGAGCCAGGCGGCGATCGGCGGCGGCGTCGAATCGATGTCGCGGGTGCCGATGGGCTCGGATGGCGGCGCCTGGGCGATCGATCCTGCCGTGTCGATCCCGATGTATTTCGTGCCGCAGGGCATCTCGGCCGACCTGATTGCGACCAAGTACGGCTTGAGCCGCGACGATGTCGACGCCTATGCCGTCGAATCGCAGAAGCGTGCCAAGCACGCCTGGGACAACGGCTACTTCAAGAAGTCGATCGTGCCGGTGAAGGATCAGAACGGCGTGCAGCTCCTGGCGCACGACGAGCTGATGCGGCCCGCCACCACCATGCAGACCCTGGCCGCCCTCGAGCCAAGCTTCAAGATGCAGGGCGAGATGATGCCGGGCTTCAATGCCGTGGCGCAGCAGCGCTATCCCGAGGTCGAGAAGGTGACGCACGTCCACCATGCCGGCAACTCGTCGGGCATCGTCGACGGCGCCGCCGCCATCCTGCTCGGCAGCAAGGAGTTCGGCGAGAAGGCCGGCCTCAAGCCGCGCGCCCGCATCCGCTCCTTCGCCTCGATCGGCTCGGAGCCGGCGATCATGCTGACCGGCCCGGCGCCGGCATCCGAGAAGGCGCTGAAGCGCGCGGGAATGAGCGTGAACGACATCGATCTGTGGGAGCTCAACGAGGCCTTTGCCGCGGTCGTGCTGCGCTACCTGCAGGTCCTCAAGATGCCGCACGACAAGATCAACGTGAACGGCGGCGCCATCGCCATGGGCCATCCGCTGGGCGCCACCGGCGCCATGATCCTGGGCACGCTGCTCGACGAGCTCGAGCGGCGCAATCTCTCGACCGGCCTCGCCACGCTGTGTGTCGGCGGCGGCATGGGCACCGCCACCATCATCGAGCGGGTGTAACCACCATGATCACCTACAACGTCGACAGCGACGGCATCGCCACCCTGACCTGGGACATGCCGAACCGCACGATGAACGTGCTGAACGAGGCGTCGATCACCGCCTACGCGGGGGCGCTCGAGGCGGCGCTCGCGGACGACAAGGTCAAGGGCATCATCGTCACCTCGGGCAAGGCCGACTTCATCGCCGGCGCCGATCTCGAGATGCTGCTGGCGACCGACACCTCCGACGCCGCCAAGCTGATGGACCAGTTCAGCCAGCTTCAGAAGCTGTTCCGCCGGCAGGAGACCGGCGGCAAGCCGATCGTCGCCGCGATCAACGGCACGGCGCTGGGCGGCGGCTTCGAGATTTGCCTCGCCTGCCACTATCGCATTGCCGCGGCCAATCCAAAGGCCAAGGTTGGCCAGCCCGAGGTCAAGATCGGCCTGCTGCCGGGCGGCGGCGGCACGCAGCGCATTCCGCGCCTGATCGGCGTGATGAACGCCGCGCCGATCCTCCTCGAAGGCAAGGACCTGACGGTCGATGCCGCCAAGGGCCTGGGCCTGATTCACGAGGTCGTGGCGCCGGGCGAGCTGCTGGCCAAGGCCAAGGCTTGGCTGACTGCACCGGCGGCCGAGCAGGTCGTGCCGGAATATGCCGGCAAGGGCGCCAAGCCGATCGATGGTCGCGCCGTGCAGCCATGGGATCGCAAGGGCTTCAAGACTCCGGGGTTCCCCGGAGGTCAAGTGTGGAGCCCGCCAGGCGTGCAGACCTTCATTGGCGGCTCGGCGATGATCCGCGCCAAGACCAACGGCGTCTATCCGGCGCCCAAGGCGATCATGAGCTGTGTCTACGAAGGGTTGCAGCTTCCGTTCGACTCGGGCTTGCGCGTCGAGACGCGCTACTTCGTCTCGTTGCTGCGCGATCCAGTCGCCAAGAGCATGATCCGCACGCTGTTCTTCGGCCTGCAGGAAGCCAACAAGCTGGTGCGCCGGCCAAAGGGTGTGCCGAAGCAGGAGTACAAGAAGATCGGCATTCTCGGCGCCGGCCTGATGGGCTCCGGCATCGCCACCGTGGCCTCGCAGGCCGGGCTGGAAATCGTCCTGATCGATCGCGACCAGGCCGCGGCCGACAAGGGCAAGGCGCACATCGCCGACGAGCTCGACAAGCTGGTGAAGCGTGGCCGCCTCGCCAAGGAGAAGCGCGACGAGATTCTCGGCCGCGTTCGGGCCACCCCCGATTTCGGCGCGCTGTCGGACTGCCAGCTCGTGGTCGAAGCCGTCTTCGAAAATCGCGAGGTCAAGGCCGAGGCGACCAAGAAGGCGGAAGCGGCACTCCCGGCCACGGCCGTGTTCGCCTCCAACACTTCGACCCTGCCGATCACCGGCCTCGCCGAGGCGTCGGTGCGGCCGGAGCATTTCATCGGCCTGCATTTCTTCTCGCCGGTCGAGAAGATGCCGCTGGTCGAGATCATCGTCGGCAAGAAGACCTCGCCCGAGACGCTCGCGCGCGCCATGGACTTCGTGCAGAAGATCCGCAAGACGCCGATCGTCGTCAACGACAGCCGCGGCTTCTTCACCAGCCGCGTTTGCGGCGCCTTCATCAGCGAGGGCCATCGTCTCCTGAAGGAAGGCGTGCCGGCGGCGATGATCGAGAACTGCGCGCGCTACGCGGGCATGCCGGTCGGCCCATTGGCGCTGAACGACGAGGTCGCCATCGACCTGTCGTGGAAGATCATGGACCAGACACGGCGCGACGCCGAAGCGGCCGGCGAGAAGTTCGAAGGTGCCGGCACCGAGGACATCCTCGAGCTGATGGTCAAGAAGCTCGAACGCTTCGGCCGCAAGAACGGCAAGGGCTTCTACGAGTACCCGAGCGACGGCAAGAAGCGGCTGTGGCCGGAGCTGCAGAAATACTTCCCGGCGGACCCCAAGCTTCTCTACGGCGAGGGCGAGGAAAAGCGCGCCAAGGAGGACGAGATCAAGAAGCGCTTGCTCTACGTGCAGGCGGTCGACACGGTGCGTTGCCTCGAAGCCAACGTGCTGACCAATCCGCAGGACGGCGATGTCGGATCGATCATGGGATTGGGCTTCGCGCCGCAGACCGGCGGCGCCGTCAGCCTGATCGACCAGGTCGGCGTAAAGCAGTTCGTCGCAGAATGCGATGCGCTTGCCCAGAAGTACGGCTCGCAATTCGCCGTTCCCAAGCTGCTGCGCGACATGGCCGCCAAGGGGCAGAGCTTCTACGGCAACTACCATCCGGCCAAGGCAGCGTAGGCCGCGCTTTACTTTCCTGTCATCCTGGGCGTAAGCGAAGGATCCCATCGCCGCTTGCTACCAGCATGAGATCCTTCGCTTTGCTCAGGATGACGGAGAGTATTTCATGGACGCTAAGGAAATCGCGGCACTCGCCGATCGTATCGCCGAGGGTCGGCGCAGTCGCAAGGTGATGGATATCGCCGGCGCCACGGCGAACCTGTCCGAAGCCGACTCCTACAAGGTGCAATTCGCCGTGCACGATCGGCTCACGGCCGACGGCCGTGACCGTATGGCTGGCTGGAAGGTGGCGCTGACGCTGCCCTCGCAGTACGAGCCGATGAAGCTCTCCGGTCCGGTGTTTGCCGGTATCTACCAGAGCGGCGTGCGGTCGAGCGGCGAGGTGTTCGAGAAGGGCTGGCCGATCAAGGCCGGCATCGAATGCGAGATGGTGGCGCGTCTGGCGAAGGACGTGACGCCAGGCAGCCAGCGTTATACCGCCGACTCGATCAAGCCGTTCGTCGGCAATCTCTATTGCGGCTCGGAGGTGGTCGAGAACCGCTACGCCGACGTCTCCAAGCTGAACGGTCCCGGCCGCATCGCCGACGATGTGCTGCAAGCCGCCTGCATCATCGGCACCGAGATCGAGGACTGGCAGTCGCTCGACTTCGCCAACGTCAAGGGACGCTCGGAGTTCGACGGCAAGGAGATCGGGGCGGGGCCAGGTGCCAACGTGATGGGCGGCGCGCTGATCTCGCTCGCCTGGCTCGCCAACAAGCTGATCGAGCACGGCAAGTATCTGAAGGCAGGCGATGTCGTCCTGACCGGATCGGTCCATCCGCCGGTCTTCCTGCCCGGGCCGGGCGTAGCGAAGACCGAGTTCGTCGGGCTGGGCGGGGCGAGCATCACCGTCAAGTAGTCGGCGCAATTGACAGCGCGGAGGGCGTCGTCTAACGATTAACTATTAAGTTAAGTATTGGACGAGGCCTATGTCGATTTGCAGAATCGTCAGTGTCGATCGCCAACTCACCGCGATCGTCAAGGCGAGCGTGCCCTTCGCCGAGATTCCGGCGGCCCAGCGCAGCGCCCGCAGCAAGGTGGATGCTGCGCTGCCATCGCTGGACGCGGCCCCGATCGGCAGATCGCTCACGCGTTTCTGCACGCCGTCAGACGGTCGGCTCGATATGGAGATGGGCAGCATTGTCGCGCGCCCGTTTGCGGCAACAGGCGACGTCGTGCCGTCCGACCTGCCGGCCGGGCGGGCTGCCCATTTCCAGCTCAAAGGCTCCTTCGAGGGCATGCAGGGTGCCTGGCAGACCCTGTTCGACTGGTGCAAAGCCGAGAAGCTGTCGCTCGCCGGCATCAACTGGGAAATCTATAGCCCCTGGGACGGTGTCGACCCGACCACACTGGAGACCGACCTGTACGCGCTGCTGGCGTGATCCTACCGCGGCGCGATGACGATCTTGCCGACAACTTCCCGATTGGCCAGCGATCTCAGCGCTGTCGCCGCCTCGGCGAGCGGGTAAATCCGGTCGATCGGGGCTTTCAGCTTGCCCGTCTCGAACCACGACAGCAGGCGCTGGAACTCGGCGCGGCCGTGCTCCGGCTCGCGCCGCATGTAGTCGCCATAGAACACGCCTATGGCGTCGCAGCCTTTCAGCAGCAGCAGGTTGGCAGGCAATTTCGGGATCTCGCCGGCGGTGAAGCCGACGACGAGGAAGCGGCCGCGCCAGGCGGTCGAGCGCAGAGCGGGCTCGCTCATCTGACCGCCGACCGTGTCGTAGACGACATCGACGCCCTTGCCATCGGTGAACGATGCGATCGCCTCGCGCAGGTTGCCCGTGGAGTAGTTCACGACGGCATCGGCACCGGCAGCCACGACCTTCGCCAGCTTGGCGTCGCTGCCGCCGGCCGCCAGCACCCGGGCGCCCATCAGCTTGGCGATCTGCACCGCCGCCATGCCGACGCCACCGGTCGCACCCAGGATCAGCACACTCTCGCCCGCGACCAGGCGTGCGCGGTCGGCGAGGGCGTGTAGTGATGTGCCGTAAGCCGAGCCGATCACGGCGCCGGTAGTGAAGTCGATCGCCGAGGGAAGGGACACCAAGCGGCTCTCGTGAGCGACGACCTCGTCCGCGAAGCCGCCGCTGCCTACCGAGCAGCGCACGCGGGTGCCAATGGCAATCCGGGAAACGCCTTGGCCGACTTCGACGACGATGCCGGCAACCTCGCCGCCCGGTGCGAAGGGAAAGGCTGGCTTGAACTGGTACTTGCCTTGCAGCATCAGCAGGTCTGGAAAGTTGACGCCGCTGGCATGCACTTCAACGCGAACCTGTCCTGGCTGCAAGGGCGGGGAGGGGAGATCCTCCAGCACGAGGCTTTCGGGTGGGCCAAAGGCCCGGCAGATCATGGCTTTCAAGTCTGGCCTCTCACTCGGGCTCGATGTTGGCGTCCTTGATGGCCGCGCCCCAGACGACGTACTGGTCGTCGACGAACTTGGCGAACGGCTCCTTCGCGTCGCCCGTCGGCTCGAACCCGAAGTCGAGGATTCGCGCCGTGATGTCGGGCATGCGCAGCGTGCGATTGATCTCGGACGCGAGCCTGTCGACGATCGGCTTCGGCGTCGCAGCCGGTGCGAAGGCGCCGGCCCATCCGGTCAGCCCGCCGAGCGGAAATCCGGCTTCATCGAACGTCGGCGTGTCGGGAAAGCGCACGGGCCGGCGGCTGCCGCAGACGGCGACCATCCTGATCTTGCCAGGATGCTGCGACATGGCGCCGGCCGAGCCGAAGACCGCAGCGACCTGGCCGGCGATTAGATCGGTGATCGCCGGCGCCTCGCCCTTGTAGGGCACATGGACGATGTTCATGCCCGTGCTGCGCTTCAGGTACTCGCCGATGATGTGGCCGCTCGAGGCCACGCCATACGAGCCGTACGACAACTTGCCGGGACGTCCTTTGACGAGGACGACGAATTCGGCAAGCGTCTTGGCGCCGAGCGACTCGGCGACACCCAACGCCGGCGGCAAGTCCGCGAGCTGGGTGATCGGCGCCAGCTCCGCAAGCGAGTAGGGCGGGTTCTTCTGCAGGCGGATGCTTTGCACGATGCTGCTGATGGCGAACAGGATGGTGTGGCCATCGGGTTCGGCCTTGGCGACCGCGGCCGCGCCGATCATGCCAGTTGCGCCGGGCCGGTTCTCGACGATGATCGGCTGTCCCAAGGAGGCCGAGAGCTTCTCGCCGATCAGCCGTGTCATTGCATCGACGTTGCCGCCTGCCGCGAGCGGTACGACGATGCGGATCGGCTTGGTCGGATAGGGCTTCTCCGTCTGGGCCGCGACGACGAGCGGCGCGCTCACGGCCCAAGCGCTGCCGAGCAACCCGCCCTTCACAAGGGTCCGTCTGCGCATTCATCCTCCGCGTCGCCGGACTTTCCGCCGGCTTTGTCTCAGTGATGGACTTGCATCAGGCGGGTTGGGGGTGGAGGAGTCAATAAACTAACGATTGTTAGACAAGCCCAGCCGTGCATCTCCGGGACCGGTCGAGCAGGCGGTCCGACGGAATCAGTCTGCCGCCTTCTGCTCGATGAAGGTCAGTGTCCCGTCGCTGCGTTCGCCCTTGAGGTAGCGGAACGTGCCGGTGCCGGTAGCGATCAGGTCACCCTTCTGGTCGTAGATCTCGGTCTCGGCAACAAAGGTGCTCTGGCTGGTGGACGGGCGCCAGGCGCCGAAGATCGTGAGGGTGTCGCCCTCGCGGGCCGCCTTGATGAACTGGGTCGTGAAGGCGAGGGTGACGCTCAGCCGTCGCGCCGTCGCCGTGTCGTTGAAGGTGCAGGCGAACCCGCTCGCCGAATCGAGCAGCGTCATCAGGACGCCGCCGTGCAGCAGGCCGTTGGCATTGCACAGCTCGGGCCGGACGGCGAGCCTCATTTCCACGAAGCCCGGTCGCCAGGACACCACCTCGTGCCCGATGAGTCCGTTGAATCCCCGGAACTCGTACGCGGCGACCGGCCGGGCATCGGCCGGTCGTTGGATCGGCATGTCGAAAGACGATTTCTGGCCTAGCGGCGCGCCATTGCCGACAGCGGCGGACGCTGGCCGTTGGTGACAGGCCGCATGGCAGCCGGCGCCGTCACTGCCGGCTGGGCTGCCATGCCTGTACGGATGTCGCGCGCCACCTTGACCAGGCGCGGACCCCAATCGGCTTCGAGCCGGTCGCGGCTGATCTGGTAGATCGGCGCCGAAGCGTTGATGGCATAGGCGGCCGTGCCGTCGGAATTGCGTAGGGGGGCTCCGACGCCACACAGCTCGGGCAGCCACTCGCCCCAGGTGACGCAGAAGCCTCGGTCGGTCAGTTCCTTGAACGAGCGCTCGAGACCCGTCTTGACCTTGGTCCAGTCGTCGCGCCAGCGCCGGCGGATGGCATCGAGCTGCTTGTTGCGCTCGGCTTCGGGCAGCGAGAACAGGTAGGCGCGGCCGATCGCCGTGGTCGCCATCGGGACTCGCGTGCCGACATCGTGCGTGATCGCCACGACCGACGGGCCGCGGCAGGCTTCGAGATAGATCATCGAATGACGGTCGCGGCCACCCAGCGCGGTCGAGGCGTTGAGGGCATGGGCGATCTGCTCGAGCGGCTGACGCGAGGCGCGGCGCACATCCATGCTCGAGATCGCCGCATAACCCAGGGCCAGAACCGAGGCTCCAAGCTCGTACTTGCGGAAGCGCCGGATGTAGTTGAGGTAGCCGAGCTCGGTCAGCGTATGGGTGAGGCGAGCGACGGTCGGCTTGGGCAAACCGGTGCGATGGGCGATCTCCTGGTTGCCGAGCATGCCTTCGCCGGCGTGGAAGGCGCGCAGGATGTCGAGTCCGCGGGCGAGTGCGGTGACGAACTGGCGGTCCTTGCCGGTCGAGCCTTCGGCGAGGCCGTTCTCGAGCGAGCTCTGGAAGGCAGCGGTTCGGGTGACCAGATGACTGACGTTGCCCATCGCGTTTTTCTCCTATGAATGGCCGTTTATTTCCTTGCGGGGCGAAACGTGCCACTGCCTTGCCAATGCCGCAATGCGCGAACGAAGGTTTTGTCCTGCGAACATGCAAAGCCGCCATGTCACAGGTGCGTGATTCACCGTCGAATTGCGAAATTTTCCGATGAAATGGGCTTTATCTGACTACTTGGCCGGAGGCTCGCACAGCCGCGTCTGGCCCCGACGGACCCGGCCGGCTAGAATCAACGCTTACCCCCCCAAGAGGCGAAATTGGCAAAAGAACCCACACTGCCCAAGGAAATAGCCGCGCTGTCGTTCGAGGACGCCCTGAAGGAGCTTGAATCGATCGTCCAGCAGCTCGAACGCGGCCAGGTCAAGCTCGACGAAGCCATCACCGCCTACGAGCGCGGCGCCCTCCTGAAGCGCCATTGCGAGCAGAAGCTCGCGGAAGCCAAGATGAAGGTCGACAAGATCGTCTTTGCGGCCGATGGATCGGTCGGCACCCAGCCCGCCGATCTCCAGTAGGTTTCACCGCCATGCCCTTGTCGTCACACCGCCGGTTCGACGCCGCGCTGGACTTTGCCGCGCAGGCGGTCGAGCGCACGATGGATCGCCTGCTGCCCAAGGGGGAAACCGGCGAGGCGCGCGTGTTCGACGCAATGCGCTACTCGAGCCTCAATGGCGGCAAGCGGCTGCGCGCCTTCTTCGTTCTGGCGGGTGCTACCCTGTTCAAAGTTTCGCCTCTTTCAGCCCTGCGTACGGCGAGCGCGATCGAGTTCATACATGCCTATTCGCTGATTCATGATGATCTGCCGGCGATGGACGACGACGATCTGCGGCGCGGCAAACCCTCCTGTCACAAGCAGTTCGACGAGGCGACCGCCATTCTGGCCGGCGACGGCCTCCAGGCCTTGGCTTTCGAGGTGCTGGCCCACGAAGACACGCACGGCGACCCGGCCGTGCGTGCCCACCTGGTCGGCGATCTCGCCAAGGCGGCCGGCGCCCACGGCATGGTGGGCGGGCAGATGCTCGACATGCTGGCCGAGCGTCAGGGCGGGGACCTGTCGATCGGCGCCATCACCCGCCTGCAACGACTCAAGACGGGCGCGCTGATCTCGTTTTCCTGTACATCTGGGGCGATTTTGGGCAAAGCGAGCGAGCCGCTGCGTGTGGCGCTGGCAGCCTATGCGCACGATCTCGGGCTCGCTTTCCAGATCGTCGACGATTTGCTGGACATCGAGGGAGACGCTGCCCAACTCGGCAAGACGCCGGGAAAGGATACGGCGGCGGGTAAGGCCACCTTCGTGTCGATCCTGGGCCTCGAGCGTGCCCGCGATCAGTCGAATCTCCTGGCGCGCCAGGCGGCCCAGCACCTGGAGCCGTTTGGCCAGGCGGCCGACCTCCTGAAGCAGGCGGCCGAATTCGTTGTCGCACGGCGGGCGTAGCGCCGCTGGCGGGAGTATGATGAATCCATGACAAGGCAGAGTACGACGCCGCTCCTCGATACCGTCGACACGCCAGCCGATATCCGGCGGCTGCGCGCTGACCAGCTTCATCAGTTGGCCGACGAACTGCGTCAGGAGACGATTTCGGCCGTCTCGGTCACCGGTGGCCATCTCGGCGCGGGCCTGGGCGTGGTCGAGCTGACGGTCGCCCTGCATCACGTGTTCGATACGCCGGCCGATCGGCTGATCTGGGATGTCGGGCACCAGGCCTATCCGCACAAGATCGTCACCGGCCGTCGCAGCCGCATCCGCACATTGCGGCAGGAGGGCGGCCTGTCGGGCTTCACGCGGCGCAGCGAGAGCGAGTACGACCCGTTCGGCGCCGCCCATTCCTCGACCTCGATCTCGGCCGGGCTGGGCATGGCCGTCGCGCGCGATCTCGCCGGGGCCAAGAACCATGTGGTCGCGGTGATCGGCGACGGCGCCATGAGCGCCGGTATGGCCTACGAGGCAATGAACAACGCCGGTGCGTTGCGCAGCCGCCTGATCGTCGTGCTGAACGACAACGACATGTCGATCGCGCCGCCGGTCGGGGCGCTGTCGGGCCACCTCTCGCGCCTGCTGTCGGGCCGGCCTTATGTCAGCCTGCGCAATCTCGGCCGCACTTTCGCCGAGGCATTGCCGCGGCCGCTCGAGATGGCGGCGCGACGGGCCGAGGAGTTCGCGCGCGGCTTCGTGGCCGGCGGCACTCTGTTCGACGAGCTGGGCTTCTACTATGTCGGGCCGGTCGACGGGCACAATCTCGACCACCTGCTGCCGGTGCTGAAGAATGCCCGCGACAGCCGGCTCGACAAGCCCATCCTGGTCCACGTCGTGACCAAGAAGGGCAAGGGCTATCCGCCGGCCGAAGCGAGCGACGACAAATACCACGGCGTCGTGAAATTCGACGTCATCACCGGCAAGCAATCCAAGCCGGTCGCCAACGCGCCGCAATACACCAACGTGTTCGCCAAGGCGCTGATCGCCGAGGCGGAGGCCGATCGCCGCATCGTCGCCATCACCGCGGCGATGCCGTCGGGTACGGGGCTCGACAAGTTCGCCGAGCGCTTTCCCGAGCGCAGCTTCGATGTCGGCATCGCCGAGCAGCACGGCGTCACCTTCGCCGCCGGCCTCGCCTGCGAAAGCTTCAAGCCGTTCGTCGCCATCTACTCGACCTTCCTGCAGCGCGCCTTCGATCAGGTGGTGCACGACGTCGCCATCCAGAAGCTGCCGGTACGCTTTGCCATCGATCGCGCCGGCCTGGTCGGCGCCGATGGCGCGACCCACGCCGGGTCGTTCGATATCGGTTATCTCGGCTCGCTGCCCGATTTCGTGGTGATGGCGGCGGCCGACGAGCTGGAGCTGATGCACATGGTGGCGACCGCGGCGGCGATCGACGATCGGCCGAGCGCTTTCCGTTATCCGCGCGGCGAGGGCGTCGGCATCGAGTTGCCGGCACGGGGCACGCCACTGGAGATCGGCAAGGGCCGCATCGTCCGCGAAGGCACCAAGATCGCGATCCTGAATTTCGGAACGCGTCTGCGCGAGTGCCTGGTCGCCGCCGAGGATCTCGCCGCCAAGGGATTGAGCACGACCGTGGCCGACGCACGGTTCGCCAAGCCGCTCGACACCGGCCTGGTGCGCCGCCTGGCGCGCGATCACGAAGTGCTGATCACCATCGAGGAGGGCGCGATCGGTGGCTTCGCCAGCCACGTTCTGCAACACCTCGCGACCGCCGGCCTGCTCGACGGCGGCCTCAAGATCCGGCCGATGATCCTACCCGATCGCTTCCTCGATCACGCCGCGCCGGCCAAGCAGTACGAGTGGGCCGGGCTCAACGCGCCACAAATCGTCGCCACGGCGCTCGAGGCGCTCGGTCGCGACGTACGGTCGGTACGGCGGCCCTCCGCCTAATTTCCTCCCCCGTCTTACGGGGGAGGTGGCCCAAAGGGCCGGAGGGGAAACCCTCGTTCGAGGTCTTTCTAACTCCGACGTCGGACTCTCATGGATCTCGTCTGCGACCTTCGCCCTCCGCCCCGTACGACGGGTCACCTCCCCCGATGACGGGGGAGGAACCAGGATGACCGCGCTCAGTCCTTCGGCTGGGGGACGATGCGCAGGTAGGGTTTTGGCGCCTTCCATCCGTTGGGATACTTTGCCTTGGCGGCCTCGTCGGAGACGGCCGGCACGATGATGACGTCTTCGCCGCGCTTCCAGTTCACCGGCGTCGCCACCTGGTGCTTGGCCGTGAGCTGGCACGATTCGAGGAGACGCAGCACCTCGTCGAAGTTGCGACCCGAGCTCATCGGGTAGGTGAGCATCGCCTTGATCTTCTTGTCCGGGCCGATGATGAACACCGAGCGGACGGTGGCGTTATCCGCCGCGGTGCGGCCTTCCGACGTCGTGCCGGCGCCTTCGGGCAGCATGTCGTAAGCGGTCGCGACCTTGAGCTCGGGATCGCCGATCATCGGATAGGTGACGGCGTGACCCTGTGTCTCCTCGATGTCCTTGGCCCACTTGGAATGGTTGGACACCGGATCGACCGACAGGCCGAGGATCTTGGTGTTGCGCTTGTCGAACTCGGGCTTGAGGCCGGCCATGTAGCCAAGCTCGGTGGTGCAAACCGGTGTGAAGTCCTTGGGGTGGGAGAATAGAATCGCCCAGCCATCGCCGATCCACTTGTGGAACTCGATCGGTCCCTGGGTTGTCTCGGCCTTGAAATCCGGAGCGGTGGAATTGATGCGCAGCGTCATGGTGAATCCCCTCGTCGTCGTCATTCGACGAGGCGAACGTCGTCATTCAGGGCCCGCCCGTCAAGCTTTGGGAGGAATCCAGCTCATCAACCCGATGCCGCCATCGACCTCTACGGTCGTGCCCACGATATAGCGGCCGAATCTTTCTGACAGCATAGCGACTGCGACCTGCGCAATGTCGTCAGGCGTGCCGGCGCGGCCGAGCGGAATTTGCGCCACCAGAGCGCTGAGATTGTCGGCCACGAAGCCACCGCCCGGGATGGCACCCGGGGCGATGGCGTTGACGCGAATGCCGTCGGGGGCCAGCACGCGCGCCAGCTCCTTCATCACCATCGTCATACCGGCCTTCGAAGCGCTGTAGTGCGGCAGGTTGCGTGGCGTCTCGCGGTGCTGCGAGGTGATCAGCAGGATGCGACCCTTGATGCCCTTGTCGCGCATGTGGCGTCCGGCCTCGCGGGCAAGGAAGAAGCCCGAGCGCAGATTGATATCGGTCATGGCGTCCCACGTCGCCTCGCTCACCGACAACGGCGTGTCGACCTCCTGGCGCCGCGGGCTCGCCGCATGGACGAGCAGCGAGATCGTGCCGAGCTTCGCGATCGCCCCGTCGAGGAGCGCCTTCCAGCCGTCGCGCGTGCCGAGATCCGCTGCCAGGAAGTCGATGCGGTCGGCAGCCGGCGGAGCGACGATGTCGCTGCCCAACACGGTGGCGCCGTCTTCCATCAGGGCCTTGGCGATGCCGCGGCCGATGCCGCCGGCACACCCGGTTACCAGGGCGCGCTCGCCTTCGAGAAGCTTGGTGCTCATGTCGTTGTCACACTCCATTATCGGCAGATTCTCGTCCAAGTGCACAGGATGCGCGCTGGCAGGTCGGCAGGAAAGGCCTTGTCGAAGTCGGCGCGGACTGGGCGGGGAGGGACCGCATAGGCGTTAAGTTAAGGACAATCCTCACTGAGGATCGGCCCGAAGGGTCGCGTCTCGAATAGGCCGAAGTAACCTTCGCCCCTTGTCGGCAACAGAGAGGGTGCTGGGACACTGCATTTTCAACGACTTCCGGTGCGGCCGGTCCTTCGAGACGGCCGCTGCGCGGCCTCCTCAGGATGAGGACTATGTTGAGCTTTCCACCTTAACTTAACGCCTATGGGGAAGGACCGGTCCGCGCTCGCGAGCCTGGGTGGCGCGTCGAGAATCTCGCGCGCCGAGGCCTCGGGTGCCCGGCGCATCGATGTACTCGTGCAGGCCGCGATCGTAGAGCAGTCGGTCCGCTATTCTGTTTCGCTTCGTGGTGCGCGTGTTATGCACTCTGAATAGCTGCGGTCAACGCAGGAGCAAGCCATGGAACGGGCACGCCCGGTGTTCAATCAGGTCAACGTCATCGGCGGCAATCTCGACGCATCGCTCGCCTTGTCTTGCCGTCCGGGCGTGGACATTCCTGGGGATCGCATGTGGCGGACGGCGACAGGCGCCCATCAAGTCGCTGCCGCCGATGGAGTAGGTGTCGATGGTGCCGGTCTCGATCTCGACAGCGCGACGTTTGCCCGGGTATGGAATGCGGGATGGCGTGATCGACCGGATCTCGCCGGCCGTGTTGTCTTGGGCTTTGGCGTCGCGTCGCGCCAAGCGGTCGACGACATCTGTTGCGATATGACGTCTGCCGCCAATCGTGGCCTGCAAGCTCCGTTCGATGCGTTCCGGGGCGCCCGGTGCATCCTCGTCGAGGAGCCCGATGGCCTTGCCGTCGACCTGATGAGCCCGATATCGGGCGAGCACAGGTCGGCGCCGCCGCTGATCTAGGAAACAGCATGGCAAAGACTCGCCTCGACGTTGCGCTGGTCGAGCGTGGCCTCGCTGAGACGCGGGCCGCCGCGCAGCGCCTGATCATGGCGGGCCTGGTGTTCTCCGGCGAACGGCGGCTCGACAAGGCGGGGCACGCAGTGGCGCCGGATGTGGCGCTGGAAGTCCGCGGCCAACCGCACCCGTACGTGTCGCGCGGCGGCCTGAAGCTGGCGCGGGCCCTCGATCAGTTCGCCATCACCGTCGCCGGCCGTGTCGCCCTCGATGTTGGCGCCTCGACCGGCGGCTTCACCGACTGCCTGCTGCAGAGGGGTGCCGCGAAGGTCTACGCGATCGACGTCGGCACCAACCAACTCGCCTGGAAGCTCCGAAGCGATCCGCGCGTGGTGTCGATGGAGAGGACCAACATTCGCGACGTGACGCGCGCCGAAGTGCCTGACGCGATCGACTTGATCGTCTGTGACGCCTCTTTCATCGGACTTCGCACGGCGCTGCCCGCCGCCCTGGTGCTGGCGGCGCCGGGCGCACACCTGGTCGCGTTGATAAAGCCGCAATTCGAGGTCGGCAGGGGCCGCGTCGGCAAGGGTGGCATCGTGCGCGACCCCGAGCTGCACGCGGAAGTTTGCGCCACCATCGAGGCCTGGCTCGCCGCGCAACCCGGCTGGCGCGTGCTGGGTCTCACCGACAGCCCGATCGAGGGCGCCGATGGCAATAGGGAGTTTTTGATTGCCGGAGTGTTGGACGATGCACACTGACGATCACTTCACAGCAACGCTCACGCGGAACTTGTTGTTGTCGGCGAGGCGGGTGACCGACGAGAAGTTGGCGGCGAGTACCGGTTCGTACGGCAAGCCGCGATTGGCCACGACGTAGAGGCGGCCAGCCGGCTTCAGCGCTCGCGCTGCGGCGGCGATGATTTCCTGACCCAGCTTCGGATCGGCCGCGCGCCCGGCATGGAAGGGTGGATTGCAGACGATGACGTCGTATGTCGCGGGCGCAGCCTCGGTGACGAGGTCGAGCCAATGAACCGAGGCGCGCGGATCGGTCAGGTTCGCGCGGGCGGCCTCCACCGCGCGGTGTTCGGCATCGATCAGATCGATTGCCGTGATTGCCGGCGCGTGAGCCAGGATCGTGCGGCCGAGATAGCCCCAACCGCAGCCGAAATCCGCAACATGGCCGGCAAGGTCGTCCGGCAGACAGTCGGCGAGCAGGGCAGAGGCGTCGTCGATGCGATCCCAACTGAAGATTCCGGGCTGGCTCAGCCAGGTGCCGTTTCCGATGGGACGCAAGTGGGTCAGCTCGGACCAGTATTCGGGCGGCGGGCGGTCCCCTCGCGTTAGCCAGAAGACGCGGCAATGGAATTTCGACAGCGAGCCGGCCAGACCGAAAATCTTGCGGACCTGCTTCTCCAGGCTCGCCGCGCCATCGTCGTTGGCGCCAGCGCAGACCAGCGTCCCGCCCTCGCCGAGCAGCGTCCAGCCGCGCGCGATGTTGGCGAAGTTCTCCTCCTTGTGCTTGGTCAGCAGGATTTGGCCGAGCTGATAGCCTCCGCCCTCGAGACGCGGTACGACCGACCAGCCGGCATGCTTCAGCCGCAGATACTCCGAGCGGAAGGATTGCTCGGCGTCGCAGTCGCGGAAGGGAGAGGGCTCGGCACGCAGAAAGAACGTTCGCTGCGGGGCGAGCGCTCCGATCTCGAAGGCGTAGGCGAGGGCTCGGCCGGCCTGGCTCACGGAACCAGGACGGCGCGCCCCATGATCAGGCCCTTGCGCAGCTCCTGCAGAGTGGTATCGGCTTCATCGAGCTTGCGCTTGATGATCGGCACCGGCGTCACCTTCCCGGAGGTCACGAGATCCATCATCTCCTTCATCTCGGCCGGGCTGCCGGTCACCGAGCCGACGATCTGGCAGCCGGTGAAGGCGAACATCGGCAGCGGGATGGTGAAGGTGCCGCCGAACAGGCCGACGATGACCAGCCGGCCGCCGCGACCGAGCGCGCGCAGGCCGAACTGGGCCGACGATTCGGCGCCGACGAAATCGATCGCCGCACCGACGCCGGTGCCGCCTGTCAGGTCCATGATCTGCTTGCGGGCGTCCTTCTCGCGCGGATCGATGGCGGCGACGGCGCCATTCTCGAGCGCGAGCTTGCGCTTGTTCTCGTCGATGTCGGCCACGATCGGCTCGCGGCCCAGCACCGACTTGGCAAAGCGAACGCCCATCAGGCCGACGCCGCCTGCGCCGATCACCAGAATGGGCTTGCCGCCGTCCTGGCCGACCGCCTTCTTGACCGCGCCGAACGCCGTGATGCCGGAGCAGGCATAGAGGCAGGCAAGCTCGACCGGCAGGTTGCCGTACGGGTAGAGATACTTGGCATGCGGCACCAGGACATGGTCGGCATAGCCGCCATCCTTGTTGACGCCGAGCGCGCGCGGTGTCGGACAAAGATGCTCGATGGCATTCTGGCAGTACCAGCAGGTGCCGCAGCCGATCCACGGGTAGACGATGGCCTTGTCGCCGACCTTGGCTCCTTTGGAATCCGGACCGACGGCGACGACGTCGCCCACGATCTCGTGTCCCATGGTGCGCGGCGGATTCATGGTCTTCTGGGTCGAAATCTTGTTGCCGCCGCCCATGTCGAAATAGCCTTCCCACAGATGGACATCGCTGTGGCAGACGCCGGCGGCGGTGATGCGCACCAGCACCTCCGTACCCTGGGGCGCCGGATTGCCTTCCTCGACCATTTCCAACGGCTTGCCGAACTCGACGACCTTGTAGCTCTTCATGGGCGTGCTCCCGTAATTTCCGGCGGCGAGCATAGAGCATGCCCCGGGCTTTTTTGCCACCCGGTTCGGGTCATCGCCAAGGGCGCAGAACGCGCAGCATCCCCACGATGTGCTGATCTTGGATCGCGCCTGCATCGTGCATCGGAGCAGCAGCGTGTCGCGGCCGACCGACGCCGCGCCGCTGGTGCGCCTTCTCGAAGTTGCGGTGCGGAAACCGCACTATTCTCTGCACATTCGAAAGTTTCGAAACTTTCGAATGTGCGTTTACAGGACACTCTCCCTGTTCCAAGATTGATGGAAGGGCGTGTGGAGAACAACGCGCCGGTTGGAGGGAACGATGCAACATCGAACGGGTGTGTGGCGCCGCCGGCGCGTATTGGCGGGCTTGGCCGGGGCTGGCTTTGCAGCGACGCTGGCGGCGCCTGCGATCTTGCGCGCGGCACCATCGGGCACGCCGGTGCGGGTCGGCGGCACGTTGTCGCTGACGGGGTTTCTGGCGCAGACCGCCGTGATCCACAAGATCGCCGCCGAGATGATGGTCGAGGATATCAATAGCCGGAATGGCTTCCTTGGCCGGCCGGTCGAGTTCGTGCTGCTCGACGATCAGTCCAAGCCCGATGTGGCGCGCAGCCTCTACGAGAAGCTGATCACCGTCGACAAGGTCGATTTGATCCAGGGGCCTTATGCGACGGCACCGATCCTGGCTGCCATGGGCGTAGCACAGCGCTACGGCAAGGTGATGATCCAGAGCAGCATGGGCATCCCCAAGCTGCAGACCTACGACATGGCTTTTCCGGCGACGCCGTTTGGCCCGGAGCCCGACAAGACCTATCCCAACGTCTTGCTCGACATGATGGCGACCTTTCCGACTCCGCCGAAGACGATCGTCGTGCTGACCTCGAAGTTTCCGTCGGCGCAGTTCATGGCGCAGGGCATGCGCGACCAATCCGAGAAACGCGGCGTCAAGGTCCTGCTCTATCTCGAGTACGAGTCGGGCAACCGCGACTTCGGCGCCATTGCGGCGCGCGTGAAGGAGGCCAACGCCGACTTCCTGTGGGTCGGGTCGCTCGGTCTCGAGAGCAACCAGTTGCTGGAAGCGCTGCGCAAGCTCGACTACACGCCGAAAAACCACTTCCATCTCTATCCGGCGCCGGGCCCCCTGGCGCTGTCGCCAGATGGCGACAAGGCCCTGTGCTCGACCTTCCTCGAGCCGGACGAGCCCTTCATGAGCCGGCCGGGAATGAAGAAGTATGCGGCCCAGTACAATGAGCGGGCGACCAAGGCCAACCTGCCGTACACGACGATCGATGCGCAGGCCTGCGGCATGATCTCGGAATGGCAGATCCTCGAAGCCGGCGTGAATGGCGCCAAGAGCCTCGAGGACAAGGCGATCGCCGCCTGGCTGAAGAAGAACCAGGTCGACACGATCTACGGCACGGTCAAGTTCGATGGGCCGTTCAATCACGGCACTGCCTTACAGCTCGTCAAGCAGGTGCAGAACAAGGCCTGGAAGGTCGTCTGGCCAAAGGAATTCGCGGCGCCGGGCGTCAAGCTGATCGCGTCCTGACGTCGTAATGCCCAGCGCAACGCTCCTCGGCCAGGCCCTGATATCGGGCGTCCTGGCCGGCGGCATGTACGGCCTGCTGGCGCTCGGCCTCAGCCTGAGCTGGGGGTTGTTGCGGCTGGTCAATCTCAGTCACTTCGCGCTGGCCTTCCTCGCCGCCTACCTGACCTACGAGCTCGGCACCAACTATCACGTGGCGCCGTGGTGGTCGGCGATGATGGTGGTGCCGGCGATGTTCGCCATCGGCCTGGCGCAGCACTGGCTGTTCGACAAGTTCCGGGTGAACGAGCTCGCCTCGCTGCTGATCACCTTCAGCTTCGCCATCATCCTCGAGGTGGCGATCCAGCTCTACTGGACGGCCGATTATCGCCGCTTCGAGACGCACTACTCGACGCTGTCGATCAAGGCCGGCCCGTTCTACATCCCGGTGCTCGAGCTCGTCCTCTGCATGGTCGCGGGCGTGCTCGCCTGGGGCACCTGGCTGTGGTTGCGCAAGACCTATGTCGGCAAGGCGCTGCGCGCCGCCGCAGAGGACGCCGACATCGCCGCCGCCTACGGCGTCGACCACAAGAGGCTCGCCTATCTCCTGTCGGGGCTGGGCGCGGCCTATGCCGGCATCTCCGGCACTTTCATTGCGCTCATCGCCACTTTGGCGCCGGCGCAAATCTGGACGTGGCTCGGCGTCGTCTTCGCCGTCGTCATCATCGGCCGGCTGGGTAATCCCCTCGGTGCCTTGTTCGCTGGCCTGCTGATCGGAGCCAGCGAGTCGCTCGCCATGGCGGTCCTGAGCCCGGCGTGGGCACCGGTCGTGTCGTTCTCGGTTCTGATCGCCATCTTGCTGTGGAATCCGGAATGGGCATGAGTGCCGCCCAGGGCCTGCCTCGGCTGGCTGCCGCTTTCGCCATCGTGCTGTTCGCGCTGCTGCCGGCAGCGGGCCTTCCGGCGTTCTACGATTCCTTCTTCTACCTGGTCTTTTTCTGGATTTCGCTGGCGACGAGCTGGGCATTGCTGAGCGGCTTCGCCGGCTATTTCAGCCTCGGCCATGCGGCGTTTTTCGGTGTCGGCACCTACACGACGGCGACGCTCACCACCCAGTTCGGCGTGCCGTTCCTGCTGACCGTGCCGCTCGCGGCCGCGATGGCGGCCCTCCTGGGCGTCGGCATCGGCGCCGTCGTCTTCCGCCTGCGCCGCCTGCGCGGTGAGCTGTTCGCCTTGTTGACGCTCGCGGTGACGTTCGTGGTCGCCACCATCATCCTCAACACGCCGATCGACGGCGGCGCCGGCGTGTTCATGAGTGCCGTGCCGTTGCCCCACATCCTGCCCACGGCGACCGGCACGATCTACATGCTGGGCTTCATCATGTGCGTGCTGACGCTCGCCATCACCTGGTGGGTCGTGCATTCGCGCCTCGGCATGGGCCTGTTCGCCATCCACGACGACGAGGATGTCGCCGAGGCCAAGGGTGTACCGACCTTCCGCTACAAGCTCGCGGCTTTTGCCTTGTCGGCCGGCATCGCCGGCGCGGTTGGCGGCATCCATGCAATGTATGTCGGCTTCCTGACGGTGGCCGGCACGTTCGAGCTCACCGTGCCGCTCTACGTCGTGCTGATGAGCGTGCTGGGCGGCGCGCGGCACTGGCTCGGCCCCGCCGTCGGTGCGACCGCCATCACCGCGCTGCTCTATGCCTTCATCAGCGGTGGTGAGGCGATGGTCGGGCGCGCCATCGTCGGTCTGATTCTGATCGTTGCCATCCTGTGGTTGCCCGAGGGTGTGCTGCCGGCGATCCAGCAATGGCTGAAGCGGAGGCGTCGGCCGGTCAAGCAGGAGGCCCGGGCCGCGATCGTTCCGGTCGTAGCGGCGGCAACGGTGCAGCCGATCAAGGAACGCCCGCTGCTCGAGGTGCGCGGCGTCACCAAGCGGTTCGGCGGCTTGCAGGCGCTTGACGGCGTCGATCTCGACGTGCGCGAAGGCGAGATCATGGGGCTGGTCGGTCCCAACGGCTCCGGCAAGACCACCCTGATCAACGTCGTCTCGGGCTTCTATCCGTTGACCAGCGGCACCATTCGCGTCGACGGCGCGGAGGTCGGCCGCGATCCGGCGCATGAGATCGCGCGGCGTGGGGTGGCGCGCACCTACCAGATCCCGCGGCCCTTCACCAACATGAGCGTGCTCGACAACGTATCGCTATGTGCGACCTTCGGCGGGCCGCCGCGCAGCCGCGGCGAAATCCGTGACGAGGCCATGCACTGGATCGCTTTCACGGGCCTGGATGGCAAGGAGGACGCGCTGCCCGCCGAGCTGAACCTGCACGAGCGCAAGTTCCTCGAGCTGGCGCGCGCGCTCGCTGCCCGCCCGAAGCTACTGCTGCTCGACGAGGTCCTGTCCGGCCTCAACCCGGCCGAGATCGACAATGCGATCCGCCTGGTACGGGCCATCCGCGCGCAAGGGGCGACCATCGTGTTCGTCGAACACTTGATGCGCGCCGTCGTCGAGCTGTCGGACCGGGTCGCCGTGCTGAACGAAGGCAAGCTGTTCGCCCTGGGCGCACCGCGCGACGTGATGCGCGATCCGCGCGTCGTCAGCATCTATCTCGGCAAGGCCTATGCTGCTTGAGGCACGCAACCTGCATGTCGGCTACGGCGACGCGCCGGCGATCTGGGACGTCTCGCTCGACGTCGATGCTGGCGAGATCGTGTCGGTGATCGGCCCCAACGGGGCCGGCAAGACGACCCTGATCAACGCCATGGCGGGCCTGCTGCGCTGCCGAAGTGGATCGCTGAGCTTCGACGGCGAAGACATGACCCGGGTGCGCGCCCACGACTATTGTGGCCATGGCATTGCCCTGGTGCCCGAGGGTCGCCGGCTGTTCACCAAGATGTCGGTCGAGGAAAATCTCGAGCTCGGCTGCTATCTGCCGGCGGCGCGGACGCATCGCAGCCAGTCGCTCGAACGGGTGTTCGCGCTGTTTCCCATCCTGCGCGACAAGCGTCAGCAGTTGGCCGGGGAACTGTCGGGTGGCCAGCAGCAGATGGTGGCGATCGGACGGGCGCTCATGGCGCGGCCGCGCATCGTGCTGTTCGACGAACCCTCGCTCGGCCTGGCGCCGACCATCGTGGACGACATGTTCGACATCATCGCGCGCGTGCGGGACGAGGGCGCGGCTGTGCTGCTGGTCGAGCAGAATGTGCTGAAGGCACTCGAAGTCGCCGATCGCGCTTACGTGCTGGAGCAAGGCAGGATCGTCACCAGCGGCCTGCCCGACGAGCTCTTGAAGCAGCCGCATATTCGCGAAGCCTATCTCGGCGTGTGAGGTCACGACCATGGCTAGAATTCTGAAGATGCCTGTCGACATAGCCAATCGCGTCGCCGCCACGACGGCGCCGCAGGATGTGCTGGCCGAGGATGCGGCGACGTTCGACGTGCTGCGCCGCATGCGCGAGGACATTCTGTGCTGCGTGCTGAAGCCCGACCAGCGGCTGCGCTTCGGCGAGCTGCGGCAGCGCTACGACACGTCGGTCGGCACCCTGCGCGAGGCGCTCTCGCACCTCGTGTCGGAAGGGCTGGCCCGCACCGAGGCCGGCCGTGGCTTCAGCGTGGCGCCGATCTCGCTCGCCGATTTCCTCGACCTGTCGGAACTCCGCGTCTATCTCGAGACGCGGACGCTGGCCGATGCCATTCGCCACGCCACCGATACCTGGGAAGCCGAGATCGTCACCGCCTATTTCCTGCTGTCCAAGCTCAAGCCGCCGCGCACCGACGATCCGGTCGCGGTCAAGCGCGAATGGGGCAAGCGACACAAGCGCTTCCACGATGCGCTGGTGGCGACCTGCACGTCGCCGTGGTCGTTGCATTTCCGCAGCGAGCTGTTCGACCAGGCGCGGCGCTATCACTGGCTGACGATGATCCATGCGCGCTCGCGCCGGCCGAACGAGCATCTCGAGCTGCGCGACGCCGTGCTGGCGCGCGACGCCGATCTGTCGTGCCGGCTGATCGAGAAGCACATCCGCACCACGGTCGAGCAGGCCGCATCGGAAGTGCCAGGACTGACGATGGATGCCGGTCGCCCCGGCAAGCGACGCAAGGCTTAAGGAGGACAAATCATGGATACGATCCAGAAGGCCGATACCGCCGAGGCCGCGCGCTACGATATCGGTGGCGTGCGCTATCCGCAGCCGTTCAAGATCCGGCGGCTCGGCCATTTCGGCTTCAACGTCGCCGATCTCGACGCCGGCATCGATTTCTATGCCGGCTTGCTCGGGTTCCGAATCACCGATACGCGCGATCTGAAGAAGATTCCGGGACGCGAGGAGTTGGCCAAGCGGCTCGACGATGGACGCATCGTCTTCATGAGCCACAATTCCGACCATCACGCCTTCCTGCTGGCGCACAAGTCGCTGGGGGCAATCTTCGGCGACGATGCGGTGTCCAAGGACATCACGGTCAATCAGATCACCTGGCAGGTCGGGACGATGGAGGAGGTGTTTGCCGCTGCCGATTATTTCCGAGAGAAGGACGTCGAGATTCGCCGCGTCGGCCGCGACATGCCGGGTAGCAACTGGCACACCTATATCCGCGATCCCGACGGTCACACGATCGAGCTCTACTACGGCATGGAGCAGATCGGCTGGGACGGTCGCAGCAAGCCTGAGGCGCTGTACTATCGTGCCTTTCGCGAGCGGCCGGAGCTGCCACAAATCTCCGAGGAGCAGGAGGTGGGCGAGGCGATCGCCAAGGGAATCGACATCGATGCGGGCAATGTCGTCCGCGATCGCGGCGAGGGCAATTACGTCGTCGCCGGTGTCCGCCTGAAGCGGCCGTTCAAGATCGTCAATATCGGGCCGATGGGGCTGTTCGTTTCCGACGTTGCCGCGTCCGAGGCGTTCTACACTCGGTTGATGGGATTCGTGCGCACCGAGGTGGTGACGTGGCGCGGTCATCGCTGCGTCTTTCTGCGCAATGGCGGCGAGCATCACAGTCTGGCGCTGTTCCCCAAGGCCGTGCGGGCCGAGCTGGGTCTCAATCCAAATACCTCGGTCGCCACCATGGGCATACAGGTCGGCAGCTACCGTCAATTGCGCGACGCCGTGGCCTTTCTCGAGGCCAAGGGCGCGACGTTCACGAACGCCGTCCCGCCCGAGCTCTACCCAGGGGTCGACTACGCGGCGCATGTCGTCGATCCGGCAGGGCATTGCCTGATGCTGTACTACTACATGGAGCGAGTCGGCTGGGACGGCCGGCCGCGTCCGGCCGCGGAGCGCCGCAAGGTCGGCAAGGATTGGCCGGAGAGCCTGGAGCCGATGTCGGATACCTATGCCGATCCGGCCTTCATGGGGCCTCTGGGCTGAACCGTCACGTCGAGAACGATCACGCCGGGAGAGTAGGGTAGCCATGAGCAAGTACGGTATCGGTCAGCCGGTTCTGCGTTTCGAGGATCCGCGGCTGCTGCGCGGCCAAGGCCGCTTCATCAACGACGTCAATGTCCACGGCCAGGCATATGCAGTGTTCGTGCGCTCGCCGCACGCCCACGCCAACATCCGCTCGATCGACATCGAGGAAGCGAAGAAGGCCCCCGGCGTGGTTGCCGTGTTCACCGGCCACGACGTCAAGGCCGACGGGCTCGGCATGCCCAAGGCCAACATGCCGAGGAAGCGGCCCGACGGGAAGCCGATGTTCGCGCCGCAGCGGCCGCCGCTGGTCACCGACCGCGTGCGTTACGTCGGCGACCCGGTGGTCATGGTGATTGCCGACACCCTGGCGCAGGCCAAGGACGCCGCCGACTTGGTCGACATCGACTACGATCCGATCCCGTCGGTGACGCTGACCGAGGACACGGTGAAGCCCGGCGCGCCGGCGGTGTGGGACGATTGCCCGGACAACATCTCCAACAGCGTCGAGCGCGGCAACAAGGCGGCGACCGAGGAGGCGATCAAGTCGGCGGCCAAGGTGATCAAGCGGCGCTACGTCATCACCCGCGTACATGCCCAGTACATGGAGCCGCGCGGCACGCTCGGGACCTACGATCCCGGCGAGGACCGCATGACCTTGTACGCCGACGTGCAGTATCCCCATCGCGTGCGCAACATGCTGGCGCAGAACGTCTTCAAGGTGCCCGAGAGCAAGATGCGGGTGATCTCGGGCGATGTCGGCGGCGGCTTCGGCACCAAGGGCTGGCAGTACATCGAGCATCGGCTCACCCTGTGGGCGGCGCGCAAGCTCCTGCGCCCGGTGAAATGGACCTGCGAGCGCAGCGAAGCAGTGATGGCCGACGAGCACGGCCGCGACAATGTCGGCGAGATCGAGCTGGCGCTCGACAAGGACAACAAGTTCGTGGCGCTGCGCCTCGACATGCTGGCCAATATCGGCGCCTATGTCGGGTCGGACCGCAACCTGCTTTCGCCGTTCGGCATGATCGGCACGGTGCTGGGCGTCTATCTGATTCCCAAGGCCTACATCAACGTGGTCGGCGTGCTATCCAACACCAACCCGACGGCGCCCTATCGCGGCGCCGGCCGACCGGAGGCGATCTACCTGATCGAGCGGCTGATCGACGATGCGGCGCGCGAGCTCGGCGTCGATCGCGTCGAGCTCAGGCGCAAGAACATGCTGCCCGAATCGGCGCTGCCGTATCAGAGCCCGGTCGGGCCGTACTACGATTGCGGCGCCTTCGAGCAGAACATGGACATGGCCCTGAAGCTCGCCGACGTGGCGGGCTACGCGGCACGCGCTGCCGAGTCCAAGGCTCGCGGCAAGCTGCGCGGCCTCGGCATCGTCAACGCCATCGAGCAGGCGGCCGGCACGGCGCAGCCGGAATACGCCGAGATCCGCTTCAATCCCAGCGGCACCGCCGCGCTGCTGATGGGCACCAAGGCCCAGGGGCAGGGCCACGAGACGATGTTCAAGCAGATCCTGAACGAGCGGTTGGGCATCGATCCAGCCGACGTCCAGTTCATCGACGGTGACACGGACCGCGTGGCCTTCGGCATGGGCACCAACGGCTCACGCTCGACCGTGCTTGGCGGCTCCGCCCTGTTCGAGGCGGCCGGCAAGGTGATCGAGAAGGGCAAGAAGCTCGCCGGCCATCTGCTAGAGGCGGGCGAGCAGGACATCGAGTTCGCCGAAGGTGTGTTCAAGGTCGCCGGCACCGACAAGTCGGTGACCTTGAAGCAGGTCGCGATGGCGGCGTTCAACCCGACACGCTGGCCGAAGGGTGGCTTCGAGGGCGGCCTGTACGAGAATGCCACCTACCTCGGCCAGAAGGACACCTATCCCAACGGCTGCCACATCTGCGAGGTCGAGATCGATCCCGACACCGGTGCGGTCCAACTCGATCGCTACTGCGTCGTCGACGACGTCGGCACGGTCATGAACCCGATCGGGCTCAAGGGCCAGATCCACGGCGGCGTTGCCCAGGGTGTCGGTCAGATCCTGAGCGAGCAGGTGGTGTGGGATCGCGAGAGCGGCCAGCTCCTGACCGCGAGCTTCCTCGACTACGCCATGCCGCGCGCCGACACGATGTGCAGCATGGAGATCAAGAGCAATCCGGTTCCGACCAAGTTCAACCCCCTGGGCGCCAAGGGCGCCGGCGAGGCAGGCACGGTCGGCGCCATGCCGGTGGTGATGAACGCCGTCATCGACGCACTGGCGCCGCTCGGCGTCGAGGACGTGGCCATGCCGGCGACGGCACACAACGTGTGGCGGGCGATCGAGCGGGCGAAGTCCAGGTAGGATGCTGACGAAGAGATCATGGTCATCTGGACCGCGGGCGTCCCGCTAGCTCGTGAGCCAATGCGGGCGGGACGCCCGCGGTCCGGAAGAACAAACGCTTTGGAAAGGGGAATGAACGAATGAGTGTTCTGGAAGGACCGCGACGGGAACTCCGTCGCGTCATGAAGGGTGGCAGCGAGTACTGGGTCGAGTTCAAGGACGGTAAGATCCACTTCGCCGATGGCCGCACGGCAGACGAGAAGGATGTCGTCCATTTGCCGCCGTGTACCCCGACCAAGATCATCTGCGTGCACGTGAACTACATCTCGCGCTACTTCGAGTTCAACAACACGCGCGTGCCGCCCAAGACGCCGACCTATTTCCAGAAGCCGCTGACCGCTCTGAACGCTCATCATGGCGAATTGATTCGGCCGCAGGGCTACAAGTACGTCAACTACGAAGGCGAGATGGCCGTCGTCTTCGGCCGCATCACCAAGAACGTGACGGCCGAGGAGGCGTGGGACTGCATCGCCGGGTTCGCGCCGGCCAACGATTTCGGATGCCACGATTTTCGCGACACCGACGCGGGCTCGATGCTGCGGGTGAAGGGTATGGACGGCTTCTGCCCGATCGGTCCCGGCCTGGTGTCGGGCGTCGACGTGCGGCAGTCGACCCTGCGCAGCTACAAGAACGGCAAGATGGTTCAGGAAGGCGCGATCAGCGAGATGATCTTCGATGTCGGCTACTTGATCGCCGATCTCGCCCGCCACATGACCTTCCTCCCGGGCGACATTCTTCTCACCGGGACGCCGGCCAATTCGCGGCCGCTCGAGGTCGGCGACACGATCGACATCGAGGTGACTGGAGTCGGCCGCCTGTCGAACAAGGTCGTCGAGGCACCGGCGCCGCGCGCCAAGACGGGCTTTCCGGCGAGTCCCGACAGCGACGGCGTTCGCCGCGTCGCGCTGGGCAACGAGGAACGCCTGCCGGACAAGTTCAAGGCGAAGTAGCGGCTAGCCGATGACGCGGCTCAATTCGGGCTCCTCTCCCCCGATAGGGGGAGAGGTTGGGTGAGGGGGACACGCACGTCGTCACCCCCTCACCTAGCCTCTCCCCCTAGCGGGGGAGAGGAATATGAAAAGAGGCGGGGTCGTTCACGGGCTCGCATGTCCCATGAAGCGCTCCGGCGGCCTTTCGCCCCACTGCGACTGGAGGCCTTCCTCGGCGCTGATCAGGTTGCCGCCGTTGGCGGCGTTCAGGCGGTCGGTGTCGGCCCAGCGCTCGTGCACGCGGCCCCACGGATCGCACCAATAGTCGTAGACTTGGCTGCCGAGCAGATGACGGCCGATGCCCCACATATGGTCGTACTTGCCGAGCCGCTTGATGTACTCGTGGTCCTGGAAGACGGCGTCGATGTCCTGCGCCTCGTAGGAGACATGGTTGAGGCCGGTCTTGGTGTTGTTCACGCAGAACAGCACGTGGTGGTCGACATAGTCTGCACCGCGGTCGAGGCGGCTGAAGGCACCGATGACGTTGTCCTTATCGCCGGCATAGACGTCGTCGGATCGGATCATGCCCAGCGTCTCGCGGAACCAAGCTGCGGTTTCCTTGACCTTGGGCGTCGACAGAACGCCATGGCCGATGCGCTGGATGGTGGTCGGCGACTTGGTGAGACGCATTACCCGGCCGGCCCGGCGGTGCGGCTCGCTGCCCGAATTGACCAGGTCGCGGTGGATCTTGAGCGGTGCGACGCTTGCCATGCCGGCAATGACCTCGATCTGGTAGCCGTTGGGCTCGGTGAGGCGCACGCGCTTGCCGCCGCCCGGCTCGTTCAGGGTCTCGATACCCGAGGCGCCGGGCAGCTTGGCCAGCCGCTTCAGGTCGTCCTCGTTGGGCACGTGGTAGGCAAAGCCGATGAACTTGGTTCCCCCCTTGTGGACGGCATGAATATGATGGTGGGAGTCGGCGCCGCGCATATAGAGTGCGTCTGGCGTGCGCTCGGCGCGGACCATGCCGAAATGCGTGAGGAACTCCTCCATCGCATCGAGATCCGGCGCCTCCATGCGCGGGAAAGCGAAGTCTGCGACCTTGATGCCTGTCATCATTTCCTCCGACAATTTGACGGGAAAGCTAGCCCTTCGACCATCCATTGAAAAGGAGAGAGACCATGCCGAGCCCGCCGCAGAACCCCCGCGATCGCCTTCGCGCCTTCGCACCCAAGCTGATCGATCTCACCGACAATGTTCTGTTCGGTGACGTCTGGGAGCGCCCCGGCCTGTCCAAGCGCGACCGCAGCCTGATCACCTGTGCCGCCCTGGTGGCGCTTGGTCGGACAGAGCAGCAGGTCGGCCACTTCAACCGGGCGATCAACAATGGCGTGAAGAAGGAGGAGCTGATCGAGATGATCACCCATCTCGCATTCTATTCGGGATGGCCGACGGCGATGTCGGCCGCCAATGTAGCCAAGCAAGTGTTGGACGAGGGAGAGAAGAAGTGAAGATCTGCTATTTCAACGACTACCGCCTGGGCGTCATCAAGGGCGACACCGTCGTCGACGTGACCGATGCCGTGAAGGACATCCCGCATCTCGATGCGCGTGACCTGATCGTCGGCCTGATCGCCAAATGGGACGCCTACAAGGACAAGGTCGCGAAGGCCGCCCAGGCCGGCACCGGCGTGCCGCTGAAGGGCGTCAAGCTTCGCCCGCCGGTGCCGCGGCCGGGCAACATCGTCTGCATGGCGGTGAACTACATGGAGGACGGCACGCTCAAGGAGAAGCCGCAGATCAACGCCTTTCACAAGGCAGCGACGGCAGTGATCGGCGATGGCGATACCATGGTGCTGCCTGACGTGCCGGCCTCGATCTTCGAGGGTGAGGCCGAGGTCGCCCTGATCATCGGCAAGACTGCGACGCGCGTTTCCCAGGTGGACGCCATGAAGCACATTTTCGGCTACACCTGCTTCATCGACGGCTCGGCTCGCGGCCTGCCGCCGCCGGGCAACGTGTTCTTCCAGATGAAGTCGCGCGACACCTTCGCGCCGATCGGCCCGTGCATCGTCACCGCCGACGAGATCGCCGATCCTCAGAACCTCGACATCACGCTCACGAACAACGGCGTGGTCATGCAGAAATTCAACACGTCGGACATGGCGCACCACATTCCGCGCTGCATCGAATGGGTGAGCTCGATCCATACGCTGCAGCCCGGCGACATCCTGGCCACCGGCACAAATCACCGTGGCCTCAATTCCTTCATGGACGGCGACAAGATCGAGCTGACTGTCGAGAAGATCGGCACGTTGCGCTTCAACGTGAAGGACGACCTCAAGCGTACCTGGGCCCGGACGACCCGGTTGCAGCACAAGGAGAAGGGTGCCGAGGGCGCACACACCCCGCAGCTCACGGGCAAGTACGCGAAGTAAGCACTCATGCATCTCCCCCGTCATACGGGGGAGGCGGCCTGGGGGGCCGGAGGGGGAAGGCCACAGTCGAGATCCTTCCGACTCTGACGTCGGAAACACAAGCATCTCGACTGAGGCTGTCTCCCTCCGCCTCGTATTGCGAGGCACCTCCCCCCAAATGACGGAGGAGGGTGAGTTACCGCGCGTCGAGCTTGGCCTGGATGCTCTGCATCCAGGCCTCGCGAGTCATGAAGCGCGGGCGGCTGCGGCACATCGCTTCGGTCGTCGCCAGGATGTGGTCGTTGGGCTGGTCGAGGTCGAGCGGCTCGCCGCAGGGCTGCGGCGTGTAGAACGGCGTATCGGTGTAAAGCTCGACCGGGTTGCCTTCCGGGTCCTTGAAGTAGAACGCCCAGGCGTTGCCATGGTCGGTCACCCGGTCAGGGGCGATGCCTTCCGCCATCAAGGCCTTGCGATAGCCCTTCAGCGTGTCGAGCGAGTCGAGGCGAAAGGAGATCTGGTTGACCGGGTTGTAGGTTGCGTCGGTCGAGCGCCCGTCGAACAGCACGAACTGGTGATGGCATTCGGGATTTTGCGTCATGAAGACGACGCGTGCCCCGGAGCGGCTGGTGCCGGAGTCGCTTACCACGTAGCCCATGACACGGGTGTAGAAGTCGACCATGCGATCGAGGTTGACGGCATGGATGCCGAAATGGGTGAGCTGAGCGGGTAGGGTCATAATTGTTATTGTTCCGCCGTGCTGAGCAACCGGCAACGAAAAAGGGCGCCGCGTTGGCGGCGCCCTGTCGCAGGCTTGAAGCCGATTAGTGCGTCAGAGCCGGCTGGCCGGCAGTGACAGGGATCGCACGAGGCTTCTTCTCCTCCGGGATCTCACGCTGCAGCTCGATCGTCAGCAGACCGTTGGCGAGCTTGGCACCGACGACCTTGACGTGGTCGGCGAGCTGGAAGCGGCGCTCGAAGTTGCGGCCGGCGATGCCGCGATAGAGGTACTGCTTGTCCTCCTGGGCGTTTGCCGTCTGGCCGGTAACGAGAAGCTCGTTCTCCTTCTGGGTCACATTGAGCTCGGCTTCGGCGAAGCCAGCCACGGCCATCACGATCTTGTAGGCGCTGTCGCCGGACTTTTCGATGTTGTACGGCGGATAGCCGTTGGAGCCGCTTTGGCTCGCCACCGAATCGAGCAGGTCGAAGACCCGGTCGAAGCCGACGGTGGCGCGATAGAACGGGGAATAGTCGAACGTACGCATTGATCATCCTCCAGTGAGCGATGGTTTTGACGCCGCCCGCCCCAGGATGGGCACGGGCGACATCAAGCAATTTGGGATGGGTCGGCGGATCGTCAAGGGGGCGGAAAATCACCGGGAGGGGAAAATTTCCTCCTAAGGGGAATGCACAGCAAGAAATGTCCTGCCGCCAAAAACCTTCGGAAATTCAAGTCATGGCGAATGTGCCAAACATCGCCAGATCGAGGAGGTCAGATCGAAGAGTGTCGAAGGACAGTTTCCATGCCGCAGCTTCTGGAACATTGCGCCGTCACGCGGCCTTGGACGATGGCCGCCAGCCAGGCGGTGGCGCTGCTCGGCTTCGACGTCCTGCTGCGGTCGGTCGTGTCGTGAAGCACCTGCCGCTGTTCTTCGATCTCGATGGCCGCCGCGTCGTCGTAGTGGGGCAGGGTCCTGCCGCGGACCGCCGCGCCGCCCTCGCCCGTTCCGCCGGGGCCGAGGTCGAGCGCCTCGATCCGGCGCTCGCCGATGTCGAGGCGTATCGGGGCGCGGCAGCGGCCTTCATTGCCGCAGGCGATGCCGATGCCGACAAGACGGCGGCGCGTGCCAGCCGGTCTGCCGGCGTGCCGGTGAACGTGGCCGACCGTCCGGCACTCTGCGATTTCATTCTGCCGGCGATCGTCGATCGCGACGGCGTCGTGGTCGCGATCTCGACCGGCGGAGCGGCGCCTTTGCTGGCGACCGTGTTGCGCCAGCGCATCGAGGCGATCTTGCCCGAGCGGCTGGGCGCGCTGGCCCGCCTCGCCAAGTCGTTCCGTGCCCAGATTGGTGGGCTGATTGCCGAGCCGACGCGCCGGCGCGCGTTGTGGCGCAGGCTGTTCGAGGGGCCGGCGGCACGCTTGATGCTGGCCGGCGACGAGGCTGCCGCCCGCCGAGTGGTGCTGGGCGAGCTCGATGCCGTGCGTCGTCGCACGGCGCCGATGGGCATTGCCCATATCGTCGGTGCCGGCCCGGGCGATCCCGATCTTCTGACACTCCGTGCCGCGCAGCTCCTGCAGGAGGCCGATGCCATCCTGCACGATGATCTGGTGCCGCTGGCTATCTTGGCGCGTGCTCGGCGCGACGCCGAGTTTGTCGCCGTTGGCAAGCGCAAAGGCCGCGTGCGTTGGGCCCAGGGCGAGATCGACGCCGAATTGGTACGCCGCGTGCGCGCCGGTCAGACCGTGGTGCGCCTGAAGGCCGGCGATCCGTTCGTGTTCGGCCGCGGTGGGGAGGAACTGGAGGCGTTGCGCCGCGCCGGCCTGCCCGTCACCATCGTGCCCGGGATCACTGCCGCCTTGGGCTGCGCCGCCTCGGCTGGCATTCCGCTCACCCATCGCCGTTTGGCTTCCGCCGTCACCTTCGTCACGGCGCATCGCGCCGACGGCCGGCAGAGCGAACGCTGGCCGGCGCTGGCCGCCGAGGGTCATACGCTCGCCATCTATATGGGCGCCACGGAGGCTGCCTCCGTACGCGATCGTCTACTGGGCGCCGGCGCATCCCCAAGCACGCCGGTCGCCGTCGTCGAGAACGGCACGCGACCCGATGAGCGGGTCACCGTCGGCCGGCTCGGCGATCTGGCGCGGCTCGCCGTCCCCCACACCTTCCGCGGCGACGCCGGCCCAATCCTCATCATCGTCGGCGAGGTCGCGACCCTCGCGGCCGCCGTCGAGCAACCCCTTCTGGCGGAGGCATCCTGATGGCCAAGACTCTCAACGGCGAGCTCTCGATCGCCAGCGCAAATCGGCTGGTCGATGGCGTGGTGGTGTTCCTCGACGACAGCGGGCAATGGACGCACCGCTTCGATCGTGCCGCCTTGGCACGTGGCGAGCGGGAAGGCGAGATCCTGCTCGAACGGGCGCGCGCCGAGGCGTTCGGCGTGATCGATCCCTATCTCGTCGCGGTGATGGAGGACGACGACGGCACGCTGGAGCCACTCTCCTTGCGCGAACGAATTCGCGCCTCGGGCCTCACCTTCGACGCCATCGCAGCCGAGGCCGTGCGTTATGCCTGACACCCACTTCTACCGCTACGACAGCTACGACCGCACCCTGGTCGCCGAGCGTGTCGAACAGTTCCGCGACCAGGTGCGACGACGGTTGGCTGGCGAGCTCACGGAGGAGCAATTCAAGCCGCTGCGCCTCACCAACGGCCTCTACCTGCAGCTCCATGCCTACATGCTGCGGATTGCCATCCCGTACGGTACGCTGAGCGCGCACCAGCTTCGCAAGCTGGCGGGCATCGCCCGCAAGTACGACCGCGGCTACGGCCACTTCACGACGCGCCAGAACCTGCAGCTCAACTGGATCAAGCTCGAGGATGCGCCGGATGCGCTGACCGAGCTTGCCGAGGTCGATATGCACGCCATGCAGACCAGCGGCAACGTGATCCGCAACGTCACGGCCGATCACTTCGCCGGTGCCGCGGTGGACGAGATCGAGGATCCGCGCATCTGGTGCGAGATCGTGCGTCAATGGTCGACGCTGCATCCCGAGTTCAGCTTCCTGCCGCGCAAGTTCAAGATCGCCGTCACCGGCTCGCCGAACGATCGTGCAGCGGTTCGAGTGCACGATATCGGCCTGCGCTTGTGGCGCAACCCGGCGGGCGAGGTCGGCTTCGAGGTGATCGTGGGCGGCGGCCTCGGCCGTACGCCGATGATCGGCAAGACCGTGCGCGAGTTCCTGCCGCGCAACGAGCTGCTAGCCTATCTCGAGGCGGTCCTGCGCGTCTACAACCGCTACGGCCGGCGCGACAATCTCTACAAGGCACGCATCAAGATCCTGGTGCACGAGATCGGCGTCGAGAAGATGCGCGAGGAGGTCGAGGCCGAGTACGCGGCTTCGCGCGGCGGCCCGCTCGGCCTGCCGAACGAGACGATCGAGGCGATCGCCAGCCAGTTCGCGCCGCCCGAGCTTCCCGACCGGCCGGCGCTCGTGCCCGAGGTCGAGGCGCTGAAGCTCGAGGATCGCGCGTTCGCGCTGTGGCTCAGGGCCAACGTATCGGCCCATCGAAAGCCGGGCTATGCCATCGTTACGGCCTCGCTGAAGCCTGCCGGCGCGCCACCGGGCGACGCCAGCGCTGCCCAGATGGAGGGTGTCGCCGACATCGCCGACGCCTATGCCCAAAGCGAGATCCGGGTCAGCCACGAGCAGAACCTGGTGCTACCCCATGTCGCCGTCGCCGACTTGCCGGCGGTGTGGCGCGCGCTCGGACAGCTCGGCTTTGCCGAGGCCAATGTCGGCAAGATCACCGACATCATCGCCTGCCCGGGGCTCGACTACTGCGCGCTCGCCAACGCGCGCTCGATCCCGGTGGCGCAGCGCATCTCCAACCACTTTGCCGGGCTGAGCCGCCAGCACGATATCGGCGATCTGAAGATCAAGATCTCGGGCTGCATCAATGCCTGCGGCCATCACCATGTCGGCCACATCGGCATTCTCGGCGTCGATAAGAACGGTATCGAGCTCTACCAGATCAGCCTCGGCGGCGACGTCGATTTCGGCAACACCGCACTGGGCACGATCCTCGGGCCGGCCGTTGCCGCCGACAAGGTGGTCGAGGCGGTCGACGCGCTGGTTGCCACCTATCTCGACTCGCGCGTCGAGGGCGAGCGCTTCGTCGAAACCTACCGGCGCATCGGCGCCCAACCTTTCAAGGAGCGGGTCTATGGCATTGTTCACTGAAGCGGGGACGTCATCGGTCCTGATCGCGCTGCCGCTCGTCGACTGGCGCCGGCGTCCCCAATGGCCGGCGGTGGCGCTCGCCAACACCGACCCCGTCGAGGAGCTGGCGTCGCACGTCGGCGAGTTGCGCCTGATCACGCTGCACTTCCCCAAGTTCAGCGATGGCCGAGCCTACAGCCAGGCGCGTCTGTTGCGCGGCCGGCTGGGCTACGAGGGCGAGTTGCGCGCCATTGGGAACGTGCTGCAAGATCAGCTCCCGTTCATGTTGCGCTGCGGCTTCGACTCCTTCGAGAGCGAGCAGAATGGCTTTGGCGAGGCTCTGGCGAAGGCGCGCACGCTGTTCAGCGTCGTTTACCAGCCGGCCGAGGACGGTCGCGTGCCCGCCTCGTTGTTGCGCCGCACACAAGATCATGCGGTGCCGTAGCGCGCGTGCCGGTTGAAAAGGGGTGAATGGGCGTTCATCCTGCTGCCAGAAAAATAAGGAGGCAGGAGGAGCGTCATGGCTACAGGTCATCAGATCGAGACGCGCAACACGGCGCATTTCCGTCACGACTACGCCAGCGACCAGGCGGACCTGCGCCGGCTCTACGAGCAGGCCAAGGTCGATCAGTGGAACGCGGCGACCGACATCGACTGGTCCGTTCCCCTCGAAGGCGATGGCGGGCTGATTTCCGACGATCTGGTCGACATTCACGGCACACCGTTCTGGGACAAGCTCTCTGGAGATCAGCGCGTCGAGCTCAACCGCCGAGTCAGCCGCTGGCGCCTCTCGACCCTGGTGCAGGGCGAGCACGGCGCCATGCTGCTGTGCAGCCAGCTCGTCGAGAACGTGCAGGGCCAGGACGCCAAGCTGTTTCAGTCTACCCAGGTTGCCGACGAGGCGCGGCACAACGAGGTGCTGCAGCGCTATGTCGATCTGCGCCTCGACGGCGAGATTTATCCGGTCGGCGGCAACGTCCGCGAGATCTTCGATACGCTGCTCGGCACCTCGTCGTGGCACCTGAAGACGATCGGCCTGCAGCTCGTCGCCGAGACCTTCGCCGTGTCGCTGTTCCGCATGCTGGCGGAGTCGTCGAAGGACGCCGTGCTGCGCCAGGTGTGCCGGCGCATCGTGCAGGACGAGGCCCGCCACATGGGCTTCGCGATGTTGTCGCTGCCGGCCATCGTCGGCGAGGCGACCGAGGCCGAGCATCGCGAGATGGAGGATTTCGCGGTCTGGGCGCTCAGCCGCACGCTCTCGGGTATCTTCCCGCTGGCCGCCTACCAGGAAATGGGCTTCGGCAAGGCCGAGATCGACGAGATCAAGCGCTATCGGCGCGATCGGGCCGCCGGCGGCGACGAGACGGCCTTCCGCAAGTACTTCCGGCGCGATCTGCACGGCGGGCTGGTGCGCAACATGCGCAAGGTCGGGCTGCTGACCGAGCGAATCGCGCCAAGTCTGGAGTCGTTCGGCATCAGTCTCGCTGCTGCCTGATCGGAGCTATCCCATGGTGAAGAAGGCGACGCGCGCCGCGCTGGTGCTCGCGGCGAGCCTGTGCGCAGCCGCGCTGCCGGCTGTCGGTCAGACCCTGGTCAACATCCGGTCGCAGGACGCTCCCAAGTACGATCCCCACAGCAACACGTCGAGTGGCATGGGGCATCCCATGTTCATGATGGGCGACACCCTGGTGGCGCTCGACTGGGATCTAAAGAGCGTCCATCCGCTGCTCGCCAAGTCGTGGACGGTGTCGGACGACAAGCTCACCTACACCTTCGTGCTGCGCGACGACGTCACGTTCTGCAGCGGAAAGAAGTTCACCGCTGCCGACGTCGTCTACTCGTTCACGCGGCTCGCCGACCCGGCTGCCAAGTGGCCGTTCTACTGGCGGCTGGGCGACGTCGACTCGATCACGGCCGCCGATCCCTACACCCTGGTCTACAAGCTCAAGCGCCCGCACGCCGAGCTGCTGGTCGATCTCGCCAACTTTGCCGCCACCATTATCAACAAGGACAATGTCGAGGCGCTGGGCACGGATTTCGGCGTCAAGGGTTTCGACGGCACCGGGCCGTTGTGCTGGGAGAAGTGGGAGCCGCGCAAGGAGCTCGTGCTCAAGCGCCACGATGCCTACAAGTGGGGGCCGACCGGGGTCTACGCCAACAAGGGGCCAGTCAAGTACGAGCGCATGATCTGGCGCATCGTGCCGGAGGAGACGACCCGGATTGCCGCCATGCTGGCAGGCCAGGCCGATTTCTGTCACTGGAATCCACTGCAGGCCATCGAGACCTTTCGCAAGGCGCCCAATCTCGCGATCTACGAGCCGGTTGCGGATTTCGCGATGTACTATTGGGGTTTCAAGGCGACGCGCGAGAAGGTGGCCGACAAGCGGGTCCGTCAGGCGCTCTCGCACCTGGTCGATCGCGAGGAGATCAACAAGGCGATCTTCTTCGGGCAGGCGGAGACCGCGCGCTCGCTGGTCCATCCCAAGGCGCTCGATTTCGAGCCGGCGACGCTCGATGTGCTGACCAAGCGCGATCCGGAGAAATCGAAGGCGCTGCTCGACGAAGCCGGCTGGAAGATGGGGGCCGACGGCTTTCGCTACAAGGACGGGAAGAAGCTCGAGCTCCTGATGTACTCCTACACCGTCGGTCAGAACCCGAAGCTGTCCGAGATACTGCAGGCCGCGGCGCGCACGGTCGGCGTGGACATCAAGATTCAGACCTGGGACCCGACCGTCTTCTTCCAGAAGATCGCCCAGCAGGACTACGATATATGGACGCTCTCGGTGCCGTACACATCGGCCGGCGACCAGATGTATCTCTACTATCATTCGAAGAACCGGCCGGTGCCCAATCGCATGATGTGGGCTGACGAGGAAACCGACCGACTGCTCGAGGCCGGCCGGCATGCGCTGACCGACGCCGAGCGCGAAAAGAACTTCAAGGAGGTTCAGCGCCTGGTGCATCAGGAAGCGCTGATGCTGCCTTCCGCCCATTCCCGGCTGTTCCTGGTCGCGAAGAAGAGCATCAGGAACGTGCGCGCGCACGGCATATACAGCGCTGCTCTCTACAAGGGACTGGATGTGCAGCCGTGATGTCGTGAGCCCGCGGGTGTCTGGGCCGCTCACGATCGTGAGCAGCCGAGATGTCCAAGGTCCGGACGAGCGTGACCCCGAAGGATCTTCGTTCTGGCACGTCCCTTGCGGTCGTGACGCCGGTCGCGCACCATCGGCGCCGCGTGGACAGGTTGGAGGCAAGTCTTGGCTACTGAACGAAAGAGCGTCCTGAAGCGGTTCGAGGAGCGCCTCGCGAAGATCGAGGAGGGAGTGTTCCACGGGCCTTCGCATTGGCATCTGTTTCATCTCCATAAGACTCTCGATGCCTTGGAGAACGATCACGCATTGGCCGACATGCACCTAGACGAATACGATCGGATTGCCTTGGCCAAGGAGTTTCCCGAGCTCGGAACGGACAAGATTCCGACCGTCGACGAGATTCGGAGCCGCTTCGACATGGTCTCTGGCGGATCGCTCTGAGCCGACAAAGCGATCCCAATCGTGTAAGTGAAGGGCCGGAGCGTCGGCCGGAAGATGCCGGCGGTCACACGGGTACGATGTGTGCCGAGCGATGGAAGATGACGTCTACAAGGTTCTGACGCCGGACCTCTACAGGAGGAATCTCTTCCGCATCCTGGGCTTGCCGGTGACTGCGGCGGCGCGCGACGTGCAGCGCCGTGAGGCGCGCCGCGAGCTGGAAGCGAGGCTGGGGCTGCCGACGCCGGGCGTGTCCGGCGGAATCCTGGTCCTCGATCCGCCGCCGACCCCCGACGAGATCCGCGGGGCGCTGGCCCGCCTGCACGCGCCGCTCGACCGGTTTCACGCCGAGTTCTTCTGGTTCTGGCCAATCGGCGAGGAGCCGGATCCGGCGTTACGTGCGGTCGAGGAGGGCCGCCTGGCAGATGCTGCGGCGATATGGGGCCGCGAGACCGCTTCGCCGCCGCGGCGTGCGGCAGCATGGCACAATCTGGCGGTCTTTTTTCACCTCTTTGCGCTCGATCGCGAACATGCACTGGCGACAGGCACTGCGGATGGCAAGCCGCGAGCCGAGCTCGATGCGTTGTGGCAGCGTGCCCTCGGCCAGTGGGCTGACGTTCACGCCGATGCGGAATTCTGGCAGGTGGTGTCGCGCCGGGCCGCAGCCTTGAACGATGCGAAGGTGTCGCCGCGCTCGGTCGAGCAAATTCGAGGCTCGTTGCCGACCGGCCTGCTGCACATCCATGCGCAGCTCGCTTTCGCAGCGGCAGAGCGTTCGAGTAGCGCCGACGTCAGGCGCCATCTGCAGCTTCTCAGGTCGGCGAGCTTCGATGCGACTGCGCGGCAGTCGGCCTTGCGGCACGCCCTGGCCCCTTGGGAGGGGCAGATCAAGGAGGCGATCGACCGGGCCAAGACGACATGGCAGTTGGCGCCGCATCGGGCCAACGAAAATGTCCGGTCGATGTACCAAGATTGCGGGCGTCTGATCTCGGTCGTCGATGCGGTCGTCGACGACATCGCCGACCTTCCGCGGTCGGTGGATGCCGGCCTCTTTGCCGACATACGCAACGAACTGCACGACAAGATCGCGGAGGCGATGTTCGAGGGTCAGGTAGCGTTCGTCTCCAAGGTCGACGACTGGGCCGAGGGCGCTGCGTTGCTCGAATTGGCCCGCAAGATGGTCACGGGCGACGCCCTGAGGGTATTGCTGGACGAGAACCTGCGCAGCGTTCGCGAGAATGCGAAGGGCGGAAGCGAATGGTGCGCGCCCGGCTATTGGGACCTGCCGGACGCTTTGGTCGCCAGGCTCGAAGAAGCACGGGCGCTGATGAAGGGGAGCGACTTCGAGGGGACTCTCGCCCTGTTGGACACACTTCCCTTGTCGATCGAGCGGCAGGTTCGGCGTGCGGCCTCCCATTGTCTGACGGTGTGGGCTGTGCAGATTTTCAACACCGCGATCGGAGAGTTTCGCCAGGATCCGCCGATTCGGCGGAGGCTGGTCGACAAGTACGTCGCGGACCGTTCGCCGCCGCGTCGTTTTCCGGATGCAGAGCTGCCGGACTTCATGAAGCCACCTTGCCCGAGCTGCGGCAGTCCGGCGTACGCGCGCTGGTCCCGATTCGAGATTCGCGGCGTTCCGATGTGGCTATGCGGAACCTGTGCCGACGCGCTCGACAAGGAGCTCGAAGGCAAGCGTAACGTCTTTCGCAGCCAGTTGGCCTCGGCCTTCGAGCGCCAGTTGCTTGCCGACGAGCTCTATCCGGACGATGCGAGAGCGAAGCTGAATCTCGGTATCCTCGAACAGCACGCACGCGACGTACAGTGTGCGCTGCCGGGCACGGCCTCGCTCAAGGGTCACCTTCATCGTGACGAACGCTTCATTCCCGCCACATTGCCGGCGAGTCCGGAGGATTCTCTCTGTCACTTCTGCGGTAATGCGTCGCCGGCGCACGACTGTGGCATACAGCTGCCCATGTACGGCGACGTCGAGAGCGAGCAAGGGATTCTGGGTCCGGCCATCACAATCAGGGCGGCAATGATCGTGGTTCCACGCTGCCGAGTCTGCCGGGATGCTCATCTCGACTTTGCCAGTCGCCGGGCGCAATGGCGCGAAAGGCGAGCGCAGATATCGCATGAGGCAGGGCCAGGCGCCGGCAGAAAGGCGATGCTCGCGGCCGGCTTCGTGGGGGCACTGGCCTGGGCCGGCGCTGCCTATGCGTTACGATCCAGCCTCTTGGAGGCCGGGACAGTCCTGTCGGCCGCTGCCGGGCTCCTCGCCGGGGCGGCAGCGGCGGCGGCGACCATGATTGCTTGGAAGCGGGTCTCGGCGGCCAAGGTGCAGGCAACGATGCAAAAGTTCGTGGCCCAAACGCCCGCACCTCTGCTCCCATCGGGCATCAAGCCCGAGGAAGCCTACTTGGACTTCGCCACCGTCCTCGCGTTGCGTCGAAAGAAGTGGAGCTTCGGGCATGACAATGCGTCCGAGCAGGCCAACCCACGGGGGGTAACGGGCCTCGTGTCGTTGACGGCCTGAATGGTGGTCCGCATTCGACCGGCAACGCCGCCACTTGTCGTCCCTTTGTTGCTTGGAGGCTCGATGGCCAAGTCTGGCAAGCGTCATCTGCGCAAGAGCAAGTCGCACACTGGCTCGCTCGATGATGCTCCCCGCACGCGCCCAGCTAGGTCCGCGGCAGCCCGGCGGCGCCGCAAAGTCGACCCGGACGCGGCCAGCGATGCACCCGTGCTTGCTCCCGATCGGTTGACCCCAGCGGACGGCGTCCGCGAGCCTGCAAGGCAGCACGCCCTTCACGAGGACGTGGTGAGCGAACTCGCAACCTGTCTATGGTACCTCAAGACCAAGTATTTTAAGAAGCAATGGCTCGATGAAGAAAGCGCCGACCCCGATCCGCGCGCGCGCCGTGCCTTGAGGCGGCTCCACCGAGCCATCAGGGCTCTGGAAGGTGCGGGCATTAGGCTGGTCGATCCGACGGGGACGCGCTATCCCCCTGGCGGTGAGGCAATGATGACACCACTTCAGTTCGAGCCTACGGCGGGGCTGGCGACGGATACGGTTTCGGAAACGGCACAACCGATGGTGTTCTCAGGCAACCGCCTCATTCAGCGCGGCGAGGTCTTCGTGTCCGTGCCAGTTAGAAATCATGCCATGCCGGACGATAGCGACCCTCGGACGTGACGTCTCGGCACGGTAGCGACCATCGAATTCAATCAGCAAGGAGCGCCGAATGCGCCGGACGACAATCGATTTCGGCATTGATCTCGGCACCACGAATAGCTCGATTGCCATCGCGGACGGTCGAGATGCGAGGATCATTCCGAACAAGCTGGGTGCCGGTATTACACCCTCGGCGGTCTGGATCGACCGGCGAGGCAGCCTGCACGTCGGCGACGAGGCCAAGCGGCGGGCGCTGGACGACGACCCCTATAACGCCGCGGTCGAATTTAAGCTGCGCATGGGAATGGTCGGCGAAGGAATCGAGAAGCATTTCGTCGGCAGCGACCGCTTCTTCTCACCCGAGGAGCTCTCGGCCGAGGTGCTGAAGAGCCTTCGAGCCGATGTGCGCACGGCCACGGGCGAGGATGTCCAGGCGGCGATCGTCACCGTGCCAGCGGCGTTCGAGCAGCCGGCGACAGCGGCGACGCAAGCCGCCGCGATCCTTGCCGGCATCACCCGTTGCCCGCTGCTGCTCGAGCCGGTAGCGGCCGCACTCGCCTATGGCTTCCAGAGCGAACGCGAGAACGTCTACTGGCTGGTCTACGATTTTGGTGGCGGGACGTTCGACGCGGCCATCATGCGCATCCGCGACGGCCTCATTCATGTAGAGAACCACGACGGCGACAATCAGCTCGGCGGCAAGCTGCTGGATTGGGACATCGTCACCGAACGGCTGCTGCCAGCGGCTCTCGAGCAGTTCGACCTGCCGGATTTTCGCAGAGGTAATCCGCGCTGGGTGAGTGCGTTCGGGCGCCTCAAGCTGATAGCCGAGCGGGGCAAGATCGACGTCTGTCGCACCCGGGCGCCGGTCGAGATCGCCTTCGACAATTGGTGCACGGATGCGCGCGGGCGCAGCATCGACTTCGCCTATACGCTGACGCCCGACGACATCGAGCGCCTCAGCCGACCCTACGTGCGGCGCACGCTCAATCTTTGTCGCAAGACCCTACGTGGCGCCGACCTGGAAGCGCGCGCCATCGAGCGACTCCTGATGGTCGGCGGGTCGACGCTCAATCCCTGGATCCGCGACGCCGTGCAATCCGAGCTTGGCTGCACGATCGAGTCGGGAATCGATCCTGTTACCGTTGTCGCCCGAGGCGCCGCAATTTTCGCCAGTACGCTCGAGCTCAAGGCGCTGAGCGATTCCACTGCGATTCAGGCGCCCGGCGGACCCTGGGCGGCCGGCACGTGGATGATTCAAACCGAGCACAACCCGGTTGGCAACTTGCAGGACCCCGATGTCGGCGGCAGGGTTGTCGCGCCGAACAGCCAGGACCCGACCGGATACACGCTGGAATTCGTCGACTCGGACACCAAATGGCGCTCCGGTCGAATTACGCTGGGTAGCAGCGGCGTCTTCATGACACAGCTTTATGCTGTGACAACCGGCCGACACACCTATGAAATCGAGCTGTGCGACGTCACCGGCACGCCGGTTCCGACCGAACCGCCAGCGTTGGTCTACACCTACATGCTCAATCTGCCGAATGCGCAGCCGGCGAGCCAGACCATCGGTGTAGGGCTGAGCAACGGCAACGTGGCGGTCTACGTGAAGAAAGGCGACAGCCTGCCCTTCGCCAAGGCGATAGATCACATCACGACCAAGACGCTGCGCGCCGGGCGGCGAGACGATGTTCTCCGTATCCCCTTGCTGGAAGGGGAGTACGCGCGGGCCGTACGCAACCATGGAATTGGCGCGATCGAGACACGGGCGCGGACCTGGAGCGCGATCTGGTGGCGGGTAGCATTGTCGAAGTTTCGGTCAAGATGGACGAGTCGCAGCAGATTCGTGCCCATGCCTACGTCCGCGCGTTCGAGATCGACTTCGACGTCGTCTTCACGCCGGTCTCCGAGCGCCAGTCCCTGGAGAGGCTGATCCGGGAGGCCGCCGTGCTGCGTGAGCGGCTGTCGGCTGCCCGGACGGAGGCGGAGCATATTGCGACGCCGACAGCGATCGACGTTCTTCGCCGGGTCGACGAGGAGGGTCTGCTGGAGACGATCGGCAGGCTGACGGAAGCTGCGGCCATCGATCCAGATTCGCTGGGCATGCTCGATCGCCGGTTGCGCGAGCTGGCGGCACTAATCGATCGGTTGGAGGATGCCCTGAGATTTCCCAAGCTGGTGGAGAGAGCGCAGGGCGTCCGTGCCGACACGGAGAAGGTAGTCGATCAGAACGGCAGGGAGAGCGACCGGGAACTCCTGAAGTCGCTAGAGGTCGACTATCGCAAAGCGCTGGAATTGCAGAATGCCGACATGCTTCGGCGAAACATCCAGGAGCACGAGGCGCTCCTGTGGATGGTGCGCGACCGTGATCCGGCGGTGCATCTGGCGCGATTCGACTACTGCATGGCGCGCCGGGACGATCTGACCGACCCGATCCTCGCCGAGCGGCTGATCGAGCAGGGCCAGCGAGCAGCGCGAGGCAACGACATTGAAACGCTGAAGTACGTGAACCGGCAGCTCCTTCCTCTGCTTCGCTCGCAACCGCCGAGCGATGACGCAGCAAAGCATCTGAACATCGGCGATACGGTGACGAGCTACTATATGACCTGATCGGGACGGGGATGATCTGCCGCTCTATCGGGCGTGGGGCTCCGCTGTGATGCGGCCACCCTCGTGGGCGAGCAGCCATTGCTTGCGCGGCAGGCCGCCGCCGTAGCCTGTCAGGGTGCCGTCCGAGCCGATGACGCGATGGCACGGCACGACGATGCTGATCGGGTTCTGGCCGTTGGCGAGACCGGCGGCGCGGATGGCCTTGGGGCGGCCGATGCGCCGCGCCAACTCTGCGTAGCTGATGGTCTCGCCACGGCGGATCTTGCGCAGGGCTTGCCAAACGCTGTTCTGGAACGGCGTGCCTGTCATTTCCACGGGGAGCTGGTCGATCGCGCCGAGATCACCCTTGAAATAGCGCGTGAGAGCGCTGGTGAGGTTACCGGGATCGTGAGCCGGTTCGAGCGTATAGGCGCCCTTGCCGAAGTAGCGATCCAGCAGGGCCAGCATGCGCGGTTCATGGTCGGTCCAGTCGATGGCGCGCAGCTTGCCCGCCCTATCGGCCACGATCACGAGCTCGCCGATCGGCGTCGGCATGCGGTCGACGAAGAAGTCGAGTGCCTGGGACTTACGCTCGAGCATGGGCGGCCATCCTGAGGTGCTGCAGTGCGTACGCGTTCCACGGCCGCCAGCGCGCGGGTGTGTCGTCTGGGAAGGAGGTCGTGACCGTCTCGCGCTCCCAGTCGCCCGGCGCACGCAGGCCGGGCCGTTGGGCAATCAGCGCCGCCAGATTGGGATCGCGTGCGAGGTGGCTGTCGATCGTGGCGATGTCGGCGCCGAGATCGAACACGCGGCGTACCCGGGCAACGATTCCCGGCAGGGCCTTTACGCAGGGAACCCGGATCGTGACGAGAACCGAGTTGCGCTCGGGAAGAGGAGCGACGGCAACACTGCCCTGGGCGCCGTCGAGCTCGACGCGGCGATGCCAGACGTCGCTCGCGATCCATTCCTCGCCGGGTGTCGCGCGGGCGGTGAGCGCCGCCAGCATACCAGGCCAGTCATAGGGCGGCCGATAGGCCAGCCGCAAGGTGACGCCGTCGCGTGCCGACTCCGCTGCGCCCGCCTTGCGGCGCAGCGCACTCGGCGGCCGGCCAAACAAGTCGCGGAACGTCTCGTTGAAGCGTCGGATGCTGCCGAATCCCGAAGCCAGGGCGACCTCGGCCATCGGCAGATGGGTATCGTGCAGGAGCTGCTTGGCGAACAGCACGCGTCGGGTTTGAGCGACAGCGATGGGCGAGGCGCCGAGATGCTGCTGGAACAGGCGGCGAAGGTGGCGCGCGCCCACACCGAGACGGCCGGCCAACGTCTCGACGTCGGCCTCGTCGCCATCGAGCGCGCCCTCGGCAATCAGCGCAAGGGCACGGCGGACCGTGTTGGCGCTGCCGCGCCAGAAGGCGAGGTCAGGAGCAATCTCCGGCCGGCAGCGCAGGCAAGGCCGAAAGCCCGCTTCCTGCGCCGATGCCGCCGAGGCGTAGAAGCGGCAGTTCTCGAATTTCGGCGTACGCGCCGGACACACCGGCCGGCAATAGATTCTGGTCGACGTCACGCCGACGAAGACATGGCCGTCGAAACGCACGTCACGCGTCTCGAAGGCTCGGTAGTAGGTCTTGCGGTCGAGCAATTCCATGACGTCGAGTTTCCCACGCGGCCGCGGTCGATGCTCGCGGTTTTCGGACCTCTGCATCGCGCTGGCGACGCGGCGTGACGGTCCGATCGGCAGATGTATGCCTTGCTCCTCTCATCTGGTATGTGAAATCGGCCGCCGTATGCCGGGCAACAACGCCTATCCTGCGGCGAGGATATTCGCCAATCATGACCAAAGACACCGCCGCCGTCGGCTGGTCGGCACTTCTGGAGGCCCGGTGGTTCTCGGCGCTGGCCGTGCTGGTGGGCGGGGTGCTGCTGCATTCCATGAACGTGCTGATGCTGGCGACGGTGCTGCCGAGCGTGGTCGACGACATTGGCGGCGCCACGCTGATTAGTTGGACGAGCACGGCCTATCTCGCCTCGTCGATCGTTGCCGCGACCTGCACCGGCTACCTCACGTCCAACATCGGCCCGCGCAATGCCTTCTGCATCGGGGCGTTCGTCTTCGGCGTGGGCGCGCTCGCCTGCGCGCTGGCGCCGTCGATGGCGCTGATCGTCGTCGGGCGGTTCGTGCAGGGATTCGGAGGCGGTCTGCTGGCGGCGATCGCCTACGTGCTGGTGCGCAACACCTTCCCCGGCGAGCTATGGGCGCGCGCCTTTGCCCTGCTGTCGGGGGCATGGAGCCTGTCGATCATCGTCGGGCCCATGGTCGGGGGCGTCTTCGCCCAGTACGGCAATTGGCGGGGCGCCTTCTTCAGCGTGGCCGGCCTGGCGATCGTCCTGTCGATTGGCGCCTTCCGGGCCCTGCCGGCCGGAGTTGCCGGCACGGGCGCCACGCGTGTCCCGGGCCTGCGCGTGGCGCTGGTGTGCGCAGCCATCGGCGTCATGTCCTCGAGCGCGATCGCTCCGCAGGTCTTGGTGAAGGCCGGCCTCGTCGCTGCCGCGCTTGGCCTGCTCGCGCTGACGCTGGCGATCGATCGTCGCGCGGCGGCGCGGCTTCTTCCGAGCGACGCTTTTTCGCTGCACTCGACCACAGGGATGGGACTTTGGTTGGTCCTCACCGTGTCGATTGCCTACAGCCCGTTGCAGATCTTCATGCCGATCTTCCTGCAATCCCTGCACGGGCTCGACCCCTTGAGCTCGGGTTACATGGTCGCGGGCGGCTCGTTCGGCTGGACGGCCATCTCCCTGATGGTGGCGGGCCTGTCGCCGGCAGCGAGCGACCGTCTTCTGGTCGCCGGACCCGTCATGATGGCCGCGGGATTGCTTGGCATCGCCATCCTTGTGCCGTTCGAGCCGGCGGTGATCGTCTTTCCGGCGATCTTCATGCTCGGTGCCGGGATCGGCTCCTGTTGGGCGTTCATCGCGCAGCGTGTCATGGCAGGTGCCCGAAAGGGTGAGGAGGACGTCGCGGCATCCTCGGTTGCGACTGTGCAGCAGACCGGCTTTGCCCTGGGCGCTGCGGTGGCGGGTTTGGTGGCCAATGCGGCGGGACTGTCAGCCGGTCTCAACCGCACCGATGTCGGCCAGGCCGCGCTGTGGGTGCCGACCTGCTTCGTTCTGGCGGCCCTCGTCGCGGCGGCACTGGGCATACGGCTGGCGCGACGTCAGATGCCGTCGATGTGAGACAGGCGTGGTCTCTCGTCATATTGGTTCGCAAGCGTATTTCGTTCGGCACCGAAGCGACGACCTGGGCGCCGTCGCTACGGTCTCTCCATCGTTCACTCAAGGAGAGGCAAATGGCCGATCTTCATTCGATTCGCGATGGTCTCGTAGTCACCGCCTTCTGGCAGGTCAATCCTGGGGAGGTGGAGGCAATCGGCGGCATCCTGCGCGAGTTCCTGCCGCAGGCCCAGCGCGAGCCCGGCGTCCAGGCGTTCCAGATCCACCAGTCGCTGACCGAGCCGGAGAAGTTCTTCTTCTACGAGGTGTTCCGCGACGAGGCGGCTTTCGCCGCGCATCAGCAGACCGAGCACTTCAAGACGCTGATCGCGGGCCGCGCGGTGCCCAAGCTCGCCAAGCGCGAACGCACCCAGCACCGCTTCGTGTAGAGGCTGTTGGGAAGGACTCTTTTGGACCGCGTGCGGGACGCCGCGGTCCGGAAGACTACACGCCCAGATAGTCGCGGATGCGGCCGTAGGTGATCCGCGCTGCGACCGCCGTCTTCCAGAGCGCGTGGAACGGAATGGCCTTCAGATCGGTGATCGGCATGTCGATCTCCGATGTTTTGCCGCCCAAGGCGCGGCGGGCAAGCTGCGGCCCCATGGCCGTGCTCATGGCGACGCCGCGTCCGTTGTAGCCGAGGCACACCAGCACGCCGTCGGCCGGTTCGTGGATGTGCGGGTAGTGATCCATGGTGACCGCGAGTTGGCCGTTCCAGCCATGGGTGAATTTGAACTGGCGGAGCTGCGGCCACAGGCGATGCGTATAGCGCATCAGGAAACGCATCTCGTCCGGCGACTCGACAGAATTCTGCTGGCACCGCCCACCCATCAGGACTCGGTTCGATGCGTCGAGTCGATAATACACCGTGACCTTGCCGAGTTCGTACAAGGAGGCGCGAACCGGGAACACATCACGCGCCACGTCGTCGGGCAGGGGTTCGGTGGCAACGATGCCGCTGTACACAGGCACGATGGTGTGGCGCAGGCTTGGCCATATGCTGTCGGTATAGCCGTTGGTCGCCAGCACCAGCTTCTCGGCGCTGACTGTGCCGCTCGGCGTCTGCACCTTCCAACGTCCGCCGTCCCGCCACACCTTCGTCGCCGGCGAGCTGCCGTGGATCGCCACGCCGGCCTGCATAGCCGCCTGCGCCAGGCCGCGGGCGTAGCCGAGCGGGTTCACGTGACCGCCGCGCCGGTCGAGCAGGGCACTGAGGTAGCGCGTCGTCCCGGTTGCCGTGGCGAGCTTCGCCGAATCCAGGAGCTCGACCGGCATGCCGCGCCGGGCGCCTTGCTCGAAGCTCGACCGCACTTCGGCGGCACTACCTGCGTTGTAGGCAGCGCGAATCGTGCCGGTCTGACTGGCCTCGCAGGTGATCTGATGACGCCTGACCAGATCGAACACCAGATTGGGCGCGTTCCATGAAAGCTCGACCATGCGGCGACCGAGATCGGCGCCGAAATCCGCCTCCACCCGGTCGGGGTCGTGCTTCAATCCGGGATTGACCTGTCCACCGTTACGTCCCGAGGCGCCCCAGCCGGGCTCGTGCGCTTCCAGTACCGCGACGTCGGCGCCCTGCTCGGCGAGATGGAGCGCGGTCGACAGCCCGGTGAAGCCGCCGCCGACGATCGCGATCGATACGCGCTTGTCGCCGTCGAGAGGCGGGGTCGCGACGGCCGGCCGAGCCGTGTCGGCGTACAGGCTCGGCGGCAGCGGCCGGCGGGTGAATTCCGACAAGTCGGCTATTCCGCGGCCTGTCGCGCGCCGGTCCACGGCCCGACATCGAGCCATGTGCTCTGGTAGGTCGCGCCTTCGCCCATATCGGTGTAGCGATCGGAGCACAGCATGTTGATGGTGCCGGATACCGCTTCGCTGGTCGGCCGCTGGCCGGGCACCAGGATGACGCCGGGTTGGATTTCGTCGCTCACGCGCAGCACCAAGCCGACTTCGCCGCGGTCGTTGAACAGGCGCACGGCTGCACCCTCTATCAGGCCGCGCTTGCTGGCATCCTCCGGATGCAGCACGCAGAACGGCTCGCCCTCGCGGGTGCGCAGGAAGCCGACGCCAGAGAAGGCAGTGTGGGCCTGGAAATATCCGGGCGCCGTCAACAGACGGAGCGGCCAGCGCGCGGCGTCGGCCACCTCGATCGGATCGGGTTCCCAGTCGGGCACCGGCGACACGCCCTGCCTGGCGAGCTGCTCCGAATAGAATTCGAGCTTGCCCGACGGCGTGGCGAACGGCTGGCCGTCCCAGTCGTGGGCGATGTGGATCGGCTCGCCGGTGAACACTTTGGCGCGGTCGGCGGCGGCAGCCGGTCCCGTCGCCCCCTTGAACAATTCCTCGGCGGCCTGTCGCGGTGCCAGGGTGAAAATCTTGTCGGTGAGGCCCATGCGCCTGGCCAACGCCTGCGCCACGTCGAAGTTCGAGCGTGCCTCGCCCTGCGGCTTCACGGCCTGCCGGCCCCACTGCATCCAGTAGGCGCCATAAGCGCGATAGAGATCGTCGGTCTCCAGGTAGCTCGCCGCCGGCAGAACGATATCGGCGAAGCGTGCCGTATCGGTCAGGAAGGGATCGTGCACGACCGTGAACAGGTCTTCGCGCGCCAGGCCCTTCTGCACCTTGTGCACTTCGGGACAGGTCACGGCTGGATTGTTGGCCGACACGTAGAGCGCGCGGATCGGCGGGTCGTTCATCGTCAGCAGCGCCTCGCCAAGCCGGAGATGATTGACCAGCCGCGTCGTTGCCGGGCCGGACGGTCTGCGTACCGCTGCATAGTTGAGGTCGCAGGAGGCTGCTGTGAGGAGGAGGGAGCCGCCGCCTTTGACGGCATAGTGGCCGGTGACTCCGGGCAGCAATGTCACGGCGCGCAGAGCTTGGCCACCATTGGCGAGCCGCGTCATGCCTTCACCGAGACGGATCAGGGCAGCCTTGGCCTTGCCGTACATCGCGGCGAGCTTCTCGATGTCCTGCACGGAGAGGCCGGTGATCTCGGCTACTCGGGCCGGAGGGAATTTCGGCAGGATGTCGCGCTCGACCGTGTCGAAGCCCAGCGTCCTGCTGGCGATGTAGTCGCGGTCGGCAAGGTTGTCGCGCACCAGGATATGCATGACGCCGAGCGCCAGCGCCGCATCCGTGCCGATGCGGATGGGCAGATAAAGATCGGCGGCGCGGGCGCTGCGCGTGCGCCGTGGATCGATGACCACGATCGGCACGCCGCGCCTCTTTCTCTGTTCCTCGGCCAGAGCCCAGAAATGCACATTGGTCGCAGCGAGGTCGGCACCCCAGGAGATCACCAGGTCGGAATGCACGACCGACTCAGGGTCGGCGCCGCCGACCGGCCCCACCGTCATGTCCCACGATATCTCGCAGCAGGTGTCGCACACGGTGCCGGCCTGCAGCCGCGAGCTGCCCAGGGCATGGAACAGGCCGTTCACCAGGCCGCGGTTCATGAGTCCCTGGTGGGCGGAATAGGCGTAACCGAGCAACGCCAGCGGGCCGCTCTCGGCGATGATCGCCTTCCATTTGGCAGCGATCTCGTCCAGTGCCTCGTCCCAGCCGATCGGCTCGAACTGGCCCGAGCCCTTGGCACCGACCCGGCGCAAGGGTGTGCGGATGCGTTCCGGCGAATTCACCAGGTCGGCGTCGCGGTTCACCTTGCCGCAGGCAAAGCCGGCTGTGTAGGGGTGATCGGGGTCACCCTGGACTCGGACAACCTTGCCGTCTTCGACATGCGCAATGAGCGAGCACATGTCGGGGCAATCGTGCGCACAGACGACTCGGACAGACTTCACCACGACACCTCCCATGAGAGGGCGCAGTGTAGCAGGGACCTAGAAAAGCTCGGCCTTACTTCTTCTTGGCCGCGCCCTTAGCCGGTGCCGCTTCCGGCTTGGCGCCGGTCGCCTTGGTGCCGGCGCCCATGGCGGCGGTTCCCGCGTCGCCCGTCATGCCGAAACGGTCCTTGAAGCGTTGCACACGGCCGCCGCGGTCGATGGACTGCCGCACGCCGGTCCAGGCCGGGTGGGTCTTGGGATCGATATCGAGGCGCAGGGAGGCGCCTTCCTTGCCCCAGGTCGACTTGGTCTCGAAGGACGTCCCGTCGGTCATCACCACAGTGATCTTGTGGTAGTCGGGGTGGATCTTCTCTTGCATGCCAATTCTCCAGCGCTTCAAGGCCGATTTCCGACCGGCCGGCGCAACAGGGCCGGGGGTATACAGGCCCCTTCCTCTGAGGACAAGCCCGTCACATCCCGGTTGTCGCCGGCCAAACGGCCCTGTAGACCGGCCCAAACCATGGATGACAGCGCCTTCGAAAGCTTGGCCGACAGCCTGCTCGACACCCTCGAGGAGGCAATTGGGGCCCACGCTGATGCCGAGCGGCGGGGCGGCGTGCTGACGGTCGAGGCCGACGGCGGGACTTGGCTCGTCAACAAACATGCACCCACCCGGCAGATCTGGCTGAGCTCGCCGCGAAGCGGCGCCTGCCACTATGTCTTCGACGCGGCCAGCGGCCAGTGGCGGGATACGCGGGGCGGGGACGAGCTGCTTGGTCTTTTGTCGCGCGAGCTCGGTCTTGCGCTGGCCTGGCAGCCGCGATGAACCGGTTTGGCGGCCTCGCCCTGCTCGGACCCTATCTCCAACCTTATCGCGGCAAGGTCGCGCTGGCCTTGCTGTCGCTCCTGGTCGCTGCCGGCACGGTGCTGGCCTTCGGCGCCTGCCTGCGGGCGCTGATCGATCGTGGCTTCGCCGACGGGCGGCCCGACATTTTGAACTATGCGCTGGCCTCGCTGCTCGTGGTCGCCGTGGTGCTGGCGATCGCCTCGGGCGCGCGCTTCTACCTCGTGTCGTGGCTCGGCGAACGGGTGGTGGGCGACCTGCGGCGCGACCTATTTGCCCACGTGGTCCGACTGGGGCCCGCCTGGTTCGAGATCAAGCGTTCGGGCGACGTCATGAGCCGGATTTCGGCCGATGCCCAGCTCATCGAGCAGGTGATCGGCTCGTCGGCCTCGGTGGCGCTGCGCAACACGCTGATGTGCGTCGGTGGCGTGGTGATGCTGGTGGTGACCAACCCCAAGCTCGCGTTGCTGGTGCTCGCGATGGTGCCGTTGGTCGTGGCGCCGATCGTCCTGTTCGGACGCAAGGTCCGGGCGCTGTCGCGCGAGGCCCAGGCACGCATGGCCGACATGGTGTCGGAAGGGGCCGAGACGTTGGACGCGGTCCGCACCGTGCAGGCCTTCGCCCAGGAAGAAAACGCCTCCAGACGCTTCGGCCAGGCCACCGAGCGTGCCTTCGACGCGGCTCGCCAGCGCATCGCGCGCCGCGCCGTCATGACCACCTTGGTGATTTTCATCGTCTTTTCGGCGGTGGGCTTCCTGCTGTGGATCGGTGGGCATGACGTTCTCGAGGGACACATCAGTGCCGGCGACCTGTCGGCCTTCATTTTCTACGCGGTCCTGGTGGCGGGATCGGGCGGCGCGATCAGCGAGACCATTGGTGACCTGCAGCGCGCCGCCGGCGCCGCCGAGCGCCTGGCGGAGCTGCAAGCCGAGCCGCCCTCCATTGCCGAGGCCGCGGTTCCTGAGCCTTTGGCGCAGCCGGTGCGGGGCAACCTCCAATTCGACTCGGTCTCCTTTCGTTATCCGACGCGCCCCGAGGCCCTGGCGCTCGATCGGCTCGATCTCAGCGTGGCGCCCGGCGAGACTGTTGCCATCGTCGGTCCCTCGGGCGCCGGCAAGACGACCGTGTTCAATCTGCTGCTGCGCTTCTACGATCCCGAAGCTGGGATCGTGCGGCTCGACGGCGTCGACATTCGCGATCTGCGCTTCGCCGATCTGCGCCGGGCTTTTGCGATCGTGCCGCAGGAGCCTGTGCTGTTCACCGCGTCGGTCGCCGAGAATATCCGATACGGCCGTCCCGAGGCCTCCGATGCGGAGGTGCGCGCGGCCGCCGAGGCGGCTTCAGCCCTCGCCTTCATCGAGGCGATGCCGCAGGGCTTTGCCACCGATCTCGGCGCACGGGGCGTGCGCCTCTCGGGCGGCCAGCGCCAGCGCATCGCGATCGCCCGGGCGCTCTTGTGCAATCCCGCCGTCCTGCTACTCGACGAGGCAACCAGCGCGCTCGATGCCGAGAGCGAGCTGGCCGTGCAGCAGGCCCTCGACCGACTGATGCATCAGCGCACGACCCTGGTGATCGCCCATCGTCTGGCGACGGTGCAGAAGGCCGACCGGATCGTCGTGATCGACCAGGGCCGTGTGGTCGATATCGGCCGCCACGCCGACCTCGTGCGCCGCGGCGGCCTCTACGCGCGCTTGGCCGAGCTGCAGTTTACGCATGCGGCCGCGGCGGCGGAATGAGGTCCATCCGCTTGCCAGCGAAGCCGCTACTCAGTCGACACATCGTTCTTGCCTCCCCTCGATGACGGGGAGGAACGGAAGACGGGGACGCTGCCTCTATTTCAGCGCCTTCACGGCTTCCAGCACCTCGGCCACATGGCCCGGCACCTTCACCTTGTGCCAAACCTTGGCGATGGTGCCGGCCTTGTCGATCAGGAACGTGGCACGCTCGATGCCCATGTACTTGCGCCCATAGAGGCTCTTCTCGATCCAGGTGCCGTACTTCTCGCAGATCTTGCCGTCCTCGTCCGAGACCAGCGGGAAGGGGAGGTCGTACTTCGCCTTGAACTTGTCGTGGCGCGCGACGCTGTCCTTCGAGACTCCGATGATCTGCGCTTTGACCTTGGAGAAGTCGGGCAGGGCGTCGCGAAAACCGCAGGCCTCGGCCGTGCAGCCCGACGTATCGTCCTTGGGATAGAAATAGAGCACGACTGGCTTGCCGCGCAGGTCGGACAGTTTCAGCTTCTTGCCGCCGTCCGTCGGGGCGGTGAAATCGGGCGCCTTCTTGCCAGCTTCGACATTCATGGTTCGCTCCCCCTGTCGTCGGTTCGCGGTTTCCAGCCGGCAGCGCGCGCCGGCTCTTCGACAATGCGCCGGTATATAGCACGCGCCGCCGCCGTCTCTGTCGCGATGCGCGCCTGCAGCTCGGTGAGATCGGCCGCCCCTTCTGTCGCGGCGATCAGCCGCCGCTGGCCTTCGGGCGCCACGGCCTCGTCGAACGTCGATTCATCGCCGTTCAAGGTGAGGCGGAGCAGGCTTTGGACATCGCTCAGCAGGGCACGGACGGTGCGCAGGCACTCGGCATCGGCATGATTCAGCAAGCCCGCATTGGCGGCGCGGCGCAGCATCTCGGCTGGATGAGGAGCGAGCAGATCCGGGCGTTCGGCGGCGTGCCGAAGGGCGAGGTATTGGGCCACGAAGTCGATATCGAACAAGCCGCCGGGCAAGTTCTTGAAATCCCACCGGCTCTTGGGCGGGGCATGACGCGCGATTCGGTCGCGCATGTCGGCAACATCGCGGATCAGGGCAATCGGGTCGCGCGGCCGGCACAAGGTCGCGGTGACGATATCGGTCAGACGCTCGACCAGCCCGGCCGGCCCGTGAATGACACGCGCCCGGCTCAACGCCATGTGCTCCCAGGTCCATGCTGACTGGGCATGATAGCTCTCGAAGCCCTCGAGCGAGTTGGCAAGCGGGCCGGCGCGCCCCGAGGGACGCAACCGCATGTCGACCTCGTAGAGTGCGCCCTCGTTGGTGTGGGCGGTGAGGGCGGTCACGATCTTGGTGCTCAACCGCGTATAGTATTGGATCGGCGGCAGCGGCCTTGAGCCGTCGGACGCTTCCATCCCGGGCGGAATGTCGTACACGAAGATCAAGTCGAGATCGGAGGTTGCCGACATCTCGCGGCTGCCGAGCTTGCCCATGCCCAGCACGGCCAGCCGTTGGCCGCGAAAGCCGCCATGGATTTCGGCGAAGCGCTGCTCGGTCCGATCGCAAAGCGCCGAGATGGTGGCCGCAGCGATGTCGGCATAGGCCATGCCTGCCTGAGCCGGCCGCATGATGGCCTGGAGCTGCTGCACGCCGATCTGAAATCGCCTGTCGTTGGCCCAGCGGCGAGCCTGGTCGAGGATGTCCTGCTCGTGATCGAGTTCGGCCAGGCTGCGCGTGAGATCTGCCGCCATGTCCGGTGCCGAGGGCAGGGGACGGTAGAACGCCGGCGACAGCACCGAATCCAGCAGCAGGGTGCGCCGGGCGAGGTGGGCGGCGAGGCCGGGCGCGCTGCCCATGATGGCGGCCACCAGGTCGAGCAGGGCAGGGTTTGACTTGAACAGCGAGAAGAGCTGCACGCCGGCCGGCAGGTTGTCGATGAAGCGGTCGAAATTGAGCAAGGCCTGGTCGGGTTCGGCCGTCGAGGCCAGAGCCTTGAGCAGGGCTGGCATCAATTCCGTCAGGAGTTCGCGGGCCCGCGCCGTTGCCGTCGCCCGGTAGCGCCCGTGATGCCAGCGACGGACGATGCCCGCTGCGGCGGAGGCATCGCGAAAGCCAAGCGTTCGCAAGGTTTCCAGTGTTCCGGGATCGTCGTCCGCCCCCGTGAACACCAGGTTGCCGCCCGGTCCGGACAGGCTCGGTGCCTCCTCGAACAGCCCAGCGTAATGGCCCTCCACGCGATGCAGGCAGGCGAGCAGATCGTCATGAAACGATCCGGAGTTGCCATAGCCCAGGAACGTCGCAATCGCGGCCAGGCCGGCCTCGTCGGCGGGCAGACTGTGGGTTTGCTGGTCACCCACCATCTGCAGGCGATGCTCGACGCGGCGCAGGAAGCCGTAGGCCTCGATCAGGTCTTCTGCCGCCGCCGCCGTCACGTGGCCGGCAGCGGCGAGGGCACGCAGGCTTTGGCACGTCGCGCGCAGGCGCAGTGCCGGATTGCGGCCGCCGAAGATCAGTTGCTGGGTCTGGGCGAAGAACTCGATCTCGCGGATGCCGCCACGACCCAGCTTGACGTTGTGACCCAGCACCTTGACGGCACCGCCGCCGCGGTGGGCATCGATCTGGCGCTTGATCGAGTGAATGTCGTGGATCGCCGCGAAGTCGAGATGCCGGCGCCAGATGTAAGGTCTGAGGCTGGCGAGAAACGCCTCGCCGACCGCTAGGTTGCCGGCGACGGGGTGAGCCTTGATCATGGCCGCCCGTTCCCAGTTCTGGCCGACGCTCTCGTAGTAAAGCTCGGCAGCCTGTACCGACATGGCGAGTGGCGTCGAGCCGGGATCGGGCCGCAGCCGAAGGTCCGTGCGGAAGATGTAGCCGTCGGCCGAGGTCTCCGACATGAGCTGGACCAGCATTCGGGCAGCCCGGACGAAATGCCGCGAGATCTGCTCGTTGCCGGCGAGCGCAGGTGCGTCGCGGTCGTAAAGCAGGATCAGGTCGATGTCGCTCGAGTAGTTGAGCTCGCCGGCCCCGAGCTTTCCCATGCCGAGCACGGTGAATGCGGCCGCCTGCGGATCGGTGCCGATGGCGAGCTGACCGTCGCGCGCCAGTTGAAGCAGAATGGACTCGGTAAGGACTGTCAGGCAGCCCGAGGCAAACGTGCTGAGCTCGCCGGTCACCCGATCGAGCGGCCAGAGCCCGGCGATGTCGGCAACAGCGACGGCCAGCGAAACGCAGCGCTTCAACCTGCGCAGGCTGGTGGCGACAGAGGTGGGCGAACCGCCGTCGCAGGCAACGGCTCTCGCCGCCGCGAGCTCGTTGGCCAGATCGACACTCAGGGCATCGGGGCCGCGGTGCCACAGATCGGTCATAAAGCTCGGGTCTTGTATGGCCGTCTCGGTCAGGTAGGGGCTGTTCCCGAACAGGGCATCGAGCAACGCGACGGCGGCCGGGTCCTCGGGCGTCGCCGCCGACTCCCGCCAACGCGCCCAGGCGACGCTGCACCGCTCGCGATCGTGCGGTTGCGGCAATTGGGCAGTCGAAAGCCAAGACATGCGAGAGGCGGATCGGTAAAATTGGTTATGTCCGACGGCACGCTTGCCCGCGGGCAGCGCCACCGTCAAGCACTTGGAAGAAGCGGGTCTTGGTCAAGAGAATCTATCGCGCTGCCGTTCGTATCGCGGCCGGAACCGTCTTAGCCGTTCTCGCGCTCGTCGTGGTGGCAGCGATGCGTTTGATGTCCGGACCGATCGATCTCGATTTCCTCAAGACCCGGATCGCGGAAGCGATCGACGTGCAGGGCAGCGAGTACAAGCCCGATGCCGACCGTATATTCGTCGAGTGGGGCGGACTTGGCCATCCAGTGAGGCTGGTGTTCGATGACGTCCGGATCACCAATCTGAAGGATCAGGTTGTTGCCACCGCCCCGAGGCTGGCGCTGTCGTTCAGTCCGCGCGACGTCGTGCGCGCCAGGTTCCTGCCGACCTCGGTCATCGTCGAGCGGCCGACCATCGAGGCGGAGATTGCGCGCGACGGCGGGATGCTGCAGCGGATCTTCGCCAGATCGGATGCCGATTCCCAGAACGAAGTCGTGAAGGTGCTGTTCGAGCAGCTCCTGGCCGAGCCCAACTACCAGTCGCTGCTCGGCCAGCTCGATACGGTGGCGGTGGAGCAGGCGAAGCTGACCCTGCGCGACGAGGGGACCGGCGTCGAGTGGGTAGCGCCCGCCGCACGGGCGCGCCTTACGCGAGATTCCGGGGGCGTCATCATCTCGGCCTCGGCGCATTTCAGCCCCGACGGCGGCCGGCCGATCAACATCTCGGTATCGGGCATCTACGCCCGCGACCGCAGCCGGGCCTCGGCGATGGCGCTCGTCACCGATCTGCGTCCGTCGTTGTTCGCCGACTTGTCGCCGGACGTCGCCTTCCTGCGTGGCGTGGACATTTCCCTGTCGGGGCAACTTCAGATCGAGGCGGACGGGGGCGGCGACATTCGGGGCATGACAATCGAGGTTACGGGCGGCGAGGGCTCGGTGAGCTTGCCTGGCGTGCTGCCGGCGATTCATCGGGTCAAGTCGGTCAATGCCCGGGCCACGGTGAATGCACTGGCGCATACGGCGCAAATCGACCGCATCGCCGTCGACTTCGGCGCCACCAAGATCTTGATCACCGGAGCCGGGAAGAGGACTCCCGGAGGCCAGACCTTCGGCGGCCGCGCCGAGGTGCAGAACATTCCGGTCGGCCGTCTCGGCGACTACTGGCCCATTCCCTTCGCGCCAGGAGGCCGCACCTGGGCGCTCGCCAATCTCAGCGGCGGCGAGATCGATGTCGCCGCCGAGTTCGGCCTGAGCACGCCCGATCACGATCTGGCGCAGCTCGGGGTCGATCGCATGGTGGGCATGATTGATTATCGCGGCATGGGCGTGCGCTACATGCCGGACATGCCGGAGCTGGAAGGCGTTTCGGGCACGGCGCGCTACGAGGACGGCACATTGCGCTTCGATGTCGCCAGCGGCAGCGCCGCGGGGCTGCGCACTGCCGGCGCCACGATCGTGATCAGCGGGCTGGCCGATCAGTCCGAGCATCGCGCGGCCATTCGCATGCCGATCGCCGGCTCGGCGGCCGACGTGGTTCGTTTCCTGGCGCGACCCAAGCTCGGCCTGTCGAAGGACATGCTCTACGATTCCCGGCGCGTCGGCGGCGAAGTGGCCGTCGACCTGTCGATCGGCTTTCCGCTGCTCAATGCCCTGACGGTCGCCGAGCTCGACATCAAGGCCGAGGCAACGCTGTCCAAGTTTTCATTGCGTGGTGCGATCGGTGATGTCGATCTGAGCGATACCTCGGCGCAGGTGAAGTTCGGCGGCTCAGAGCTCACCGTCTCGGGAACCGGAAAGCTCGAAGGCAATCCGATCGAGATTAGCTGGCGCAGTCATTTCGGCGCCAAAGTGCCGTTCCGCCAGCGCTACGATGTCAAGGGAACCTTCCCCTCCGCGCTGATCGCCAAGGCGGGATTGCCCTCGCCCGAGCCCTGGATCAAGGGACCGATCACGACGACGCTGTCCTATCAGGTGGCGACCAACGGCGCGAGCGAGGTCGTCGGCCGCTTCGAGATCAGGGGAGCGTATGCCAGCGCTCCGCCGCTCGGCTGGGCGAAGGAGCCTGGGATCGACGGTCAGGTCCAAATGACTGCGAGGCTCGCCTCCGGGGGCAAGGTTCAGACGATCGATTACGACGCACGGAGCAACGGCTTGCAGTCGGTCGGCCAGGTCAGATTTAGCGGTGACAGCAGCGTGCAGCACGTGGTGGTGCAGCAATTCAGGATCGGGCGCACCGACATCGCCGGCGAGTGGAGACGTGCTCCGGGCGGAGTCGAAGTGGCGTTGCGGGGGGCTACGCTCGAATTGCCGCGTGTGCGTCACGCCCTGAATTCACGCCATGAGGTCGCGGCGAAGGACCCGTCGGGCGCGGCCGCCGCGTCGCATGCCCATACGAAGGTCAGCCTGCAAGTTCAGCAGATTCTGACCGAGATCGGATCCCTGGGCTATGCCAACGGGCGCATCGAGATGGTCGGCGAGAACATCATGTCGGCCGAGGTGACCTTTGGCGCCGGTCAGGGATCGACACTCAGGGTCACCCCGGCAAGTCCTGGCCGATCGTTCTTCCTCTACGTCGCCAATTTCGGCGGCATGTTGCGCGATGCCGGATGGGTTGACGGCCTGGCCGACGGTTACTTGCACATCGAGGGACGTTTCCGAGACAATTCGCCGGGCGCGGTGCTCGACGGCAAGCTCAAGATGGGTCCGTTCCGCCTGTATCGTGTCGCGCCGCGCGGCAATGTCGGTACGCTCAACAGCGCCATCGACGGTCTCAATCGCGCCGGTAATGGGCTGCAGCAGTTCGACGGTCTGGAAGCCGGCATCACCAAGAGCGGCGATCGCATCCAGATCAGGAACGGCCATACCAGCGGCCAGTCGATCGGGTTGACGGCGCAGGGCTGGGTGGATCTTCAGACGGACACCGCGCAACTGAACGGGATCGTGGTGCCGGCCTTCGCCTTGAACAACCTTCTGTCGAATGTTCCGCTGCTGGGGCCGTTGCTGACCGGCGGCCAAAATGGCGGCTTGTTCGCCGTCTCGTACCAGCTCTACGGGCCGTTCGCCAACCTCAGGACCGACGTCAACATGATGTCGGCCATGGCCCCTGGAGCTTTGCGGGACCTCTTCAACGCTCAGCAGGATTCGCCGCAGCCGCCGCTGTCGCCGGAAATGAGGCGCGCCCCCTGAGCTGATTTTCAGACAGCTTTCACCAGGACGTGCCGCTTGCGGCCGGCCGACAGCTTGAGCGTGCCCGCGGCGTCGAGATCGCGCTCGCCCACCATTGCCGTGTCGGCGTCGATCGGCCGGTCGTTCAGCCGTCCGCCGCCGCCCTTGATCAGCTTGCGGGCCTCGTTGCGGCTCTCCGCCAAGCCGGCTTCGTGCAACAACTCGAAGGCCGCAATGCCGGCGGCGAGTCGCGCGCGCGGCAGGTCGATCGTCGGGAGCGACTCCGCCTTGACGCCTTCCTCGAATGTCCGGCGCGCAGTCTCGGCGGCCAGTTCCGCGGCTGCCTTGCCATGGGCCAGGGTCGTGACCTCGGTTGCAAGAATCTTCTTGGCCTCGTTGATCTCCTGGCCTTTCAGGGCCTCGAGCCGGGCGATTTCGTCGAGCGGCATATCGGTGAAAATCTTGAGGAAGCGCCCGACGTCGGCATCCTCGCTGTTGCGCCAATATTGCCAGAAATCGTAGGGACTCAGACGGTCGGGATTGAGCCACACGGCGCCCGCGGCGGTCTTGCCCATCTTGGCGCCGGAACTCGTCGCGAGGAGCGGCGAGGTCAGGGCAAACAGCTCCGCGCCTTCCATGCGGCGGCCGAGGTCGGCGCCCATGATGATGTTGCCCCACTGGTCGGAGCCGCCCATCTGCAGGATGCAGCCGTAGCGCTTGTGCAACTCGACGAAATCATAGGACTGCAGGATCATGTAGTTGAACTCGAGGAAGCTCAGCGGCTGGTCGCGCTCCAGCCGGAGCTTCACCGAGTCCATGGTCAGCATGCGGTTGACGGAGAAGTGCCGGCCGACGTCGCGCAGCAGCGGAATGTAAAGCAGGGAATCCAGCCAGTCGGCATTGTTGGCCATCACCGCGTCGGTCGGGCCGCCGCCGAACTGGAGATAGTTGGCGAAGCTCCTGCGGATGCACACCATGTTGGCGTCGATTTGCTGCGGCGTCAGAAGCTGGCGTGTCTCGTCGCGGCCCGACGGGTCGCCGACCTTGGTCGTTCCGGCACCCATCAGGGCGATCGGCTTGTGGCCCGTCCTTTGCCACCAGCGCAGCAGCATGATCTGCAGCAGATGACCGACATGCAGGGAGTCGGCGGTGCAGTCGAAGCCGATATAGGCCGTGCGGGTGCCAGTCGAGAGCAGTTCGTCGAGGCGCACCGCGTCGCTGCACTGGTGCACCATGCCGCGCTCGTGCACGATTCGCATGAAATCCGACTTGAAGCCCGTCATTTCTCCGACCAGCGAATTGTCCGTGAAGGCGCGGGATGTAACATGGGCGGCGCGCGCCCTCAACGGGCGCAGCCCGTCCGCCCTCGAGTCGGATGCGCCACTTCTCTATCTCTGGGTGAGCAATGTCCGAGCAGCCGACGCAGGGAAGAACGCTCCGGGCGCTAGGGTTGATGAGCGGGACGTCGGTCGACGGCGTCGATGTCGCCTTGATCGAGACCGACGGTGAAAGCGTCTCCGCCTTCGGGCCCTCGCTCACGGTCGCCTATGACGATACGGTCCGCCGATTGATCCGCGGCGTGTTCGGTGCCGAGCAGACGAGCGCCGAGACAGCCGCGGCCGAGCAGGCCGTGACCGAGGCCCATGCCGAGGCGGTTCGCCTGTGGGCGCGCGAGCACGCGATATCGCTCGACTCGATCGACGTCGTCGGATTTCACGGCCAGACGATCAGCCATCGGCCGGAGAAGCGATTTACCTGGCAGATCGGCGATGGTGCCGGGCTCGCTCGCTCGCTCGGCGTGCGGGTGGTCAATGACCTGCGCAGCGCCGACGTTGCGGCAGGGGGGCAAGGGGCGCCGCTGGTCCCGATATTCCATGCGGCGCTCGCCCACGCGCTGCCGCGGCCGCTCGCGGTGGTGAATGTCGGCGGCGTGGCCAATGTCACCTGGATCGGGGCGGACGCCTCGCTGCTCGCTTTCGACACTGGCCCGGGCAATGCGCCGATCGACGATTGGTGCGCCCGCCGTGCCGGGCAGCGCTTCGACCGGAACGGATCGCTGGCGGCGGCCGGAAAGGTCGATCGCGCCCGGCTCGAGCGCTTTTGCGAGCATCGCTACTTCGCGCGCAAGCCGCCGAAATCGCTCGATCGCGGCGACTTCGCCGACACGTGGGCCGATGGCCTGAGCGTCGCCGACGGCGCGGCGACATTGACCTGGGGCACCGCCCGGGCGATTGCGCTTGCCGCGCGACATTTTCCGCAACCCGTGGCGCAGTGGGTCGTGTGCGGCGGCGGGGCTCGCAATCCCGTGCTCGTGCGGGCAATTGGCGCAGAGACACACGACAAGGTTGTCGTCGCCGCCGACCTCGGATGGGACGGCGACGCGCTGGAAGCGCAGGCCTTCGCCTATCTTGCCGTTCGCGCTTTGCGTGACCTGCCGATCACGTTCCCGGGAACTACCGGTGCGCCGCGTCCTTTGACCGGCGGCCAGCTCCACGAGCCCTGAAGGTCGGATGGCCGATCAGGGTTCTTTGTTGCTGGTCGCGCGGCCCGGCGGATTGAGCAGGCACTTGGCGACATAGCGATCGACTTCGATCGCGAGCTTGTCGAGCGAATCGTGGAAGAAGTGATTGGCGCCCTTGATGGTCCGTGGCTCGACGGTGATGCCCTTCTGCAGCGACAGGCGCGCCACGAGCTTCTGGATATCGGCGAGCGGCACGACCTCGTCGCGCTCGGCGCCGACGATCAGGCCGGAGGATGGGCAGGGAGCGAGGAAGGCGAAATCATAGGAATTAGCCGGCGGCGCCACCGAGATGAAGCAGTCGATCTCCGGGCGGCGCATCAGGAGCTGCATGCCGATCCAGGCGCCGAACGAGTAGCCGGCGATCCAACAGGACTTGGCGTCGGCATTCATCGTCTGCAACCAGTCGAGCGCCGCGGCGGCATCGCTCAGCTCGCCCATGCCATTGTCGAAGCGACCCTGGCTGCGGCCGACGCCGCGGGTGTTGAAGCGCAGGACGGAGAAGCCGCGATTGACAAAAACATGGAACAGCGCGAACACCACCTTGTGGTTCATCGTTCCGCCATATTGCGGATGGGGATGCAGGATAAGGGCGATGGGCGCGTGCTCTTCCTTGCTCTGGTGATAGCGACCCTCGAGACGACCCTCGGGGCCAGTAAACATCACATCAGGCATGGATACTCCGGTATTCCCTCATTCTTGGCCGCCAGGGCAGCAGGCGGGCTGCTCATGCAGCGGAAATCTTGATACTTGACTGTTGTACTCAGACTTACTAAATCCTAGCCGGCAGGTTGGTCTTTGCGTTGAGTCCCTGCCAGGGGGTTGAAATATCGTACTAACGCCTTGGTTTTCAAGACCTTTGGGCGTTCGGGAAGGATTGCCGGGATTGTCCGGTACCAGGAGGATGCTGTGAAGCTCAGCACCAAGGGACGTTACGCCGTCATGGCGATGGTCGATTTGGCCCGTCACGCGCAGGCCAAGCCGGTGTCGTTGTCGGATATCGCGACCCGCCAGGAAATTTCGTTGTCTTATCTCGAACAGTTGTTTGCCCGGCTGCGCCGCGCCGGGTTGGTCAGGAGCGTGCGCGGCCCTGGCGGCGGCTATCGCTTGGCGCGCGGCTCCGCCGAAACGCGCGTGTCCGAGATCATTCTCGCCGTCGATGAGCCGATCACTGCCACGCGCTGCACCGAGATGGGCGCCATGGGCTGCCGGGCCGATCGCAGCAAATGCCTGACCCACGACTTGTGGGAAGAGCTCGGAAACCAGATCCATATGTTCTTGAGTTCCGTAACCCTGCGTGACGTGCTCGACCGCAAGCTGACTGCGCACATCGTCGAAGCGCCGGTGGTCGCCAATTCCGATTCAGTGGCCGCCGCCGGCTAGCGTCACGATCATGCGTGCGCCTGCGTACCTCGATCACAACGCGACAAGCCCGCTCCGACCGTTGGCGCTCGACGCCATGGTCGAGGCTCTGCGGTTGGGCGGCAATCCATCGGCCATCCACAGTTCGGGACGCAAGGCGCGCAGCCTGGTCGACATGGCGCGCCGACGGGTCGCCGCGCTGATCGGGTGCCTGCCGAGCGAGATCGTCTTCACGTCGGGCGGTACGGAGGCCAATAACCTCGCCCTGCGCGGCAGCGGCCGCAGGCGCTTGCTGGTCTCGGCCATCGAGCACGCCAGCGTGCTCAAGGCTTCGTTGGACGCGGAGATCATCCCCGTCGACCGCGAGGGCGTGATCGATCTTGCGGCTCTCGAGCAAATGCTCGCGCGCAAGGCCGAGCCGGCGCTGGTCTCGGTGATGCTGGCCAACAATGAGACCGGCGTCGTCCAGCCGATCGGCGAGGTGGTCAGGCTGGCGCGTGCATCCCATGCTCTGGTTCATTGCGACGCCGTCCAGGCCGCCGGCAAGCTCGCGTTCGACATCCATGGCCTCGGCGTCGACTATCTCAGTTTGTCGGCACACAAGCTCGGCGGTCCGACCGGGGTTGGCGCGCTGATCGTTTGCGGCGGGGCTCCGTTGGCATCGGATCGACTTGGCGGCGGCCAGGAAGCCAATCGGCGCGCCGGCACGGAGAATGTGGCCGGTATTGCAGGCTTCGGCGCGGCCGCCGAATCCGCGCAGTCCGTGCTGGCTGTGGCGCCGTTACGCGACCGGCTGGAAGCGACCTTGTTGCGATTTGCGCCGGACGCCCGCGTGTTTGGCGCAGGCGCGCCGCGCCTCGACAACACGAGCTGCGTTTCCATGCCGGGCGTGAAGGCCGAGACGCAAGTGATGGCGCTCGACCTGGCCGGTGTCTGTGTCAGCGCTGGCGCTGCATGCTCTTCCGGCAAGGTCCAGCGTTCGGCCGTGCTCGATGCCATGGGCGTCGGGGCGGCCGACGCGGCCAGCGCAATCCGGGTCAGCTTGGGTTGGAACACCGAGGCAAGCGACATTGATCGCTTGATCGCTGCTTGGCGCGATCTATATATCCGAGTGGGTAAGTCGGATACTGACGATGCCCGGGCAGCCTAGGAAATCCATGGAGCATGCATGAGCGTCCTTAGCCAGATCCGGCGCAACGACCAGCCGATCTATCTCGACTATCAGGCGACCACGCCGTTGGATCCGCGCGTCCTCGAAGCGATGATGCCGTACTTCACCCACAAGTTCGGCAATCCGCACTCGCGCAGCCATGCCTATGGCTGGGAGTCCGAAGAGGGCGTGGAGAAGGCGCGTGCCCAGGTCGCGAAGCTGATCGGCGCGGACGAGAAGGAAGTGATCTTCACCTCTGGTGCGACGGAGTCGAATAACCTCGCTATCCGCGGCGTCGCCGAGTTCTACAAGGACCGCAAGAATCACGTCGTCACCACCGTGACCGAGCACAAGTGTGTCCTCGATACCTGCCGCCATCTCGAGCAACAGGGCTTCGAGGTGACCTATCTGCCAGTGCAGAAGAATGGCTTGATCGATCTCGACGCCCTGCGTGCCGCAATTACCGACAAGACCGTGGTCGTGTCGGTCATGGCGGTGAACAACGAGATCGGCGTCATTCAGCCGCTGGCCGAGATCGGCAAGATCTGCCGCGAGAAGAAGACCTTCTTCCACACCGATGCGGCGCAGGCTGCCGGCAAGATCGCGCTCGACGTCGAGGCGATGAACATCGACCTGATGAGCATCTCGGGCCACAAGATCTACGGCCCGAAGGGCATCGGTGCGCTCTATGTTCGACGCAAGCCCAGGGTTCGTCTGGTGCCGTTGATCGTCGGTGGGGGGCAGGAGCGTGGCTTCCGCTCGGGCACGCTGCCGGCGCCGCTGTGCGTCGGCCTGGGCGAGGCCGCGGAGATCGCCATGAAGGAGATGGAGGTCGAGTCCAAGCGGCTGACCAGGCTGCAGGCGCGTCTGCTGAAAGGTCTTCAGGCCCGCCTGCCGGAGATCTTCGTCAACGGCGACCTCGAGCATCGCATCCCGGGCAACCTCAACATCAGCTTCGCCTACGTCGAGGGCGAGTCGCTGATGATGGGCATCAAGAACCTGGCTGTATCCTCCGGCTCGGCCTGTACGTCGGCCTCGCTCGAACCGAGCTACGTGCTGCGCGCGCTCGGCGTCGAGGAGGAGCTGGCGCATACCTCTCTGCGCATTGGCCTCGGGCGATTCACGACCGAGCACGAGGTCGACACGGCGATCGAGGAGTTGGTGCGCCACGTCGAGAAGTTGCGAGCGATGAGCCCGCTCTGGGAAATGGCCCAGGAAGGTATCGACATCAAGTCAATCGAGTGGGCCGCCCACTGAGGCCCAACGGAAGTTCGAGGAGTATGTCATGGCCTACAGCGACAAGCTGATCGATCACTACGAGAATCCACGCAACATCGGGTCGCTCGACAAGAACTCCGAGGATGTCGGCACCGGCCTGGTCGGCGCGCCGGCGTGTGGCGACGTCATGAAGCTGCAGATCAAGGTCGGTGCCGACGGCCTGATCGAGGACGCCAAGTTCAAGACCTTCGGTTGCGGCTCGGCGATCGCATCGTCTTCGCTCGTTACCGAATGGGTGAAGGGCAAGACCATCGACGAGGCCGAGTCGATCAAGAACACCGACATCGCGCGTCATTTGGCACTGCCGCCGGTGAAGATTCATTGCTCGGTGCTGGCCGAGGACGCGATCAAGGCGGCGATTGCCGACTATCGCGCCAAGGCCGCCAAGAAGGACGAAGCGGCGGAGTAGGGTTGATGAGCACGACTGTCGAGACGCCAAAGCCTGCGGCGGCGCGCCCGCGTCGGCCGCGACCTCAGGTGATGACCGTGACGCCTGCGGCGGCGGAGCGCGTCAAGGCGCTGATCGATGGCCGCGGCAAGCCGACGGCCGGCATCCGTATCGGGGTGCGCAGCAAGGGCTGCTCGGGCTTGTCCTATACGCTCGAGTTCGCCGATAGCCCGCAGCCGATGGACGAAGTGGTCGAGGCGGGCGGCATCAAGCTCCTGATCGACCCGAAGGCGTCGCTGTTCCTGATCGGCACCGAGATGGACTACGCCGAGGAGAAGTTGAAGTCGGGCTTCGTTTTCAAGAACCCGAACGAGAAGGGCCGCTGCGGCTGCGGCGAATCCTTCCACGTCTGATCATATTGTCGGCGTAGCTTCGTCATGGATCACTTTGCGCGGCTGGGACTGCCGGCGGCGCTCGACTTGGAGCCCTCGCAGCTCGACCGGGCCTATTTCGCACGCCAGCGGCAGTGGCATCCCGATCGCTTCGTCGGTCGGCCTGCCGACGAGCGGGCGCGAGCCTCGCTCGAAGCAGCAGCCCTGAACGACGCCTACCGCACGCTCAAGAATCCGGTCGATCGTGCGGTCTATCTGGCGGCCGTGAAGGGCGTCGAGCTGCCGGGCGATGGTAAAACCATCGACGACGCCGACCTGCTCATGGAGGCGATGGAGGCGCGCGAGGCGCTGCACGAAGCCGACTCGGCGGACGAGGTTGACGCGCTGGCCGGGCGAGCCCGCGAGGACGTCGCCTCGGCCCTCGCGGCGCTCGCGAGTTTGTTGTTGCAGGACGACAAGCCCGCCATCAGAAAGACGCTCCTTCGCCTGCGCTATCTCGACAAATTCGCCGAGGAAGCGCGTGCACGACGCATGAACCTTGAACGGCCGAGGCCATGACACTGCTTGAGATCTACGAGCCCGGCGAGACTCCCCTGCCGCATGCCGGCGAGGGCACTCTGGCCGTCGGCATCGATCTCGGCACGACCAATTCCGTGGTGGCGATCGCGCGCGACGGAAGGCCGGCGGCGCTGCACGACGAGCAGGGCTGCTCGTTGGTGCCTTCGGTCGTGGCCTATCCGGCTTCAGGCGGCGTGCTGGTGGGTGACGATGCGCGCCTGCTGGCGACCCGGGAGCCCAAGAACGTCGTGGCCTCGATCAAGCGGCTGATGGGCCGCGGCGCTGCCGATCTCCATGCCGTAGCCGGTGTCTTGCCTTACGAGATCGCGCCGGGTGGCGGGCGGACGGACATGGTGAAGCTGCAGATCGGCGGCAAGGCACGGTCGCCGGTCGAAATCTCGGCTGAGATTCTCAAGGCGCTGCGCAGCCGCGCCGAAGCTGCCCTCGACAAGCCGGTCGAGCGCGCCGTCATCACCGTGCCGGCCTATTTCGACGATGCGGCGCGTACCGCTACTCGTGATGCCGCGCGCGTTGCCGGGCTCGAGGTGCTGCGGCTGGTCAACGAGCCGACGGCGGCGGCCTTGGCCTACGGCTTGGACAAGGGATCGGAGGGCCTCTACGCAGTCTACGATCTGGGCGGCGGCACCTTCGATTTCTCCCTGTTGCGGCTCGAAAAGGGCGTGTTCCAGGTGCTGGCGACGGGTGGCGACACGGCGCTGGGCGGCGACGATTTCGACCGCGCCGTCGCCGAACGCCTGTTGAGCGAGCGCCGCACCGACGGCCTGGACGATCGGATCGACGAGGCAGCCGTCAAGGCGGCGCTGGCGTTGGCGCGGCAGATGAAGGAACAGCTTTCCGATCGCGACCAGGCCTCCGGCCGGCTCGAGATCGGCGGCGTGCCGTCGTTCCATACGCTGGATCGTCCCGCTTTCGAGGGCATGATCGAGGCCCATGTCGCGCGCACGGTCGACATTGCCCGGCATGTGCTGGCCGATGCAGGGATGACCGCCGGCGAGGTCGAGGGGGTGGTTCTGGTCGGCGGCTCGACGCGCGTGCCGCGAGTCCGCGCGGCCGTCGCCGGGATGATCGGCAAGCCGCCGCTCGACGACATCGATCCCGACGAGGTGGTGGCGCTGGGTGCCGCCCTGCAGGCCGAAGCCTTGACCGGCGGCGGCGATACGCTGCTGCTCGACGTGACACCCTTGTCGCTCGGGCTGGAGACGATGGGCGGCATCGTCGAGAAGGTCGTGCCGCGCAATACGCCGATCCCGGTCCAGCTCGCGCAGGAATTCACGACCTACCAGGACGGTCAGACGGCGATGGCGATCCACGTCGTGCAGGGCGAACGTGAGATGGTCGCCGATTGCCGGAGCCTGGCGCGTTTCGAGCTGCTCGGGATTCCGCCGATGACCGCGGGGGCAGCGCGCATCCGCGTGACCTTCGCGGTCGATGCCGACGGGCTCCTCACCGTGTCGGCCGAGGAGCGGACGACGGGCGTCGCCCAGCGCGTCGAGGTGAAGCCATCCTATGGTCTCAGCCACGACGACATGGCCGACATGCTCTACGACAGCCTGGAGAATGCCGAGGCCGACGTGACCCAGCGCCTGCTTGCCGAGGCGAGGGTCGAAGCGCGGCGCAACATGCTGGCGCTCGAGGCGGCACTCGCGAAAGACGGCGATCTGCTGTCGGCCGACGAGCGCGGCGGTCTCGATGCGGGCCGCGCGCGCCTGGAAGCGGCTCTTCCGGGCAATGATCGAGAGGCGATCAATGCCGCTGCCGAGGCGCTCGAAACGCTGACCAAGCCCTTTGCGGAGCGCCGCATGGATCGGGGCATACGCGACGCGCTGTCGGGCTTGTCGGTGAACGAGCTCGAGAACCGAGTGGGCGAATGACGAGGTCTTGCTGAATGCCGAAGATGACGTTCATCCTCAAGGACGGATCGCGCAAGGAGGTCGACGCACCGATCGGCCTCAGCGTGCTCGAGATTGCCCACCGCAACCACGTCGACATAGAGGGCGCCTGCGAGGGCTCGCTCGCCTGCTCGACCTGTCATGTCGTCGTCGAAAAGGCATGGTTCGATCGGCTGGCGCCCGCTAGCGAGGACGAGGAGGACATGCTCGACCTTGCATTCGGCCTCACCCACACCTCGCGCCTGGGCTGCCAGATCCGCATGTCAGAGGCGCTCGACGGCCTGGTGGTGCGTCTGCCGGCGGCGACCCGCAACATGATGGTCGACAAGTAGGGAGGAGGGGCGGTGGCCCGTAAGTTGCGCTGGACGGATGTCCGGGACATCGCCATCGAGCTGGAGGAGCGCCATCCCGAAGCCGACAATGTCAACCTGCGCTTCACCGACTTGCATCGCTGGATCATGGAGCTGCCCGACTTCGCGGACGATCCGAATCGGTCGAACGAGAAGATACTCGAAGCCATCCAGTCGGCGTGGATCGAGGAGCGCGACTAGCGGGATGCCGTAATTTGAGCAAGAATCCTGTCGTACAATGTGATGCCTGGGAGGGTGTCATGAGGAGCGACTGGTTCCGTCTGTTGCTGCTGCCATTGATGTTGGCGCTTGGCCTTGGGGCGTGCGCCTCCAATGCCGTGCAGCCCGGCATCGTCAATACGTCGAGCGGCCCCTCCGGAGCCTATCCGGCGGCCGGGCCGTACCCGGGCGGCAGCGGCCCCAATGCCAGTCAACCCCCGGCCCAAGGCAGCGTCTATGCGTCCCCGGGAGCGGGCGACACGGGGCGGGTGGTGTCGATCCGTGAGATTGCCCTCCAGGGTGCCGGGAGCGGTGGCGGTGGTAACGGCGCCGTGTGGGGCGGCCTGCTGGGTGCCGGCAGTGGTGCGACCATCGGTGCCATCACGAGCAACAGCCCGGGCGGTGTGCTGGTGGGAGCCCTGCTGGGCGCGATTGGCGGAGCCATCGCCGGGACTATCGCCGATGGCCAACGCGGCCCCGGGCGCGGCATCGAGGTGGTGGTCCAGCGCGACGATGGGCAGCGGATCACGATTGCGCAACAGGACGACGGCGATGTCCAACTGGGTGATCGGGTGCAGATCATCCAGAATCGCCAGGGCGTGGCCCAAGCGGTCCGGGACCCTTCGCCGCGACCGGACTGACGTTCGACCCGAATCTTACTACTTGAGAAAGAGATACCCCATGTCGGGTAGATGGCTTTTGACTTTGTTGATCCCGCTGGCGTTGGCGGCGGGACTGGGCGCCTGTAACGGCAGCAGCGGCGCCGTTCAACCGGGTGTCGTCAATACGCAGGCCCAGGGCGGCTATCGCGGCGAGACGGGCCGCGTCATCAGGATTCGCGAAGTGCCCGTGCGCAGCGGCAACACCGGCGTGAGCGATGGCACATTGATCGGCGGCGGCGTCGGCATGGCCGGCGGTGCGGCGATCGGTGCCGCCACCACCAATTCGGTAGGTGGCGCCGTGGTCGGCGGGTTGCTGGGGGCGGTGGGCGGCGCGATCGCCGGCACCGCCATCGACCAGAACTCGACCCGCCGCGGCATCGAGGTCACCATCCAGCGCGACGACGGCCAGCGCGTGACAATCGCTCAGGTCGACGACGGCGACATCCAGTTGGGTGACCGTGTGGCCATCGTTTACGACCGCAACGGCGTTGCCAAGGCTGTCCGCGATACCGGCTACCGGCGGGATTAGCTCGCCTCCCCCGTTATCGGGTGCCCTCGCCAGGGGGCGGAGGGGGAAGGTCGCAGCCGAGATAAATATGATTCCGACGTCGGAATCGGATGAACCTTGACCGCGGCTTTCCCCCTCCGGCCCTCTGGGCCACCTCCCCCGACGACGGGGGAGGAATGGAGCGGGCGGGATGCGCGAGCGGCCGGTCGGACCTATATAGGCCCAGCCATGGCCAAGAATTCCCTCGGCATCGACAAGTCACCCGCCGACACGCGCGTCGTCGTCGCGATGTCGGGCGGCGTCGATTCGTCGGTGACGGCAGCGCTGCTGAAGGAGCAAGGCTACGACGTGGTCGGGATCACCTTGCAGCTCTATGACCATGGCGTCGCAGTGGGAAAGACCGGCGCGTGCTGCGCCGGCCAGGACATTGCCGACGCGCGTCAGGTCGCCGAACGCCTTTCCATCCCGCACTATGTGCTGGACTACGAGAGCCGCTTCCGCACCGACGTGGTGGACGCTTTCGCCGATTCCTACGCCCGCGGCGAAACGCCGGTGCCTTGCATCGCCTGCAATCGAACGGTGAAGTTCCGCGATCTGCTGCGGACTGCGCGCGAGCTCGGTGCCGAAGCGCTGGTGACCGGCCACTATGTCCGCCGTGTCCAGGGTGCCGACGGCGCAGAGCTTCATCGTGGCGCCGATCCGTCTCGCGACCAGAGCTACTTCCTGTTCGGCACCACGCGCGAGCAATTGGAGTTCCTGCGCTTTCCTTTAGGCGACCTGCCGAAGACCGAGACCCGTGCGCTGGCGCAGCGCTTCGACCTCGCGGTCGCCGACAAGCCCGACAGTCAGGACATCTGCTTCGTGCCCAACGGCGACTATGCCGCCGTGGTGCAGAAACTGCGACCGGAAGCGGTGGAACCGGGGGAGATCGTCGATCGCGACGGCAGGGTCGTCGGTCGACACGACGGTATCGTGCATTTCACCGTCGGCCAACGCCGTGGTCTGGCGCTCGGCGAGCGTGCCGGCACCGACAACGAACCGCTCTACGTCGTCCGGCTCGAGCCCGAGACGCGTCGCGTCGTGGTCGGGCCTCGCTCCGCACTCGGCCGTCGCGACATCGCCCTCTACGATCTCAACTGGCTCGGCCCGACGCTGAAGGGCGTCCTGCCGATCCAGGTCCGCGTGCGCTCGAGCCAGGCATTGCGTCCTGCGACCATCGAGCCGGCGGAGGGCGGCGCTGTCGTCCGCTTTGCCGAGCCGGAGGTCGGCGTCTCGCCGGGGCAGGCTTGTGTGGCCTATGACGCCGAGCACGGCAGCCGCCTGCTGGGCGGCGGCTTCATAGGGCGCTTCGGATGATGAAGCTCGACCATCTCAACTTGCCGGTGATCGGTCTCGCGCGCTCGCGCGCCTGGTACACCGGCACGCTTGGCCTCGCGGTCGAGTTCGAGGTGCCTGACCGCCGCTCCGTTGCCCTCCGGGACAAGGAGGGCTTCGCCATTTTCCTGACGGAGAGTCCGCAGGCGGCGTCGAATGGATTAGCCTTGTGGTTCCAGGTCGAGAATGTCGATGTCACGTTCGAGGAATGGACGGCACGCGGCGTCCAATTCGCCCACGGACCTCGGAAGACCTATTGGGGATACGGCGCTGAATTGTCCGACCCGGACGGCTACCTGGTGCGGCTGTGGGACGTGCGCACGATGCAGGCGAAATAGCGACTGGCGCCGCTGTTGGGCGCTTCCTTGACACCTTTGCGATGGGGCGACTAAAAGCGCCCACCCATGGCTGGGTAGCTCAGCTGGTTAGAGCACGGCACTCATAATGCCGGGGTCGGCGGTTCAAGTCCGCCCCCAGCTACCAAATTGCCCCCGGTCCCAGCGGCCGGGGGCCTTTATTTTGCGGTAGCGCCCGGCCACTTTGTGACGATGAGCAGCGGACAGTCGCACCAGACCGATGTGGTGATCGTGGGGGCCGGCCCGGTCGGCCTGTTCGCGGTGTTCGAGTGCGGCATGGTGCGACTGAACTGCCATGTCATCG